>NZ_JBHVMZ010000002.1:0-818405 GCF_042796655.1 Paenibacillus sp. NPDC057886 | reverse complement strand
TGTATTAGGCATGCCGCCAGCGTTCGTCCTGAGCCAGGATCAAACTCTCCAATAAAGTATTGAAAAGAGCGATAAGCTCATTTTGAAACTGACGAGATTAAAAATCTCATTTATTTTGCTTCCAAATCATACAGCCCGAAGGCTTGTACCGATTTCTCAGCGTCGATCTTGCAAGCAAGATCGTTACTCACTCGTTGTTCAGTTTTCAAAGATCAAACTTGTTTCACTGCCGGGCGTTGTTCACCTCAGCAACTTTTATATCTTATCACATCCGAACCAACTTTGCAAGCTCTTTTTTTAAGTTTCTTTCGAAGCTTATTTCATTCGCTTGCTGCACTGTGTTTCTCGTGTTTTCTTGGCCGGAATTAGAATATACCATGTACATATTTGTAATGCAAGCTTTATTTTCAATAAAGTTATATCTTTCTACACTCCCTCTAATATGACTCCCATATTAGGCTGATCATATATACATTACACTGTTTAAGTCGCGTAAGAATATCTCTCCACCTATACATGCTATTCTCATACTCTACATTAAGTTTAATAAAAAAGCCTCTCCATATTGGAAAGGCCCTGTTCTTATATATGAATTAAAGATTAAGCTACCCAATGACTTCCTGGATATGTAGCTGCCTTTGCTGCATCAGATTGATGATTGTTCCCTCTACCGATACCATCGGCCGTGTAGGATGATCCCGATCTGAGAATATGATCTCACCAATTTGATTATTGCTAAGCTTCACTCGGATACCGTTATGGATCTGTGTGGAGCGCTGGACGAATACATTCACGATGGCAGGATCCAATTTGCCAAAAGCCTCACTCTGTATTTGTTCAAGTACCAAGTACGGTGACTGCGCCTTGCGATAGATCTTCTCCAGAGTCATAGCGTGGAAGATATCAGCGATAGCTACAATTTTGGCATAGATATGAATCTGCGTGCCGCTGAGCTGAAGCGGGTAACCCGACCCATCCACTTTTTCATGATGCTGCAATGCTGCAAGTCTAGCTCCCTCATTGATGGCCTTCGCCTGTTTCAGCACCTGATAGCCATATTTCGTATGCTGTTGGATCTCTGCCTGCTCTGATGCAGTTAACGTAGAGGGTTTATGGAGAATCTGTGGATCCACTTTGCTATTACCAATATCATGGAACAATCCTGCAAAAGCTACCTGCATCCAGTCTTTGGACGGCAGATCCATCCACTGTGCCAACTGATAAGATGTAATGGCACTCAAGACGGCATGGTGATACACATAATCATGTTCTTGCATCACTCGTGGACTGAAGGTAAGCACATTATACTGTTTGAGATGAACAAACAATGCTTCCAGCTGTGTACGCAACTCATATACAGGTAATTCAGCCGCCAGGGAGGATAGAAAAGCGTTTTTGGTCAGTCCAACCATCTTTTCATACTCTTCATGCAGAGATGTTACTGCGGGTGCGGAGGGTGCGCTGCTGCCTTTCCCTGCCCGTTCTCCGTTCTTCTCATTACCTGCATGGCCTGAAGATGCGGATGAGGCCTTAGAACCTGTAGTGCTTGTCCCTGTTCTCTCTTGCTCGATGTCCACTTGATGAATCATAAAGGCTCTGAGTACTTCCACATCTTTGGGCAAAATGACTTTGCCCTTCTGAAACAGCACATTGCCACGAAGCGTTTGCACGTCATTCCCCAGTTTAAGTCCTGGTTTAACTTCAGACAGGGTGATTAATCCCATGTTTATTCCCCTCACTCATCGTTCTTCTATAATGATAACAAGACCATAGTCCCGGTTTTTCACGTTAATTCCCATTATATTACCCAAAAATCAGGCTGTACATCCCAGATTTCGAGGAGAATGGTCCTGGAGCTGTGAAAATAACAAAGGGCCCCCATATGGGAGCCCTCCAACTTCACTGCAATCATGCAATGATTTTCGTTATAGAAAATTGATCCTATGCTTCGGAACCTGAATCATCGCCCTCAACTTCAGCATCGGAAACCGCGCCTTCATCCAGAGTTGACTCTGAACCTTCAGAATCAGCAGCTTCTGCGCCTTCAAGCAATTCTTCGTCGTCTGGTTCTTCCTCATTCTTGTCAATTCGGCTGACTGTAGCTACGGCATCTTCATCCCGAATATGAATCAGCTTCACGCCTTGCGTGTATCGACCCATCGTGGATATGCCTTCCATACTCATCCGGATTAATGTACCACTGGAAGTGATGATCATCAGATCTTCTTCCGTCTTAACCATTTTCAGACTGACTACCGCACCGTTCTTATCTGTGACGTTAATGGTTTTAATCCCTTTACCGCCACGAGTCTGCATCCGATAATCACTGACAGGGGTACGTTTACCGTAACCTTTGGCTGTAACAATCAGAACATCCAGTTCCTGATCAACAACGTCCATACCGATTACGACATCCTGCTCATCCAGTGTGATCCCTTTAACCCCGGTTGCACTCCGTCCCATGGAACGAACATTTCCTTCCGAGAATCGGATGGACATCCCGTGAGCTGTACCCATAATGATCTCTTGCTGTCCGTCTGTCAGCTTAACATCAATAAGGGCATCATCATCACGCAGGGAAATTCCGATCAGACCGCCTTTGCGAATGTTCGTGTAATCCTCAAGTGGTGTCTTCTTCACAACCCCTTGACGGGTAGCAAAGAACAGATACTTGTCACTTTCGAATTCCTGAACCGGAATTACGGCGTTGACCGATTCACCCTGCTCGATCTGAATCAGGTTGATAATCGGCGTTCCCCGTGCTGTACGTCCAAGCTCTGGAATCTCATAAGCTTTGAGACGGTACACTTTACCTTTGTCGGTAAAGAACATGAGGTAATTATGGGAATTGGTCACAAATAGATGTTCAACAAAGTCAGTATCTTTGGTGTCCATTCCCACAACCCCACGGCCGCCACGCTTCTGACTGCGGTATGTCGATACCGGCAGACGTTTCACATAGCCTGTATGGGTAATGGTGATGATAACCTCTTCACGCGGAATCAGATCCTCGTCCAGAATGCTCTCTTCACCTACAGTGATTTCGGTACGACGATCATCGCTGAAGCGATCACGGATTTCTTGCAGCTCCGTGCTGATAATTTCGAGCACCAGGTGCTCGTTGGCCAAAATTTCACGATATTCCTTAATTTTGACCATCAGTTCGTTATACTCATTTTCGATGCGCTCACGTTCCAGACCTGTCAGGCGTTGCAGACGCATATCGAGGATAGCTTGAGCCTGATCATGACTGAGTGAGAAACGCTCGATCAGACCTTCTCTGGCTGCATCTGTATTGCTGGATGAACGAATCAACGCAATAATTTCGTCGATGTGATCCAGCGCGATACGCAAGCCCTCCAGAATGTGTGCACGTGCTTCCGCTTTTTTCAGTTCGAATTGTGTACGTCTACGTATAACCTCAATCTGATGCTGCAAGTAGTGATACAACACTTCACGCAGATTCAGAATCTTAGGTTCTTTATTTACAATCGCGAGCATGTTAATTCCGAAGGTGGACTGCATCGCTGTATGCTTGTACAGATTGTTCAGCACTACACCCGGGTTCACATCTCTGCGAAGCTCAATCACAATCCGCATACCGTTACGGTCAGACTCATCACGGAGATCCGTAATACCATCAATCTTTTTATCACGTACCAACTCAGCAATCTTCTCAACGAGTCTTGCCTTATTCACCTGATAAGGAAGTTCCGTAACGATAATCCGTGCTTTGTTGTTGTTTTCTTCGATGTTGGTTTTGGCCCGCATCGTTACTGAACCACGTCCGGTCTGATACGCCTGGCGAATGCCGGAGCGTCCCAAAATATAACCGGAAGTTGGGAAGTCTGGTCCGTGAATATAATCCATCAATTCCATGGAAGTGATATCCGGATTTTTGATCATGGCCTGTACGCCGTCAATAACCTCTCCCAGGTTATGAGGAGGAATGTTGGTCGCCATACCTACCGCAATCCCGCCTACACCATTGACAAGCAAGTTAGGGAAACGAGCTGGCAGAACGATAGGTTCACTTTCTTCACCGTCATAGTTCGGCTGGAAGTCGATCGTATCCTTGTTGATGTCTCTAAGCATTTCCATGGCAATCTTGGACAACCGGGCTTCCGTATAACGCATGGCTGCTGCCATATCGCCATCCACCGATCCAAAGTTACCATGTCCATCTACGTGCATGTAGCGCAGGGAGAAATCCTGTGCCATCCGTACCATCGTTTCGTATACGGCAGAGTCACCGTGTGGGTGATACTTACCGATAACTTCGCCGACGATTCTGGCTGATTTTTTATGTGGTTTATCGGGTGTCATGCCTAGCTCGGACATTGCGTACAGAATACGCCGGTGAACCGGCTTCAATCCGTCACGCACGTCAGGTAAGGCACGGCTCACAATAATGCTCATCGCATAATCCATAAACGATTCACGCATCTCGACGCCAATATCCCGATCTTTAATCTGCGAGTTCATTTCTTCCGCCATGCTGGACCTCCTTCTTGTCCTTCAACAAACATTCCATTCTTTCATTCAAAAATTAATATATGTGAAGAGCCTAACAAGGCTAAAACCGCACAAGGACGCTACTCTTTATTATATTACTTTCACAAAAGGTAAACAATTAAACGTCCGCTGGGCAATAGCCTTTCTTCCGGGAACTTTAGAGAGTCTGGGGGTTCGCCCTGCCTTCCTCCCCATTTGCACATACAATGCTAGAAAAAGCGGCAATTGTACTGTGTATATTCAGGCTGAGACCGTTCCCGTTCTACGATCAAACTACATCTGTGCAACAAAACCGCACAAAACGCCATATTTCTCTATTATACCACTGAAATCATCTCTTGTCCTTTGATTTCTCCGCGTCTGCCACTCTTATAAACCCCATTAAAACACGAAAGGACTGATGGCTCTTGGGCATCCAGCGTGTCTCCAGCAAATGGACCAAGACAGCTGTGTTACAACGCAGCCGTAATGTGAATGGATATATACCGGTAACACGACAATATAATCGCCAGACCCTGGAACGGATGACTGAATTATTCGAGTCAAACTATATCAAACCGGATCGGGGAACCTACGGAAATGGTGTTATGCGTGTAAAAACCATCCGTATAGACCCACACCCGATTATCGATGCAAGCACATCAGAAAACGCTGTTGATCCACTCTCCCCTTCCGCAGCTGAAGTCGGTGCCGAGAACTCTGCTGAAGTCCCCCTGACAACGTATGAACTTCGATATGGGACGGAGGAGAAACACTTCCATTCCCTCGATGAGCTGGATCTGGCGCTCACTGAACGTATCCAGGAGCGGGACTACATTATTCAGCAAGGTATTCCGCTGATGAAACATGATGGGTTACCTTTTGACCTGCGGGTACTGACCCAGAAAAATCTACAACGCAACTGGGAAACGACAGGTATCCTGGGAAGAGTTGCTGCACCGGGCAAGATCATTACCAACATTCATGGCGGCGGACGATTGGCCACCTTTAATGAGTTGGTACGCCCTCATTTTGACCAGGATCTGTTCCAGCAACTGCGCAGTGAGCTATATCGTTTAGGCATTCATACAGCGGTACAGCTTCAGCAGTCATTTCCAAGACTCAAAGAGATTGGTATCGATATCGCACTGGATGAAGATGGACGGCCATGGATTATTGAAGTTAACACATTGCCGGGCATTTATGCTTTTGGCCTGTTGCCCGATAAGGAAACGTACCGGAAGATCAAGCGTTATGCGAGAGCGTACGGCAGATTACCCTCCAAAAAAGGGAAAACATCTCGTACCTCCCCAAAGGTCGAGGCCTCCTCTCCCAAAAGCCGCACACACCGATAACAGGCACTCCAGAGTCCGGCCTAAAATTTCTATGTTATAACCCCATAATGTAAAAGAGGCGCCCTCGCAGGCGCCTCTTCGAATATCGTTAGATGTCGAGGTTTTTCACGTATTTTGCATTTTCCTGAATAAAGTCACGACGAGGTTCAACATTATCTCCCATCAGGGTGTCGAACATGGCATCGGCCAACATCGCATCGCTGATCGATACTTGAAGCATGGTCCGGCTCTCAGGGTCCATCGTCGTTTCCCACAATTGTCCAGCATTCATCTCACCGAGACCTTTATAACGCTGGATATTGAACTTCGCATTTTCGCCGAGAGTTGCAATAATTTCATCGCGTTCCTTCTCGGAACCAGCATAACGAATCACTTTATTGCGCTCAATCTTGAACAATGGCGGTTGGGCAATGTATACATAACCCGCCTCAATGATTTTACGCATATAGCGATAGAGGAATGTCAGAAGCAATGTTCTAATGTGGGCGCCATCGACGTCGGCATCCGTCATCAAAATGATTTTGTGATAACGTGCTTTGGCAATATCGAAGTCATCACCAATCCCGGTCCCCATTGCGGTAATGATCGCTCTGATCTCCGCATTACCCAAAATCCGGTCAAGGCGTGCTTTTTCCACGTTCAGAATCTTACCACGTAGTGGCAAAATCGCTTGGAAATGACGATCTCGTCCTTGCTTCGCTGATCCACCAGCGGAGTCACCTTCGACGATGTACAATTCACTGATTGAAGCATCCTTGGATGAACAGTCGGCCAATTTACCTGGCAAAGAGCTGACTTCGAGTGCACCTTTACGACGCGTCAGTTCACGGGCTTTACGAGCTGCTTCACGTGCACGGGCAGCTTGCAGTCCTTTTTCCAAAATGCGACGGGATACGGAAGGATTCTCTTCCAGGAATTCCTGCAGCTTCTCAGCAAACAGGGATTCGACAATTCCGCGCACTTCACTGTTACCCAGCTTGGTCTTCGTCTGTCCCTCAAATTGCGGTTCAGGGATCTTGACTGAGATGATCGCTGTCAGACCTTCACGTACATCATCCCCGGACAGGTTACCTGTGCTGTCTTTGATTACGCCCGCTTTGCGTGCATAATCATTGATAATCCGGGTAAGGGCACTCTTGAATCCGGATTCGTGCGTTCCACCCTCATGTGTGTTGATGTTGTTCGCAAAAGAATAAATATTCTCGGTGTAGCTGTCATTGTATTGCAATGCAACTTCAACCTGAATGTTGTCTCTTGATCCTTCCACATAAATCGGGTTTTCGTGCAGCACTTCGCGCTTCTGGTTCAGGAAGGAGACATACTCGATAATACCGCCCTCATACAGGAAAGAGTTGGTTACACCTGTACGTTCATCGGTTAAGGTCATGCCAATTCCCTTGTTCAGGAACGCGAGCTCACGAATACGGGTCAGCAAAGTTTCATAGTCATAAACTCTTGTTTCCGTGAAAATCTCCGGATCCGGATGGAACGTAACCGTTGTTCCCGTATCCTCCGTTGTACCGATCGTTTTCAGATCATACTGCGGAGCACCGCGACGGTATTCCTGTTGATACACATGGCCGTCAACCTTAACTGTAACAACAACCTTCGCTGATAGAGCATTGACGACAGATACACCTACCCCATGTAGACCACCGGATACTTTGTACCCGCCACCGCCAAATTTACCGCCCGCATGCAGAACAGTCATTACAACCTCAAGCGCAGGACGTTTCATTTTGGCATGTTCGCCGACAGGAATCCCCCGCCCGTTATCGACTACAGTGACGCTGTTATCTTCATGAATAGTAACTTCGATATGGTCACAATAACCTGCGAGTGCTTCGTCAATACTGTTGTCCACTACTTCCCAAACGAGATGATGCAGACCTTTGGCACTGGTGGAACCAATATACATCCCCGGTCGTTTACGTACGGCTTCCAGCCCTTCAAGTACTTGAATTTCATCTGCACCATATGACGGTTGATTCATAGACATGCCTTTCACCTACTTCTATAGATTCAATATCGTAAATATGCGTTAACTAAGAATGCATGCTGAAATGAACATATTCCCTTAATTCCAGTAAGCAATCTAAATAAAGACAAGCAGCAAAAGGTACAATAACTCGTACCGCCGATAGGCTAGAGATCAGGAAAAATGTGAGCTCGCTTCTTGAGCGTAGCTGAGGAAATAGGCGAGTAGTACACAATGTTTTTGGTCACGACAATGGACTTGGCTTCCTCTTCACCAATATGCTCCACTGTTTTTTCCTGCTCTGCATGCGTGACATACTGCTTGGAGATTTTTGAGGATTTTTCAATCGATATATCAAAAATAGCGACCAATTCGGAAGAACGGATAATCTTCTCACCGCCCAGATGAATGTACATAAGCCCTCACTCCTTAGCGTTCAACCTGTCCGGCATGAACGTGATAAATACTGGCATCTTTGAGTTTGTCAACGTTCAGACTCTCGATGCCGGTAGCCGTAATAAAGGTTTGCACCTTGCTCTGGAACGTTTCGATCAGCTGCGTCTGACGAAAAGGATCCAGTTCAGACAGTACATCGTCCAGCAGCAGGACCGGATATTCTCCGATTTCTTCATGAATCAGTTCAATTTCCGCAAGTTTAAGGGACAACGCCGTTGTGCGCTGCTGCCCTTGCGAGCCATACGTTTGTACTTCCCGATCGTTAATGAAAAAGGACAGGTCATCCCGATGCGGCCCACTAAGCGTTGTGCCTCGGCGAATCTCCTGCTCTTTCATTTGTGATAATTTTATCATAAATTGGTCCATTAAGACAGCTTCATCTTCCTCAGCGGCTTCGCTGAAGGAAGGAAGGTAGGCCAGGCGCAGGACTTCTCCGCCTCCGGTGATGCCCTGATGAATCGTTTCTGCCCACTTTTGAAGTTTCTTTATGAATTGTTTCCTTTTTTTGACGATTTTAACACCATGCTCCACCAGTTGTTCATTCCACACCTCAAGCATGGTCTGGGCTGAAGCGTTCTGCCCCCATAATTGCTTGAGCAGATTGTTACGCTGGACGAGCACTTTTTGATATTGCTGCAGATGATACAGGTAGCCTGGAGCCACCTGTCCAATCTCCATGTCAAGAAACCGGCGGCGTACCCCCGGTGTGCCTTTGACAATCTCTAGATCTTCCGGTGCAAACATCACCACATTAAGCGCTCCGACAAAATCACTCAGCTTGCGCTGTTCCAGTCCGTTGATCTTTGCTTTTTTGCCTTGTTGCGACAAAGATAGCTCGAGCTTGACCGATCCGTACTTTTTGTCGACTTCTGCTGCAAGCCTCGCGCGTTCTTCACCGAAACGAATCAGTTCCTTGTCGCGGGATGTACGGTGGCTCTTGGTGAGTGCAAGCACAAAAATGGCTTCTGCAAGATTGGTCTTGCCTTGAGCATTTTGCCCGATCAAAAGATTCACAGGACCAAATGAATCGAGTCTCAGATGTTCATAATTGCGGAATTGCTGCAGATCTATGCTGTTTACAAACACGCGGTAACCTCCCTTTTATCCCGTCCGTCAGGAGGCAGCAGGATCTAACTGGTCTTCTTATTGTGCGACAACTTCGAACGAACCTTCTCCGTCCACCTCAACGATATCCCCAGGGTATAACTTGCGTCCCCGGCGTTCCTCAGGCTCTTTATTCACACGTACAAGTCCGTCCTGAAGCAATGCTTTGGCCATACCTCCGGTTGGGATGCAATCAGCCAGTTTCAAAAATTGGTCAAGCTTAATATATTCCGTACGAATCGCTACTTGGTTCACTAGGATCTTCCTCTCGTTAGTTGGTCGTCCGGTAAGGCAATATGACGTACAAGCTGTGACTGTCATCCAGCGGTTTCAGGATGATGGGGCTCATGACGCCAGTGAAAGCGATCATCAGCTGCTCACTTTCCACCACTTTCAGCACATCCAGCATATATTTGGAGTTGAACGAAATTTTCAGCGGTTCGCCGTTAAAGTCGGCAGGATCGATCTCTTCTCTTACTTTCCCCAGCTCGGAAGAGCTTGATGAAATTTCGATCGATCCGGAATCCATCGTCTGCATCCGCACAATGTTTGTTTTTTCTTCACGCGACAGCAAATAAGCCCGGTCGATAGATTCGCTTAATTTTTTGGTATCCAAAACGAGTTCTGTTTTGTACGAAGTCGGAATAATTCTAGAAGTATCCGGATAAGTTCCGTCCAAAATGCGCGAATAGAACAGAACACGGTCGATTTTGAACAAAACCTGGTTGTCAGCGACAACGATATCCACAAGTGTATTTTGATCCGGCACAATTTTGCTGAGTTCGTTCAGCGTTTTGCCCGAGATCACCACATTGTTGAATCTCACACCTTCTGCATTATCCAGCATTGCTGAACGAGTAGCAAGACGGTGACGGTCAGTTGCCACAAATTTCAGTTCATTGTCGCCCAAACTCCAGAGTACACCTGTCAGAATCGGCGTAGTTTCATGTGTGGAAATGGAGAATACGGTTTGTTTAATCATATTTTTGAGCAAATCTCCTGGAATGGAGACGGTTTGGTTTTCTTCGATGCTTGGCAATACCGGGAATTCTTCCGGATCAAGACCAACCAGTTGAATTTCGGTAGCTCCTGCGGAGATAAAGGTGTTGAAGTTTTCTTTTACCTCCATGTGCACTTCTTGGGAAGGCAGCTTTTTGATGATCTCGACAAAAAACTTGGCTGGCAGAACAACGCTACCTGGTTGTTCCACCTGGACAACACTTTTATCTCCATCTTCAAGCGGGATGAAGGATTGAATTGAAATATCGGTGTCGCTTGCTGTCAACGTCACACCTTGATGATTAACGTCGAATTTGATACCGCTCAAAATCGGGATCGTCGTACGGCTTGAGATGGCTTTGGATACTTGCTGGATGGATTCGTTCAAGTAGCTTTTCATTATGCTGATTTTCATGGTTTCACTCCTAGCGGGTTTTTTGGGTGTTGAGGTGTTGAAATGTGTTTTTCAAAAGGCCGGAGGCCGAGCTTCGAAATCGCTTATTTGGAGATGATATCTTTTAGATCTTTATAGTAATAATAGTAATAGGGGCACTGAATATGTGGATAAGTGGGTATAAACCCATAAAATCAAGCCTATCCACATGTGTACACGTTGTGCATAGGCTTGGGACTTGTTCAGGTTGGATTCTTAATTTTTTCGGTTAAGTTGTTGATAACTTTATAGAGATCTTGATCGTTTTTAATCGCTTGGGAGATCTTTTCATGAGCATGTATGACGGTGGTATGATCTCGCCCTCCGAATGCTTCACCGATTTTGGGCAGAGAAAAGTCTGTAAGTTCACGAGAGAGATACATGGCAATCTGTCTTGGGAACGCAACGGCCTTGGTCCGTTTCCGTGCTTTGAAATCTTCAAGCTTAAGGCTGTAATACTCGCCGACCTTTTGTTGGATGTCGTGAATAGTGATCATTTTCGGTCGACTGGAAGGAATAATATCCTTCAGTGCTTCAGCTGCTAGATGAGTGGTTACATCTTGATTAGTCAGCGAAGAATAGGCAACAACCCGAATCAGGGCACCTTCCAGTTCACGAATATTGGTATCAATCTGGTTGGCGATGTACATCATCGCCTCATTCGGAATATCCAGGTTTTCCGCACGAGCTTTTTTACGCAAAATAGCAATCCGTGTCTCCAGATCTGGAGGCTGGATATCCGTAATTAACCCCCATTCAAAACGGGAACGAAGCCGTTCTTCCAGGGTCGGAATTTCCTTCGGCGGTCTGTCGCTGGAGATGATGATCTGTTTCCGTTCCTCATGCAGCGCATTAAACGTATGGAAAAATTCCTCTTGCGTCGATTCTTTTCCAGCCAAGAACTGAATATCATCAATGAGCAGAATATCGACACTACGGTATTTGTTACGGAAACTCTCCCCGCGGTTGTCACGGATCGAGTTAATGAATTCGTTCGTGAATTTCTCAGATGACAAATAAACAACTTTGCTGCCCGGATCATGCTCCAGGACGTAATGTCCGATCGCATGCATCAAGTGAGTTTTGCCGAGACCTACCCCTCCATAGAGAAACAGAGGATTGTAAGCTTTGGCGGGCGCTTCAGCGACCGCCAGCGATGCGGCGTGGGCAAAACGGTTGCCCGGCCCAATGACAAATGTATCGAATGTATATTTCGGATTCAGCATGCTGAGTACCGCTTCTTCCTGAACAACTGTAGGCGTTGGCGCTGGCAGTTGAGGGTCCGGTTCAGCAGGCTTGTTCTCCTCGATGACAAATTTCACATCGACCTGTTTGCCAAGCAGCTCATATACCGTCGATCCGACCAGTTTGGTGTAACGGCTCTCCAGCCATTCGACGGCAAACGTGGTTGGTGCGGATATGACGATCGAACGATCATTCAGCTTGGTCGCTTTGGTTGCTTTGAACCAAGTGTCAAAGCTGGGTTTGCTGAGCTTGTTTTGTATGATTGATAAAATTTGCTGCCATAAATCAGAAGTATGGCTGTCCACAGACTGTCACTCCTTTTACATGTTCCAAGTGTGGCTTAAGCCATGATTCAGTGTCGAAATACGAGATATATTGTTGAATTTATCCCCAAACCCCCGCAGGTCGAAAACAAAAAAAGAATGAACAACGGAAAATTGTTCACAACTTTATCCACAGGCTGTTGATAATATTATGGGTCAGATCACATATTCACATCCAAAAGTAATACAATCATAGCAAAAGAAGCCCGGCATTTCAATGTATCGTGTGATTTTATCCACAAATTCAATAACTTGTGTATAATTTTTAATCACAACACAATATATTGTTTATAAATTGTTTAACTTTCGACAAGATGACCCAAAAACCCAAATTATTTTATACACAGGTTATTCGTCAAATGATGCTGAATTGTGTGTGAAAATATTCTCTGTTTGTGAATAACCTCTCTGTGGATAACCGTAAAGTGAAAATTACCGTTTTGGGGATTTACAGGAGAGTGACTCTTCATGCCCGTTTTCCTTTTTCGAAGAGAGGAATTGAGGACACGACAAAATGAAAGACATCGGAGGTCAAGGAGATGCCTGTTGAACGGAAGGAGCGTGTACTGATTTGTATGAACTAAACGTAGAATTTATTCCTAAAAGAGGTAGGTGGATATGCGCGCAAACATTGGATCATTGAAGCAGATTTGTTTATGCCAAAAAGAGGTTGTTCTTTAAGACCGGAATGGTGGTCAAAGAGAACAACCTCTTTTTGGTGGTTATAAAAGGATGATTTACTCGATATGAGCGGAAAATTTACGTTGGAATTCCGCGATGTCTGCGTATTCTTCTTCCAATTTTCGCGAAATGCGAATAAAGATGGGGAGCAGCTCCTGGTAGATCGATGCATGTTCTTTGATAGGGGTATGCTTGTGCGTTGTACCTACCATAGATGAAACGGCATGAAGCGACTTAATTCGCCCTGTCGCATAAAGACCGAGCACGACAGCCCCCAGACAGGAACTTTCGAAGCTCTCAGGCACGATGACTTCCTGGTTGAATATATCGGACATCATCTGACGCCAGAGTGGGGAACGAGCGAAACCACCCGTTGCCTGAATGGAGGTAGGTTGTCCGATCTGTTCTTCCATGGCCAGCAGTACTGTATATAGGTTGAAAATAACCCCTTCCAAAACGGAACGGATCATATGCTCTTTCTGGTGATGAAGGGTCAAACCAAAGAAGGAACCTCGGGCGTCCGGATTCCATAAAGGGGCGCGTTCCCCTGAAAGGTACGGATGGAATAGAAGCCCTTCCGACCCCGGACTGACGCGTTCTGCAATCTTGGTGAGTACATCATAGGAATTAATACCGAGCCGTTTGGCTGTTTCCACTTCCGAAGCAGCGAATTCGTCCCGTACCCAGCGGAAAAGCATGCCACCGTTATTCACAGGTCCGCCGATAACCCAAAGATTCTCGGTGAGGGCATAACAGAACGTTCTACCTTTGGGATCGGTAACAGGACGGTCAACGACGGTGCGAATCGCTCCGCTGGTGCCGATCGTTGCTGCAACAACGCCAGGCTCAATGGCGTTTACACCCAGATTGGACAATACCCCGTCACTTGCACCGACGACGAAGGGAGTAGAGGGGGAGAGGGCCATTTTTTCAGCCCATGTACGATCCATTCCCTCTATAGTATGTGTGGTCGGGACGAGCTTCGATAGATGGTCAGCTGTAATGCCTGCAACCTCAAGGGCTTCGACATCCCAATCCAGTTGTTCCAGATTGAGTAGGCCGGTACAGGAGGCGATGGAGTGATCTACGACATATTGACCGAACAGACGGAAGAACAAATATTCTTTAATAGAGATAAATTTGGCCGTGCGTTGAAAAAGTTCAGGCTCGTCATGGCGCAGCCACATTAATTTGGTCAGTGGCGACATGGGGTGAATCGGTGTACCTGTACGCAAATAGATACGATGGCCCAGTCCATTCTCTTGCAGTTTGGCAGCCCAGGCAGCACTCCGGTTATCAGCCCAAGTGATGCAGCGGGTGAGGGGGGTGCCATCTTGTCCCATCGCAATGACACTGTGCATGGCAGAGCTGCAGGACACGAACATAATTTGTTCCGCAGCTACGCCGCTTTGATCCATCACGCCGCGTACGGAGCGAAGGGCAGCTTGCACAATTTGTTCTGGATCCTGCTCAGCGACATCCGGAGCTGGGGTGTATAAAGGATATTCCTGAGTCGATGTGCTTACAACTTCACCCTGTTCCGTAAATAGTACGGATTTGGTACTGGTTGTACCGATATCCATACCAATCATATAGTTGTTCATTTTAAATAAACCTTCTTTCTTTTGAACCCGTAAAGTTAAAACTCGAATTATTTGAACTTATTTTCTTCTTCTATATAGATATTCAATTTATACAACTGTACTCAGCAGCAAAATAAAGATCAGTCCAACGACAGATAGTAGTGTTTCCATAACGGTCCACGTCTTCAGGGTCTGTGATACGCTCATATTGAAGAATTCTTTGATCATCCAGAAGCCTGCGTCATTCACGTGGGAGAGAACAAGTGAACCTGCACCAGTAGCGAGTACAACCAGCTCAATATTGGCACCTGGGGTTAGTGCAAGAACCGGAGCTACAATACCAGCTGCTGTCGTCATTGCCACAGTCGCTGAACCGGTAGCAACCCGAATGAGTGCAGCTACAAGCCAGGCGAACAGGATTACGTTAATATTGGCATGTGTGGCGACCTCAGCAATGGCATTACCTACGCCGCTATTGATCAACACCTGCTTGAACGCACCGCCTCCGCCAATAATGAGAATGATGGTCGCCGTAGGCGCCAGACATTCACTGGTGAAGCGGGAGATGTCATGTTTGTTGAACCCGCGTGAGAAGCCGAGTGAAAAGAGGGCGAACACGACGGAGATCAGCAGCGCTATAATTTCATGGCCAATAAATTCACAGAAAACCGTAAATCCGCTTGTGGCATCCGGGTCTACGATATTGGCGATAGAGCCAATAAGCATCAAAATGACCGGCAGCAAGATGGTAAACAGGGTTATTCCGAAACCAGGCAAGTTGTTGCTTTTTTTCGTAGCGAATTGTTCAGCCAGCTCTGCAGGCGGTTCGGTATGTATTCTTTTACCGATAAATTTACCGAACAGAGGTCCAGCGATAATAGCAGTAGGGATACCTACAATAAGGGAGTACAAGATCGTTTTTCCCAAATCGGCGCTGAACGCTTCGATCGCAATCATGGGTGCCGGGTGAGGTGGAACCAGACCATGTACAGTCGAAAGACCTGCCAAAATCGGAATACCGATTTGCAGCAGCGACATATTGGTTTTACGTGCAACGGTAAAAATGATCGGAATCAGCAGAATGACGCCGACTTCGAAGAAAACAGGAATACCGACGATAAAACCAACAATCATCATCGCCCAATGCACACGTTTCACACCGAAACGATCCACAAGAGTGGTGGCAATACGCTCGGCTCCGCCGGATTCAGCCATCATCTTACCAAGCATCGTGCCCAGACCGATAACGATGGCGATCGTTCCAAGTGTGCCACCAAGTCCACCAGTAATAGAAGTAATTACATCGGCAGGCTTCATACCAGCGAGTAAACCAAGCATTAATGCCGATATCAAAAGAGTAATGAAAGGATTCCATTTATATTTGGAGATCAATACGATCAGAAATACGATCGCAATCAATGTCCAGACCAATAACGTTGCATTGTGGGATAACCCAAAAAGAGTGCTCATGAAGTATGCTCCTTTATTGTGATATATAACGCTTACAACTGATCTATGATCAGGTGGAGGGAAGTTGCTTTACAATTCATGTAGCCTGGGCTGCTAAATCCCCCTTAATATGCCCCAAAAAATTGAAACAAATCGCATTTTGTATACTTGTCGACAAGTTGGAAGGCAATCATTCACAATGGATATGATTGCAAACTCCCTGCACAGATATTCCACGAAGTGATGAATGGAATTTCATCACCTTGTCATTAGGAATCAAAGCTTTCGTGCAACGTCTTGCCTGAATCCTGGAAATACGTACGAACTCCAGATTGAATCCGTTCTTTGTCACCCGATTCAAGGGCCTCAATCAGCAGACGGTGTTTATCAATTACAGCGCTTACTTTCTGCTCGCCCTGAATAAATACCCTGCGGGTGGTGAGCAGCATGACTGTCATGACAACATAACGAATGCTTTTCCATAGATGTAAAATACGGGAATGCTTGGCGGCTTCGATAATGGTCTCGTGAAAGATCAGATCCTGATATGCAAATTCAACCGCATCTTGGTGGCGTCCAGCCAAGTCCATCTTGTCTATCACATTGCTTAACTGGGTAATCAATTGTTCTGGGACATCCCCTGCAAGTCGTTGCTGTACAAAGCTTTCAATCAGGAAACGAACGTCATACAATTCCTCGACATCTTTAATTTTCAATCCAATGACAACGACACCCATGCGCTCCAGCCGAATAAGCCCTTCATTCGACAATGTTTTTAACGCTTCACGTACAGGTGATCGACTGCTGTCAAAATCAGCGGCAATCCGATTTTCTGACAAAATTTCGCCAGGACGAAGGGTTCCGCTAATAATCCGCAGTCTTAATTCGCAGGCAATGGCTTCCCCGCGGGAAGCTCCCTGAAGCCAGGATGAAGGAAACAGCATAATGGCTAACGCTCCTATTATAAGTAATCAGTTCAATACTGATCATAGCACAACTATTTTGCTGATTGAGCGTTTTACACCAATCCTTATAACGAGAATAAATGGCAGTATGATCTGTGCGCGTGCTGAATTTAGGAACGTCATACTGCTTCAAATGGATTTTTCAAAGAGCTAGAGGAACAATTGTCTTCCTTTAAATGAGTCTGGATTTGTACTGCACTTCTCATAAGTATACTTGTATACAAGATGTGTTTTTTTATCCTACACCTTTCTCGAATACTTGTAAACCATAAGAATAAAGCGGATACATTAAATTTAAAGTATGTCACTTCAAAAGCTATAATACATGGGTCATCTAATGGATAGCTGCACCACTGAATTTCTTCAGAAACGTAGGAATATTAACCAAAATCAGAGCCAATGAAGCTGTCTGTCATCGGAAAATATTCTTTATCCACATGTGAATAACTTGAAAAAGTAATTGAAGATAGAATTATGGGGTTTGAGGGGTGTGGATAACCGTGAAAGCTGATTTTTGGTGAACGAATCGGGACTTGGGGATAACTTTTGGAGCTCCTAAATGCTGCTTTAAGAAGGTTGTAAACAGGCTGACGCATCGATGGCCGTTTAGGCGGGGTGGAATAGGCATTAAAAGGAGAAGGGAGGCAAGAGGCTCGCAGTTGACTTTTCCAGGTGTTCATGGTTAAATATATAAAGGTGTTTTCTGTGAAGATGAAAGTGATTCATCACATAAGTATTTCCTTGTGAGGAGGTGCAATACATTGAGACCTACATTCAAACCGAACGTTAGCAAACGTAAAAAAGTTCATGGTTTCCGGAAAAGAATGAGCACGAGCAACGGACGTAAAGTTCTGGCTGCACGTCGCCTTAAAGGCCGTAAAGTCCTGAGTGCTTAATGCATGTGAAGACCACCGAGGTGGTCTTTTTTTTCTTAAATAGGTCATTTCAGACTGGATGCTGGTATAGGTCAGGTCTGAATTGGTTGCGCAAAAGCATAAGTGTACATTTATGTTCAATGAATGAGATGTCCGTTTTTTCGAAAACGTTCCTTATATAATGAAGTTGCCGCCAAGACGGTTTATCGTTATTCAAGAAAGCCTATACTAAATCAGTAATGAGGCCTTCGTCAATAATGTTGGTGGAGAACAGCAAGGAGAAGCGCCGTGTATAAAAGACTGCGTTTACGAAACCGGGCGGACTTTAGCCGTGTATACCGGTATGGGAAATCGTTTGCCAATCATCAGTTTGTGGTGTATGGCTGTCGTCGTAAAGATACAGAACAATTCCGAGTGGGTGTATCCTGCAGCAAGAAAATCGGAAACGCTGTCGTACGCAACCGGATGAGACGCATGATTAAGGAAATTGTACGCCATCATGAGAAAGAGATTGTCACGCAGATGGATCTGATCTTTATCGTCAGAAAAGGTGCATTGGACATGTCCTATAAGGATATGGAAAAAAGCCTGCTGCATGCGATGCGTAAGGGCTCTCTTTTGAAGTCGGGCAAGCGGTAAGCTTCGGTTTATTTGTCCTCCTAATTATGGTATGATTTACGGTGGAATGGAATGGTTAAGAGAGGGGTTATGAAGTGTCGCGATTGAAGACATCAAAGGGGAAGTGGATTCTCCTCATTGCAGTCATTGCAATGGTCACCGTACTAGCCGGATGTACTCCGCAAGGGGCCGGGGTCACTACGGAAGATCTAAGAAACGGATCATTCTGGCAAAGCAATGTTATTTACTGGTTCTCCCTGGCGCTCGATACATTTGCCAACTGGTTTAACGGTGAATATGGACTAGCCGTCCTTGTGATGGTGTTGATTGTACGGACGTTAATCTTGCCGCTGACAATGAAGCAGGTACGCAGTTCCAAGGCGATGCAGGCTATTCAACCGAAATTGAAAGAAATTCAAGCCAAGTATAAAGATACACCTGAGAAAGTTCAGCAAGAAACAATGAAGTTGTTTCAGGAGAACAAAGTTAATCCGATGGCGGGTTGCTTACCACTTCTGATTCAGATGCCGATTTACATCGCACTTTATAACTCAATTTACGGAAACTCCAGTCTGAGAACGCATGATTTCTTGTGGCTTCAACTCGGATCGCCGGATCACCTGTTTATTTTGCCAGTGCTGGCTGCCATCACTACATTCGTACAAACGTGGATGATGATGCGCATGAACCCTGCACAACAGGTTGGACCGATGCAATTCATGCTGTGGGTGTACCCGATATTGATCTTCGTTATGTCGTATCAGTTCCCGGCTGCATTGCCACTGTACTGGTTCTACAGTAACATCTACACGATCGTGCAAAACTATTTCCTTTACCGGAATAATGATAAAGTCGTGGCTGAGGTCAACGTGAAGCAGACCAGCTCTTCCAAAAATGGAAATGGAGCTAAACGCAAAAACGGTGGCAAGGCAACTGTCTCTGGAAAAGGTTCGAAAGGGGCCAAAAAATCGAAATGACCAAAGTCATTGCGTCAGGAAAAACCGTTGAAGATGCTGTAAACCAAGGATTGGCTGAGCTTGGCGTGAGCCGGGACAAGGTCGAGATACAAGTGTTAGAGCAGCCGTCAAAAGGATTCCTGGGTTTGATCGGGGTAAAGGCCGCTAAAGTGGAAGTAAAACTTCTGCCTGTGCCCGAACCAGTTCCACAGCCGATCAAACCGGCCGCACATATACCTCAGGTTGAAGCAACACTTGAGGGTGTGGCAGCTAAAAATCCCTATGAGGAAGCGGCTGCTTTCCTAAAAGAAGTGGCAGCAGGTATGGGACTGGATGTTGAAGTGCATATCAAAAAACAGCGTGACGGACATATCTTCAATATTGCCGGTGAAGACCTGGGCATGATTATTGGCAGACGTGGACAGACGCTGGATGCCCTTCAATATTTAACGAACATTGTAGCCAACCGTTATTCGGAAAGCTTCGTTCGCATCGTACTTGATGCAGAGAATTTCCGTCAACGTCGACGCAAGACGCTGGAGGATCTGGCTGAACGTTTGGCTGGACAGGCCATTCGCACCGGCAAGGAAGTTGTGCTGGAGCCGATGCCCCCACTCGAACGCAAAGTCATTCATGCGAAATTGCAAAACCACTCGCAGATTAAGACATACAGCAAGGGCGAGGAGCCCAATCGGCGCGTAGTCATTACGACGAAATAACACGAAATTGAAGACGCAATGGCTTCCTGCCCGGTGCAGAAGCCATTGCTTTTTTCGTACAGAAGTATTTTTCCAAAACTAAAGAGCGACTTCAGTAAAGCCATATCAAGGTATGAATGATGCGGTAAGAAGCGTTGTGTAACTGAACTATATATTGAAATTAATATAGCGTCCCGAGGGGCGCAATTTTAAAATAGAGCAAGGAGAGATAACGATGATTAGTGATACGATTACAGCGATATCAACAGCTGTCGGAGAAGCCGGTATCGCTGTAATCCGGGTGAGCGGCCCGGATGCAGTGTCGGAGACGGAGAAGATTTTTCGCAGCAAAACCCCACTCACGCAGGCAGCATCCCACACGGTTCATTACGGTCATATTATAGATCCGGGGACTGGAGAGAAGATTGAGGAAGTATTGGTTACGGTGATGCGGGCGCCACGTTCCTTCACAACAGAAGATGTCGTGGAGATTAGCGCCCATGGCGGAGTGGTTTCGGTTAAGCGTGTAATGGATCTGTTGTTGCAGCTCGATATTCGTCTCGCTGAACCCGGCGAGTTCACAAAGCGTGCCTTTCTCAATGGACGGATTGATCTGTCCCAGGCGGAAGGCGTCATGGATCTCATTCGTTCCAAATCCGATCGGGCTTTCTCCGTTGCACTCAAGCAGGTGGAGGGCAAATTGTCGTCCAAGCTGCGCGATCTAAGATACACGCTGGTGGAGACGCTGGCTCACATCGAAGTAAATATCGATTATCCTGAGCATGATGTAGAATCACTAACCTCTGAATTTATTAAAGAAAAATCCAGTCAGGTCATGACTGAAATCGATAAATTGCTGGTAACCGCAGAGCAAGGGAAGATACTGCGTGAAGGAATCACAACCGCTATCGTAGGTCGGCCAAACGTAGGGAAATCTTCATTGCTCAATACGTTGGCCCAGGACAACCGCGCAATTGTAACGGACATTCCGGGTACAACGCGTGACGTCATCGAAGAGTTTGTTACGATTAACAATATACCGCTCAAGCTGCTCGATACGGCAGGTATTCGGGAAACGATGGATGTCGTGGAGAGAATCGGGGTGGAGCGTTCTCGCTCTGCTGTCAATGAGGCGGATCTATTATTAATGGTTATCAATGCTGCCGAGCCGCTGCATCAGGACGAGATTGAATTATTGGAACAAATCCGCGGTAGACAATCCATTATTATTATGAATAAAATGGACTTAGCGCCGCAGGCGGACCGCAATGTGTTGCTTCGTTACATCCCCGAAGAACGGCTTGTTCCGATGTCAGTGAAAGATGATCTGGGCGTTGACCGATTGGAAGATGCCATCTCGACGTTGTTCTTCAGTGGCAAGCTGGAGTCGGCCGACCTGACGTATGTCAGCAATGTGCGTCATATTGCTTTGCTCAAAAAAGCGAAGCAGTCGCTCATCGATGCCTATGAAGCGGCAGAGCAGCTTATTCCCATTGATATGATCCAGATTGATGTTCGTCTGGCATGGGAGCAATTGGGTGAGATCGTGGGCGATACAGCACATGATGCGTTGATTGATCAGATTTTCTCTCAATTCTGCCTCGGAAAATAACACCGGACAAACATACCGGCTCTGAAAAGTAGTATGATAATAAAGTCCATCTGTGGATGGTCAAAGAATCCGCGAATATGTCTGAAGTACCTATAGACTTGATGGCTTAATATAGATCGAATGCACTCCGTAGAGTGCGGAGCGTGTTTCGTCGTTTTTACAGAAAATAGATCGTTTGCATGAATTTAGGTGTGCGGCGGCAAAAAGGAGGTAAACTGGAATGGCTTTTGATGGCGGCAGTTATGATGTAATCGTCGTTGGGGCAGGACATGCTGGTGTGGAATCGGCACTGGCTGCAGCCCGTATGGGTTCGAAAACATTGATGATTACCATCAATCTGGATATGGTGGCCTTCATGCCTTGTAACCCATCTATTGGGGGACCGGCAAAAGGACATGTGGTACGTGAGATTGATGCACTGGGTGGAGAGATGGGACGGAACATCGATAAGACCTTTATTCAGATGCGAATGCTCAACACAGGTAAAGGACCTGCTGTTCATGCGCTTCGTGCTCAGGCGGATAAATTCTCTTACCAGCATACGATGAAAGAAACGATGGAGAATGAACGCAACCTGACGATGCGCCAAGGCATGGTTGATCGCTTGATCGTTGAAGACGGACAGTGCGTAGGTGTGGTTACTCAGACGGGCACAGAGTATCGGGCCAAAGCCGTTGTTTTGACAACAGGTACGTATCTGCGCGGTAAAGTAATCATGGGTGAGTTGATGTACGAGAGTGGTCCGAATAATCAACAGCCTTCACTTAAGTTATCCGAACATCTGCGTGAGCTTGGTTTCGACCTGGTTCGTTTTAAAACAGGTACACCGCCGCGTGTGCATAAGGATACGATTGATTTTAGCAAAACGGAAATCCAGCCAGGTGATGACAAGCCGAAGTTCTTTTCTTATGAAACGGAATCTTCCGATAATGAGCAGCTGCCTTGCTGGTTGACGTATACTTCTGTGGAGACACACCAGATTATTAACGATAATCTCCACCGTGCGCCTATGTTCTCAGGTGTTATTGAAGGGACCGGACCGCGTTATTGCCCATCGATCGAGGATAAAATTGTGCGTTTTAGCGACAAGCCGAAGCATCAGATTTTCCTGGAGCCAGAAGGCAAAAACACATCGGAATACTATGTACAAGGTCTGTCTACCAGTCTGCCAGAGGACGTTCAATTGGCGGTGCTTCGTTCAATTCCGGGTATGGAAAAAGTAGAAATGATGCGTAACGGCTACGCTATTGAATATGATGCGATGGTGCCTACACAGTTGTGGCCTTCATTGGAAACGAAACGTCTTCCAGGTCTGTTCACAGCAGGGCAGATTAATGGTACCTCCGGGTATGAAGAAGCGGCAGGACAAGGCGTAATGGCCGGTATCAACGCTTCACGTAAAGTACAGGGTAAAGAGCCTGTCGTACTTGATCGCTCCCAAGGGTACATTGGTGTACTGATTGATGATCTCGTAACTAAAGGTACGAATGAACCTTACCGTCTGCTGACTTCCCGTGCAGAATACCGTTTGTTGCTTCGTCATGATAATGCCGATATGCGTTTGACGGAAATTGGCCACGATATCGGGTTGATTCCTGAAGAGCGTTACGCCAAATTCCTGGACAAAAAGGCTAAGGTAGAGCAGGAAGTGGCTCGTCTGAAGGCAGCAAAAGTTCGCCCTGTCGAAGTAAATCCGAAGCTGGAAGAGATCGGTTCTACACCGATTCAGGATGGCAGCACACTTCTGACATTGATGCGCCGCCCAGAGATCGGGTATGACTGGATTGAGCAGATCTCACCGTCCGAGGTGGAACTGACTGCTGACATGAAAGAGCAAGTGGAAATTCAAATTAAATATGCGGGTTATATTGAGAAACAATTGATCCACGTGGAACGTTTGCAAAAAATGGAGAAAAAGAAAATTCCGGACACGATTATATATGACGAAATTCATGGCCTTGCGATGGAAGCAAAACAGAAGCTCGCTACGATTCGTCCCATCTCGATAGGACAGGCGTCCCGTATTGCCGGGGTTACTCCTGCGGATATCTCCATTCTGCTGGTTTACCTGGAGCATTATAACCGTGTAACCGCAGCAAGGGGACAATAATGGACGATATTCAACAGCAGCTACAACGGCGCCTGAAGAAACATGGACTGGAGCTGGATGAACGCCAGTTAGAGCAATTCGAGTTGTATTTTCAGGAGCTGGTAGCTTGGAATGAAAAGATGAATCTAACCGGGATTACTGAACGTGAACAAGTATATACAAAGCATTTCTATGATTCGGTATCGCTGGCATTCTATACAGATATGTCGAAGGTAAACAAACTTGCAGACATTGGTTCAGGGGCTGGGTTCCCAGGACTACCGCTTAAAATTTGTTTTCCGCATATCAAGCTGACGATCATTGATTCACTAAATAAACGTATTGGCTTTTTGCAGCATGTTGTAAATACGCTCGGCTTGACCGATGTAGAATTGATTCATGGTCGTGCGGAGGAACTTGGACGCAAAGAGGGGTATCGTGACAGCTACGACCTTGTTACTGCGCGTGCAGTTGCTAAGCTAGCGGTGCTTAACGAATTTTGTCTGCCTTTTGTTCGTAAAAGTGGATTATTCGCTGCAATGAAGGGTGGAGACCCGCGCGAAGAAATGAAGGAAGCTGAATTCAGCTTTAACCAGCTGAAAGGACGGGTAAAGGCAGTTCATCCGTTCCAGCTACCTGTTGAAGAATCGGCACGTCATATCATTCTGATTCAAAAGTTTGATAAGACACCTTTTAAATATCCACGTAAACCAGGAACACCATTAAAAACACCTTTGGTATAGTTCCTGGTGTAACATCGTATGTATTAAAAAGGTAAGATGAGTATTCTTCGTTTATTTAATGAAGAACGTTCAATAAGAGTAAAGAGGATGTTTCACGTGAAACATCCTCTTTTTTTTGATTTTTTATCTATAGATAGCATCTACATTACGATTACATAAAGTAGAGAAAAACGGAATCGGAAATTTAATTTATTTAGCATAGAAGTATTTCTTGATGGAAAATCATTTTTCTTGTTACAGCTATACTTAAATGAAGGTCATTGCCCTATGGATAGAGGAAGAGCAGTGGCAATAGAATAGGAAGACACGCAAGGGAGGGGTTATTCTGCCACCGAGGTTGTCTTGTGAAAATCCAATTTTGCGTGGTATCAAACGAGTACACAACGCAGCTACTATGAGCAGGTCCTGTCTACAGAGTTCCTCCATATCTTATTGTGTACAAGCAGTCATATCGCTAATGTTCATGAAGAAAAAGCAGGAAAATTAGAAGAGTTTAAAGAATAGGTAAACATAGGATTATGGAAGAAAAGATGATAGAATAGAAGTATCCGGTCCTGGATTACAGAGATCATAGATTATATGTATAGATAGATTTTTGAGCATAATTGTATAGGTTACAGAAAGAGTCATGGAAGGCAAAACTTATTCGAAGAACGACAGCATTTGGAAGGGTCGCATATTGAATAAGAAGCACCTGCAACTCTGCGGGAGCTATTACGAAACTAGGTGGTAATATACGGAATGAAAGAACAATTTTCGAAGTTGTTTGGTTTGGCGGAGCGCAATAACGGAGATGAGATTAAACAAATTCCGGTCAATGAAATTGTGAGCAGCCCATATCAGCCCCGTACTATTTTTGATGATGATAAAATTGATGAGTTGTTGCAGACGATCAAGACACATGGAGTAATACAACCGATTGTCGTCCGCGTACGAAATGGATCATATGAGATTATCGCCGGGGAACGTCGCTGGCGTGCAGTTCGAAAACTGGGTTTGGATCATATTCCGGCCATTGTACGTGAATTCAACGACTCTCAGGCAGCGTCCATCGCATTGATCGAAAACCTGCAGCGTGAGGGACTCACTTCAATTGAAGAGGCTGTTGCTTATCAGAAATTGATTGACCTGCACCAACTTACACAGGAAAGTCTTGCGCAGCGATTAGGCAAAAGCCAGTCTACGATCGCCAACAAAATCCGGTTGTTACAGCTTCCGGATGGCATTAAGACAGCACTGATGGAACGTAAGATTTCGGAGCGCCATGCCAGAGCTTTGCTTTCATTGGATACGGAAGAGTTGCAAATGAAATTGCTCGGCGAGATTATTGATAAAGAGTTGAATGTAAAACAAACGGAAGCACGGGTTGCCTTTTATAAGGAATCCTCGAAGATCAAAAAATCCAAACGTGTCTCATTCACCAGGGACGTTAGACTTGCACTTAATACGATTCGTCAATCCATTGATATGGTATCGGGCTCCGGTCTAGACATCAAAACGAAGGAAGCGGACCATGAGGACCATTACGAGATCGTTATCCATATCCCGAAACGCAAATAATTGAAGCTTAAGGCGGCAATGGGCCGCTTTTTCTGTCTATAAAGTTGAGAGTGGCATGAACAGCGTAGAATAGCACCATGAAGAAACGGTAGTTGATGTTTGTGTGGATGATAGCCACCTGCTTTTTGTTAACTGTAGCTCACAACCTACAAGAAAAGACTCCTATTTTATTTGAGGTGAAGTAATTGTCTAAGATTATGGCCGTAGCAAATCAAAAGGGCGGTGTGGGGAAAACGACGACATCTGTTAACTTGGGTGCAGGACTGGCTTCGCTCGGGAAAAGGGTGTTGCTTGTCGATATTGACCCCCAGGGGAATACAACCAGCGGAGTCGGGATCAACAAAGCAGATGTGGCCAATTGTATATATGATGTCATCATTAATGAAGTTCCCCCTCAGGAAGCGATTGTGGAAACTCAGATTGAAGGCCTTCATATCATACCTGCAACGATTCAGCTTGCCGGAGCCGAGATTGAACTGGTATCCACGATATCACGGGAAGTTCGCCTGAAAAAATCACTCGCCATGGTGAAAAAAAACTATGATTACATACTGATCGATTGTCCACCTTCCCTCGGCATGTTAACGATCAACTCGTTGACAGCTTCCGATTCGGTGATCATTCCGATTCAGTGTGAGTATTATGCGCTCGAAGGGTTGAGCCAATTACTCAACACGGTTCGTTTGGTGCAGAAACATCTGAATACATCCCTGCAGATTGAAGGGGTATTGCTGACGATGTTTGACGCTCGTACGAATCTGGGCATTCAAGTGATTGAAGAAGTGAAGAAGTATTTTCAACAAAAGGTGTATCAGACCATTATTCCGCGCAATGTGCGGCTTAGTGAGGCACCTTCTCATGGTCAGTCTATCATTACGTATGATCCTCGATCCCGAGGGGCTGAAGTTTATTTAGAGCTCGCAAAGGAAGTGATTTCTTATGAGTAAGCGGCTTGGAAAAGGTCTTGATGCCCTCATTCCTTCGCTTTCAATTAATGACGATGATAAAGTCGTAGAAATCCCGATTAGTCAACTGCGGGCAAACCCTTATCAACCTCGTAAAGTATTTGATGAGGATGCGATACATGAACTAGCCGAATCGATCCGTCAACATGGTGTCATACAACCTATTATTGTACGTCCTGTTTTGAGAGGTTATGAGATCATTGCTGGTGAACGGCGTTTCAGAGCTTCCCAATATTGCGGTAATGCCACTGTGCCTGCCGTAGTTCGTAATTTCAGTGACCAGCAGGTTATGGAGATTGCTTTAATCGAGAACCTGCAGCGGGAGAATCTGAATGCGATGGAGGTTGCAGTTGCTTATCAGGGGCTGATGGACCAATTCGGATTAACACAAGAAGAGCTCTCCGTAAAAGTGGGTAAATCACGTTCTCACATCGCTAACTTTCTGCGTTTGTTATCATTGCCGGAAGAAGTGAAGGATCATGTTTCACGTGGAACATTGTCAATGGGGCATGCACGTGCTATCGTCGGTGTTAAAGATGAGAGCCTTGTGAAGCAGCTGGCAAAACAAACCATTGATCAGCAATGGAGTGTACGTGAACTGGAAGAGGCTGTTCAACAATTGGATCGTTCCAAACCGGGTGAAGCGAAAGCCAAATCCAAGTTGAAGAAAAAGGATCCATTTATTGATACTTTGGAAGAGTCTTTGCGTGAACGGTTCAAAACAACGGTGAAAATTAAGCATAACAAAGATAAAGGTAAAATTGAGCTCAACTACTACAGCAAACAAGATCTGGAGCGACTGTTGGAACTGTTGCAATAATAGTCATGATTCCATGATCGATGAACAACATGCGGGGCTTTTTCATGTGATGACATATCGCCTCTGTACCATGGAGAAACGATATGTCATTGTTTGTTTATAGGGGATTCATCTATACAGAACGATCAAATAGGGACAGAGGTGGTCATGAGGTGGAGGGAGTTATCTATCTGGATCATGCAGCGACATCTTGGCCCAAGCCACCTGCTGTCGGGGAAGCCATGATGCAGGCTCTGGATGTTGCAGGGGCCAACCCAGGCAGAGGCAGTCATCGGATGGCTGTACAGGCTAGCCGAGTTTTATTTGGTGCCAGAAAAGCGATATCCAATCTTTTGGGTGTCCGTAATGCCAATGATATTGCTTTGGGTTCTAATACCACAGAAGCCTTGAATTTAGCTATTCAAGGGTGGTTAAGAGAAGGCGATCATGTTATTGCTACGATGGCTGAACATAATTCAGTAAGACGACCCCTGGAGTACATGCGTAGGTCTCGTAATGTAGAGGTTGATTATGTGCCTGTTAATGCAGCCGGGGAGATCGATCTGGCCCAATTCGCACGGTTGTTTCGTTCCAATACCAGATTGGTTGTCTGCACGCATAGTTCGAACCTGCTGGGGAGTATTCTGCCCATTGGTGAAATTGCGCTGATGTGTCAAAA
Organism: Paenibacillus sp. NPDC057886; assembly: GCF_042796655.1. Lineage (NCBI taxonomy): Bacteria > Bacillati > Bacillota > Bacilli > Caryophanales > Paenibacillaceae > Paenibacillus > Paenibacillus sp. NPDC057886. Next base: position 789,746 of record NZ_JBHVMZ010000002.1, on the reverse strand, counting down.
ACATCAGGTGACTTTGCTTGTTGACGCTGCTCAAAGTGCTGGGATTATACCTGTGAACGTGAATCAGCTTGGCATTGATATGCTTGCCTTTCCAGGGCATAAGGGACTGTTGGGACCGCAGGGAACAGGGGGGCTGTACATCGCACCTGAGCTGGATGTACAGCCATTGCTTCACGGAGGGACAGGAAGCCAATCCGAGGCGATTGAGCAGCCGCTTGTTCGTCCTGATCGCTATGAGGCGGGTACGCCGAATACCGTGGGTATAGCAGGGCTGGCAGCCGGAGTGCAGCATGTGCTTGAACTGACGCCTGAATTCATATATAAACAGGAGTGGGATTTGACTCAGCATATGATGGATGGGTTATCATCAGTACGGGGGATTCGAATGCTTGGTCCTGAAATTGGACAGCCGCGTACCGGATTGTTATCCTTTACTGTTGAAGGATATGATTCGGCTCAACTCGCTTTTCAATTAGATCGAAATTATGGCATCGCTGTGCGTTCAGGTTTTCATTGCACACCTCTTGCCCATGAGTCGGCTGGCACAACGGCAAGTGGGGCTGTCAGAGCGAGCGTGGGGTATAGTACATCAAGAGAAGATGTCGATGCATTGATCGAAGCAGTTATCGAATTAACAGCATCAAAATCGGTATGAATCAACCCTAATAAAACATGAGTTTTAATCGCTTGAATTAGCAAAATGCAAAAGAGGCAAGTAGCCAAAACAGAGTGATTAACCGTATGGGTTATCTGGTGAATAATAAGGATAAGCTTTAGGGTTACATCAGAGCGTTGGATAGCTTTATTTGGCTGAATGGATCGATGATGTGGAGTACGTTTAAAGCTATAAACGTTACCTGAACAAACCAACAGAGGGGTAGTTGCACTACATGGCTGAATTAAATGAGCTGATTCTGGAACAGCTGATATGGATTATTGGCGGCATGGCATTACTTTTGGTGATTTTGCTTATCATAAGTATTGTTCAAGGCGCAAAGCTACGTAAGTTTAAACTGAAATATGAGGCCATGATGGCTGGCAGTGGAGTGGAAGATCTGGAGTCGCTGTTAATCAATCTGAAAATTCAGATGGACAGCATTGAGGATGAGCATACACTGCAAACGGATCAGTTACAGGCTGTCATGCAGAAGCTGAACCGCATCCAGGGTAAAGTGGGCGTGAAACGGTACAACGCTTATGGGGAGCTTGGCAGTGATCTGAGTTTCTCCATGGCGATGGTTAACGATAGCCAGGACGGTATGGTACTCACCGGTATCTATAATCGAGACGGCTCCTACGTATATGCTAAACCTCTTAAAGGGGGAGAGTCCACGTATACTCTTTCCCCTGAGGAAAAGGAAGCCATTACTCTGGCACAGCAAGCAGAGTAGAACGGGTATGCCATTCGCGAATGGCGGAGTAGAGACTGCTGGATATAATCTCGGACATGCGCATGACGAGACTGAGACGTGTGTTCTGCAAAACAAAGTATTCCATAAAGCCGCCGACGTTAACGATACCTGTAAGATGGATATCGCCAACCGGCGGTAATTCTTTATTTACACCCGCTCCTGGTTTGAGCGGTCCATTCACGACCTGGATACATCCAACACTCGAAGACTGTCCGAGACAGGCATCAATGCCAATCACATAAGGGTTGTGATGTGTGGTGTGTATTTTGTGTAGGGTGTCCTGCAGGTTCATTGCATGTACGGGTTCATCCAATGTGCCATAGAGATGGAATAGAGGGCTGTCCCACTTGGCAAGCGACGAGCCGACGAGGGGGCCAAGGCAGTCCCCGGTAGAGCGATCTGTACCGATACAGACGACAACTACATTTTGCAAAGAATGGGCTTTATAGAGATGAAACATTAAACGATGAATGATGGCTGAGTGAATGCCTGGATCTGTATGTGGGATTTTCAGGCTTGCCATGTCTTGAGATGAGAAGGAATGCGAAATGGGATTCATAGGATCTATCCTTTCCCTTGGAATAGTAGTAACAGTATATGGAAGAATAGAACGTTTTATACTTCGTGGGGACAAGCTTTTTCAAAGGGATGAATGTATCGCGAAAGGAGCCGGACATGGACGAGTGGATAGATGATTGGATGTTGATTGCTTTTGATTCCACCCAGCAGGCGCTGCGGGCAGAAATGCTGCTTGAGTTTGCCGAGATTGAGATCGACTTATTTCCTACCCCAAAAGAGATCACAGCGGGCTGTGCTCTATGTATTCAGTTTCCCAAAGAAGATCTGGAGAGAGTGAAACAGATCATTCGTAACGAATTTGTGGAGATCCGTGGCCTCTATTTCAAAACCGCTGACAGCTATGATAACATACCCATGTAGAGGAGGTTTGATCTATGTTGCCATTTAAGTTTGCTGAGGAGCCGAGTGCTCCAGAGAAGACTATAGAGGGAGCCATCCGCTGGACAGACCAATTATGGGATAAAGTCGCCGATGCAGATATGTGGTTTAATATTCTGTTCAGCTCGATCCGCATCGTTATTATTTTCATTATTACGCGTATTGTGATCAAGATTGTATCACGTATTATAGATCGCACGATGGCACGTAAGCAGGAAGGCAAGATTCGCGTCAACCCACGGAGATTTATAACAGTGGGAGAGTTGATGAAAAATGCGACTTCCATAACATGTAATTTCATTATGATTCTGTTACTGTTATCTGAGATCAATGTGAAAGTCGGACCATTGTTAGCGAGTGCAGGAGTACTTGGACTGGCTATCGGTTTTGGTGCCCAAGGATTGGTGAAGGATGTTATTACCGGTTTCTTCATTATATTGGAGGATCAATTTGCGGTAGGCGATGTTATTCAAACAGGTACCTATAAAGGAACGGTTGAGGTCATTGGCCTGAGAACGACTAAGCTGGTTAGCTGGCAGGGTGAGGTGCACATCATTCCAAATGGTACGATTGCAAGTGTAACCAATTTCTCAATGTCGAATTCCCTTGCGGTTGTGGACATTCCCATGAAGGGTGAACAGACCCTGGACGAGTCTGTACACTTGGTGAAACGAGCGTTGGCTGGGATTGAGGATCGCGATCTGAACATCGTTAAAGTACCAGACGTGCTTGGTATCCAGTCCATGTCTACCTCGGAATACGTGGTTCGCATTGTTGCTGAGTGCCTGCCGAACTCCAGAGCCTCTGTAGAACGTCAAATTCAGAGTGATGTGAAGAAAACACTGGAGTATCATGAGATGAGCAATCAGGCAGCATTAGAGCAAGCAGCAGCTCAGGAGAAGGATGAGGGGGATGGCATAGGTGGAGCGTAAAAGTTTCCAGCTTGGGGACATTGTGCAGATGAAGAAGCAGCATCCATGTGGCAGCAATGAGATGGAGATTATCCGGATGGGTATGGATATTCGCATTAAGTGTGTAGGATGTAAACACAGCGTATTAATTCCCAGAGCAAAATTCGAGAAAAACATGAAAAAGGTACTTCGTTCAACAGAGGATTCAGCTGATTCCTAATGCAATAATGCAGTTAATATTTACTTTGTTTCGCACTCCATAATAACGTTTACATGTAGGCGTAGCTCAGGTATTGCGTTCTGTAAATGATCATGCTATAATCATTATTGCTGCGGAAAGGTACCCAAGAGGCCCAAGGGGGCTGACTCGAAATCAGTTAGGCGTGTCACAGCGTGCGTGGGTTCGAATCCCACCCTTTCCGCCACTAATAGATCTTGCTTGAAATTGTAATTTAACAATTTACTCAACGTGTGTTGAGCTCTATACATGCAAGAAGACCTTCCATTTGGAGGGTCTTCTTTTTTTGATTATGTTGTCGTCTGAATTATTTGTAATTGAAAAAAAAAGAGCCCCTAAGGGCTCTTCATTCGGCGATGCATTTGGTTTGTTAGGAAACAATCGGTCGTAACAATCAGAAACTTGGCGTACTGCAAGTAGCAATACTCGTGCTTCAGACAAAGGCCTTACACACAACCATCTTGCTTCTTAAATTACGTGATGAATCTCCAACAGTGAATGATCGGCTTCGTTGTCCAACGGAACCACACCTCTCTCGTGCATCGCCTGATTGTATTATGTGCATTAGTACGTTTTATATACAGCAGTCTGAAAAAAATCTTTACGATTAGTGGACGCGGGCTTTGGTCAGCTTCTTCCACTTGCGATTCTTATTGCTTGTTTCAGGGAAAGCTTCACCCTTTTGGAGGGTGACCCGTTTCGGATTGTTAATTTCCGTATGAAAGCTCTTCTCACCAACCTCGGTGTACTCGCCATCGTTTGGAGCTTTGTCTCCTGGTTCAAACTCGGTTTTTTCACCCATGATAAAACCTCCTTGGCATAATGGATTTCAATGTTGCTTCTGTAGTGTGCTCCATTGGAGTTATGATCATGTGCAATAAGAAGAGGGAACGTTTGCTTGCATTGAGACGTCATTTTTGTTATATTAATATAGTTCGAGTTTGTGCTCGTTCCTTGCTCTCAACTTAGATTGAGGGCCAGAGTCCATAAGGAGGTGAAAATTATGCGCAAATATGAAGTGATGTACATTATTCGTCCTGATGTTGAGCAAGAAGTTGTTCAAGCTACAGTCGATAAATTCCAAGGCATCATCTCCAACGGCGGTGGTGAAGTTACAGCTCACGACGTTATGGGTAAACGCCGTCTTGCGTATGAGATCAAGAAATTCCGTGATGGTGTTTATGTTTTGGTACACTTCACTGCTGAACCAGCAGTAGTTACTGAACTTGAACGTCTCATGAAGATTTCTGACGAAGTAATTCGTTATCTCATTACAAACGACGTTAAGTCTGCTTAAGACAACTCGTGATCAACGCACCAATACGCTCTGAAGGAGGGGATTACATTGTTGAACCGTGTCATTCTGATCGGCCGGTTAACCCGGGATCCTGAGTTGCGTTATACTCCAGCTGGAGTAGCAGTTACGCAATTTACTTTGGCAGTGGACAGACCGTTTACAAGCCAAGGGGGAGAACGGGAAGCGGATTTCATTCCGGTCGTAACCTGGAGACAGCTTGCTGAGACTTGTGCAAACTATTTGCGCAAAGGACGCCTAGCTGCAGTCGAAGGACGCATTCAAGTACGGAATTACGAGAATAACGAAGGAAAACGTGTATACGTGACCGAAGTCATTGCCGATAACGTCCGTTTCTTGGAGTCAGCTAACCGTGATAATAACGGTGGTGGCGGTGGGCAACCGATGCGTGAAGAGCCTTCTTATGGAGGCGGCGGGCGCGCGAACAATAACAATAATTCGCGTAGCAACAATCAGGATCCTTTTTCCGATGACGGAAAACCGATTGATATATCGGATGATGATTTGCCATTTTAACGTGAACCGACACTCTTAGAGTGATTGGCTAAACGATAGGAAAGGACTGAAAAGCATGAGCTTCAAGCAAAGAGAAGGCGGAGACAACGATAAAAGACCGGCTCGCCGTGGCGGCCGTAACAAACGTCGTAAAGTGTGCTTCTTCACAGCTAACAAAATTACTCACATCGATTATAAAGATACGGACTTGCTTCGTAAATTTATCAGCGAGCGCGGAAAAATTTTGCCACGCCGTGTAACAGGTACTAGCGCTAAATATCAACGCATGCTGACGATTGCCATCAAACGCTCCCGTCAAATCGCATTGCTGCCATACACAACTGAGTAGTCTTACTCAGCATGAATACAAAGCAGTCGGCTTATAGCCGGCTGCTTTTTTGCATCTAGAAGTACATTAAGGGTGCTTCTCTCCTGGTAATTGGATATCGTAAGGAGATGCGAAGATAGAAGCAATTAAAGCGTAAATGATTTATAATAGAGTCTATTATATTGCTGATACCAGGTAGCGTGAATATGAACGAATATAGATTCGACCATCAGGAGAGAGCATGAATACATCCAAACGTAAAGTAAAACAGAAACGCAAGAGTAGTCTGAGATTTTGGATCGTAGCTACGTTGTTGCTTTCCATTATATATGTGTGGTTACAGCAAAAAGGAGACACCTATGATATTTGGCCACGAACCAACGTACAAGAAGAGGTGCCGATCACAGGGCTTCACCCGGTAGTTGCGGAAAGTGAGAAGTTGTTGGTTCGAAAGGCGGCTAGACGGGGGATTGAAGTCGTAATTACACATGATTTCCGCAGCATTGAGGAACAAGATGCCCTTTATAATCAAGGACGTTCCATTGCCGGAAATGTCGTTACCAACGCCAAAGGGGGAGAATCCTATCACAACTATGGTTTGGCCATTGATTTTGCATTGCGGACTCCTGAAGGAGATGTAGTGTGGGATATGGAACGTGATGATAACGGCAATGGAAAGGCAGATTGGCTGGAAGTTGTGGAACTTGCCAAAGAACTAGGGTTTACGTGGGGAGGAGATTGGGCTAATTTTCCGGATTATCCTCACTTGCAGATGGACTTTGGATTAAGCATCAATGATTTGAAGCGTGGTAAAAGACCTCCGGATGCGCAGTAGTTACGGTATTATATATACATCTTTATGTATAAATATTAGAAAAGCCTTGCATTTTGCAGGGCTTTTTGCTTGCTTTTGTAAAATAAATGATAAAAGATGACAATTTGTTCTTTACATAAGCGATTAAATGAAACTATACTATAATAACTAGAAATTTAACTTCAATCCTTTAGTAATATCTAAATTATACCTCTAAAAGTACAGAATTTGGATAGAAATCAATTTTACTTCCAAATGAAATATGTCCTCCACAATTCCCTCATACCTAACATAATATTTTGTTATATCTATATTTCTAACATTTAACTATACAACACGTGTAATGATAATGTCATATATTTAGATAATCGGTATTTTTAAGATTCCAACTCTACCATTGAAAGCGTCCAATCGATTCTAAAATTCCTTGATTTATTCCCTATAAAGTATAACTAATATCCAAAACTGTGCTATAAAAAACATTTATACCATAAATCTCAAATTAAGCATTGACGTCACCTAAATTTACACGTATGATTACATTAATTATTTTGCATTATAATCCCGCTAGGAATTGTCAGCATTAATTGACCATCGGTCTAAATAGCAGTAGTCAAAAATGGATTCTCCTAATGATTTGGTATTTTGTATACACTTTCGTTCGTTATCTTCAAGAACATGGAAATATACAGTGGATGCATTCTTCTACACATGAATACAGTCTGCAGAAATTATGGGGTTAGGGTGATTGATTTGAATACAGAGCTATTGGAAGTCAGAAATCTAACTACATCATTCAGAATTGAAGATGACTATTATGCAGCAGTTGATCACGTTAACCTTACGGTTAAAAAGAATGAAGTACTGGCTATTGTGGGAGAATCAGGATCGGGCAAGAGTGCTTTTGCTTTTTCGATTATGGGCCTGCATAACAAAGCCAAAATTGATGGGGAGATTCTGTACAAAGGGCAGAACATAGCTGGCATATCTCCCAACAAATTAAACAAACTCCGCGGTAAAGAAATGGGGATGATCTTTCAGGACCCACTTTCCGCATTAAATCCTCTGATGGTGATCGGTGAACAGATCGAAGAGATTCTGACACTGCATCAACCCAAGCTATCTTCGAAAGAAAAGAAAGACAAAGTTATTGATTTACTCAACCAAGTAGGGATTCCACGTCCCGAACAATTATACAAGCAATATCCTCACGAACTATCGGGTGGTATGAGACAGAGAGTTGTTATCGCGATTGCGATTGCCAATAAACCTGAATTGTTGATTGCCGATGAACCAACGACAGCGCTTGACGTTACAATCCAACTACAAATTCTGGAGCTTATCCGCGAATTGAAGAACGAGATTAACGCAGGAATCATCCTGATCACGCATGATCTGGGAGTCGTTGCCGAGATGGCTGATCGCGTTGCAGTTATGTATGCAGGTGAAATTGTTGAGATTGCAGATATCTATACTCTAATGACGGATGCCAAGCATCCATATACACGGTCTCTACTAAACTCTATTCCTACCATTTCTGAAGAAAAATCGAAGCTTCATGTCATTCAAGGTATCGTTCCTTCACTGAAAAATCTTCCTCGCCAAGGGTGCCGATTCAAGGCTCGAATTCCATGGATAAGTGATTCGGCTCATGAAGAAAACCCACAGATGCATGAAATTGCGCCAGGTCACTTTGTACGGTGTACCTGTTATCAGCACTTTCATTTCCCTGATCAAGCTGAGGAGGAATAACATAATGGCATTACTCGAAGTAGAAGGACTAAAAATTCACTTTCCGATTCGCGGAGGGTTGATCAAGCGTGAAATTGGTAACATCAAAGCGGTTGATGATGTGAGCTTCTCCATTGAGCAGGGGCAAACGTACGGCCTTGTAGGTGAGTCAGGCTCAGGCAAAACGACTACGGGTAGAGCCATTATTGGTCTGAACCATGTAACGGCTGGAAAAATCCTTTTCAACGGAAGAGATTTGGCTACCGAGCGGCGTAAAGACCGACAACTGCAGCGTGATGTGCAGATGATCTTTCAAGATCCGTACTCTTCGTTAAATCCCAAGAAACGGGTTATCGACATTATTGCTGAACCGTTCCGTAATTATGAACGGCTGACGGCTACGGAAGAGAAACGCCAGGTCAGAGACCTTCTGGAGAAGGTTGGATTGAGTCCCGAATCGATCTATAAGTATCCTCATGAGTTTTCCGGGGGCCAGCGCCAACGGATTGGCATAGCTCGTGCGATTGCATTGAAGCCGAAGCTGATCATCGCAGATGAGCCAGTATCCGCACTCGATGTATCTGTACAAGCCCAGGTGCTCAACTTTATGCAGGAAATTCAAAAAGAGTTGAATCTAACCTACCTGTTCATCAGTCACGATCTCGGCATTATCCGCCATATGTGTGATCAGATCGGAATTATGTATAAAGGTCGGTATGTGGAGCAAGGCACAACGGATGATATTTTTGAGAATCCACAACATATCTATACCAAGCGTTTAATTGCAGCCATTCCGGATATGGACCCAACCAAACGTGAAGAAATGGTAGCCTTCCGTCAGCAGGTCAAATCCGAGTATGAACATTCATACCGAAATTTCTTTGATGAGGAAGGGCTGGCATACTCGCTCCAATCCATTTCCGATACTCACCGAGTAGCTCTACCTCAGAAAGGTTGAAGACCATATGTGGAAAACGATAGTACGCAGAATTATCATTATGATCCCTCAGATCTTTTTGCTTAGCCTGCTGGTCTTTCTGATGGCCAAGGCGATGCCTGGTGATGCACTTACCGGATTACTCGATCCGAGTATTGATCCAAAAGCGCTGGATGAACAGCGGGAACGACTGGGGTTAAACAATCCATGGTATGTACAGTATTGGGATTGGATCAAAAATGCTGCACAAGGCGATTTCGGACAATCTTTCCGATTCAAAATGCCAGTATCTGATCTGATTGGTCAGCGTGTAGCCAATACGTTCTGGCTTGCACTGGCGACACTCGTGTTTACTTATCTGATTGCCATTCCACTTGGCATTATCAGTGGTCGGTACAACGATACCTGGTCTGATCGGTTAATCACAGGTTACACCTACTTGGGCTTTGCAGCCCCGTTGTTTATCTTCGCACTGGTGATGTTATGGATTTTTGGATTCCATTTTGGCTGGTTCCCAACCGGGGGAAGCGTGGAACCTGGACTTACACCAGGTACATTCAGCTATATAACAAGCAAATTCTATCATTTGTTATTACCTTCACTATCCATGGCATTAATTGCAACGGTATCTACCGTCCAATACTTGCGTAGTGAAATTATCGATATCAAGCACAAAGAATTCGTTCTTACTGCGAGAGCCAAGGGCGCCTCGGAATCTCGAATCTACAACAGGCATATTTTAAGAAACTCCTTGTTGCCGATCGCCGCATTTTTCGGTTATGAGATTACGGGACTTATCGGAGGTACCATCTTCATTGAGAGTATATTCAGTTATCCAGGTATGGGACAGTTGTTCCTGAATTCCATTTCTCTTCGGGATTTCAGTGTAGTAACTGCACTCGTTCTGTTATATGGCATAGCTACAATCCTGGGATCGTTGCTGTCTGACATTATTCTGGGTATTGTTGATCCGCGTATCCGGATCAAGTAAGAACTTGAAGATTTCGGGGTGAAAATAAGATGAGCAAGGCCAATGATGTCGTTATAACTTCACAGAAGATTGATAAGAGCCCCTCCAGCTTGAGTATCTTGTGGCGGGAGCTTGTCAGAGATAAGGTGGCACTAATCTCGCTCATATTTTTGGGACTGGTCATACTACTGGTCTATGGAACTTCTTTGATCCTGGATCAAGCTGAAATTGTTAAAGTAGATTTATTCGCTTTGTATGAGCCGCCTTCCGCGCAGTATTGGCTGGGAACTGATTACGGCGGTCGCGATGTGTTCGGACAACTGATCATCGGTACACGTAACTCTCTAACCATTGGTATTATCGTCACGCTAATGACTGGTTGTATAGGTATCCTGGTGGGTCTGTTATCCGGTTACTTCGGTGGAATGATCGATAACCTGTTTATGCGCGTAGTTGATTTCTTCATGATTCTTCCGATGTTGATGATTGTTATCGCGTTTGTTACTGCAGTACCCAAATATAATATTGTATCTTTCTCATTAATCATGACAGCTTTTCTCTGGATGGGGATTGCCAGGTTGATCCGCTCCAAAGCATTACAGGAACGGGAACTGGACTATGTAAAAGCTTCAAAAACATTAGGTTCGTCCCATCTGAAGATTATGCTCTCACAGGTTCTTCCTAATCTTAGCTCCATCATCATCGTAACGATGACGTTGAACCTCGCTGCCAATATTGGCCTCGAATCGGGACTGTCCTTCTTGGGATTTGGATTCCCGGAAAGTACACCCAGTCTTGGAACACTCGTAAGCTATGCTCGTAATCCGCAAACACTGGAATACAGATGGTGGATATGGCTACCTGCGTCAGTACTGATTCTGGTATTGATGTTGAGTATAAATAATGTCGGACAGGCCCTGAAGCGTGCGACTGATGCAAGACAAAGAAGAGGTTAAAAAAAGGGAGGAAAGGTTCATGAAAAAGGGATTATTTTCACGGGGACTATTTTTCACAATGATGTTGGTCTTCGTACTTGCGCTTGCGGCGTGCTCGGAGAAAGAGGCGGCAACACCAACGCCTTCTACGAACACAGGGGAAACCAAAACAGAGGAGAAGCCTACCAAAGAAGAGGGCGTTTACTCTATCGAAGATTTCAACAATGTCAAAACGAATGAAGGGACTGCCATTGAGGGCGGATCCGTTACATTCGGACTTGTATCAGATACTGCTTTTGAAGGAACACTGAACTTCAACTTCTATTCGGGTAATCCGGATTCACAGGTTCTGCAATGGTTTGACGAGGGTTTGCTGACTTGGGACAAAGACTATGTATATACCAACGATGGTGCAGCAACGTATGAAACATCGGAAGATGGCAAAACGTTCACACTGACCATTCGTGATAATGTAAACTGGCATGATGGCAAGCCGGTAACGGCTGAAGATTTGCAGTTTGCTTATGAAGTTATCGGTAACAAGGCTTATGATGGTCCACGTTACGATTCCAACTTTACAAGTGTAGTAGGTATGGATGAATATCACGCTGGAAAAGCAAAAACGATCTCTGGGATCAAGGTTCTTAGCGAAAAACAAATTAGCATTACGTACAAAGAATCTACACCTTCCTTGCTGACAGGTGGCGTATGGACATATCCGCTGGCTAAACATATCTTTGGTGATATGGATGTAGCGAAAATGTCTTCTTCCAAAGAAGTACGTGAGAAACCAATCGGTTTTGGTCCATTCAAAGTGGAAACAATCACTCCAGGTGAGTCTGTAACTTTCGTTAAAAACGATGACTACTGGCGCGGAGCTCCAAAACTGGACAAAGTGACTTTGAAAGTAATCAACCCAACAACGGTTGTTCAAGAATTGAAATCTGGCGGGGTAGACCTCGTGGATTCATTCCCGACAGATCAATATAAAGACAATGCCAATATGTCCAACGTTGAATTCCTGGGTGCAATTGATCGTGCTTACACCTACATCGGTTTCAAACTGGGCACATGGGATGCAGACAACGGTAAAGTTGTAACAAACCCAGATGCAAAAATGGCTGACAAAAATCTGCGTAAAGCAATGTGGCTTGCTGTAGATAACGACCAGGTTGGTAAACGTTTCTACAACGGTCTACGTTGGAATGCAACAACACTGATTCCACCTTCTCACCCAGAATTCCATGATTCCAGCAATCCGGGTGTAGCTTATGACCCAGAAGCAGCGAAAAAATTGCTCGACGAAGCAGGTTATAAACTGGATGGAGAATTCCGTACGAAACCAGACGGTTCCCCACTTGAGATTAACTTTGTATCGATGACAGGTGGCGATACAGCTGAACCACTGGCACGTTACTACGTTCAATCATGGGCAGCAATCGGTCTGAAAGTAAACCTGGAAATGGTTGAGTTCAACAATTTCTATGACCGTGTAGGTAACACAGGTAAAGATGATCCGAATATTGATGTGTATCAAGCTGCTTGGGGCGTAGGAATTGACGTAGATCCAGCAGGTCTGTATGGCCGTGATGCACTGTATAACTTCTCTAGATTCTCTAGCGAAGAAAATGACAAATTGCTGGCACAAGGTGTATCTGCTGAAGCGTTTGACGTAGACAAGCGTAAAGAGATCTACAACCAATGGCAGCAGTACATGGTTGATGAAGTTCCTGTATTCCCTACACTGTACCGTGCTGTTGTAGCACCAGTGAACAAACGTGTAATGAACTACGCGATTGGTGATGGAACTGGCATTTACCTGAATGATCTGGCAGTTAATGCGGATAAAGCTGTTGTAGCAGAGTAATAAAAAAAGCATTAGCAACAGTAAGGATTGGGGTCCTTTTAAGAATTCGGTTGCTAGATCTTATTGAAAAGATTCTTCTAGGTATGAATAGAAAAATTCTTGAAAAGCATGGATTCCGTACACTCTGGCATGGGGGTATGGGGTCCATGTTTTTTTGGTAACAAAAAAATAAAAAAAATTTAACTTTTTTTATAAAAAGTGCAGACAAAATGCCTCTTCACTTCGTCTATATCTGTAAGAGGTGATTTTCCGATGAAAAGATGGTGGATACGGGCAGGAATGCTGCTGGCTCTACTGGTCATTATATATTTGGGTGTAAAACCGGACATGCTGGTGGGCAAACCGGGAATTAAAGCCGAATCAGCTGTATTAATGGATATGAACTCTGAGCAGATTCTAATCAACTTTAACGGCTCTGAAGAAATTGCAACGGCAGGAATCAGTAAATTGATGACAGAACTACTTGTGATGGAAGCCGTGATTAACGGAGAGTTGCGTTGGGACGATCCTGTGAGTATCAGTTTGTATGCAAGTTCAGTAGGTGGCAGCCACCTGGGTTTGAAACAAGGGGAGCAGTTCACTGTGCAGGAGCTATTCCAGATTGTAGCCGTCTATTCCGCGAATGATGCCGCTATTGCTCTGGCTGAACATATCAGTGGGACAGAGCAGACTTTTGCACAAAAGATGAATCAGAAGGCTATAGAGATCGGACTGTCTGACAAGACGGTGTTTACCAATGCAACAGGTTTAAGCGAAAAACGACTTGGTCCGAATCGTCCGAAGGAAATACAAGGGCAGACCGTAATGACCGCTGTAGATGCATGCAAGCTTGCACGTTATCTGCTGAACAACTACCCCGAAATATTGAGAGTTTCCAGCCAAATGCAGGTATCGATGCACCAAAAAGGAATGTACATGAGCAACACCAACTGGATGCTGTCCTCTATTGGCGGACCCTATGCTTACGATGGTAACGATGGATTGAAGACCGGATACGATGAAGATTCCGGCTATCACTTCGTTGGAACGGCTGAGCGAAATGGCAAGCGACTGATCTCCGTTGTACTGGGTTCGGATAGTCGTGAGGGACGTTTTATCGAGACACGAAAGTTGTTCAATTATGGATTTTCCGGCTCAAAGTAAGGGATATTTGAAAATTACATGACATGTTATACAACCAATGCTCTTTAATGGAAATTTGAGGGGCTGTACGCTGTTAACCTATGGTTGATCATGGTAAAATGTTTTACGTATAATTCCAAATTATTATGTAATTCACTTTAAAGGGGGAAATAGCTTGAACGCAATAAGTAAAAAGGTATATGCTCTCACGCTTAGCATGGCGATGTCAATCGCTCTGATTCAACCAGCGGTCCAGGCAGCAGAAGCGGTGAAGCCTACGGCGACAGTCGCTGAATCCATTGCTTCGAAGGCAACACAGACACTACAGCAACTGGGATACATAGATGGCACAACAGATGGAATGAGAGACTCACAAGCGCCAATTACCCGTGCTCAGGCGGCAATCATTCTGCAGCGTGTACTTAAACTGGATGCTCCAGCGTCTCTTACTGGTTTCGCAGATGTGTTGGCTAAGGATGAAGCTGCTCCTGCCATTTACGCGCTGAAGCAAAGTGGTCTTATTCAAGGACAAGCCAAAGGGTATGCACCAGATGCACCTCTCACAAAAGCACAGATGGCATCGTTGTTTACTCGGGCATTTGAACTGAAGGATAATGGCATTCAGGTTGTATACAGCGATATGGCGCAGATTCCGAAGGTACATACGGAGGATGCCATTCGTCTGAAGCAGCATTTTATAATTGAAGGTAGAGCGTTTAACGCCAAAAATTCGGTGACCCATGGTGAGTTTGCTGATGCGCTGTACCTCGCTCTTGGACTTGAGGTGCAGTCAGAAGGTCTCACACCTCTGGAAGACTTCTTCAAACAGCCGGCTCAAGCAGGATTCCAGATGTCTCCGGATGGTAAACATCTGGCTTACATGGAGCCTTGGAACAACCGAATGAATATCGTGGTGAAAGAGAATGGTCAGGACAAGTCGGTACGTATCACGAGTGAGACAGAGCGCAGTATAGCGGGATTTGTATGGGCGACAAAGGATAAGCTGTTGTATGTAAAGGATGAAGCAGGAGATGAGAACTATCATATTTATGTAACGGATATCGATGGTAAGAACAGCAAGGATCTGACACCATATCCGAATACAAGAGCGATCCTGGTAGACTCCCTGGAGAATATTCCAGATGAAATTCTAGTGGGCATGAACAAACGTGATCCGCGGATCTTTGATGTGTACCGGATTAACATCAAGACAGGTGAGGCTGTGCTTGCTGCAGAGAACCCGGGCAATATTACAGGCTGGCTTACGGACCATGAGGGTAAAATCCGTGTGGCCATATCCAGTGATGGTAATGTCTCTTCGTTGATGTATCGTGAATCGGAAGATAAACCATTTGAGAATTTGATGACCACCAAGCTCGGAGAAACCTTTGCCCCGGTGATGTTCACGTATGACAACAAAAACATCTATGCTGTATCCAATCTGGAGCGGGATAAAACTGCGATTGTCGAATACAGCCCAAGCAGCAAAAAAGTAACGAAAACCATCTATGAAAACAAGGATGTGGATGTATCCAGTTTCGTTCCTTCTAAAGAAAAAGGCACAATCCTTGCAGCAGTTTATGAGACGGACAAGATTAACTATGAATACTTGGACAATGATTTCAAAAAATTGATGCAGGATATCCAGGCGAAAGTTCCGGGTAAAGAAGTAAGCATTTCAAACATAAGTGAAGAAGGACAGGTTCTGTTCGTTGCGTATAGCGATAAATCCATGGGTACCTATTACTTCTACGATTCCAAGACGGGTAAGCTGGATAAATTAGCTGACGCGGCACCTTGGATTGATGAGAGTAAAATGTCGGATGTAAAACCCATTACGTACAAGTCACGTGACGGTTTAACGCTTCATGGTTATCTGACCCTCCCACAAGGAGCTGAGGCTTCCCAATTGCCACTGGTAGTTGTTCCGCATGGTGGACCTTGGGCCCGAGACTCGTGGGGCTTCAATCCCGAAATTCAATTTCTCGCAAGTCGTGGTTATGCCGTACTACAGGTGAATTTCCGTGGCTCTACTGGATACGGCAAGGAATTCCTGGATGCCGGCAACAAAGAGTGGGGTAAAGCGATGCAGGACGATCTCACAGACGGCGTAAATTGGCTGGTTGAAGAGGGAACGGTTGATGCGAAGCGTGTAGCCATTTATGGTGGATCCTATGGTGGATATGCTGCTCTGGCAGGACTGGCCTTCACACCAGATGTCTACGCCGCAGGAATTAGCTATGTTGGGCCATCCAATCTGTTCACGCTGCTGGATTCACTGCCACCTTACTGGGAGTCGGAGCGCAACATGTTCTATGAACGTATGGGTGATCCGGAGAAAGACAAGGAGCTGCTGACAGCTGTCTCGCCACTGTTTCATATCGATCAGATGAAAGCCCCATTGTTCGTGGTTCAGGGCGCAAATGATCCGCGTGTCAAACAGGCCGAGTCTGATCAGATCGTGGAGGCTCTGCGCAAGCGTGGAGTAGATGTGCCTTATATGTTAAAAGCTAATGAAGGACATGGCTTCGGCAATGTTGAAAATCAATTGGATTTATATCGTGCAATTGAGAAATTCCTGAATCGCCACCTGATGAAGCAATAGTAGGTTAGTTCAACAAAGAAGGCCGTCCCACGGGTTCCATCCAACCTGAGGGACGGTTTTGTTTTGTGGAGCAGGGAATGAGTGAATAGGTATACAAGCATATTAATAAATTGACATATACAATGAATCTGCTTTAAAATGACCAGTGAGTCATTAATGTTCGATTCGGTTTAATATATATGTATCATTACAGCCTTACGCTGCTGGATTGCAATCTGATTGGGGAGGAAACATGTGATGCAAAAACAAATGAAATGGCCGCTTATCCTATTTGCTATCGGAGTGTTTATGGCTGCGCTGGATAACGGGATTATTACATCATCCCTGACGACTTTAAATGCGTCGTTTGGCGTGTCGCCGACGTGGGGAGCATGGACAATCACGCTCTATACGCTCGGACTTGCGGTGAGTGTGCCGATTGCGGGTAAGCTCTCCGACCGTTATGGACGCAAGAAGCTGTTTCTGATTGAAGTGGCTTTGTTCGGAATCGGGTCTTTACTCGTTGCGCTAAGCACATCGTTTACCTTCTTCCTGATTGCTCGTGTCATCCAGGCGTTGGGTGGTGGCGGGATTTTTATCATTGCGAGCTCTTACGTATTAAGTAAGTTCCCAGCGGAGCGTCAGGGTACAGCCTTGGGTCTTCTGGGAGGTATGAACGGGGTTGCGGCGATTCTTGGGCCGAATATCGGTGCTTTTATTCTCGACATCACGGGGAATTGGCATTGGTTGTTCTTGATTAATGTACCGATCGCCATTTTGTTGTTTATTGCAGGCATCCGTTATATTCATGAAGAACAGGAGCTGAGCCGTAAGGCGGTGGACTGGAGTGGTATCGCGGTCCTGACGCTGGGTGTGCTCAGTCTGATGTACAGCTTCAGCAACCTGGATGGTGTAAATATGCTGCAAAGTCTTGGATCACCGATGTTCTATGGCTTCTTCCTGGCAGGTGTGGTCATTCTGGTTCTCTTCTACTTTCTTGAAAAAAGGCTGGAAGGATCACAACGTGAGCCTGTCGTATCCACGCAGCTTCTGGGCATTGCGTCCTTCCGTTGGACGCTGCTGATTGCCTTTTTCTCGGGAGCCATTCTGGCATCCGTGATCTTCATTCCAGGCTTTGTTGAACAATACCTTGGGGTATCCAACACAGCCTCCGGCTACTGGTTTACACCACTTGCCCTGGCTTCCGGGATCGGAGCGGGTGGTGGAGGTTATCTTGTCGATCGCAAAGGGCCGATCTGGACGTTATCGGTGGCCGGACTGTTATCCGCTATCGGCTTCCTGCTCTTCCCGCTTTGGGTAGAGCATATCTGGCAATTTGTGATTGCGAGTGTACTTGTGGGGATTGGCTTCGGTATGATGCTGGGAGCTCCAGTGAACGTGCTCGTTACTGAGCAAGCGGGTGAGAACAACAAGGGCATTGCGGTAGCGACCAGTTCCTTGTTCCGTCAGATGGCTATGGCGATTGCGCCAACCATTTTTGCCGGCTTCCTGGCTCGCTCCTTCTCTAATCTGGGATCCAATATTCAGCAGGGTCTTGCAGATCAGGGCTTTCAGGTGTCGCCCGTAGAGCTTCAACAATATGCGTCTGGCGGCGGTACAGCTTCAGGGAGCGATATTTCCAGCATAACCGAAGGACTGTCCCAAATTCCTGATCCCGGCATTCGAGATGTGCTGCTGCAGGCTCTACATCAGACAACCGGCGAGGGTTACAGTGGGCTGTTCTGGTCTGCGGTTATTTTCAGTGTACTCACGCTGGTGGCTGCGTTTATTACAGGAAGACAGCGTCATAAAGAGAAGCGGAATCGGGTGGAGACAGCATCAACAAACTGAATGGATGGACATTCCACATCAAGAGAACAGTGCACCTTTTGCCAGTAAAAAAAGGAGCGCTGTTCTTTTCAATTTAACCGTATTGTAACTTTTCATCATCCAGCAATGATTACAATAGAACGAGCGTGAGCGGCGTTCTCTTTTCAGATAGAGAAAACTTCAGAGAACACCGTGTCACCAGCCATTGCGCACGTTTAATGGTAAGTATATAAGTTGTACTATTTAATTAACACTGTACCGTTGCGGGGTCAGGACAAGTTAAATTCAACTTATATAGTAGTAGTATCGAATTTCATTTTGACAGTGAAGAAGGAATCGATGGATGACAAGCAGAACTAAAGATAAGAAGAAGAAAAGAAGAAAAGGTCTATATATAACGCTCGTATCGCTCGTTGTTTTGTTAATCGGGGGCTATTTGTTTCGTCAGCAGCTTGCTGTAGCGGCCTTCGATCTGTTTCTCGCTGGTTCAGTTGAAGACCAATTGTCCCGTTCCTATGTTCCTCAGGAGGGCAACAATACGCCTGATCCAACAGTATATCGCAAAGAACCGTTCTCGGTGTTGCTGCTAGGTTCAGACAAGCGTGCCTATGAGAAAACGCGTGGGCGCTCAGACACGGTTATCTATGCCGTTGTTCGTCCGAAAGAATCCCGCGTACTCCTGGTATCGATTCCTCGTGACACCTATGTGCAGATTGTTGGACGTGATGCCAACAAGGATGGCGAGGATGATTATGACAAGCTCGCGCATGCCTACGCTTTCGGTGGGGAGAATATGTCTATCAATACGGTGGAGAAATTTCTCGATGCGGATGTAGGTTACTATGCAACAATTAATTTTGACGGGATCAAGAAAGTCGTTGATGCGCTTGGTGGCGTGAAGCTGCCGATTGATGAGGACATTGTGAACAAGAACCCGGAACATGTGCAGTTCACAATAGAAGGCGGTAAGCCGATCTACGACGGGCAGGAAGCACTTTACTATGTAAGATACCGTGAGGATAGCGATTTTAATCGCACCAAGCGGCAGCAGATTTTCCTGAATGCCATGGCGAATGAGATGCTTAATCTGAACGCTATCAGCAAAATCCCGGAATTGATTCAGATTATGGGAGACAGCTTCCAGACGGATATGCAACCTTCCTTCATTATTGATCTGGCCAAACAGGTGCTGACTCAGGAAAAACCGCAAATCTCAAGCTTCACTATTTTGGGCGAAGGGATGCGTAAAGACGGAATTTACTACGGCAAGGCAGATGAGAAAGATGTCCAATATGCCAAAGAGCTGATTAACAACTGGATGGATCAGTCGACCCCAGCCGGTGAAGTGATGATTCCTGACCGGCAGAAGATCGAGTAACCAATTCCATACAGACGTTATGTTTTAGACAACGATCAGCAGTGCGTTTATTGGCGGGCTGCTGTTTTTTTTACTTTGTAGAAGGAATCATGTCCTTTTGGAACATCTTGCGTTCTAATGCGTACTATGTAAGTTGAATGTAATAAGCTGACTGATGAAATTTCACAAGGAGGATACTTAAGGGTATGAACATCGCATTTTTTTTGCTGCCCAAACAAGAAGTTACATGCGTGACGTCGGATTCTACTCTGCGGCAAACGTTGGAACGGATGGAATATCATCGGTTCACGGCGGTACCCATTTTGAATAAGGAAGGCAAATATATCGGCACGGTTACCGAAGGTGATCTGTTGTGGTATATGAAGAACGCCGAGGGAAAGATCACATTTGAAAACGCTTCAAAATTCCTGCTCAAGGACGTTCCACTTCGATTGGATATCAAGCCGGTATCCATTGAAGCCAACATGGAGGATTTGATTAATCTGGCCAAAGTGCAGAACTTTGTGCCGGTCGTCGATGATATGGAGCGCTTCATTGGGATCGTAAGACGGAGTCAGATTATTGAGTATTGCGAGGGTATTGTAGCCAAGGAATCGATGAAAGTGAAGTAAGTCGAAACAAATTTTTGATATTGTTGCAATAGCGTGGATAATCACAGCCGTCCGGTATCATGTTAAACTTAAGAAGAGCTGAACAAGATCGAACTTAAATGAATTTTCCACAAGATAAAATACGATTTCGTTGTACGGGGTCCCCGCAAAGCACCTGAGATAAGTTTCGGAGGACTTCTCCGCATTTTGGGGTAATTTTGCGGCCCCCCTTTTTATGCTATAATGGAGAATAAAGCTTTTTCGGGGGAGAGTGACTTTCGCCAATATGCCTAAAGAACTGGATGTAGCCAAACGCGCTAAAGTGATTGAATGGCTTAAAACCGAAGTGCTTGATCAGGTATCCCGATTATTCAAAGCGTTATGGGAAGGCAGTACAACCCGAATCGGGGACAGTCTCGCCAGTTTGATGATGAGTAGTTACATATTGGGCCGCAGGCTCGGTATTCCTTTCAAGGATCTGGATGCACTGCTTGTTGAGAAATTGAAAAAGCATAAACAGGAAGGTCACCAGTTGGAAGATTGGTACCAGGATATTTCCGCGCTAGAAGATCACATGCGTAAGAGGTGAATTTGTTGAAATTTAGCTTTAAATCAGCTGTCTGGAGCGTAGTTTATCTGCTCTTGCTACTTTCGCTGTTAACTCCTTTATCGGTTTTGGCCATATTTTTCATGATGATACCAGGAGTTATTTTGTTTGCTTCATTACCGGTAAAATCATTCGTATGGCATCTCGTCCCAGTGGCGATTATTTTAGCCGTGTTTAGTCCGATTTATTTGTTATTACTGCTTTTGTTCACCCTGCCCGCCATTGTTATGGGCAATGCGTACAAGAAGAAGAAGTCGGCCCTGTTCGCCTTAATGGCAGGAAGTGGAGCCATGCTGGCGGAATATCTGTTGCTCCTGTTGATTGGAAGTGTAATCTTCCAATTTGATTTGTCGAGTTATATTGATGATGTGGTCAGATTGACAATTGAGCCCTTGACGAATACATCCAGTCAGATGGTAAATGGGTTTGTATGGACACCTGAAATGACTCAGGATGTCGCAAGACAGACGCAGCTTATGATTCCATTCGCCTTGGTGGTCACGTCTCTGGTCATGGCTTTAATTACACATCTCATTGCACGTCCGATTCTGAACGTTATGGGCGTGGTTGTACCGAAATTCCCACCTGCGCGTGAATGGCGTATGCCGCGTGCACTGATCTGGTATTACTTCCTGGCATTGTTGTTCGAAGTGATATCCAGACAGAGTGACGGAACGTACTGGACCATGATTGCCATGAACCTGTCGCCTCTAATCAATTTGGGCTTCATGATTCAAGCGATCGGATTCTTCTTCTTTCTCTCACATGCAAAGAAATGGAATCCGGTTGTACCGTATTTGCTGGCGGCAGCAGTCTTCTTCATTGGACCGCTGCGGATTATCGGGATTATCGATCTGGCGTTCCCGCTTCGCGAGGCAATATCGAAACCAAAACGATAGGGTGATGAGTCATGCCTAAATTTCTGAAGAAACGCTGGCACGGCTACTATACCGTATGGGCGTTCATACTGCTGCTTCTGCTTGTTATGTTCGTGACCATTTACAACTGGACGCTTGGTTTGATTAGTCTGATACTGGCTTCGGCGCTGGGAATCGTCATGATTAAGGCGGAGCTCGCGTTCCGACGTGAGCTTAACGACTACATTAATGGCCTGTCCATTCGGATTAAGCGGATGGAGGGGGAAGCGGTCAGCATGCTCCCATTCGGTATTGTGCTGTACAGCGAAGATCGTACCGTAGAGTGGCATAATCGCTTCGTCGCAGACATGTTCCAAGAGAAGACGATGGTAGGCAATCCGCTGCAAAATTTGTTTCCCAAACTTCCTCAACCTAAGGAGAAAAAGGATGGGACCAAGGAGTCGTCCAAGGAACTTCATGACGAATTCCAACTGGATGATCGATATTATGGAGTTATTCATAACCCGCAGGAGCGGTATGTATATGTATACGAGATTACAGAGCTATCCATTCTTCGTGATAAATATGAGAATGAACGCATTGCACTGGGTATTCTGGTTCTCGATAACCTGGATGAAGCAGCCCAGGGCATGGACGACCAGCAGCGGACTGCGCTGATTGCCCGTGTAACAAGCGAGATTACGTCTTGGGCGAAACGGTATGAGGTATACCTGCGCCGTCTCTCCTCTGATCGTTATCTCATGATGCTGAATTATAGGTCTTTGCAGGAATTGGAGCAGAGCCGATTTGTCATTCTGGATGAAGTCCGGGAGATGACCGCTGATCTTAAGGTGCCGATGACATTGAGTGTTGGACTGGCATTTGGGTCGGATACCATCAGTGAGATGGGAGAATTGGCTCAGTCCAGTCTGGATATGGCACTTGGTCGTGGTGGTGACCAGGCTGCCGTAAAATCTGGACAACGGTTGTCCTTTTACGGTGGGAAGTCCAACGCGGTTGAGAAACGTACACGGGTAAGAGCCCGGGTTATCGCGCATGCATTGCGTGACCTGATGCAGGAGAGCGACCGGGTGATTATCATGGGTCACAAAATGCCTGATATGGATGCGATTGGCGCGTCTATTGGGGTATGGAAAGCGGCGAGTCTGTACAATGTGGAAGCACGAATTGTGCTGGATGGGCCTAACCCTTCCATTGAACGCATGATGGAACAGGTGAATAAGGATGAGAAGCTGTCCAAAGCCTTTGTGTCGCCGGAACAGGCCACCCAGATGATGACGGAGCATACGCTGCTCGTTGTTGTTGATACACATAAACCATCCATGACAATGGAGCCGAAGCTGGTTCAATCCGCTACGCGTGTCGTGGTTGTGGATCACCACCGTCGGGGTGAAGAATTCATTAACGACGCAGTGCTGATCTATTTGGAACCCTATGCTTCCTCGGCAGCAGAACTGGTAACTGAGCTTCTTCAGTATATTCATGACAAGGTACAATTCACTCCACTGGAAGCGACGGCGTTATTAGCCGGGATTACGGTGGATACGAAGCATTTTGCACTCCATACGGGTTCGAGAACGTTTGAAGCGGCAGGCTTCCTGCGTCGTAGTGGTGCAGACACCATTATGATCCAGCGGCTGATGAAAGAAGATCTGTCAGAATATATTGCTAAGGCAGAAATCATAAAGCATGCTAAAATGGTATACGGGAACATTGCGCTGGCGGTCACGGACCCTGGCAACAAGATTCCACAGATGATGATCGCCCAAGTGGCGGACACATTGCTCAATATGACCGACGTGGTCGCTTCATTTGTCATAAGTGAACGTCCGGATGGACTGATTGGCATCAGCGCGAGATCGCTGGGGCGTATGAATGTTCAGGTGGTCATGGAACGACTGGGCGGTGGCGGACATTTGACGAATGCTGCCGTTCAGCTTGAAGGAACGCTTGGAGAGGCGGAAAAACGGCTGACGAACGTACTGGCTGAAATCGAAAAGGAAGAGGGTTTGTTCGAATGAAAGTCATTTTTATAAAAGATATGAAGGGTCAAGGCAAAAAAGGACAAGTGAAGGAAGTGTCCGAGGGATACGCACAGAACTTCCTTCTGCCACGGGGAATCGCACGTCCAGCAACAGACGGAAACATGAAAACACTGGACAACCAGAAGGCAGCGGAAGACAGACGTAAACAGGAAGAGAAAGCAGAAGCGGAAGCTCTGGCTAAAAAGCTGGAAGCTGAAGTGACTGAACTGAAAGCAAAATCCGGCGAAGGCGGCCGTCTGTTCGGTGCAATCACGAGCAAACAAATCGCAGAAGCTCTAGCAGCGAAAGGTCTGAAAGTCGACAAACGCAAAATTGAACTGGACGAGCCTATTCGCACACTCGGCGTAACGCAAGTCACCGTCAAGGTTCACCCTGAAGTGAAGGCTACCTTGAAGGTACAGGTAACGGAGGAGTAAGATGGGCGGCGAAATGTTATTCGACCGGATTCCCCCACAGAACCTGGAAGCCGAACAGGCCGTGCTGGGTGCAATCCTGTTGCAGGGCGAAGCCCTGATTACAGCGATGGAACGGGTGCAAACCGAGGATTTCTATGATAAACCCCATCAACTAATCTTCGAAGCGATGATTCAGCTTGGCGAGGGAAATCAACCAATTGACCTCGTGACACTGACTTCGCTTCTGAAGGATAAAGGCGAGCTCGAGGACATCGGCGGCGTCAGTTATCTGGCTAAGCTGGCTCATGGTGTTCCAACTGCCGCGAACGTGGATTATTACGCTCAGATTATTGAAGAGAAATCCATGCTGCGTCGCCTGATTCGTACGGCTACACAGATTGTGAGTGAAGGATACACGGGCGGTGAGGATGTCGCGGCTATGCTTGGAGAAGCAGAGCGGCGCATTCTGGAGATTTCCAATCGACGTTCCAGTAGTGGGTTTATAGCCATTCAGGATGTACTGATGGAAGTGTTCGACCGTGTGGAGACGCTACATCAGAACAAGGGCACCACAACGGGCATTCCGTCCGGGTTCATCGATCTAGACAAGATGACCGCCGGATTCCAGCGGAGTGACTTGATCATTGTAGCGGCACGTCCATCTGTAGGGAAGACCGCCTTCGCCCTGAATATCGCTCAGAATGTAGCCATTCGGGCGCAGGAGACGGTTGCGATATTCAGTCTGGAGATGTCAGCCGCACAGCTCGTACAGCGTATGATCTGTGCGGAGGCCAATCTGGATGCGGGTGTCATGCGTATGGGTGATTTCAAAGGTGATGAAGATTGGCAGAAGCTGACGATGGGCATTGCAGCCTTGAACGAAGCAAACATCTACATTGACGATACGCCAGGGATCACCGTAGCTGACATTCGTGCTAAATGCCGTCGTCTCAAGAAAGAGAAAGGCCTTGGCATGATTCTGATCGACTACCTTCAACTGATTAGTGGACGGGGTAAAGCCGGCGAGAACCGTCAACAAGAGGTATCCGAGATCTCACGTACCCTAAAACAGATTGGCCGGGAATTGGAAGTTCCAGTTATTGCCTTGTCTCAGCTGAGCCGGGGTGTAGAGCAGCGTCAGGATAAACGTCCAATGATGAGTGACTTGCGGGAGTCGGGTTCGATCGAGCAAGATGCCGACATCGTTGCGTTCCTGTACCGGGATGACTACTATAACCAGGAGACCGAGAAGAAAAACATTATCGAGATTATTATCGCCAAACAGCGTAATGGTCCGGTAGGCACGGTGGAACTGGTCTTCCTGAAAAACTTTAATAAATTCGTTAACTACGAGCGGGCACATAATGATGCCTTTGCCATGTAGGGGACAGGCACAGACTGCTTCGATAGGGAAGTGAAATCGTCTGTCCTGGCATCAACCATTAGATCATATGAACTCATAAATACGTTGTGAATACGATATATGGCGTTGGATGTGAAACGCGTAGCGTATAACCGGGGTTAGCCGTCAAGCAAGCTTTGACTGGCTTCGCCGGTTTTTTGCGTCGGAATATCGAGTCAATTCCGAACATTAGAGTTGGAGGATATCTAATTGTTCGCCATTTGATTTGACTTTAAAAAAAGGGACTGGTACACTAATACTGCTGCGTTAAAGCAGCGAAAACCTTCCCTTGGATGTAAACCGAGGGGGATTTTCACTGTCCGTTAGCACGCTTCTCCGCGGTAATTTCACTTCAAATTCCTGCCGAGATAGAGGACGGACAGACCAATACAAAGGTGCGCAAGGCACCCACGGAGGTATGTACTATGTCAACGGTAGTTGTAGTGGGAACGCAATGGGGAGACGAAGGTAAAGGCAAGATTACGGATTATTTGGCGGAATCCGCAGACGTGGTTGCTCGTTACCAAGGCGGTAACAATGCAGGACACACGATTCTGATCGATAACAAAAAATATAAATTGACGATGATTCCATCGGGTATCTTCTACACAGATAAAGCATGTGTAATTGGTAACGGTATGGTTATCAACCCGAAAGCGCTCATCGAAGAAATTAACTATATTCATGACAATGACTTTACGACCAAAAACCTGTCCATCAGCGAACGCGCACACATCATCCTGCCATATCACATGGTATTGGATGCATTGGAAGAAGAGAGCAAAGGCCCGAACAAAATCGGTACAACAGGCAAGGGAATTGGCCCATGTTACATGGACAAATCAGCCCGTATCGGTATTCGTATGGTTGATCTGCTGGATGCGGAAGAGTTCGAACTGAAACTGCGTCATTTGGTAAAAGAAAAGAACCGTGTAATCGAGCAAGTCTATGGCGGCGAGCCTGTAGATGTAGAAGAAATTCTGAAAGATTACCTGGGATATGCAGAAATTCTGCGTCCTTATGTACGTGATACATCGGTTGTGCTCAACGAATACATCGATGAGGACAAAAAAGTACTGTTCGAAGGTGCACAAGGCGTTATGCTGGATCTCGATCAAGGAACTTATCCATTCGTTACTTCATCCAATCCGTCTGCAGGCGGCGTATGTATCGGATCTGGCGTTGGCCCAGCTCGTATTCAGCAGGTTATCGGTGTGGCTAAAGCCTATACAACACGTGTAGGAGATGGTCCTTTCCCGACAGAGCTGCATGATGCAGTTGGTGACCAAATTCGTGAGACCGGACATGAGTACGGTACTGTAACGGGACGTCCGCGTCGTGTTGGCTGGTTCGACAGCGTCGTTGTTCGCCACGCTCGTCGTGTCAGCGGAATTACGGGTCTGTCCCTGAACTCCCTGGATGTAATGACAGGTCTGGAAACGGTGAAAATCTGCACAGGATACAAATTCCGCGGCGAGGTTATCACTCACTATCCGGCAAGCCTGAAAATGCTGGCTGAATGTGAAGCGGTATACGAAGAGCTTCCAGGCTGGAGCGAAGATATCACTGCGGCGAAGAAGCTGGAAGATTTGCCTGTGAACACACAGAACTATGTGAAACGTGTTTCTGAACTGACAGGCATTCCAATTGCTATCTTCTCTGTAGGCCGTAACCGTGAGCAAACGAATCAGGTTCTTCCTATCTACGAATAAGCAGCTGAGTTAATCGGCAACGCTAAGTTAAACGTTCATCCAAATGATATGCTTATACAGGCATCACAGAGCCCCAGTTATCGCTTAAATAGCGATGGCTGGGGTTTTTCGCACGCCTTCCTGATATAATCCCCGAATTTCCGTCAATACTGGTTAACAGTAGACTCATAGATCCTGAACATCGAACGTGATATGGGGTCGGAAAACGGAGGGAGAGAACGGGAATGAAGTTGCTTCAATGGTTCATTAAAATATTGCTTACCGTGATGCTGGTCAGTTCACTGACCCTGCTGACAACCGGATTAATCGTTCAGTCATATGTAAAATCGCTGCTGGCGAGTTTCAATATTCAGTGGGAAGGCCAGCCCATGGGGTTAACGGCCATGTTTCAGGGTGCATTAGGTGGTAAGTCCGGTGAAGAGAAGAAGCCGGGAACGGGCACGACAGATCAGCCGGCAGGAGCGGAGGAGGAACACGTTCCAGAAGATGCGATATCTGTCATGGGCAATGGGACAGGAAGTGGAGAAACAGGCGCGAATACAGGCAACAGCTCGGGACAGGATACAGGATCAGATGAGGGTCAAGGGGCAGGAACAGGAACAGGAACAGACTCTTCCGCTACGGGGTCGAGTTCAGGGGGGAGCTCTGGCACGGGAACAGACGTAGATGCCGGGACTAATAAGGGTACCGGTTCAGGGACAACACCTGGGAATAGTGCAGCATCGGGCAACGGAACAGGTACGAATTCCAATGGTACGGCTTCTTCAGGGAATGATGAGATTGTAGTATCTCCGGATGATATCACAGGCAAGAAGGACAAGCTGCCGTTGGAGGAAAAAGAAAAGATTTTCAGCCTGCTAATGAACAAGCTGCCTCAGAAAGAAATGCAGCAAATCTCAGGTGCCATGGAAGGCGGCCTGACTGAGCAGGAGCTGCGCGATATTGAGCAGGTAATCTCCAAGTATTTAACCAGCGAAGAATACGATAACCTGATGGAAGTCCTTCAGGCGGAATAAACCAAGTTTATGTAGGGGGATATCCGCGAGCCTTTGCTAGAATATTCATAAGGGGATCGAAAGATCGGATTCTGAACGGTAAATTTAGAAGCAATTTTTTCATTGAGGCCATTCGGACAATGAAATATAAGTAAAAATTGGTTAGTATACAACCCTGCCAATATGAGGAACTCTATAGCAAGAGTTTAACGAAATCCCTCACCAGAGATGATCTGGCGAGGGATATTCAGTTTGTATTTTTATGAAAAAGAAAACACATTTCGGTGGGTCTTAGAACCTAGTCTTAAAAAATGATCAAAAGTACATAGTATACCTGAAGTAGAGGCGTGATGGGGAAGAATATGGACCTGCCATCTTATGGATAATACAGGAAAACCAAGCGTGGCGCGGCTTTGCGCTATAACGTGTACAGTTGAAATGAGTGTAAAACCTGTGTTAAAGTATACGGGTGTGATAAAAGGTTAAAATTTTGACACTTTTACAAGCGCAGCTAAAGTCCTGATTTGCGGACACCCGAATACAAATATCGACAAGCATGGGAGAGACACAATGGGTGATGTCTTGACAGAAATGCGAACTGAGAAGTGCTGAAAAGGAGAGAATCATGAAAGGTTTCAGAGGCATACGCCAACCGGGCAAGAACCGGGAACACGAACAATCCGGGGAACACCGGACGGCCGAAGACAAAAACAACATGAGCATGTCCAACTTCAGTAGTAACAAAAAGCGCGTTCTGGCCTCGCGCAAATGGATCATTACAGCAGCATGCGGTTTATTCATCGCTGCATCGATCGGATTCGCAGGCAAACAATACGTTGCTGCAAACACCGTCCCATATTATAAAGTGATGGTTAAAGGAAATGAGATTGGCACCATCACGGATGAGGCGCAATTACAGAAATTATTTGCAGACAAAACCGAGGAATTCCAAAATAAATATCCAGAAGCGGAAATGGTGCTGAACACAAACGGCATCACGACCGAAACCATTAAAGCATACAAGCCCGTAGTGAACAGCGATGAGACGCTGGACAAGCTCGGAGACATGCTTACCGCCTATGCCAAGGGTGTAGAGCTCAAGGTAGACGGTGAAGTGATCGGCATTGTGAAGGACCAGGCAACAGCAGATGCGATTCTGGAACAAGTGCAGAACAAGTACATATCGGCATCGGCTGTGCGCAGTTCGCTCAAGACGAAGTCGGTATCGGCAAACTCATCGAAGAAAGCCGAGGGACCGAGTACTACGCTGAAGTCGGTGGGCATCAAGGAAGATGTGGCGACAGATGTGGTGAAGGCTGATCCAAACAAAATATGGGATGTGTCCGAGGCGGTTGAAGCTTTAACCGTTGGTAAAGACGCGCCTGTAACCTATGTCGTGCGTGAAGGAGATACGATCTCTTCCATTGCTGCGAAATACGAAATTACGCAAAGCGAGATACGCAAACATAATCCGGGCATCAAAGAAACGTCGCTGCAAATTGGGGACGAGCTTACGCTGACGGTGCCAAAGCCAGCCGTTACTGTTAAATCGGTAGAGCAGGTGGTTGAACAGATTGAGATTAAACCGCAGGTGGAAGTACGCAAAAGTGCTGAGCTCAAAGCAGGCACAACCAAAGTGGTGCGTCCAGGTCAAAGCGGTCTGAAAAGCATGCAATATCGGATAACGAAGGAAAATGGTGAAGTCGTTCAGGAAGAATGGCTTGGCCAGGAAGTCATCAAAGCAGCGGTTACTGAAGTGGTTCTGAGTGGAACCAAAGTGGTTGGTGAAGGTACAGGTGAGTTTGCTTGGCCAGTATCCAACGCTACGATGAGCAGCAGTTTTGGACAACGTTGGGGTCGCCAGCACAAAGGTGTTGATCTTGTCGGTAACCGGGACGTGAAAGCGTCTGATGAGGGCGTGATTACTTTTGCAGGACAGAAGAGTGGTTATGGCAATGTTATTATTATTAACCATCGTAATGGATACGAAACACTTTATGGGCACTTGAACAGCATTGGCGTTAAGGTTGGACAAGTCGTCGAAAGAGGTGAGAGCATCGGCGTAATGGGCAACACGGGCCGTTCGACCGGAACGCATCTGCATTTTGAGATTATCAAGAACGGAACGGTGGAAAATCCGTTGACATACTTGAACTAGTTATATCGCAATCCAGGGCAAGGTTGGCATACGATGCCGGCCTTGTTTTTTGCTGCTGTAAAATTTTTTCAGTTTGGGCTGTACATTGGCCCTGATCGGGATGTGACGGTGCTTCAGGTATGTTAAACTATAGACTATAGGCAACAAGCCATAGGATATAGACTATATTCAATGAAATCGTAAGAAACACAATTTATATAAGTTGAATTAAGAGAGATAGACCGCTCACGCGGATCAAGCAGGATATAGGGGTGAAGACAGCCGATGCAGGGGAAGATTTTGGTGGTGGACGATGAACAGCCCATTGCGGACATTCTGAAATTTAATTTGGAAAAAGAGGGGTACGAGGTCATCTGCGCTTTTGATGGCATTCGTGCGGTTGAATTGGCGTTATCCGAGAAACCGGATCTGATGCTGCTGGACCTGATGCTGCCAGGTAAGGACGGTATGGATGTGTGCCGTGAGGTGCGTGCCCATCTGGAGATGCCGATCATTATGCTGACCGCAAAGGATGGCGAGATCGACAAGGTGCTCGGTCTGGAGCTGGGCGCGGATGATTACGTGACAAAGCCTTTCAGTACGCGCGAGCTGCTCGCCCGGGTGAAAGCACAGATGCGAAGACGGCAGAAGCCTGCCATTACGGCTGAAGCGCCGGAAGACGAGGAGAAGCAGGTCATGCGTTTATTCGATCTGGCGTTTGATATGGACATGTATACAGCTTACAAAGGCGGCGAACCGCTGGATCTGACCCACCGTGAGTACGAACTTCTCTATTATATGGCGAAGCATTCCGGCAAGGTCATGACACGTGAACATCTGCTGCAAGCTGTATGGGGATATGAATATTTCGGGGATGTGCGAACCGTGGATGTTACGATTCGTCGTCTGCGTGAGAAGATTGAGGAGAATCCGAGCAAACCGGAAACGATTCTGACTCGCCGCGGGCTGGGTTATCTCGTGCGCAGTCCCAAAAGCGTGGGGATATAATGGGGCGTTTCTCGCGATTTTCGTTCTTTCGAACGATTCAGGCGAAACTGATTATTATCTATGTACTGCTGATTTTAATTGCGATGCAATTGATTGGCGTTTATTTTGTTAGTGCGATGAAGAACTCGCTGACCAGCAACTTTACTGAGGATTTGCAGGCGCGGGCTGAGATGCTCTCTGTGCTTGTGGGAGAGACGATGGCTGGTGGAGAAGCAGAGGCTGGCGAGGACAAAACGGAAAACCTGCGTGTGTTGGTGAACAATCTGTTCAACATTAACGGCGCCGAGATTCAGGTGCTGGATGCCAGCGGCAAAGTGCTGACCACCTCGCTTAGTTCCCATTCGGACTATGTTGGGCGCAAAAACACCCAGACCGTTGTCAGCCGTGCGCTGCAAGGCATTCGGGACAATGAGGAATATATCGTGGACGAGGATAATGTCCGCAAAAAGGTCGTTGCCAAGCCGGTGCTGTCCGGCGGCAAGATTATCGGCGCGGTCTACATCGCCGCCTCGATGAATGAGTTATATGCCACTATGGAGGGCATTAACAAGATTTTCATCTCCGGCATTTTGATTGCCTTGGTATTAACTGCGGTGCTCGGTGTCATTCTGTCACATACGATTACGCAGCCTATCAAGGAAGTTACCCGAAGGGCGACGGCTGTCGCGGAAGGCAACTTCGATCAGCAGACCCCTGTATTCGGAACGGATGAGATTGGACAGCTCAGTCGGGCGTTCAACTATATGACCAGCAGGCTCCGGGATGCACTCTCCCAGAACGAAGAGGAGAAGGAGAAGCTCACGTCCATTCTGACCAATATGAGTGATGGCGTGGTTGCAACGGACGAATATGGCAAAGTCATTCTGGTGAACCGCCGTGCCAGCAGCATTCTGGGCATGCGTCCGGCGGACATTGAGGGACGACACTTTGCCGTATTGCTCGGCATTGATCCGGAAGATGCAGAAGCGTTAGCCAGTGGTTTTACAGGCTCGACGCTGCTCCAGATCGCGCCTGCGGGACAGGAAGATCCCGTTGTCATCCGTATGACGTTTACACCGGTTCATCGTCGTGAGCTGGGCATTACAGGTACGATCGCTGTGCTTCAGGACGTTACGGAGCAGGAAGAACTGGAAGCATCACGGCGTGAATTTGTGGCGAATGTCTCCCATGAGCTGCGTACACCACTGACCACCATTAAGAGCTATGCGGAAGCGCTGGATGATGGTGCTCTGGAAGATCCGCAGCTCGCTGGACGATTCGTTGGGGTAATCCAGAATGAGACGGAGCGTATGATTCGCTTGGTTACGGATTTACTGCATCTGTCCAGGCTCGATTCCAAGGAAGCGATGCTGCGCAAACAGCCAACCGACATTATGGAGATGTTGGAAGAAGTGACGGATCGTTTTTCGTTCCAGATGCATCAGAAGGATATTCAACCTGTGCTTTCTGTGGAGAACGGGATTCCAGCGGTTCCGCTGGATCGGGACCAAATTGATCAGGTGCTTGATAATGTCGTGTCCAACGCGCTGAAATACACGCTCGAAGGTGGTACGATTACGATCGCAGCGAGACGCAATGATGATCATACTCTCGCCATATCAGTAACCGATACGGGGATGGGGATTCCACAGCGGGACCTGGATCGCATTTTTGAACGGTTTTATCGGGTAGACAAGGCTCGTTCCCGCAGTATGGGCGGCACAGGGCTTGGATTGTCCATTGCCCGGGAAATTGTGAAGGCCCATGATGGCAATATCTCACTGGAGTCCGAGGTGGACGTGGGGACGACGGTAACGTTCACACTGCCAATGCGTGAGGAAGGAGGTGAGCACCTTGAAAGAGCGGATTAAATCTCTGGTGCTCGCTTCCCTCGTCGTTGCCAGTTTGGTACAAAGTTACTTCCTGATCTATCGTTTGCCCGGTGGTGGCGATTCGATTGTGACGTCAGAAACGAACTATGTAAAGACCGAGAATATGGGTCAGGAGCGCAATATTGAAGATTTAATTTTCCCTGATCAGATGGTTATTCATCTGGGAGAGGACAAACATACGGTGTTTTATCCGGGCAATACGTTCTATCAGTTGATCTATTCACGTTTGCAGGGGCGTACGTTTGATGATTTTCAGCGTCGGAGCGTGCAATCTGTCAATTGGGAACAGATTCGTAAGGAGAATCCTGGCTTTGAGCTGTCGTTCAAGGAAGGTATCCCTGTAGCGTTGTTACAGCGCGTGATGCGACTAGGGACAGACTCACTCTTCCAGGGGGAGACGATTAACCGGATCTCGATCTATACGGCCAAAAATGAAACCAAGGCTCACGCACTGTTCTTCAGCGCCAAAGGCGATGTGGTTTACGAGGCGACGCAGGCGGATCTAACGGTACAGGACGTGCAGCAGCATGTCGACTTCGGCAGCAGCTGGACACCTTATACGCTGATGGACGGCGGATATTATATCCCGGCAGAAGCACTGGAAACGATTGAGGCTGACGTACCAACAGGCCAGTTCACCGTCGAGCAGATGCAGCGCAGCCTGTTCTTCGATCCAAGTATGACCCGGAATATTCGGGAAAAAGATGGATCGGAGATCTATACAGACAGCAAACGCAGTCTGCAAGTTAAGCAAGAACAGCGCTGGATTAGCTACACCGATCCGGCGGCCCCGCCTGCGGGACAGATTGATGCAGCGAAGGATGCGCTGTCCGCGGTTGATTTTGTCAATCAGCATGGCGGCTGGAAAGGTCGTTCCCGCATGATGCTGGATACTACCGATACGAAGACGAAGCTTCAGTTCCAGCAATATTACAGCAGCTTCCCGATTATGGACTCGATGCAGTTCCGGTTCGGCACGATCAGCATGGAGATGCAGCAGGAGACGGTGTCCAGCTATGAACGTTCGCTTGAATATCTGAACGAAGGCGCGGAGACGAAGAAATCGGTCACCCTGCCCGGTGGGGACAAGTTGAAGGCGCTCATACAGAAGGTGGCGGGTAGCAACCGTAAGGTTGTAGACGTGTATCCGGCATATCGTCCATCCAGCATTGAGGATGGGCTGAAACTCATCCCGGTGTGGGTAATTCGTTTCGGAAACGGAGAGGAAACCACCGTTTCTTGATGGGTTATAGGATATGAAGTCATTTGATATCCGGGGGTTTAAGATCACACGTTAACGGAGAGGGCAGAAAAAACCTGAAGAAGCGAAGCTACAAGCTTTCTGAAAGAAAGCTGCTTCGGAAGCATAGGCTTCGCCTTTATCTCCGGATTTCTCCCTTAGGAAAAGGGAATCAAGAAATCTGGGGATAACAGCGATCGGAAGGTTGTTCTGACCGCGGAGTGGTAAGTGTGATAGTAGTCGTATTTATCAAATGATGGAGGTGGATGTTTTGGATTGGGGACGGGCGAAAAATGTATTGATCTATGCCTTCCTGCTGCTCAATCTGGTGCTGGGATACCAGATCTGGATGGATGCGCGGGAGACGGCCGGAGCCAATCTGGACTTCACCTCGCTGGCGGATAATACACAGCAAGCGATGGAGGAGAAGGGCATTCAGGTGCTGGCTCCTATTCCGAACGAGACGCCGAAGCTGCCGAAGCTGTCGTATGAGTTCATTGAAGATAATAAGGCAGGCATTCAGGTTGAATTGGAAAAGCCTGTGGACAGCAAGCTGATCTTCTCGCAAAGCGAGCTGGAGGACGCACTGCAGGACGAGATTCCCCAGATCGGTACGTATCGATGGGATCAGCTGATGGCGGAGGATGGGGCATTTGTGCTTCATCCGTTGGTGGATGGCAAATGGCCGCTCTTCAATGTTAGTCTGGAGCTATTCTACAGCGACCAGAAAATTACGGGTTACCGTCAGACTCCGGTGCGGATTACGACAGCGGAGGAGAGCGATCAGCAGGTGCTTCCGGCGTCGAAGGCGCTGGGTACGCTGATTGAGAACTTTTTGCCGAATGATGCGATTGTCAAAGATATTCAGCTGGGCTATTACGGCCAGTTGTTCAATTCAGATATGCAGGTGGCGATGCCGGCATGGCGGTTCGTGCTGGAAAGTGGCGAAGTGTTGTACGTGCAGGGCATCAGTGGGGATGTATTTAGTCCCAAGACAGACAAACCAGGGGAGTAATGCGTTATGGGGATTTATTTTACCGTGTTATCCAGCGGTTCGACAGGGAATGCCACAGTTATACAGCATGGGGGCACGTCCCTCATGATTGATGCAGGTCTCAGTGCGAAGCGGCTGGAGGCATTGTTTCTGGAACGGGAGATTTCGGGAACGGAGCTGGACGGGATTCTGGTTACACATGAACATTCCGATCACATTAAAGGACTAGGCGCGATGTCTCGGAAATATAATTTACCAATCTATGCAAATACGAATACGTGGGCGGCACTGGAGAAGTCCGTGGGGGCGATTCCAGAGGAAAACCGGAGGGTATTTGAGACGGGTGAAAAGCATGACTTTGGCTCCCTGCGCGTGGAATCCTTCGGCATCTCCCATGATGCGGCGGAACCGGTAGGGTACACATTCGATGATGGCAGTGAGAAGTTGTCCGTCGCGACCGATCTCGGATATATGAGCGACAAGGTTCGCGATGCGATCTCGGATTCAGATGTACTTGTGCTGGAGGCGAATCATGATGTCGAATTGCTGCGTATGGGACGGTATCCATGGAACACCAAGCGCCGCATTCTGAGCGACATTGGTCATTTGTCGAACGAAGCGGCGGGAGCTGCACTTAGTGAACTGATGAACGGACGCATCAAGCGTACGTATCTGGCACATTTGAGCCGGGATCATAATATGATGGACTTGGCGAAAATGACCGTGCGTGATGCGATGGAGAGCCGTGGGTGCTTTTATCGGGATCATGAGTTCAAACTCTGTGATACGTATTACGACCGTCCTACGCCATGGGATAGGGTGGGTGAGCCATAAAGCTGTCCAGTTCGGCGGCTTTGCGTTCGACTTCCTCGCGGGTCAGAATGCCTTTATCGATAAGCAGTTCGATGATGGTACTAAGTGCAAGGGTATTACGATAGTGTTCTTCCTTGAGATCGGCCAGCTTGGCCGCCATATGAACTTCATCCATGGCTGTGAGTGTACGCGTGCGATCCATAATGTGAATCCTCCTTCTATGAAGCTTCGAATTGTCTTTTACTATTATTGTAGTCAGGCTTGGTGGAAAACATTCCTCTTTTTGCCGCTATAATTACACGTAAGGGACGTGTATGCTGAACCAGGGGCCGTATTTTGCTTAAGAAGATGAAAAAGTTCACGGGAATAGGCAAAATTGCGCTTAGCGAACCGGATTTTGTGGTGATAGATACTATGGACCTTTATTGTTAAGCGCGTTATAGCGGAAATTTCCGTTAATCTTCGTAATTATGCAACTTTTTGAGATTTGGCGTGTTTAGTATATAAGGAGCTTTTATAGTAGAGGCTAATTTGCGCGCAAAAAGGCATGTCGTAGAATGCGAGAGCATTTCTAATAGAGTCACAGGCAGAATGGGGTGTCCGTTCTGTTGTACATAGACGCTTCATTCCGAGTTAGTGGGGATGGCAGCGATATGCAAAACGATTTTTTTATAAAATGCAAAAAAGCATGGAAAACCGTTGGGGTCTTCACGTAACGGAGACGGCAGAAGGAACCTGAAGAAACGGAGTGCTCGCCTTTATGAACAAATTTTTACCTTATTAGAGGGTAATCAATAAAATTTGTGAGTAACAGCGATCGGAAGGTTCGTCTGTCGGCGGAGTGGGCTATGTGAGAACACCATCGTTGGCCATGCGAAAACGATCGGGCGGCAGTCAGGGTCTTGATGCGTGACAACGAAGGGGAGAGGATCACGATGGGATTGTTTGGAGACGATTTTTATTCAACCAAAGTATCAAGACGCGCCGAACCTGAACAGAAAGGTAAACTTCAGATCATTCGCCCTGGAGGCAGGGGACGTGACCACTGGCAGAATCCACGCAAGTCACGCTCGGGCTTTAGCTCCACGGTCAAGGTAGCCGTGATCAGTTCGGTGATTAGCTCCATCGTGACTGTTACGCTGTTCAGCTTTATCATGCAGCCCGCAGCGTTACCTCTGGCGAACGCTGCAGGGAACGGCGGAGGCGGTACACAGGCAGCGCAGGCCGCTGATCCGTATGACCGGATTATCCAGGCAGCGGCGAAGGTTCGCCCTTCCGTGGTGAGCATCGTGAACCATAAGACAGGCAGTAGCCTGTCGATGGAAGATTCCGCGTTGGGATCAGGGGTTATTTTCAAAAAGGAAGATGGCAAAGCCTACATCATGACCAACCATCACGTTGTGGAAGGTGCGAGTGATCTGGAGATTGTGACGGTGGACGGGGAAACGCACAAGGCGAAGCTGGTGGGCAAAGACCGGGTGAGTGACATTGCCGTATTGTCCGTGCAAGATGATAAGGGCATCGGTCCAGCCGCAGAACTTGGTGATTCCAGCAAACTTCAGCGCGGTCAAACGGTGCTGGCGATCGGAAATCCGCTCGGTCTGGGTGGCACGCTGACATCCGGTATTGTCAGTTACACAGATCGGATCCTGCCGGTATCCATTAATCAGGATGGTGTGTACGACTGGGAACAAAACGTGATTCAGACGGATGCGGCGATTAACGAAGGCAACAGTGGCGGGGCGCTGGCCGATCTTAACGGCAAACTGGTCGGCATCAACACGATGAAGATCTCGGATACAGGCGTTGAAGGCCTCGGCTTTGCGATTCCGATGAACGAAGTGATGAAAACGGTCGATTCCTTGCTGCTGAATGGCAAAGTATCTCGTCCATATCTGGGCGTGTATACTGTCGATCTGAGTAATCCATATGCTCCACTGGATGACGAGCAGCGCAAGGATCTGAAGCTGCCATCCCACGTGGACAGCGGTGTGGTTGTACTGGAAGCGTCTGGTCCGGCATCTGATGCGGGCATGAAGCTGAATGATGTCATTACGGAATTTGATGGGCAAAAAATTACCTCTACGCTTGATCTGCGGAAATATCTGTACGATAAGAAAAAGATCGGCGATACGATTGAAATCACTTTTTACCGGGACGGCAACGCCGAGAAAGTGTCGGTGAAGCTCACGGATAAACCGGAGTAAAGAGAATTGCTCTCATGTATATGGCATACAGAAATAGGGTAATGAAAGAGAGTCGATCAACTCGTTGATCCGCTCTTTTTTATTGCACTAATCTTGATTTACATATAAACCAAAGCCATGAGGTTACAGGGGATATTTTGTCGTTTCCCAATGATCGTTTGGGACCAGAGCCAAAGTCTCTGTTATAGAGGGTTCCAGTTATGGTAAACTGTTGGGAATGTGTTGGTGATGGGCGGCTGTGCGAGTAACATCTGTTTGTCGATCTGTATTCTCAATCTGGAGCGGAAGGGGTTAATTCAATGAAACGTTTGACGAAAACCATGTTGGGGGGAACAGGTCTAGTATCTGCGATGTTTGTTTTGTCCGCATGTACTTCTGAGGTGTCCCCATCAGGGTCTGCTGATGTTAATGGTTTACAGGAGCAGATTACAGGTCTGGAGAAGAAGCTTGCGGATCAGAGCGAGAAGAATAGTGAGCAGAACAAGAAGATCGAGGATCTGGAGAAAAAGCTGGAGGAGCTAAGTACCACCGTGATTGCGGTGAATGAGGCTGGCGGTAAAGCGCCTGTAGCCACGGGAAACAACGGATCGGGTGGAAAGGGCGATGGGGTACTGATTACGTTTGCCCAGTACGAAAAGCTTGAGGTCGGCATGTCGGTGGAGGATGTTATCGAGATCCTTGGTGGTGAAGGTGAGGCATTGAGCGAGGCGGAAAATATGGTGGTCTACAATTATAAAGGCACCGGGAGTTCGGGAGCCAATGCAGTAATCGCATTCCAGGGTGGCAAGCTGCTGACGAAGGCGCAGTCGGGGCTGGAGTAAGATCGATATTCATTGAGTATGGATTCGAATACAATAGGACGATGGCTTTCATATGTGCGGTAATCTGAATAGTAATCAATGAGTGGGATAGATTCGGAATTTAGAGAAGTGTTACTTTGGGATGCCAACAGGGTGTCGAGAAGTGACGCTTTTTTGGTTTTGTTTGTGCTGAAATGAGGGGATTGGTGGAAGTTGGACACGATAAATGGGGGCTAGGGGTTTCTTTTCCGCGGCAGGTGTGATAGAACAGAGAAGTGGCTATCCTGTATGGATAAGCGGTTGTGAATCGGGAGCATAGCTGGATACAGAAAGGATGCTTGAACGGATGTACGTTGTATGCAAAGAACACGTGGACATCGCCATCGACATGTTTGTTGATGAGTATGAGGACGCTCCGGATATCGTTGATCTGAAGGAGACGGAATTTGCCGATTGGGACCCGCCTGCGAAGTGCGCCGAGTGCGAACAACACGCGGAATTTCTCGTCGTTTAGCGTACTGTAGGAAATGGACGGCCGGAGGCGCGATTGGATCGGTACTTCTGGCAGGCTTTCCATCCGGTATGAACATCACAGCAACAAGCAAAGGAGAGCGTGATGAGCGCTCTCCTTTGCGTTTGTTGGGGATTGATGTAGTTAGTGAACATGGACCCGGGTGTGGGCGTAGGCGTTGGCGTCGGGGCTGACGTGGATAGGCGTTGGAGGGGAGAAGTAGCTCTAACGAACCTGAGACTTCTTATTCGGAGAGAATTCTACCAAGTTGAGATCTAACGAATCATAGGCATGCTATTTTACTTATAGGCCTCGAACGAGGTGGGGAAACTCCAATTTGCCTGTAATAAGGTGTCTCAGGTTCTTTAGATTTTAAAGGAGCCGTAATGTGGCTGGATAAGGTGTGTGGAGTTCGTTAGCTTTAATTTTGGAACAAACGATGCGTTGAAGCATCTTACTTATAGATTATTTCGCAGGACGATTAGGAGGAATGAATCTTCATGTTGATTCAGATTATTGGCGTAGGCAAACTGAAGGAAAAATATTTGACGCTGGGCATTCAGGAATATGCCAAGCGACTCGCCCCGTACATCAAGTTTCAGATGATCGAGGTCGCAGACGAAAAGGCGCCCGACACCCTGAGCGAAGCCGAGGTGCGGGCGGTAAAGGAGCGCGAGGGTGAACGCATCCTCGCGCATGTGAAGAGCGAGGCGCATGTCGTCGCGCTCGCGTTGGATGGCCAGCTCTGGAGTTCCGAGGAGCTGGCAACAGAGATCGACAAGCTCGGCACGTATGGGACGAGCCATGTCGTATTTGTCATCGGAGGAAGCCACGGACTCTCCGATGAGGTGTTGCGCCGCGCGAAGCAGCGCTTGAGCTTTGGGCGCATGACCCTGCCGCATCAGCTTATGCGGCTGGTGCTAGTGGAGCAGGTGTACCGTGCGGTGAAGATTAATCGCGGTGAACCGTACCACAAGTAACGGCAAGTTTGTTAGGTGAAAACTGAATACGGAGTTGAACGCTCTAACGATATAAAGTCGATAAAGGGAAAGGGAATGGAAAAAAGAGGATGCCGGGCAACTTGATGGCATCCTTTATTTTTGACGGGACAAGTTCGTTTGATATTGGAAATAAAAGTTATAATTTCCGAATAGCGAAGGTACGGTAATCCTTCGTCACCGCGACGGGCTGACTTCCCAATAAGTAATAACGGTCGTTTACCCTCCAAGTATGGGTGCTTTTATTCTTTCTACGGATATAGACGTAGTTGAAAGGGGAGGTGGCATATACCGTGTACCTTTTCTCGCCGCAATTCTTCAAAAACCTCACATCTTCCCCAAGGGAAATATCGGGAAAACGAACATTTTTCAGAACTTTCCTCCGGAATAAGATCGTCCCTCCCTGAACGAAATCCAACATTTTATGTTGCTCACGGGGAGACCGGCAGTCTGATCGGTTGAAACCTAGCAGTTTGGGACATCGCATACGTTTTGTTCGTTCCCTGTTCCGTTTTGCCTATGAAGAAACATACTTAATCTCAAATCCTGCTTTGAAGTTACGCGAGCCTAAAATGGACAAGTGTATTCCTAAGTTTTTGATCGAGGAAGATGTCATTCACTTGAAAATCTCTTACCAGTCCCTGAGGGAAAGGTCGCTCCTCGAGTTTCTCTACAGTACCGGCTGCCGGGTTGGAGAGGTGGAGAAGTTAAACATTGATGACCTGAACTGGGAGAACAGCTCCGCTATTGTAAATGGTAAAGGTTCAAAACAGAGAGAAGTTTACTTTACAACCGAGTGTAAAGTGTGGTTGAAGAAGTATCTCGAGAGCCGTGAAGATACCTGTAGGGCCTTATTTGTAACCGATACACATCCAATAAGGCGAATGTCTATCCCGACGATCAGGTGGGCATTAAAACGGCTTGCAGGTCGGGGAGAGGTAGAAGCAAATGTATATCCGCATCGCTTTCGTCATACCTATGCGTGTCAGCTCCTTGATAACGGGGCGCCATTAGATTTCATTCAAGGTATGTTGGGGCATGAAAAAGCATCAACCACTCAAATTTATGCCCAGCTGCGTGGGGAACGCCGACGAGAACTCTACCGTCGGTTTTTTTAGCTTTTCTGTAATATTACGAGATAAAATGCTCCTAAGTAAAATGTTACTCAACTAAAGGGCAGATTAACGCTATAAGCCTCTTAGGATTAGTATGCTTAAGTAAAAGAAGTATCCTCATGAATTCTCTAATGTAAATAAATACAAATTCCACTTCAGTTAATCCATTTTCTATACATATTTTTAATATTATATTGAGGTAAATAAAGTGATTATTCACTTTGAGAAATCCGAAATTGCTTTGTCGGTATTATTTTATGGCTTCGTAAGGATTGCAAAACCATCGAAATATGGGAGTTTAAAACAGATGTTGTGCCGTAGTTAGTTTTATGAAAGGAAGGTATAGGGGTGAGTATTTATTACGCTTCAAGCAAAGAGGA
Organism: Paenibacillus sp. NPDC057886; assembly: GCF_042796655.1. NCBI lineage: Bacteria > Bacillati > Bacillota > Bacilli > Caryophanales > Paenibacillaceae > Paenibacillus > Paenibacillus sp. NPDC057886. Next base: position 747,224 of record NZ_JBHVMZ010000002.1, on the reverse strand, counting down.
TATCACTAAGGATGGACTCCAAGAGTTATTTCTTTCGGTAGAATGGGAGTCTGGCAAGTATCCAAACGAGCTTTTACAAGCAATCGGAGGGTCACATTCAATTGTTACCGCTTGGGAAGGAGGAAAGCTTGTCGGTTTAATAAATGCTTTGTCAGATGGTGTTTTAACGGTATATTTTCATTATATGCTTATTAATCCGAGTTATCAGAGTATAGGTATAGGTAAGGAAATGATGAATATAATGCTTGATAGATATAAAGGGTGTAAAACAAAAGTATTAATTTCTTATCCTCATGCAGTGGATTTCTATAATAAATTTGGCTTTAATACAGAGGATGGAGCTACACCAATGTTTATCTCAGAGTTGATATGATTGAACTAACGGGACACGATAGTTAAACACAAAGGGTTCCACATATTATGCATGACTGGAACCCTTTATTTGATTTTCATAGGCTTAGGTCTTGATGATTTCAGTCTACAACTTGATTACACGTAGACAAGAAAATTGTCTACGAATTGGGCAGATTGAACGCGGAGAGAAGAATGTTTCTTGCATTCATATTGAAATGGCGGGTGAATTTCATCGTGAGGAATCAGCTGCATTGTTAAAACGGCTGAATTGACGCTATTCAATAGGATTGTCAATGTGGTCCTGATAATAGTCGAAATACAACTGATTATGCGTGCCTCTCACAGCATAGAACACATCGGATACGGATTTGCTCCGCTCTCGTAGCACCTGCTCCAGCCATTGGATGGTCAGCCCGTTGTGGGCGAGATTGTCTTCCATAATTGTGCCGTCCATAATCAACTCGACAGGGAACGACTGGACGGCTGCGGCGTATAGCTTCAGATCTTTGCGCTTCACCCACTCATACTCGCTTTTCTTCTTGACGGACAGCTTGCCGTGGTCTTCCAAACAAGCGTATTCAACTTCCTCCATATTGAAAATATCTTTTTCGCGCAAAGATTGAGCAAGGGAGTCCAACGTGTAGCGGATTTTTCGCATGTTGTCATCGAGAATTTTGCCGTTCTCAATGACGACGGTCGGAGTGCCAGATACCAGCCTGTTCCATGTCCGATTTTTGAGTGCGGTCTTGGAGACAAGGAAAGAGATGCCGAAGAAGATCAGCAGTGATAAGGCTATGAGCCAATAGCCCAGCTTATCGTTAAACGCCAAATTTGCTGCAATAGAGCCCAGCGTGATGCCGCTCACGAAGTCATGGAAAGTCATATTGGATATTGTCTGCTTGCCGAGAATTCTCGACGTAATCATGAGAAGGGCAAAAGCGGAGATCGTTCGTAAGATAATTTCTACATATGTTTGCAATGGGCGGACTCCTTGTTCTAATTTCTGGGGGCTGCAAAGAAAAGATTACACTATAAGAATGGCCTTAAACTTGCCTTTATAGACGGCATGAGGAACCTTATGAATAATACTTTTGTAGATTTAATTAAGGGGCACTCACCAAAGGATTGCTTTAAAACTTGCCTCTTCTGCCAGTGCGGGGAACCGTATCATAAGTGACGGCAAGTTTTTTCGTGGAGGATGCCAGGCGCAAGCTGTCTTTGGTCTGCTCAAGAGGATATATCACACCAAAGGAAGTTCGTCGAGCCGTTCGTAAATCAACAATCCTTTCTCTCTCCCCACCCTTACCATTTCATCGGCACCCTGAGATTCTCCTTCGACTCGTAGTACCGCGTCACAGTAATCAAGCAGGCGAATGGAAGACGGATGAAAAATTCTGTTGAAAGTCTCATCCCCCAGAGCAGTGGAACCGGCTGTCGCGATAAGGGGCAAAGCATACCACTCCCCCAGCACCGGCATGTGCCCAGCCTCATAAACTTGAAGAGCGATTTCATTCATGTAGTTGACGTTTTTCTCGATTAATACATGATCATCATTCGTTCCAGAACGATACGGGCCGGCGATGAGGATGTGCAACGGTTTCGATTTCACTTTCAAGAGATCTTGGATCTGAGCATATTGGAGCAACATTATCGTTTTGGCGTCACGAATCTCGCCGCTTTCGACCATGTCTAGCGCTTGAGCAAACGGGAGTTCCACCACTTCAATGTTTTCCTGCTCCTCCTCAAGGCCCCCACCGCGACCCGTTGTCATATCTTCACTATATTCGGCTACATAGAAGTGCAGGATTTCGGTAACGGAGCCTGGTGACATATAGGCCTCGCCAACTTTCTGCACATGGACGATACGGTACCCCGTCTCCTCCTCCGTCTCTCGCAGAATACCTTCTTCCGGTGTTTCTTTATCGAGTAGACCCGCACAGGTTTCGATAAGCATCCCAGTCTCATTGCCGTTCCGATAAGTAGGCATTCGGAATTGTCTGGTCAGTACAACAGTTTGTTTGTTCCGATTATAGAGCAGGATCGTCGCGCCGTTGCCGCGATCGTACACTTCACGAGATTGTGTCTCCCATTGTCCATTGTCTTTTTCAAACTCGAATGTAACCTTCTTTAAGATGTACCAGTTATCCGATAAAAGCTCCTCTTTTACAATCCTTACTCTTGGGTGGTACTGCTGTGCATTCATCTCATTTCCTCCCTAGAAAGATTCCGTTCTCTTTAGTCATTTCGAGGGCCCCGTTCTGCTGCAGAAGTCCATTGATGTGGTCTCGAAACTTGTCATTAGCCGCTCCGACAAGTCGCTGTCTTGCGTTCATTGGAGTAGAAATCATATATTCGATCAGGGGTTCCGCTTCGTCGACCAACAGACGGTCGTCGTATCGAAGCAACCGAAGATCGGAGAAGCAAGAAGACAGTAAGTCCCCTCCGTTACCCAGGTGGAACCGTTTAATAGCATGATCCAACACATGCAGGTCGGGGTCGAACGAAGCTGCCAAGTGTTCAACCTCTTGTAGGTGTTGAGTGCTCATCGTAGAGGTGCACACTATACCTCCTCGCTTTAGGACACGGTGCATCTCGAGGATTGCTCTAGGGATGTCTGGCACGTGATACAGCATGTTGTTAGCGATAACCATATCGAATTGCTCATCATGGAATGGGATCTGCTGCGCGTCAACAGACAAAAACTTAAACTGCGAATTGTTGCTTCCCAAGCGGCAACGCGCTTCTTTCACCATCCCGCTTGACATATCGGTAAGCGTGATGCGCCAGTTGCTTGGAATTCGTTCGGCGTTTCTTAACCAAAAGGTCCCGTCACCGCAGCCCAACTCGAGAATGTGGGATCCCGGTTGCACCTCCAGTTGTTCAAAGATCCAACGATGCCAGCCTTGAGGATTCGTACTGTACTTGTCGTAAAGATGTATCCGCGTTTGCAGGCGGTTCGCCGTCCGATACTGCTCCCCCCAATTTTTCTCACTCTGCACGGTTTGAATAACATCCACCAAACGGTTCCAATCGGACCCATAGGCCGACATTTCCATAGCATCTCGTATTGCATGCACTACGTGCTCCGTATGAGCGATTTTCCTCTGTAGAACATCGAGTTGTGCTTGCAACGAGTGTCTGATGTCCTCGTTGGATAGCGATTCTGCATCTAAAATGTCCTAATTTTTACATTGACCGCCTTCTAATCGTTGTCCAACAGTGCATACTGAACCACGCTGCCGAATACTCAGTATGGTACTGACGCCTTTCATAATGCATAATAAGTGGAAGGGAAGGGGGAGTGATTTGTGCCGAACATTAAGGTGCTTATTGCCGACGACAATTCATTCATTCGCGAAGGGCTGAGAATTATTCTAACCACGTTTGAAGGATTTGAGGTTGTGGCCACGGTTCAGAATGGACAGGAGGCTGTTGCCTATTGCGAGCGGCATGAGGTCGATGTAGCGCTGCTTGACGTGCGAATGCCGGAAATGAACGGAGTGGAAGCGACCAAGCTGATCGTCGAGCGTACAGCAACAAGGCCGCTGATTTTGACGACGTTTGATGATGACGAATATATAAGGGATGCAATTACATACGGGGCCAAGGGCTATTTGCTGAAAAATAACAACCCCGAGCGGATCAGCGATGCAATTAAAACCGTGTATTACGGTCATAATGTGCTGCAGGATACGGTATTAGACAAGTTGAAATCGGATGTTTCTGGGGGAAAGACGGGGAAGGACACAGAGCCGCCCGCACTTAACCAAGGGCCCGGGATCGACAAGAGCCTCTTTACGGAAAGAGAACTGGATATCATGGCGCTGATCGCCAAGGGACGGACAAACAAGGAAATTTCCAAACAGATCTATATCTCTGAGGGCACCATTGCCAATCACGTTACTTCTATATTAGGCAAGACGGGCCTCACGCACCGCACCCAAATCGCCATTTACTATTTGACAGGTGAATTGACCTGATGAGCGAACCAAGAGATGCATCGGAACTGTTGAAGATCGGCTATAAAGTGGCCCTACTTGTCTTTACAGTCGGCCAATCCCTATCATCTGAAACGAGCATAATGCCCTGGTATATTTTATCCGTATTATTATATCTAAGTACGAACCTGTTGTTTTATATGTTGAAAAAAGAGAGCTTTCGCCCCCTCGTCGCTGTTCTATCCATCGGAATAGCTATCGCCATGTTCCAGGATCATCCGCTGGTAATTTTGCTGCTTCCGGCTCATCTTTATGAGTTGGCGTCAATCTTTGTCGGTAAACAAGGAATTGCGTCGTCCCTCCTCATGATGATCCCCTTATTACTCGTGCCACGGCAACTAATGCTTCTCTACATACTCATTACGGCAGTGACTCTGATCTATTTTTCCACACTAAAGTTATACGATAACAAGCTGCGCGGACAGCACTCCGAACTGGAGCGAATGCGCGGCGAACTTGAACGGGTGCACACCCGGCTGCAGGAAAATAAGGAGTTTCTGCGGCAAGCGGAATATACGCTTAAGCTGGAGGAGCGCAACCGATTGTCCCAGGACATCCACGATAACATCGGACACGCGATGACCAGTGCACTGATCCAGATGGAGGCGGCAAAGCGCTTAATCAAGATCAATTCAGACCAAGCGTCGTTGCTGCTGGACAATGCTATCCATATATCGAAAGAGGGCATCGAAAGCATTCGTTTCGATCTGAAGAAGATGAAGCCGCCTACGGAACAGATGGGCGTCAACCGGATGAAATTGTTCATTGATGAATTTTCGGACAAATACCCGATCCGTACGGCATTTACCTATGAAGGAAATATGGATTTCATCTCGCCGATCCATTGGAAGATCATCCAAGATAATATGAAAGAGGCATTCACTAATATGATGAAGTACGCCGGAGCTACCGCGGTTTCAATCCATGTTCAGGTGCTACCTCTACTAATTAAGGCTACAGTTACTGACAATGGCCAAGGGAAAGGAAAGATCGTGAAGGGACTCGGTATTATTGGAATGGAGGAAAGGGTGGCGACAGTAGGAGGAAAGGTCATTGTCGACGGTTCGCGGGGGTTTTCGGTCACAACGTTAATACCATATACCCCATGAATGTTTGAAGATTGATAACATGAATAAATTCATGGGAAGAGGATGAACTTGTGCACTTCTGCAAGGACGTCCTTTTTTTGTACGATAAGAACATCAGTAACGGACTTATCGGGAGGGTGAAACAACGGTGAACATGCTGGAAATCAAACAGTTAACGAAAAAATTCGGAGAATATACCGCCGTGGACAATTTATCGCTATCGGTGCAAGAGGGAGAAATTTTCGGATTTTTGGGGCCTAATGGCGCAGGCAAGAGCACGACGATTCATATGGCTACTTCCTTGCTCTCCGCGACGAAAGGTGAAATCGAGATCATGGGCCGGAATATCACCAAGCATAGTAGGTTTGCGAAGCAGGCGATCGGCTTCGTGCCACAGGATTTAGCGATCTATGAAGATATGACTGCTTATGAGAATGTACACTTTTTTGCCGGGCTATATGGATTAAGAGGAGCAGAACTGAAACGCAGCGCAATCGAAGCCTTGGAATTCGTAGGCCTTGCTGATCGGCAGGGGAGCTATCCGAAGAGCTTCTCAGGTGGAATGAAGAGAAGGCTGAATATCGCCTGCGCGATTGCTCACAGACCTAAGCTGATCATAATGGATGAGCCGACGGTGGGTATCGATCCGCAATCCCGCAATTATATCTTGAACTCGGTTCGGAAGCTGAATCGAATGGGCAGTACAATCATTTATACGAGTCATTATATGGAGGAAGTTGAAGAAATCTGCTCGCAGATCGCGATTATCGACCATGGGAAGATCATTGCGGAAGGGACGAAGGCAGAGCTTAAGGCGATTATTACGAATCAGAAAAATATTAGCATTACAGTTCGATCGACCGAAAGTCTTCCGATGGAACAGTTGAAAAGCATTGTCGGTGTGAACACGGTCGAAGCGGCGGAACAGACGATTAACATCAGCTCCGCTTTAGAAATCAACAACTTAAATCCAATCATTCAGCTGCTTGTGGCAAGCGGCGTGGAAATTCGCGGCGTGGAAGCACAGGAGCCCAGTCTGGAGACCGTGTTCCTGACTTTAACCGGCCGAACGCTGCGAGACGAGTAATCAAGGGTCATATTACGAATACGAAAGAGGAAGGGGGCGGGACGAATGAACATTCTGCGGATCGCCGGGAAAGAATTGAAGGTATTTAGGGATATCAAAATGCTGCTGTTTATGTTGGCGACACCTGTCCTGCTGATGCTCATTTTGGGAACGGCGCTCTCCGGTAATTTCCACGGAACCGTGAAGGTCGATCCGATACGCGTGTTATATAGCTATGACAGCACTAGCAGTGCGGTAGGGAAGCAATGGGAGGCTTTTCTGCTGGAAGCGAAGGCCTCCGGCATTCGCTTCGAGGAGGTCACAAGCAGAACGGAAACGGACGTCGTCAAGCATGTGCAAAATGGTCTTTATACGGGTTATGCGCGGATCGCTGATAAGGGAATCAGCTATTACGGCACCAGCGGAAGCGGGAAGGAAAATGGTATCGTTCAGGGCCTATTGGCGGCGTTGGCGGATCGCTATAGATTGACGATAACAGAGACCGGCCTTTCCGCATCAAATGGAAATTATGTGACCGAAGCCTCGGTCGATGCGGTTAGACAGCCCGGGGGCTTGGACTATTTTGCCGTTTCGGTGACAACCATGATCATCCTGTACAGCGCCTTAACGGCCGGGCAATTAATCGAAACGGAAAGAAGCAGGCATACCGATCTCCGTCTGTTGGTATCACCGGTCACGAAAGGAGAAATTTTTGCAGGGAAAATCGTCGGGACACTCGTGCTTAATGCCATATTTGTCGCGATTATCGTGCTGCTCAGCAAATATATGTTCGGCGCGAATTGGGGAGAACATCTGTGGCTTGTTTTCCTTGTCTTATTAACTGAAATTGTATTGGCGCTCAGTCTTGGACTCGGCGTAGGCTATTGCCTGAAGGGCAACGCAGCTGGAAGTGTACTTATGATCGTTATCCAAGCGGCGGCGTTTGTGGGAGGGGCTTATACGCCGGTCGATCAAACGACGGGAATGATGAATTTCCTTTCCCGATATTCCCCGTTGCATTGGTCTAATGATGCTATTTTGCAAATTATTTATGCGGGGAACCTTATGGCGGCGCCTCCGGCCATGATGCTTAACCTGGGATGTTCGATACTGCTGCTTGCCCTGGCAATTGTCCTAATGAGAAGAAGGGAGGGGTTGTAATGAGAGAGATGATCTGGGTAGTCCGCAGGATGGCGTTAAGCACGGTCAAAAACTATAAAATAATGCTGTTATATTTATGCTTACCGGTTCTTGGCATAGCGTTGGCTTCGTCAATCTACAGCGGCTCCGAAGAGAGCCCTTTGAGAGTCGGCGTGGTCAATCACGACGACGGTCAGGCGGTAACTGTGGATATGGTGGAGTATATCCGCAAGCTTGATCAGGTGGAAGTCCGGGAAGTGCGGACGGAGAAGGCGGAGGGGCTCCTGGCGAGTGGGAATATAGATGCGGTGTTAACATTCCCTAAAGGGTTTGCAGGTAGTATGTTGTCCGGCCAACCGGCAAATGTCGGCCTGACATCCGTTCAAGGCTCGCAAGTCACAGCTTATATCAAGTCGTATTTGAATGCATATATCGGGAATCTCTTGTCCATCGGCCGATCGTCCAGAGGGGAGCAAGCAAAGTTCGACCAGATGTACAAAAGCTATCTTCAAGCAGAATCCGGACTCTCGGTCGAAACGGTGGAGGATCGCTCCGTTCAGCACCAAAAGTCGGCTCAAACGGTTGGCTACCTGGTCGTGCTCATGCTGTTTTCAGCCGTCAATTTGTCCGGGATGATTCTGAAGGAAAAAGAAAACCGGACCTATTTCCGAGTGTTTGCCGCACCGGTGACGGGTCGCGCATACGTGGCAGCCAACATCATTGTGAACGTTGTCGTCATGATGATCCAGATTGCTGTGACTTTAGTGGTTATGACCCGGTTCTTTCATATTGATTCAGGAATACCGGTTCTTCAAATGTTCTTGCTGCTTGGTCTGTTTGCCCTGGTGGCGGTCAGTCTGGCTTTGGCCATCATAGCGTTCTCGTCAAGCTCAATGGTGGCGGGCGGGATACAGACTATGGTCATTATTCCGACCTGCCTGGTGGCTGGATGTTTATTTCCGATCACAACGATGCCAGCGTTAATGCAGCAAGCCGCCCATTTTCTCCCGCAATACTGGCTATTGGATACGGTCAGTCGGCTGCAGCAGGGAGAGCCGCCAGCCGGCGTGCTGTTGAATCTGGCAATTCTACTCGCCTTTGCGCTCGTCCTAGCATTGACAGCCGCTTATAAATTCGGAAGAAACAGAGAGATGCACTCGTTTATTTGATATAATTGCCTACTATTTAAGAAAATAATAATAAAAAACGTGCCTCTAGAATTGCTTCTGAGGCACGTTTTGCGTAAAGGAAATCATATTTGAGTTTTAATTCAGGTAAACCTAATCCTTTAACATAAGCAACCGTCATTGAAGGTGGAGTGGGACCGAATACTTTATTCCAAATGGCATAGAAATGATCCCAATCAATTTCTTCTGTGGCCCAAATGTTGATTTTAATGACATGATCAGGAGTCAACTTTTGAGAAGAAAGGATTTCAACAATATTACTCATTGTATTTGTTACTTGTTGATTAAAATCTGTGGGGATATTATTGTTTGGATCGATACCAATTTGACCAGAAAAAACATACATTTCAGCATTTCTGCTTACTTTTGTCACATGGCTATAGCTTCCTACAGGTTTCGCTATATTTTCCGGATTATATCTATGAATTACATTATTATTTAAGTTCATCGTTGGTAAGTTCTCCTTATAAATAGAAAATACATAACTATTGATAGGCTATATATGTTCACTGTTTTTTAATTTCCTTAATATATGACAGACCTATCCCGTCGATACTAATTCTAGAAAAAAACAGCAGTAGAATACCCAATACCAAAAGATAAATATTTAATCGATCTCTTTTTCATCAGGTATTCCTCCTTAATATTTATAATTAAAATAACTTACAGCAGAATAATAACATTAACTCAAGGAAAATAATAGTAGAACCCAACTGATATTTAAAGCATTATGTGTTTCGCTCTTAGAGTGATACGGAGAACCGTATCACAAATAGTGGCAAGTTTTTAGTGAACAGGCATTAAGTTTCAAGGGGGCAGCCAATGTACTTGTTCGAACGGCTCTTTATGTCCGTGCTCGCGGAAGTTCTGAACGAGGACATTTTTTCGAGGATCCCGGGCTGGACAGAGGAAGCGCAGGGCAAAACCGTTGACGAGATGCGGCGGCTGTTCGCCGAGCAGTTCCGCGATTTGCTGCTGCATACGCCTGATCCGGACAAGGCGATGACGATCGAGCATCCGAAGTACGGTCATCTCGGTACGCATTTTTCCGACATTCGGCGGCATGTGGTCAACCACGGGACGTATCACCGGGTCAATGTGACCCGCGATGCTAAGGCAGCAAGGGGTATACAGGGGTCCCGACTGATTATATGTTCCATTTTTCACAATTTAATATTTATAAACAAAGGAATTTCTTTGGTTTTGTCGAAATAGGTTGGATTATGATGACAAAACGAAAAGCGGTCCTGATTATAGGGTCATTCTTTATCACCTTATTGCTGATTCGAATTATCTGGGCTTTCTTTCAGGCGTCGCCTGATTACTCACGTGCGGTTCAAGGGGAGTTGGATTTACGCGGTTTCGACTTCACCAATGATCGCACGGTTACACTGGACGGAGAGTGGGAGTTTTATCCCGACAAGTTTGTGAAACAAAGCGAGTCGAACACAATCTCATCCCGAGAAGGGAGGATGTTCATCCCGGTTCCCGGAAAGTGGGACTCGTTATTATCCGCGAACAACTCGCCATATGGCTATGGTTCATATCGTCTGCGGATCAAGGTGGACCCGGATAACGGACTAACTTATGGCATCCGCGTTCCGAATGTGGCTACATCGTCCGAGCTATATGTAAACGGTCGTTTATTGGCGAAAGATGGGCAACCGGCAAAGATCAAACAGCAGTATACAGCCCGAGGCACGCCCTATACCGCTATTTTCAAGGCCGATACTGGCGAAATTGATATTGTCGTACATGCCGCGAATTATGACAACAGTATAAGAGGCGGTTTGACTGAATCGATCAAGTTTGGCAGTGAACGAGCGGTGGAAAAAGAATTTGGTTTTTCCTTTAATATGCAGATAGTCGTATTTGTCGTTCTGATGATTCATGCCTTGTATGCCCTGATTCTGTACGTGATCGGAACACGGAATAAATCTTTGATCTACTTCTTTATGCTCGTTGTTAGTACCATTGTCATGACACTGCTCGACGACGATAAACTTTTGCTGGTTTGGCTGCCGGCCCTCAACTATGAGTGGTCCATTAAACTCATCCTTCTGTCCTTTATTGGAGTAGGCGCCTTCCTGCTGCAGTTTGCCAAAAGTCTCTTGCCGGAGCATGAGGAGAACATGGTGTTTCGATGGTTCCCCTTGCTCTGTGTGACTGCTACACTGGCGATTGTGCTATTGCCAGCCGGATACGCGCTGAGCGCATTGGCTGTATACTACACCATAGATTTGATCGCTTGTTTGTACTTTCTGATGTTCTCGCTGCGTACAGCCCTGAAAAGCGATAAAAATGCCATTTATTTGGTCTTTGGTCTAACCTGCGTTTTAACTAATATCATTGGAGGATATCTCAAGGGTCTGCTCGCTATGGGCTATTACCCGATCGATCTGATCGTTGCGTTCCTCGCTTTTGCGTCTTTCTGGTTCAAACGCTATTTCCACGTTTCCGCCCAAACGGCGAATCTCGCCGAGAAGCTGCAGAAGGCGGACAAGCTGAAAGACGATTTCCTGGCCAACACATCCCATGAATTGCGAAATCCGCTGCATGGCATACTTAATATCGCCCAGACCGTTCTGGATACCGGAATTAACGATAAAGACGACAAAAACAGAGAGAACATGAAGCTGCTTATTTCCGTAGGCAAACGAATGTCATACATGCTTAACGATCTGCTGGACATGACACGGCTTCAGGAGAATGGCATCCGTCTGCACATAGGGAGTGTTCGTATTCAGGGAGTCGCACCCGGTGTAACCGATATGCTTCGTTTCATGACGGAAGGCAAGTCGGTTCGTATCGTCAACAACATCCCGGTCAACTTCCCTAGTGTCATGGCCGATGAAAACCGGCTTACGCAAATTTTGTTCAACCTGATTCACAATGCGGTGAAATATACAGACCAAGGACAAATCACAATAAAGGCTGAGGTGAAGGAGGGTAAGGCGAATATTGTCATTGCCGACACCGGTATTGGGATAGATCTAGAGACACAGCAAAGGATGTTTGGGCCCTACGAACAGGGGGACTCTGGCATAACGGCGATTGGAAATGGGCTCGGGCTCGGGTTAAGTATATGCAAGCAGCTTGTGGAGCTGCATGGAAGCACGTTGGAGGTTCACTCCATTACGGGCCAAGGTTCAGTATTCAGCTTCTCCTTGCCATTCTCCGATGCATCCAGCAGGCAATACGAGACTGCAATGATTGCACCGGTAACGGCCGTTACCGCTTCCTCTGGACCTCTCGTTGATATTTCCAAACCGGAATCGGCGACCGATTCGGATCGGCCAAACATTCTGGTCATAGACGATGATGCCGTCAATTTAAATATATTGAGCAATCTCCTTGCTTCGGAAAAGTATAACGTCGTCACAGCTGTAAGTGGACCTGAAGCACTTGCCATTCTGGATACCAGAGAATGGGACTTGATCATTACCGACATTATGATGCCGCATATGTCCGGGTATGAATTGTCCCGCTTTATTCGTGAGCGATTTTCCGTCTCGGAGCTACCCATCTTGCTCCTGACAGCTCGCAGCAGACCGGAAGATATAGATATTGGATTCCTGTCGGGCGTCAACGATTACGTGACGAAGCCCGTTGATGCGATGGAATTGAAGTCCAGGGTACGGGCATTGACTGAATTGAAGCAATCGGTGCGTGAAAGGCTGCGCATGGAAGCGGCATGGCTTCAGGCGCAAATTCAACCGCATTTTCTGTACAACACGCTCAATTCGATAGCCGCTCTCAGCGAAATCGATAATGATAAAATGAGCGCTTTGCTTGAAGCATTTGGCCACTACTTGCGGGCAAGCTTCGATTTTCGGAATTCGGAACGGCTCGTTTCGCTTGACCATGAGCTTGGTCTTGTCCGCTCATATCTGTATATCGAAAAGGAACGTTTTGAGGAAAGATTAAACATTCGCTGGGAGGTCGACTCAAGGCTTCATTTACAAGTCCCCCCGCTCAGCATCCAGCCTCTTGTCGAAAACGCAATACGACACGGCCTGCTAAGTCGTGTTGAAGGTGGAGAGATTCATATCCGAATTGCCGAAAAAGAACATGATATGGAAATTTCGGTTGCAGATAACGGTATAGGTATGGATGAGGAAACGGTGAGGCGCGTCCTGGACAGTCGGCTGGAAGGAAGGACGGGAATCGGCTTGTTCAATACGGATCGGCGCTTGAAACAAATATACGGCAAAGGACTGCAAATCCGGAGTATTCCGGATCAAGGCACGATTATTAGTTTTGTTGTGCCAAAAAATTAGGGGGAAGAAAGGCTAGCACGATTGGACGAACGATTTTTTTGTCCACCAATTCCATGGAACCCAGGTAGATCGGCTTGCCTTCCTTTCCTCACGGCACATGCCGTCTTGATTTCCCGGTAGAGAGCCACTCTTCTTGTGATTCCCGGCAGTAATTGCGTTCAACCGTCTAATGGTGCACTACTCTTTTATTTGATCCCTTCCATCGTGTATACCATTCCAATATGCCTGGACTGGGATCGGCCTCTGCTTCTTGTTTCAATATTCGAACCATAAATTCATACTGTTTATGAACAGAATCCTCGTCATTCAGCCGAGCATATATATTCATAAGCAACAGGTAACTATCTTCATGCAAGGGATCCTGCTTTTGTATTTGATGATAAACGCCAAGCGCTTCACTATGCATGTCGTGAGAACAATAGAATTGCCCCAACTGCTGGGCATGCTGCAACCATAGTGCCTTGAGCCTTTGGCGTTCACTCTCCGCCCACACATAGTTATCCTCTTCGTAAAAATTAGCGCGGTACATATCGAACAATCGCTGATGTTCAGGGGCAAGTTCAATTGAAACAGGGTTTAATCGGCGAAGTTCTTGCTCCCATTCTTCCGCATCGATTCGCAGCTGTTTCGACTCAAGGACGTATCCGTACTGAGAGAATCGGATCGAGACATAGCCTTCTCCGACTGTGCTTTTCCATATGCTACGAATCCGATTAACACTCGTCTGCAGGTTGGCGAGCCCTTTGCGTTCGTCCAATTCCGGCCAAAGTAACTCCAGCAAGGCATTCTTGCTAATGACTTTCCCGCGATGATACAGCAAGTAGGCAAACAACTCTTTCGCTTTCGTCGTTCTCCACTTCAGGAACTCCAATTCCCCGTTTGGCTTCCGGATTTGCATGGCACCCAAGCAATGGTACAACAATCCCTCTTCCTTCGGAGACTCCAATTTATGCTCAACAACGCGCTCCCGCAGACGCTGTATGGTTCGGCTCAACCGTTCGCGCCTTAACGGCTTCATTAAGTAATCGGTGGCATCCAGTTCGAATGCCTCAATCGCATATTTGTCATAGGCTGTCACATAGATGATTTTTGTGTCTGGCGAGACAGAGCGTATTCTCTCTGTTGCCATTAAACCATTCAATCCCGGCATATGAATATCCAGAAAGACGGCGTCGGGGTGGGATTCGCCAATATGATGGATCGCTAACTCTGCCTTAGAGAATGAGCCGATTACATTGCAATCGTGAAACTCGCCCAGCATTTTTTCTAACCTGACTAATGCCAGCCGTTCGTCGTCTACCAGCGTGACTTTCATCCGGTGCGAACCTCCATCCGTCGGGAGCATTGTGTCGATATTTCTTATATTTATATCGGCAAGAAAGGTTTCCTATTGTATAGGAATTGTTGGGTTGCCGATGCCAAATTCATCCAGAGCGGATGTGCTTGCATAGAGTCCTACTTTTCGTGGTTAGAGTTTGGTTAGAAGAGTTGTCTATAATAAGCTTGTCTATGGATTTCTATATGCTTTCTTTAGGAGGAATGAACAAAAGATGATATTAAAGAATCGAAGCATGTTATCTTTTCTAATGGCAATCGTTATGGTGTTGACGATAATGCCTTTTTATCCACTAGAAGCAAGAGCAGCGGATACACCAACATTTGATCCTGGCATTCCTGTCAGATTATCCGAAACAACCTATCAGCTGTCAAATGCAACATTTGGCACAACAGGTGTCGTTAATGCGGCGGGCGGATACTTTACTGTCGTTGTAAATAATGGCAGAATTGATCCTGGAATTCTTCCAAGCGGTATTACCGAGTTGACTAATGGCATAATCATTAGTGGGATTACTACTGACCGATCTACAATTACGAATAGAGTGTTCAACTTTTCAGGTGGCACTACTTATGAAGACATTCAAGATTTCATTCAAAATCTGACATTCACACAGGATGCTGGGCAATCCCAAAGTGTTACAGTAAATGTAACGCCAGGGGCACAATTGGCCGATGGCAAAACATCTGTACGTACCTACGATGGACGTTATTTTGTATATGTGGCAAGACAGACTGCCACCTTGAGTTTTAAAGAAGCTGTGACTATTGCAGCGGACCATGGCGGACATCTTGTAGAGCCAACAGCAGGCAATCCTGGCGAAATGTTTGCGATTGCCAGTATGTTTAAAGAATTTAGGAGCCCAAGTCCCTGGAGTGGGGATGGGGGAATCTGGCACTTTTTGAGCTTTATAGGCGTTACTAAAACTCAAGCACCTGATTGGGCCAGTCCTTATTATACCGAAACAAGGTATGTAACACATCCGGATCAGCAAACAAATCTCGAGGCAACTCTTCTCCCAAATGGAGACCCAACCCATGTTACACTTATGATAGACAATGATGTTACTAAAATAGGTTACTTACCCGTAAATAATACACACGGTGATACTAGCGTCTATAAAGATCCTGGCGTTATTGTTGAGTATAATTCCGGTGAAATCACCAACATCTTCATCGCCACCAAAGTGGTTGCCAGCTTTTCGGGCGGTATTGAGAGTGCATCAGGAGAAGTAACGGCCGCAAATAACGGTTCTGGTACGATAACTGCAACCCCGAATGATGTAAGTACGGTGATGACTGTCACCAATCCAGATGGGAGCGCAGTAACAGGACTTCAAGCATTTGACCAAGATGGCAATGAGCTTGTTCCCGACGTGAATGGTTGGTATCCAAGCAACGGAAGTCCAATTATCTTTAAACCGTTAATGCCGGGCGGAAATTACAAAGTAGCTGCTTCAACGACATTTGAGGCAGGTACGACAATTCCAAGCGAGGCTACTGAGACAGAAAGCGTGGCATTGCCAACAGTAGGCAATAACGTTGCAGCAGGGAAAGATACGGGCCATCCCGGTAAAACAACCATTACTGTAAATCCATCGTCAACTCTGGCTAGATATGCTATAGCCGATGCAGACGGCAACGTAGTAAGTGATTGGGTAACAGGTACGGGTTCAGATTTAACCTTTGATAACCTTGACCCAGGGACTACCTATCAAATTGTGACGGTTCCAGCCGATATGACCGGCGAGCCTCCTACAACAGAGTTAAGCGGCACCAGCGTGACAACGCCTGAATATCCGGTGATGGCAGGCATCGTGTCGATCAGCGGTACGGCCAAGGCTGGTCATCCGTTGACGGCGGACTTATCGGAGATTACGTACACGCCCGACACATCGGGCAATGTGCCGACTTACCAGTGGTACCGTGACGGAGTTGCCATCACGGATGCGACGGGTTCAAGCTATACGTTAACCGAAGATGATCTCGGCGCGAACATCACCGTGCAGGTAACGGCAGATGGTATTCATGCGACAGGCAGCGTGACGAGCGCGGCGACGGCAAAGGTCGAGAAAGCGGACGGCCCGGCATCACCAAGTGCGCCGGTAGAGGCTGGCAAAACTGCTACGAGCATTACATTGACGGGCGTAGCCGGTCAGGAGTACAGCATGGACGGCGGTTTGACGTGGCAAGTTAGCCCGACGTTCAGCGGACTGACGCCGGATACAGAGTATGCGTTTGTAACACGGGTGAAGGCGACGGAAACGCAAAATGCGTCTGCCATCAGTGAGGCAGTCAAGATTCGCACGGTGGCTTCGACATCTAACGGAAACAACGGCGGTAATACCGGTGGTAATACGGGTGGCAATAACAGCGGAAGCACGCCGACGCCAACACCACCTACGACGCCTACAACGCCAACAAAACCGGTTGAATCGGGAATCGAAACCTCGGTGAACGACAAGGACGGCACGTTTGCAACCGGCAAAACGTCCACTTCAGAAGGCCGTACAACAACGTCGGTTCAAGTTGATCTGAACAAGCTGAACGAGGCCCTGGCACCAGGCAACGGGCAGAAACTTATGATCCACTCGCCTGAAAATGGCGATCTGAAAGTAGACGGATTAACGGCAGGAACGGTTAAACAATTGGCTGATAAAAACGCAAACCTCGAAATCAGCAATCCGCTGGCAATCTATCCTGTTCCTGGCGGAAAGATGGACCTTGATTCGGTGTCCAAGCAATTGGGGAACTCCGCATTAAACGATATTGCCGTTCAAATCAACGTCTCCCGTTCTGCGGATACATTGATTCAGAGCGCTAAGAATAAAGCAACATCGCAAGGTTACGAACTGCTGGTTAACCCGGTTGATCTCGACTTGACCTTCACGAATAGCGGCAAGACGGCAAGATCTGGGCAGCTGAATGGATATGCGCCTAAGTACATCGCTCTTCCGGAAGGTATCGATCCGAATCGTATCACGACAGGCGTCATCGTTAATCCGGACGGAAGTGTATTCCATGTGCCGACGGTTGTGGTGAAAATCAATGGCCGTTATTACGCACAAATTAACGACTTGCGCAGCCATGGTTCTTATTCGGTCATCTGGAATCCGCGAGATTTCGACGATGTGAAGAACCATTGGGGCAAAGTGGACGTGAACAATGTTGCAGCAAGACTTGATCTTGAAGGAACGGGCAACAATGCATTCTTGCCGAACCGCAATGTGACGCGCTCTGAATTTGCTGACATTGTTGTATTGGGTCTGGGCTTAATGCGTCAGGATGTACCGCAAAATATTTTCCCGGATGTCACGGATTCAGCATGGTACCGCGCTTCCGTAGCGATTGCGAATGAGTTCGGTATCGTTCGCGGCTACAACGATGGAAGCTTCTACGGCAATCAGGAAATTACTAGAGAACAGGGATTTTCGATGATTGCCCGCGCATACCGTTTGATAGACTCGGGAGCCGCGTTGAGCGAAGAACAAGCAACTTCAGCACTGGCCGGGTACAAGGATGCGCCTGACGTATCTGCTTGGGCAAAAGCAGACGTTGCTCAACTGATCGCAGCGGAAATTATCCAAGGTAACGGACCAGAGATGCTCAGTCCGAAAGAACCAATGACACGTGCGGAGGTCACGGCATTAATTGCAAGAATGTTGAAAATAACGGACGTTATTGATAAGTAATATTGTAAATCAAACAACCTTTGCTGACATTGAAAGTCAGCAAAGGTTGTTTTTATGCTAAAGTCATCGATTTTTCGCCGATAGATCCGTTAAGCTGAACCCTATCACAAGTAGGGCGAAAAAACGGGTCTAGGCGTTTGAGTGGTGAAGATTAAGGCCTTTGATTAATAGAAATATCATTAATAGTTTATTTTTTAAGAAGTGCTCCGGTATCCATGTCTCTTGTAAATTGAACCTTAAGGTTAAGAAATTACGTTCCTTCTCTATCAATCTTTCAATTTTTACATCCATTTTATATATTTTACGATTTTTATGAATTGAACTATGGTAAAATATTTCAGGATCTAAAATTGGAGAGGGGTTTTTTAATTCATGTCTTGGAAAAAAGTTCTGGGTCAAAGCACAATTCGTGTGGCAACTGCTGCACTATTACTCACCCAACTATTGGGCGCAGCAGGTTCTGTCTCTGCCGCAGGCAAAGATGTAGAAGTACACTTGATTGGCATTAACGACTTCCACGGGCAGTTAGATACCACATCGATCGTTAGTGATAAAAAGGCAGGAACGGCTCCAATTCTAGCAACCTACTTAAAAGAAGCTCAAGCAAAATATGAACATTCCCTACTCTTCCATAATGGAGACTCTGTGGGTGCATCTGCTCCAGTCTCATCTCTCGATCGTGACGAGCCTACCATGGAATGGATGAATATGATGGGCTTTGATGTAGCTTCTCTAGGCAATCATGAATTCGACCAAGGTATCGCTGCTTTGAAGGCACAAATCTTTGGAGGCCTTGATCCAAAAGAAGGCAAAGTGACTCATGCAGGTGCAAAATTTGATTACGTCAATGCAAACGTCATTGAAACTGCCACTGGCAAAACATTGCTTCAACCGTATGTTATTAAAGAAGTGGGCGGAGTCAAAATCGGATTCATCGGATTAGTGACTAAATCCACACCTGCCAAAGTATCCCCATCTGGGACAGCTGGCGTGCGTTTCTTAAGCGTAGAAGAAGAAGTTGAAGCCGTTAATAAATATGCAAAAGAATTGCAAGATAAGGGTGTAGAAACGATCATCGTCTTGGCGCATGATCCAGCAACAACCAAAGAAGGCGTAACCACTGGAGAAGCGGCTGATTTAGCAAAAGCTTTGCCAGCAGATTCGCCTGTTGATGTTATCGTCGCAGGTGACAATCATGCCTTGGCTAACGGTGAAGTGAATGGGAAATTGATCGTTCAAGCGTTCTCTTATGGTACAGCATTTGAAGATATCAAGCTGATGATTGACCCTGCTACCGGAGATGTAACCGAGAAATCAGCTACCGTTACAACGACTTTCCAAGAGGGTGTAAAAGAAGACCCTGAATCTTTAGCTATTATTAAAAAATCATTAGACAAGCATCCTGAGCTGACTAAGCCAGTAGGTACAACGGATGGTTCTGTTACCCGTACAGATGCTTATAATAACGAAGCCGCTCTGGGCAACCTCATTGCAGATGCAATGCGTGAAGCAGACTTTGGGGATAAGGCAAGTGCTGCGGACTTTGCATTTATGAATCCAGGTGGTATTCGTGCGGATCTGCCAAAAGGCGATGTGACCTTTGCTGATCTTGCTAAAATCCAACCGTTTGGCAATACTCTAGTGAAATTGGAGTTGACTGGTGAACAAATTAAAACTTTGTTGCAGCAACAATGGGGTACCAACGCTGACGGTACACCAAACACAAAAACTCTACAGATCTCTGGCTTGAAATATACTGCAGACTTCAATAAACCAGTGGCGGAACGTGTTACTAGCCTTAGTCTTGAAGATGGCACACCTATTGATCCTGCAAAAACATATACGGCTGTAGTTAACAACTTTATGGCTGCAGGTGGAGATAACTATAAAGTGCTAGTAGATGCTAAATCATCCTTGGCTGGTCCTATCGATCTGGATGTATTCTACCAGTACATTGTAGATACGTATAAAGGCGCTAACATTGTGGCTAAAACGGAAGGACGTATCACGAACCTAGCTGCATCTACAGAGGAAACAGAAACACCTGCAACAACAGAATTTATTTCCCGTGCTGAATTTGTTAGTGCTCTAGTAGACCTGTTGAAACTTAATGAAGTAGCTGCAGCACCTGCATTCAAGGATGTTGCTGCTAACGCTGCATATGCAGATGCAATCGCTGAAGCGACTCATGCTGGATTTATCCAAGGCTACGGTGGTAACTTCAATCCTGATCGTGATATCACTCGTGAAGAGGCGGCTACCATTCTTGCTAAATTGTTGAAAGATCAAGCTTCTGATAAAAATGCGGCTACGATCATTGCAGGTTTTGAAGATGGCAAAACCGTTTCTACCTATGCGGTGAAATCCATGGCAAAACTGATTGACAAAGGAATTCTTAGTGCAGCAGAGAAAAACCTGCTTCAACCTAAACAAGGTCTTTCTACTAACGATGCAAAAGCTTTAATTCAAAAAGCTGTTGCAGCAAAAGCTTCATAATGTAAAAAGGTTCTATCATTCTCGAACCACCTGTGTAACAACGCGGGTGGTTCTTTTTGTTTTGAGGACAGCATTATAAGGCCACCCCTCGGACCACCGGACAAACGCACTTTTTGTTCCTTGTCCACATTTATACCTTACCAAAACGATTGAATTGCATTTAATAAAACTATCAATAACAAGGAGGTTTTGATAATGGGAAATAGAAGACTTAGAGGGTATGACCCCGTTCAGATCTTTAACTCTACTTCGTTTAATGCGTTTGGAAAAGTTGAATATGCATCCATCTTTTGTAGTGACGACAATTATAGTGTTCAGCGTGACGAGACTTGGAGAGCTTCCAGCCGTGGAGTCTGCTTGGTGACTAGAATCACCGCAACGGTTAGAACGCCAAGTGGAAATATTGAAGCAGAACCGTATACTTCTTCCGGTACTTCTTACAGCCAGTTTGCCATTATACAGGTAGGGGTAAATAAGTTCCAAGTGACACGTGTTACAAGTGCGACTAGACGCCGCAAGTAATAACGGAAGCGGTCATGATCAAGATTAGGAACCAAATAGGAACAGGCGACCAGCCAAAGATAGAAGGCTGGTCGCCTTTCTTTTCGCTTTAATGTTCCTTGTACCATAATATTTTGCGGTGCATCGAGGAATCTTTCAAAAGCCGGAAAGGGCGTAGGTCCGGTTTATAATTGCCCTCGATGATCCAAAGCCGATGTTTCCTGTCGATGCCTATATCGAACCCGACTTGTCTAAGCTTGGGGTAACACTCTCCCAGTCGTTTGGCAGCCTGTAGCGCGATCCGTTCCGCTTTGACAAGCAAACTCCGATCTCCAATTCGAGCTAATTTGAATGCCTCCAGCACTGGAATGGTGCGGCTGGTCACATTTGTGACTAGATATCCTTGCGCCGCAACTTTCGCGTAGGAACCGGTAACGTTCCAGGTGGCAGAAGAGCCTTTTTTGCGCTGAACGATGATCCGAATGTCGAACGGCTTGTGCCCAATTTGGGCAAGATGCAGACGCTTTTGGACAATATATCCACGACCTTTGTTTGTTTTATGGAGCCATTGGAGTACCTTGTCGGTGTCTGTCATGGTGACCACATTATTTTCATTATGAATACGATAGGCTTTCACACCGTTCCGTTTGATGAAGATAATATTCCTTCCATAACTTCCGTTACGAGGTTTCAGTACGACGCTTTGATATTGAAGCAGCATCTTCGTTAAAGTGTCCTTTTTAAGCAACTGTGTTTCTGGTAACCGTCCAACGAGAGAGGAGCCCTTGCGGAGGATGCGATACTGCAACCATTTGTCTCTTTTGATTAACATTGGAATCACAGCCTTTTTCAATCTTCTACGGTAATTCTAATTCAAATTAGTGATGAGAATAAGTCACCATTCGTCTATATTTATGGGCATAACCAAGTAGTTCATCTTCGGTTCAATCAACATGTGGCAGATAAAGTGAAGAAATCGAATTTATTCCGAAATCGGATTTACGAGGAATCTAAAAAAATGCTAGAACGCTAAAAGGCTACTGACATTCGTTGTCAGTAGCTTTTTTGTATATTAGGTGTATGCGAATAGCGCAGTGTTTTGGGGATAGGGTGACCTTTCTCATAATATGAGTATAGAGGTGGAATTATTTATGAGCAGTATTCAATGGGAAGTTGATCCGGACCACAGCTCCGTCGAGTTTTCGGTGACGCATTTAATGATTAATAAAATCAAAGGAGTATTCGAGCATTTCGAAGCGATCTTAAGTTTTGACCCCAACGATGTAACAACCCTGGGTATTCAGGCTTCCATCGACGCAAATAGTATCACGACTCGCCAGCGGCAACGCGATGAACACCTGAGGAGCGAGGAATTCTTTCATGCTGCCAAGTATCCAGCGATTACATTTCAAAGCACCAACTGCGTTCTTACTGGCGAACGGCAATATGAACTTGCTGGCAATCTAACGCTGCATGGAGTAACAAAACCTATCACTTTTCATACCGTGTTTGAAGGGTTTAATAAAGACCCTCGTGGCCGGGAACGTGTGGGATTTCATTCGACTGCCAGTATCGATCGTAATGAATTTGGTTTGAGCTTTAACTCGCCTCTGGAAACGGGCGGAATTGTCGTCGGAAATGAAGTAAGCATCGAGCTTTATATTGAGGCGATTAAACTAGATTAGTATCCATAATTGCTACTTGAACATTCACTCGCCATAATCGTGGCGAGTTTTTCGTTGTGTATACCACAGTCCTATTCCTAGTATTTTTCACCTATACTCTAGCACAAATGCGAATACAACTTTTTTACCAAAATATATACAAGATGCTCGTTTACTGTCTACCATTTCGGTGTTATACTCACAATATTCAAAAAGAATTTGTGAAAATATGTCGAATTGAGGAATAATAGGATGATTATGGATAAACATAAGGACGGCGAAACAATTATCCTCATTCCATCGCTTGAGCCAGATGAGAGACTTCTTTCCTATGTACGGCAATTGCGAAAATATGGTTTGACCCATATTGTTATTGTGGACGACGGGTCTGGTGAGGCATATCAGACGATTTTCGATGAGCTGAGTGAGAACGGGTGTGTCTTGCTGCGGCATTCAGAAAACCTGGGTAAGGGTGCTGCACTTAAGACCGGATTTCAGTATATCGGACAGCAGTTCGATGCGTCCTCCTTCGTCGTCACTGCGGATTCAGACGGGCAGCACGCAGCAGAGGATGTATACAGACTTGCCAAAGAAGCGAGACGCTATCCTGATGCATTGGTTCTAGGGGTAAGGGACTTCAGCGAGGGAGGCATACCACCGAAATCTTTGCTGGGCAATCGGATGACGTCCTTTATTTTTGCTATGCTTTACGGCAAAAAGCTGTCGGATACCCAAACCGGACTTCGAGCCATTGGCCCAGAGCTGCTAGCGTTCATGCAAGATGTTCGCGGCACCCGGTTTGAATACGAGCTGCAGATGCTCATATCGTGCATTCAGTCCGGTATACCGATTCATACCATGCCGATTCAAGTCATCTATGAGAATGGAAATGCAGGGACACACTTTAAAGCGATTCAGGACAGTGCTCGGGTGATGGGTGTGCTGTTCTCCAACTTCCTGCGATTTATTTCCTCTTCGGTTGCGAGTTCTGTCGTTGATTTGGGAATTGCATGGTTTTTGATCGACTTTTTGCGGCCCATTTTGGGTCAGCAGGATTATCTAAGAATTCTGCTCGCAACCGTGATTGCGAGAATTATTTCTATTGTTGTCAACTATGTACTGAATAGGCACTTTGTATTCCGCAAGGAAGATAGCCAGGGCAGTCTATGGCGTTATTTGACGTTGTGCGGATTCGTGATTGTGCTTTCCAGTACGGGGGTGTATTTGTTCCATACGATTTTCTTCGTGGATGAGAAAATCGCGAAATTTGTCTGTGATGCCTTACTGTTCCTGCTCAGTTTTCAATTGCAGCGAAGATGGGTATTTGCAGCAAGGAGGAAGCAGCTGTAGTGCAAAACGAAAAGAGGCAAAATATTTTCTTTGTCATCACCATGATCCTGATGTCCATTTATTTGATATGGCGGATGTTCTTTACACTGCCATGGGGAGAAGGCGTTCTGAACGTCATCTTCGGCATTCTGCTCATTGTGGCTGAGACAGTAACCGTACTGACCACCTTTGAATTGTTCTTTCAAAAGATGCAAAAGCAACGTACGCAACTCGACTTTCCCATCGTTCCTCCCGAATATTATCCGGATGTGGATGTTTTCATTGCCACCCATAACGAGCCGGTCGATCTGTTGTATAAAACCGTCAATGCCTGTACGTTCATGGATTATCCGGACAAGCAAAAGGTCCATATCTATATATGTGACGATGGCGGAAGACCTGAAGTAGAGGAGCTTGCGAAGCAGTTTGGTGTTGGATATCTGGGGTTCCCTGGCAACAAGCATGCCAAATCAGGTAACCTGAATAATGCCCTGAGTAAAACCTCTTCCCCACTCATTGCAACCTTTGATGCAGATATGATTCCGCAACACACCTTTTTGATGAAAACCGTCCCGTATTTCCTGCTCTCCACATTTATAGAAGAGAACGGGCAATGGCGGCTTCGCCGTGAGGATGAAATGGATAAGAAGTTCAAGCTGGGGCTGGTACAGACCCCTCAGAGCTTCTACAATCCGGATCTATTCCAGTTTAACTTGTATGCAGAGCAAGGAATTCCGAATGAACAGGATTTCTTCTCCAGAGAAGTTAACATCCTGCGTAATGCCTCCAATGCGGTAGCATATACAGGAAGCAATACGATCATATCCCGGCAAGGCATGCAAGAGATCGGCGGTTTCCCGCTGAATACGATCACCGAAGACTTTGAGACAAGCATCCGCTTACAGCAGGAAGGCTATGTTACCTATGCGACTCAAGAGGTTCAAGCTGCCGGGCAGACGACAACAACAGTCCCGAGCATGATTAAGCAGCGAATTCGATGGGCGAGGGGTATTATTCAGAGCCTGCAAAATACGCGTGCTCCTTTATCCGAGAAGCTTCCTTTCTGGACAAGGGTAACCTATTTAAGCAGTTTCTTATACTGGTGGTCCTTCTTCAACCGATTGATTTTCATTTTGGCGCCAATTTTGTTTGCATTATTTGATTTCCAGATTGTAAACACTAGCTTTTGGCAAATCCTAGTATTTTGGCTTCCGTCCTATTTCTTCTACAGCGTATCGATGCGTTATCTGTCCAGCAATATTCGGAATCAGCGCTGGAGTCAGGTTATTGATACCATATTTATGCCTTATCTGATATGGCCGGTTCTCCTTGAAACGCTGGGCATCCGCGAAAAAAAATTCAAGGTTACAAACAAAAGCAGAGCGAGCGGTCGAAAATGGATGTCTGCTCTGTTATTTGCACTTCCGCATATCTTCCTGCTCTTGCTTTCGATTGCGGCTGTGATTCGGTATGTTAATGGTAAGTATGGCATCGCGCTGTTCTTCAGCAGTATCATTATTTTCTGGCTCATTCATAATATGATTGCGCTGTGTTATGCCCTGTTCTTCATGATCGGCCGTCGTGCGTATCGGGAGACAGAGCGGATTCGGGCGCAGGAGGATGTCACGATTCACGACCAGGACACAAATCTGCATTATCAGGCCAAGACAGTAGATGTATCCGAACAAGGTATTGCCTTTTATGTCCCGTATCCCATTTATCTAGCTGAACAGAAGACGATCTCTCTGGTCGTAAAATCCGAGCGATATGAGGCCAATCTCAATGCGGTCATCGTTTATGTGAAACAGGATGGGGAAGGTTGGCGTTATTCCGCGACGGTTGAACCGATTGATGAGACGGATAACCGTCAATACATGCAAATCATCTATGACCGTAAACACTCGCTGCCAGAGCAGATGAATCTATGGGATACCGCTTACGACGATATGCTTCGCAATGTGAAAAAACGTATTATTCAACCTAGATCGGATCAGCGAAAAATGCCGAGGCTTTCCCTTCAGATTCCAGTCCGTTTCACCAATAATGCTGGCTGTACGCTGCGCAGCTTCAATTATCGTTTCTTTTCCGCCACGGGTCTCCATGGTGACATTGCGGCAGGAGCGGTCGTTACTTTTTATACGAAGAGTAACATTGAAGTCATTTTGCAGCATACAGGGAAAACAACAGCTAATCGCCGTGAAGTGCTTCTCTCGGTGGAGAATATTGATGATATCGTGGAGCGTGGTTTGATTGATCAATTGCTGAGTGATTTGACCCATCCACATGCCGAGATTTTCACCAGAGAGGGTTAGGAGAGATAGAGATGCTGTTTATGCTTCAACTTGTGATGGGAGTTTTATTGATATTCTCCTTTATTGGTTACATGCAGTTTGTTCGAAAAGCACTATCCATACGTTGGGAGTTCATCCCTGTATTTGTGTTTTCCTCAATAGCATGCATTGTCTTTCTTAGCGGTTTGGCAGGGCAGCTCTACATTGGCAGCCTTGTCCTTCTTATCGTCGGATTATTATTGTATGGAGGAATGGTGTTTCTCGGATTACGCCGGGGAGCATCCTTTCGCATTTCTTTTTCCTTATTCCAATTTTCATTTCTGGCAGGGACGTTCATTTTCTTGCTGGTACTTTTCCAAAACCAATTGACGCACTACGATAATTTTTCCCATTGGGCGATTGTCTTGAAGCAGATGCTCAGCACAGATGCTTTTCCGACACCGGATTCGAACCTAATTGATTTTAAAAATTATCCGCTAGGGACCTCGTCGTTTATTTATTATGTCTGTCGCTTCATGGGACATTCCCAGTCCGTGATGCTCCTGGCACAAGGTCTGCTGATCTTTTCCTGTTTTTACGCCATGTTTGGCATCGTTTCCGAGAAGAAACGTTTTCTGCTGTACGCGTTTCTCGGACTCGGGTTATCTACGCTGTCTTTCTTTAACCTTACGATTCGGATTACCAACCTGCTCGTAGATTTCTTGCTGCCCATCTATGCGCTGGCCATTCTGGCGGTAGTATACCAATATCGTCATGATATCAAGCGAGCATGTATAATCATGCTCCCGCTTGCAGGTGTGCTGACCGTCATTAAAAGCACAGGCATTATTTTCGCAGCCATCGGTCTGCTCTTCCTGGTGTATACATGGCTGACACACAGACAAAAGTTCAGTTGGAAGACTGCGCTGGCTGTTATTGGCACCATCTGCGGTTCACTGATTCCATACTTCGGCTGGAGCTGGCGGATGGCAACGGTGTTTCAGGGCGTCGATAACAAATTCGATGTGGCCACTTCCGGGATTCAATCCGGCAAAACGGCGGAGCAGATGCATGAGATTCTGTGGCTGTTCTTAAAATCGAGTACAGATATTACGACACGGCCGGTCATCGGTATTGTCATTTTCCAGCTTGTAGCGATTGCGGCGTCGATATTTGCTTATGTGGTGCTCAAGAAGAAGTGGAATTTGTGGAAAGCACTGATTGCGCTGGATGTTGTATTGTTGCTGTATTATGCAGGAATTCTGGCGTTGTATCTCTTCTCGATGCCGCTGGATGAGGCCATCAGACTGGCAGGCTTTGAGCGTTATGCATCGAGTATCGTGGTGCTGTTCGCAGGTGGGCTGGTGCTGTGTGCTGCGATCGACCTGGAGCGTTCATTCCACTATCGGATTGGTGAAGTGCCTGATTATCAAGCCTTCAAGACGGTCGAGACGAAGGGTCATTATCAAAAAGGAATTATTGGCTGTATGGCGATTGCGGCGACCATTCTTTTATCGGAATACAACGGGATCGTCTCGATTGCCAGAACCTACGATACGACGCTCCCTTACAAAATCCATGCGGTTACCGGTGATCGCTGGTATAAAGATGGTCAAGAGGATAACAACAGATATCTGTTCTACGCCTCGGATAGGGACCAGCAGGTCACGAATTATTACATGCAATATGTCGGCAAGTATTTCTTGTATGCCCCGCATGTGGACGGGATCGTTTTGTTCTATGAGGATAATATGGACAACCTTCTGAGTGGCTACGATTATCTGGTCGTCGTGGAGACGGATCGTAACGCAAAGTGGTTGCTGAAAAAGCACTATGGCATTGACATGCAGGAGGGAATCTACAAAATTACTCGTTCCGGGGAACGGATCATTCTTACGCTGACTTGAGATCATTACAGTGGGGTTTGATCCGGTCATGGGTTTTTGTATAATGTAGCTAGCCTGGAAATGAAGGGACTGAACTATGCGCAGATATCAATATCTTAAACCTAACTATTAAATCCTAATGGAGGTAAAAGTGTTGATTACAGAGTTACACACAGAACGTTTACAATTGAGAAAAATGAAGATGTCGGATTCTTCGAGCTTGTTCACCATTTGGTCTGATCCCGAGGTTACTACATTTATGAATGTTAGTTGTTTTACTGACGTAGAGCAGGCGAAAGAAATGATCAAACTTCTGGATGATCTCTCTCAAGACCGTAAGGCGATTCGTTTCTCCATAATTAAAAAAGAGTCCAACGAAATTATTGGTTCATGCGGTTATAATTCTTTGGATTTTGACAACTTAAAAGCAGAAATTGGATATGATATTGCTAAATCATCGTGGGGAAGAGGATATGCTTCAGAGGCGGTCTCTACTTTGGTAGATCATGCATTCTCATCTTTAAAACTGAACCGAGTCGAAGCAATGGTTGATCCCGAAAATGTGAATTCGATAAAGCTCTTACAAAAGCTCCGTTTCACATTAGAAGGAACATTTAACGATCTCCATATGTATTCAAGGTTAGTAGATACATGAGTTTTATATAGAATTTAAAGAGGCCGTTCCGTAGCTGGAGTGGCCTCTTTGTTAATGTACAGCGATATGGATGAGTCATACGTGTCTCGTAGGCGAGTTATTCAATTAAACTTTTCGTTGCGTTATACATCTGTGTGGCGTACTCGTCGACTTCATCTCGGGACATGCGTAAGCGAGCGACAGAAGTGCCATAACCAATTTCCTCGTGGCCTTCTTCCAGACCTTTGAAGATTCCATCTGCGAAGTCATCCAACGGTTCTCCTTGCGTATGCAAGCCGGCTCCACCCAGATCTGTACTTACTGCCGGAGGAGCGACTTCAATGACCTCTACAGATGTATCCGAAAGCTGGTGTCTCAGACTGATGGTAAAGGAGTGAAGGGCTGCTTTGGTTGCTGAATAGATGGGAGCAATGGCAAACGGCGTGAAGGCCAACCCGGAAGTGACGTTTATAATCGCTGCCTCTTCTTGGGTTGCCAAATATGGAGCGAACAGCATGGATAGATGAAATGGAGCTTCAATATTCGTTGTAATTTCTTTGTTGAAGTAACTCCAATCGTTCTTCCCGTCTGACTTGAGTATATTAAAGCGTTGTTGAATGCCGGCATTATTGACCAATACATTTACTTTCGGATAGTTGGCGGTTACCCAATCAAACAATGCTACACGCTCGGACTCCATATTCAGATCATTCACATACGTAATAAGGCCCGGGTGTGTTTCTTTTGCCTGCTCAAGCACATCTGCACGTCGACCCGTAACAATGACTGTATTTCCGGCTCTTAAGAAGCGTTCTGCAAATGCCAATCCAATCCCAGAGCTTCCGCCGGTAATGAGTACTGTATTCCCTGAAAGTTTCATTATATGATCTCTCCTTCTAGTCCTCGTCTTGGTTTCTTTCCTGTATCTGATGGGTGTAACGTGTGATTTTATAATCTATTCCCTTTAGGGATTCCTGCATGATCAAAATCTCATCCAGTACAGCCTGCTTGTGTTTTTGCATCATTTCAAGCCTGGCCTCGAGCGTACGATTGCCTTCTACGATCCAATCTATATATTGCTTAATTTGACTAATGGGCATATGCGTGTTTTTTAAACAAACAAGGGTTTCCAATAGTGCCATCTGGTTTTCTGAAAATAACCGCCTGCCAGCATCATCCCGTTCGATTAAAGGCAGAAGCCCTTTTTTTTCATAATAACGTAATGTTGAGTCTGGAATATTCAATTGGGCTGAAGCTTCGCTAATAGAAAAATACTTCATGTTGGAGACCTCCAAATGGGTGCTAACTCTGTCGACAGGAATAGCATACGACTTAAACCATGGTTTAAGTCAATAAGGTAAATAAATTTATCTTTTGGATGTAATAAGTCTCGAGGGTAAAGGAATTCTTTATTTTAGATTTTCATATTGTATAGCTAGTTAAATGAGATACAATGCTATTATAGTAAGGGCATCCACGTGGGTGCCTTTAAATATAGCAGTGAAGAGGGCTACATACATGCCGAAGATGTTGACATTAATTTAAAGTGGTGAGTGGATGAAAGAATTGTGCAGTCAGGTAAACCGAAAAACATATTATATTTCCATGTTAACGATCATTGCTCTTATGCTATCTGGATTAATACTATCGACGACAGAATTAAGCGGGATTACATTGGGGTATGTTATCCATTTTTTGTGTGTGATCTTTCTATCGGTTTGTTTGTTGATCTACCCAAAGCATGAAACCTATGTTTTCAGAAAGATCATCATTTTATTTGGCTTCGCTTATTTCTATACCCTATTTTTCTTATATCCAGAGACCTGGACTACGTACATTCTCATTTGTCTGATTCCCTCACTTGCCATTCTGTTCTTTGATTTAAAATTGTTTTATTTCTCTATCATTCTAAATGGAATTTTAATATTGATTACGTTTAGCTATATCATCCTGATTGATCAAGGTAATATATATTCGTATTTGCATCATGACTTCATAGGGAACCTCATTAATATTATAGGGAGCCAGATCCTATTATTTCTGATCTTCCATTTGTCCTTTAGTCGCATGAAAAAGCAGCAACTCTATCATGAGCAATTACAACAATCAGAGCGTTTAAAGATGATAGCCCATTTGACGGCAGCTGTAGCGCATGAGATTAGAAATCCAGTAACCGTTGTTCGAGGTTTTTTGCAATTATACAGAGAAGATCCTGCATTTGATGATCCAATCAAAAACAAGTTTCAATTAATGATTGATGAGTTAAATACCGTTGAACAGATTACCTCACAGTTTCTAACCCTTTCCAAGCCTAATCAGGATCAGAAGCCGGAAAAAGTGGATGTGAAAGATGTTCTTCAGAGTGTAACAGGTCTGGTTTGTTCCTATGCGATGTTATCTGATAATCAGATGGATATCGAGGCAGAGGAGGATTGCTTCATTTTTATTAATCCTATTGAGTTTAAGCAGTTGCTGATGAATTTAATTAAAAACGCTGTGGAAGCTTCAAATATGGGCAAACCCATCAAGGTGATTGCCAAAAGAAATCATCATTATATCGAGATCAAAATCATGGATGAAGGGACCGGAATGTCGGAGGATGAGATAAGGTCGCTCGGGACACCGTTTTATTCATTAAAAAGTAATGGGACCGGACTAGGATTAATGATCTGTTTTAATATTGTAGAAAAATACGACGGGGAAATTAATTATGAGAGTGTGAAAGGTATTGGAACAACCGTTACGATTCGCTTCTTGGCTACCGATGGGGAGTAATGTACGCGATAAAATAATTGACATAATATCCCTTAATCAATATAGTGTATCTAATTACTTTGTAATTAAATGCAACGAAGAGGACAAGTAGATGCGGAAATGCCATTCAGAGAACTGTCGGTTGGTGCGAGACAGTGGGTATCCGAATCAAAAATCACCTCAGAGCAGGCCTCCGAAATAATAGTAGTCGGGCCCGGTATTCTACCGTTATATAGAAACATCGTTGTTGGACGATGGCAGAGAGGGTGTATTCATTCATACACCAATCAGGGTGGTAACGCGGAATAGACTCCGTCCCTAATGGGATGGGGTTTTTTGTGTTTTTTATGAATCGAGGAGGAATGGGTATGTGGCAAAAGTTTGGTGTAAAAGATCAAGTGCTATGTCAGAATATGTTTATGGCTGATGAAGTCCAGTACAATCTTATTCATCGTATTTGCGAGTCAGAGCGTTCAACCTGCCTAAAAGCATCTAATGAAACAATGATCTATGCCCAATCAGAAGGGCACAACGCTTGGTTATGGATTTCCAAAGAACTTGCAGCTCATACAAAGAACAAGCTCCTGCAAGAACTTTTAGAATTTCTCAAGGGAACTGAGCTTCCGGGTATATCAGGAGATCGGACGACTGTTGCACACTTTGCTGACGTATATTCAGAGTCTAATGGGCTTCAATACGTTCCTTATATGATTATGGAATCCTACGTTTGTTCAGAGGTAAGGAAGCCAGTTCATGTAGAAGGGACACTACACCTAGCTACGAGGGATAATTTGGAGACGGTGGCGGAATTTTTAGCTGGTTTCTCAGAAGGAGCTTATGGAGTCAAGGTTGAACCGTCTAGTCAAATTTCAGCAGCAGAGTTGGTCATTGAGACAGGTAATCTGTATCTCTGGCTAGTAGATGGTCACCCTGTATCCATGGCTAATATTGCACATCGCTCTCCAAGACATGCGAGAATTAATGCAGTATATACACCGTCTGCCTTTCGTAAGAAAGGATATGCAAGTGCAGGTGTGGCAGAATTATGTTCTATCCTCAAATCAGAGGGTTTAGATCCGATGTTATATGCTGATTTGAAGAACCCTGATGCGAATAAGGTTTATCAAAATATAGGTTTTGTTGAAAGTGGTCAAGTGGCTGACATTAGATTTAAATAGGAGAAAAGTGGTTTAGAGCATGACTTCACTGAGAATCAATTTAGGCATATATAGCATCTTTGTTTTGATTCTCAGTGGCATGCTAATCACTCATTTCGGTAAATATTGTATATTATTAATTAGATTTTGGGATTGCCAAAGTTCGCATAAATGCTTCTATATTGTCTGTCAGAAAATCACTATTTTCTAACCCAGCATGGGCGATCATGTTCTTGATATCTTGGACAAACTCAGACAAGCTGGTAGTAGAGGCTTTTTCAAATTTGTTTTCCCCAGCGATATTCCCGGTCGATTTGGCTATGTCCTCTTTGTATTCCTTCAACCAGTCCTGATTAGTCGATACATTTTTGGCGAAGCTTTGCAGGATGCTGTTCCAGTCTTTTCCGTTCACAATCGCATCCTGGAGCTTGTCCAGCGTTTTCGGTTCAAATTTCTTCATCATATAGGATAGATCGATATAATCATCTGGAGCCCCAACAGGTCTCTGAGGAGGTGTCTCGTAATGGATTTCTTTCGTCACAGGGTCTTCTGTTCTGGTTGTAGAGATGGCCGCGATTTGACGAAACGTATTCATGAATTCCGTCGCTTTATCCCCTTTCATATAGTTGTCCGCGATATACTTTGCTTGAGTGAGACCCAATTCCAGCAATGCTGATCTCTCCTCTTCCCCGGTTACGTTGGTAATGAGATTGGATTGAATGATGCCATAGACAGCTTCCTTCACCTCCGAGGGTTGATCTGTGAGTAGGCGATTCAAGGAATCATTGATTTGAACGGTTCCAAAATATGTAGCGGAATGATTTACAATATCGGATGCTGCCAACTGTCTGGAAGCCGGACTGATCTCCACTGTGTCGTTGTTATGTGACAGTTCGGGTATCGTGCCTGTGACCAAAGATGGCTTATCCGCGCGTTGTTTCGATTGAATGTAGGCATTGAGGTCAAACTGAGTCGTACTTTGAACTTTCATAATTAAACACCCCTATTCGTTTGATGTATTCCAATAATTCACTTCTCTTCATACTATCGGAATATTATTCCATATTTTTAATATGATTGGACAAAAAAAAGCAACGGGTCGTTTATTCATAAACGCCCATTGCCCTGTTTGGATTCAATTAGCCACCGTAAATACTGTACGCAAAATGATACACGATATCCGTATCATTTGCACTCGGACGACTCGTTACCCTCGCCAGCACACCACAAATATCATAATAATGCGTGAAGCTTATGGCTCCCGGCAAGTATTGACTTATGCTCCCGGTTGAAGGAGGCAGGGATAATGTAGCAGTGAATTGGCCGCTGCTGTTGGTCATAACCTTTGCACTCCGATATCTGTTGTTGCTGCCTTCGGTCCAATAATCATTCTCCCAAATGACTTCTACTTCCGCATTGGCTACCGCATAGTTATCTGAAGTCGCGGCAACGCCAGTCACCGTAAAACTGGTTCCCGTTATCCGGTAGTAGCGTCCATAGGCATAGGTAGGGTAGTCATTCGGACCGCCATTGGAATTATAACCTGTGATCACGACTTTATCGGCTCTTAATACTGGTTGGAGGTGTAATGAGTAGTTGTTATCTGAATAATTACTTGTTGTATACACCCGCAAATAATATGTGCCCGTGCCTAGAGACACATTGCCGTTGGTGGAGGGCACTAACGCCATCCGATTGTTGCTTAATGCACTATACAATTCCGCCTTATAGCCATTGCCTACAGAGGCTTGATCCAGATCGATATGCATGGCGTCGTAATTTCTGCTTTCGGGAACCGTGATCTTATACCAATCCTGATCCACCTCCGAATTAATGGTACGGCTTGAAAGAGTAGAGCCACCTGTTGCTACCGTGAAAGGATAAGCATGAAGCGCATTCTCATCCGTCTCGTACGCATCATAGGTTGAGCTAGTTGAGACGGTTAGAGTGAATGGTTCATTGATGCTGCCTCCAACTGCACCGTAGGCTTCAATTAAGTAGGCTTTGGAACTGGCCGTGCTGTTTTTCGTGCCGACATGTTCAGACAAGGTTCTTGATCCATTTCCGTAGTTATTCAGATACGTTCCATAAATTGAATAATCAATTGGAGTTGGGTTCAAATCACCAGTGGACATGTCAAATTCGTAGAGATAAAGATCGTAATCTAGCTGCGCCGAAGGAGGATTATCCATCTGTACTTGCAGTATGCTGCCCGGTTGTACATAAATAGGGTATAAAAAGCTGGACGTACCTTCTTGTTGAATGTAGCCCGTGTATGTATTAGTCTCCGCTGTGGCTGTAGAGCTAAGCGATTGTGGAGCCGAAATGAGTCCCTTTTGTAATTCTGAAGACGCGGTAGCCGATTTCAAATTTACAGATGCCTTTACCCGGTGTTTCTTCAGTTTGGACGAATCCAACTCAGAAGCATCCTTGGTAAGTTCGGATATCATTTCCCCAGTTGGCTGCAGTACCTGTTCTGCGACATGGGCATCAGGGTGAACTCCCGATTCGGCCATGTCATCGTCTGCAAACGCTTGAAAGCCGAAGGCAAAACTGAGAAATAGATTCACGACGACAACCATAGAAAGCGTCTTTTTCAAGTTCAAAATCTCCTCTCGAATATAATAAAATTTTGCTACAATTGTATAATATACCATTTTTGATGGTTTGTTAAGTGGTTATTATATGATGTTTAGAAGTTTCTTTGAACAAAATAGCTATATGACTTGCCTACTATGCCAGGATTAGAGGATATGATTGTTCTGGAAGTTTCTCTTCTTATATTTCTTCGGCGTGTACCTTCTGGTTTACAGTAGCAAGCTACTGTCTGCAAACCTCGATGGCGTGTTGAATGGTAGTTGGGGGTTTGCTATAATTCACACAGGATGCAACGAAGAAGGGAGCCCTGTACGATGAAAAAGGCCAAACATACCTGTCCCTCCAATAGCAAGGCATTCGGCTTGGCATTGCAGGCCCTTGTGTTCATGTCGGATAGTCCTAACCGCTATCCAAGTAACAATATCGCCGATCATTTATGCTCAGAAGCAACATTGATTCGCCGAATATTGGCGAAACTGGCTCAGGAGAACATTCTGGAGGTTCGTGAAGGACGCGATGGAGGTTATCGCATGAAGCAGCCGCCGGAATCGGTGACACTGGCTGATATATATATATCGCTTCAGACTGAGGCATCGCTGTGTGAAGGAATGCTGGATTCCACAGGCGATCACTCCTTTGGTATGCAGATGCATGATATGTTCAACGATATTACGGAGGAAATTAATCATAGCGTGTTGGAAATCCTGCGAAAATACACCATTGCCGACATGGCCAACAGGATGAGTCCGATAATGGAGAATTGACAACATATCCATCCACATATATACTGTGCTTATATTAGCACAGTTAAGTGGTGTATTTTTTTATCTTTAACTGTGTTAAATATTACACAGTATATATGGGAGGCAAAATGGGATGGAGAGCGTAAAACAAGAACAAAGCTTTATGGAAGTGGTAAAGGAAAGACGTTCTGTGCGGCATTACGATCCTGCGTTCAACATTTCAGAGGAGGAATTGAAAGATATTCTGACTGAAGCAGCCCTTGCTCCATCTGGCGCGAATATGCAGCCCTGGAAATTCATTGTCTTTAATGATCAGGCTCTGAAAGAACAATTGCTTCCCATCGCGAACAACCAGCAGCAGGTGGTAGATGCCTCGGCCGTTATTGCGGTGCTGGGTGATTTGGAGTATATCAAACAGGTGGATTCCGTTTACGACGCTTCTGTAGAAGCTGGTTATATGACTAAGGAAGTTAAGGATTCGTTGGTTACCAACATGAAGGGAATGCTGGGAAGCATGGATTCTCAATATATCAAAGACGGCGTAATATTTGACTGCGGTCTATTATCGATGCAGTTCATGCTCGCCGCCAAAGCGCGTGGTTATGATACCGTTCCAATGGCTGGGTACGATAAAAATAAATTTATAGAAGCATTCGATATTCCCGATCGCTATGTTCCAACCATTCTCATTTCCATCGGCAAAGCCTCGCAACCAGGACATCCGACGACTCGACTGCCCATTGACGAGCTGACGTTCTGGAATGGTATCACAAAATAATGTAGGCCTCTTTATTGGGAGAGATACTCCTTATGAGTTAGTTCCCGTTGTAGCTAAAAAGATTGATAAAGCAAAACATCTTAGGCTGCCATTACGGCAGCCTTTTCGTATTTCAGTAAGAACATGGAGACCACGGACAAAGGGCGGGTGGTTGAGGCTGCGCTTTCCCCTTTTATACCGTAATTTCCATCAACCCACACCTCGGTCCACATGCTATTCCAGCACGATTTCTTTTACCGTCTCTCCCTCAACCAGCACGGGCTGGTAATAGGTGTTAGTGGGCAGATCCTTTTTGCCCTGTAGTTTCTTGATGACCCAATCTGCTGCGTCACGGCCCATTTGTTCTTGGGGATGAGTTAACGTCGTGAGTCTAATGTTGGCGTTCTTGGCGATGTAAGAATTGTCCTGACCAATAATGGATAACTCGTCTGGAATGGAAATCCCCAGCTTTCTACATGCATGTACGACCTCCAGCCCTACCTCGTCGTTGTAGCAGACAAGGGATGTCAGCGCACCTCTGTTTTCCTCCAGGAACACCTCCAGATTGGTGGAGAGGTCCGGCTTCGATGCCGTATCGAACGAAAGCACTTGCTCGGGATGAAACCGCAACTTGGCTTCGCCCAGCGCTTTGATATATCCCTTCATCCGGTACTTCCCTTGTAAATCATCCATTTTTGCGATAATGCCGATCTGGCTATGTCCTTTGGCGATCAGTTCCCGGGTAGCGAGATAGCTGGACTGAACATCATCCAGACAGAAGAAAGGCACCTCCAGCTCTTCATAAAAGGCATTGATCATCGTAAACGGTACATCCTGCTCCTTAAATGAAAGGTAGTACGCTATGTTGGGGTTGTACAAATTACTCTTGGTCGGTTCGACGATTAGGCCATCCACACCGTAGGACAGCATCATCTCGAGTGCCTTTTTCTCTTGCGCAACGTCGTTATTGGTGCTGGCTAACAGCAATGAATAATTGTCCTCATTCAACCGGCCTTCAATGCCGCGGATGATGGAGGGGAAGATGTAATCGGAGATGTACGTCGTGATGACGCCGATTGTTTTTTTCATCGTGTTCCCGCCGGTTCTGGATCGATACAGATTGCTTACATAGGTGCCGGAACCCTTTTCACTTCTCAAAAAGCCCTCGTTCGATAGCTCCAAAATGGCCTTCCGTACCGTCTGGCGGCTCACGTTGTAGCTGTCCTGCAGTGCGGATTCGGTAGGGATTTGTTCGCCTACGCTATAGGTTCCGGATAGGATATTGCTTTTGATATCGTCAATGATAACCTGATACTTTGGCTTCACGCAGTCCACTTCTTTCATCGTTACTTATCTATAAAAAAAATTCGTCATATCCATAGTTGTACGTACATATTTTATCATGATTCGAATCGAATGGAAATAAAACAGCCAGTTTTACAAAATAAACCGTACAATTCCCGTCATAAAATAGAGATGTGTACCTTACAACATAGCCTCTTGAGCACAGAAATTAGATCATTTAGACGTTATATCTCAACTAATGTAAGTATAACTATTATATATTATTGACAAATGTACGTACAAAAAATATACTAAGGCTGTCAGAAAAGGAAAGCGCATTCTTTTCAATGAACCGAAATATGAATCTATTTCAATCATCTTTAAGCCAATTATATTTTTACTTTTACCTACTGTGATCAGAGAGGGGACTACGTGATCATGAGTCATGTGGATATGAAAGAAGCGATTACCAAGGGAGCCACTTCACTAGGCATCGAATTTGGATCGACGCGGATCAAGGCGGTGCTGATCGATGAACGTTTTGAGACCATTGCGTCTGGCAGTTATGAATGGGAGAACCTCCTGAAAGACGGATATTGGACGTACAACCAGGAGGATATCATCACAGGTCTTCAGACTGCGTATCGTGAAATGAAGCAAGACGTAGAGCGGAAATACGGAATTACGCTGCAAACGGTAGGTTCAATTGGATTCTCCGCCATGATGCATGGATATATCGCATTGGATAACGCGGGCGAACTGCTGGTACCGTTCCGGACGTGGCGTAACGCGACCACTGGGAAGGCAGCGAGAGAACTGACGGATCTTCTGCAGTTCAATATCCCGGAACGTTGGAGTATCGCTCACTTGTACCAAGCGATCTTGAACGAAGAGGCCCATGTGCCTCGCATCGATCACCTGACAACCTTGGCTGGTTACATACACTTGCTGCTGACGGGTAATAAAGCCATCGGTATCGGCGACGCTTCGGGCATTTTCCCAATCGACGAGTCTACGCATAATTATCACCCGTCCATGATCAAGCAGTTCGATGAACTGATCGCAGGCAAAGGTTATCCGTGGAAGGTTGAGCACCTTCTTCCCAAGGTGTATCTCGCTGGTGAGAACGCTGGTGAGTTGACCGAAGCGGGAGCTAAGCTACTCGACCCTTCGAATGATTTGCAGTCAGGCATTCCGCTCTGTCCGCCGGAAGGTGATGCCGGAACAGGCATGGTAGCAACGAATAGCGTGAGAAAGCGTACGGGCAACATCTCTGTGGGCACGTCCGTGTTCGCGATGATCGTCTTGGAAAAGGAATTATCCAAAGTTTATCCCGAGATCGATATGGTTACAACGCCGGACGGTAGTCCGGTAGGCATGGTGCATGCCAACAATTGCTCCAGCGACATCAATGCCTGGCTTGGATTGTTCCGTGAATTTTCCGAGGCGATGGGATACGAAGTGGATACCGGCAAATTGTTCAGCGTGATGTTCAATAAGGCTTTGGAAGCAGATCCGGATGGTGGCGGTTTGCTGAGCTACGGTTATTACTCGGGTGAAAACATTACGGGCATCGACAAAGGCCGTCCATTGTTCGTCCGCTCACCGGAAAGCAACTTCAATCTGGCGAATTTCATGCGCACGCATCTGTTCACCGCTTTTGGTGCCCTCAAGCTTGGCATGGACATTTTGACGAAGAACGAGCATGTGGCGATTGACAGTATTTTGGCGCATGGTGGTCTGTTTAAGACTCCCGTTGTCGGACAACGGATTGTAGCCGCAGCGATGAACGTGCCGGTGTCAGTCATGTCTACAGCGGGTGAAGGCGGCGCATGGGGCATGGCGCTTCTGGCCTCGTACATGATCAACAAGGATCAGCAGGAGAGCCTGGATGTGTTCCTTGAGCAGAAGGTCTTCAATGATGTCGAGGGTGAGGAAGTTGCACCGGATGCATCGGATGTTAAAGGGTTTGAAGTATTTATCGAACGTTATCGGAAGGGCCTCGCGATTGAGCAGGCGGCGGTAGATCATCTGGTAGAGAACGGGAGGGACTAACACATGTTAGAACAACTGAAAGAAGAGGTTTATGAGGCGAATCTGGAGCTACCGGAGCACGGACTCGTGAAGTTCACATGGGGTAATGTCAGCGCAATGGATCGGGACAGTGGTCTGTTTGTCATCAAACCGAGCGGTGTCAGCTATGACAAGATGAAGCCAAGCGACATGGTTGTGGTTGATCTGGACGGCAATGTGGTGGAGGGCGAAATGAGACCTTCTTCTGATACTGCGACTCACGCGGTACTGTACAAACATTATCCGGAAATCGGTGGTATTGTGCATACTCATTCCACTTGGGCGACCATATGGGCGCAAGCCGGATTGGACGTACCTGTGATGGGAACGACGCATGCTGACACCTTCTATGGTGCCGTACCTTGTGCCCGTTTCTTGAACCAGGATGAGATCGATCGGGGCTACGAAGCGGAGACAGGCCATGTCATCATCGAAACGTTCAAGCAGCGCGGACTGGATGTGATGGCGATCCCGGCAGTTCTACTTCATGGTCATGCACCGTTCACGTGGGGTAAAGACGCAAAGTCAGCGGTTGTGAACAGCGTCGTGCTGGAGGAAGTGTGCAAAATGAACCTGTATGCGCGGCAATTGAATAACTTTGCAAAAGAACTGCCGCAAGGCATTTTGGATAAACACTATTTGCGGAAACACGGAAAAGACGCCTACTATGGACAGAAATGATATGAGCAGGAAAACAGCGAATTGAAGATTGTTCTGGTTACTGAGTGATCTATATTAGGATTTAAGATTTACACGATAACGGAGAGTGCAGAACCAATCTGTAGAAGCGAAGCGTTCGCCTTTATCCCCGGATTTCTACCTTTGTAAAGAGATAAAAGAAATCCGGGGATAACAGCGATCGTAAGATGGTACTGCAGTTGGAGTGATCAAGTGTAAATGGAGTTAAACACACTATATAGGAAAGAGGATGATTACATGTCAGCAACAGCAACTAAACAGTTTTGGTTCGTCGTAGGTTCGCAGCATCTGTACGGGGAAGAAGCACTGGGCGAGGTTAAAGCCAACGCACAGAAAATCACGGATGCTCTCAATGCAAGCGGCGTTCTGCCATACCCGCTCGTATTGCAGGATTTGGCGGTAAGCGCAGATAAAATCACGAGCATCATGAAAGAGGTTAACTATCGTGACGAAGTGGCGGGTGTGATCACTTGGATGCATACGTTCTCACCTGCGAAAATGTGGATTCGGGGTACGAAATTGCTGCAAAAACCGTTGCTCCATCTCGCGACACAATTCAATGAAAGCATTCCTTGGGCGACGATCGACATGGACTTCATGAACCTGAACCAAGCGGCTCACGGTGACCGCGAATATGGTTTCATCAATGCACGCCTGAGAAAACAAAACAAAATCGTTGTTGGCTACTGGGAGCGTCCAGAAGTGCAGCAGCAGGTTGCGGATTGGATGGACGTAGCTGTAGCCTACAACGAAAGCTTCAACATCAAGGTTGCTCGTTTTGGCGACAACATGCGCAACGTGGGCGTGACCGAAGGGGATAAAGTGGAAGCACAGATCCAATTCGGATGGACAGTCGATTATTTCGGTATCGGCGATCTCGTGCAATACGTGAATGCCGTGACAGAGCAAGAAATCGATGATCTGATCGCTCAGTATGCAGAGCTGTATGAATTCGATTATGGCACGAACAGCAAAGAAGCTTGGGAAGCTAGCGTACGTGTACAAGCAAGTTATGAAATTGCGATCAAACGTTTCTTGGACGAGGGTGGATACAGTGCCTTCACTACTAACTTCGAAGATCTGCATGGCATGAAGCAGCTTCCGGGTCTGGCTGTTCAACGCCTGATGGCCCAAGGGTACGGCTTTGCTGGGGAGGGCGATTGGAAAACGGCTGCACTCGACCGCCTGCTGAAAGTTATGGCCCATAACGAAAACACAGGCTTCATGGAGGATTACACGTACGAGATGGCAGCTGGTCAAGAGGCTATCCTTCAATCCCACATGCTTGAAGTTGACCCTACACTCGCCAGCAACAAACCCAAAATCATCGTGTCCCCATTGGGTATTGGCGATCGTGAAGATCCTGCACGTCTCGTATTCGATGGCAAAGCAGGAGAAGGCGTCGTGGTTTCCATGGCAGACTTCGGTACGCATTACAAATTGTTGATCAACGAAGTATCCGCATTCGAGCCGACGGTTCCAGCGCCTAATCTGCCGGTAGCCCGTGTATTATGGAATGTGAAGCCTAACTTCCAGGATGGGGTTAGAGCCTGGATCGAGAATGGCGGCGGTCACCATACCGTAGTTTCCTTGAACCTGACTACTGATCAGATCGTGACCTATGCGAAATTGGTGAACCTGGAGTACGTTGTGATTAAATAGTTTTGTTATTCATGAACTTATACAAATTCTTTCCTTATGGCCGGGGGGTTCCCCGGCCCTTTGTCTTGCCGTGAGGCGCAGGGTGTGTGGCCTGAAACGGGTCTTGTACTCTCTCCAATACAAAGGATAACGTTAGTACCGTCGTCTACGTTCTATTTTGCTATAATAGCCCAAAGGAGGTTATCTATTAATGATGCATACCCAAGAAAGTTTGCTCCACCAACTGCGCCAGCTAGGCATTGACGACCAAGGAACGCTGCTCG
The DNA here is from genome assembly GCF_042796655.1 of Paenibacillus sp. NPDC057886. Taxonomy (NCBI): domain Bacteria; kingdom Bacillati; phylum Bacillota; class Bacilli; order Caryophanales; family Paenibacillaceae; genus Paenibacillus; species Paenibacillus sp. NPDC057886. The sequence continues at coordinate 704,314 of NZ_JBHVMZ010000002.1, read as the reverse complement.
TTCACTCTTCCATGAAAAGCATGGGCGAAGTCGAAGGCGGCGCGGATACGGTGTTGGATGCGTTGACCGAGTATATGAAGGACGGGCTGCTGGTGTTGCCAACGCATACATGGTCCACAATCAATGCGGACAATCCGATGTTCCACGTGGAATCCTCACCATGCTGCGTCGGTATTCTGCCTGAGCTATTTCGCAAACGACCTGAAGTAGTACGTTCTTGGCACCCTACGCATTCAGTAGCTGCCCTGGGACAGGATGCCGAAGCATTTACGAAGGACGATCATCTTTTTGATACACCATGTGCGAGAGGCTCAGCCTGGGGGAAGCTGCTTGATCGGAAGGCAACCATCCTTTTGGTCGGCGTTGATCTGAAACGGAATACGTTTATCCATGGTATCGAAGAATGGGTGGACATTCCAGGCAGGTTAACGGACGGGCATGAGATGTTACGCACGGTTTTACCCGATGGAACCGAAATCTCGGTGCCTTCCCGGAGACATTGCGGATTATCGTGGTCGGAGCATTATTGGAAAGTGGATGAAGTTCTTGAACGTAAAGGTGCGATGTGTAAGGGGGAATTTGGCGATGCAGTCGTCAGAGTGTGTGATGCGGCCTTGTTGACGGAAGTCATTACGGACATGCTCCAAGATAATCCAGATTTGTTCTCAGACAATTTGCCTTTGGCTACTGTACACGAATGAGGAGAGGGCCGTCCGGTGACGGAGGGCTCTACATACGTACCTCCTTGCCTTCTTACGACAGCTAACAAGGACTTCTTCCCTCCTGGTTTGCATCCAAACGTTCAAATTCATTCACAAAAACGCAAAAATAGCGCAAAATTCAATCAGAGGTTGGTTGGACTTCCATTGTATGGGCTACTCTCTCCATTAGCGGTGTGATAAGATATGGTTAATTTAACCAACAGCAGTAGTGTAGAAATGTCTTTAATATCTTTAATAGATTTATCAAAGGTTCAAATTATAGCGCTAAAGATTGACCCAGTTCAATACTATCTTCGTTGTCGCATGCAAAAAGGAGAAGATTCGTGAGCCCATTAGTATGGTATGATCTCTTTCTATTCGTCCTATTGTTTGGTGTATACGTATATGTTTTTGCTACGGTTAGAATTACGAACTTACATAAGGTTTACTTTTTGTTTCATGGGTTGATGATGCTCTGGCCATTCTGTCAATTTGCGAGTACGTTGACGGATGATCCCGGCTTGCAGCTGTTCTATGTTACGTTATCTTTTGTCGCGGTTTCTTTGCTCGGGAGCGGTTGGCTGCTGCTTACGATCTTCATTACGGGTGAGGCGGAGCGATTAGGCCAAAAAAGATCCTTCCTATTGTTCATCCCTGCGGTTATTGGAGCCGTTGGCGTGATCCTGAACCCGTGGAGCTGGTTTGTAACTCCGCTGGAAGGCGGTTATGTCGAGCGGGCATATGGACCCTGGTTCTGGGTTGTCATGGCTATACTAGTGAGTTACTTTGTAACGTCCCTCTTTATTTTATTCCGGGCACTGTATTCTTCTCGAACGTCCTCCATGATTAAAAACCAGGTGAAAGTTACGCTATGGGGCATATTCGTGCTGGCTGCTTTTGCAACAATTGATGCTCTGCTTAATGTGGTTCTAAGAGCATATTTACCGTTCATCATTCCCGGACTGACTTCGCTGGGGATTTTCGTGTCCGACCTTTTCTTCGTCTATGTCATTAAAAGGTACAATGTGTTCGATCTGGTTTCCATCGCCCATGAGGATGTGATTAATACCATTCCTTACGGCATCCTTGTACTGGATGAGAATGAGATGATTATTGAATTGAACAAAGCTTCCCGATCCTTCATGGATCTGCATGTGGGGGACTCTTTTGATATGGAGGCATTTCTGCGCTCTGTTCGTGTAGAGGGCAGCCGCCAGAAGTTTCTGGAGGCGTATAAGCAAAAAGACAATACCTTGTCTCAAATTGAAGTGATCGTAGGGCAGGATGACATTCGTCATTATATCCTTCAAGCGTCTCCCATTGTTGATGCTGCTCGTGCGCCCATTGGTCATATCCTTACATTCCAGGATGTTTCTCAAGAACGCTTCTATGTAAAAGAAATGAACCGGCAGAATGAAACGCTTCAGGAGCGTAATCATGCCTTGGATCGCATTCGTCTGGAGTTGTCCGAGGCCAATCGCAAGCTGGAAGAACTCGCCCTGACGGACAGTCTAACCAACTGCTATAACCGCCGTTATCTGACCGAACACCTGAATCACGAGGTCATCACCAACATTCAATATAAAACGCCGTTTTCACTCATCCTTCTGGATATTGATTACTTCAAAGCGATCAATGATCGCTACGGGCATGTCATCGGGGATGAAGTGCTGCATCGCACGGCTCAGGCTGTCAAAGAATCCATTCGGAGTACCGATATTCTAACGCGATATGGCGGGGAGGAATTCATGATCTACCTTCCGCATACCGAACGCCAGTTAGCCCAACAAATAGCGGAAAGCGTGAGATTATCGGTGGAGTCGAACCTCATTGTGGTGGATCACGAGATCGAACAGGTGTCCATTACGATCAGCATTGGGATTCTGTCTATTGAGGATTTTGAATGTGAGCATGTACCGGACAATCCGGAGGGGTATCTGATTCAGCTGTTCGCTGCGGTAGACAAAGCGTTGTATCAAGCGAAGCAGAATGGGCGAAATCGGATTGAGTTTGCGGAGTTTGAGCGGGTTGTTTTATAAGAGGTAAGAAGTGAAATGATACGGTTCGTATATTCATTTGAATGAAAGTGGTTATTGTTTAAGGTATAACCTAAATTGGGGAATTCGACATTATTTAGATAAATGAGTTGAATTGCTTTTGAATGAGAACTGCTACGTCTCGCTATTTATGATGCGATTCATGTATACCAAGGAGAAGAAACTGTCTGTTTCGGTATGTTGTTTCAGGATAGGCTATAGGATTCTAGAATAGAACTCCAAATTAGGGGGATTTTAAACATAAAACTGTACTCTTTTCAAGACCGAATTATGATATAAGGTATAGACTTGAATGATTTGGTGAAAAAAATATATTGGAAATTTAATATCTTGATAGTTAAAGAGGATCGATTTATGTATATTAAAAGATTTCTTTTTTAAACAAAAATCTTCCTGACAGCAAATGAAGATGATAGACTACAAATAGGTAATTTTTCCAGGTATAAGTGGAAAATATTAGAAAAAAATAATACTGAAAAGCGAGAATTTTTTTGCTTGAGAAGGGCTGAACGCGATGATAGTTAATACAATTTTTTGTGAAGGTAGAGAGACATGATTAAAAACATTGCAGTAGAACGATTTAAGCATTTGGATAGCATCAATATTGAGTTAGGTAGAATGAATGTATTTGTGGGCTCAAATAATGCGGGGAAAAGCAGCATACTTCAAGCAGTACAATTTGCAATATCCGCAGCGCAAACGACCACGTTAGAACCCAATACTAGATGGATTGGAGAATCATTAAACACCTCAGTTGCACCAAATCAATTAGTTTACACACCACTTCGAGATGTTCATGCACTTGCCCCAGGAGGGATTCTCAGAGAACCCCGAGGTGAAGGTATTAGTGTGACTTTTGTTGAAAACGTTAGCGAAGCCGAGACTAGAATTCTTGTTGGAAAGGGGAGAAATAAAAACTTAACTGTAAGAATTTCTGGTCAAAGCCTAGGAGAAAGACTTCAGAACATTAACGAGCCATATAGCATGTTTGTCCCTGGTTTAGCAGGTATACCTGCAGTTGAAGAGTATAAGACTCCTGGAATTGTTAGAAAAGCAGCTGCAAGAGGTGATGCGAATATTGTATTTAGGAATATATTATGGCTCTTGAAGCAAAACGATGAAAGTTGGGAGAAATTCACCGCTGATTTAAAAAGCGTTTTCCCGAATCTAGAGTTGAATGTAACTTTTGTTCCTGATAGAGATGAGCATATTAATGCAACTGCCAAGTTTAACTATTATGAACTGCCAATTGATTCTGCTGGCACGGGAGTTTTACAAGCAATCCAAATTTTGAGTTATGTTAATCTTTATAAGCCTAAAATGCTTATATTAGACGAGCCAGACTCGCATTTACATCCGAATAATCAAAGAAAACTAGCAACAGTCCTAAGACAACTAACTGAAGAACGTGAGCTGCAAATTCTCTTGTCCACTCATTCTCGTCATTTAATTGACGAGCTAATGGAAAGTAGTAAAATGCATTGGATTCAAAATGGGAAAGTTATTATTGAGAATGATTATGATATTGTACGAGTACTTACTGATATCGGAGCTCTTGATAAGGGAGAAAGGTTGCTTCGAAGTAGTATAAAGTATGTTTTTCTTACAGAAGATTCTGAATTAGATGGTGTTAGAGCATTGCTAGTTGCTTCAGGATATAATCTTGATGAAGTAGATATCTGGTCATATGAAGGCTGTGCTAAAGTTGATACCGCTCATGTATTAAATGCATTTATAAGAAAACATGCTCCAAGTACAAAAGTTATACTGCATCGGGATAGGGATTACCTCAATGAAGATGAAATTAGTTCATATAAGGAGAAAATAGAAAATGTCGGGATGGATTGTTTTATTACTGATGGAACAGATGTGGAGTCACATTTCTTAAATTCCGACCATATTAACTGTGTATATCCAGTAATTACTAAAGAGCAGGCAAATGCTATTTTAGATGATGCTACTAAAGAGGTTGAAAGTAAAACCCTAGAAAAGTTTATAAATTCGAGAACCAAATTAGAGATAGCTAAAGTCGGTCCAAGTAATATAAATCCTGGTAGAATTTCTGCTGATGTAAACCTATTGTACACAAATGATATGTGTAGATATAGACATGGTAAAAAGGTTTTAGGGTGTGTTAAATCTAAATTGGCACCTATTATTGGTCAGAAAGTCGATTTATTTGTCCCATCACCATATTTAATGATTGAAACGCTTAAGCAGTTTGCTGGATACTCTGGTAGTATAAATTAAATCGTTACCTTTTAGTTGTAGAATATTTGTTGATAATGAAGTTTTAAGTAAGTTTTTTTATTTCATCCCTGAGTATTATGTTTGAACTTGCTATACAGAATACGAAAATTTATATGTAGGCGGGGTGTCTATGGAATGTTCTCATTGTTTTAGGGAAATTCGGAAGGATTTTACGGTTTGCCCATACTGTACACAACCTATTAGACAAATGAATCTTGGCAGTTCTATTGATGGAGGCAAGGACAATATTAATATAGGTTTTGGTATTAATAGTAGACAAGAGATCCACATAGAAAATCATAATTACCCTAAAGAAGATAAGTTAATAGTGGAATATAGTGATAGGATAGATAAGAGAGTTCCGGGAGGAGTAAATAGCTTCAAGAGAAAGTTTGATATTGCAGGTGTTATATCTATAATCTCAGCGGTTATAACAATAGCAGACTTTCTTTTTATGAAGTCAGACCTTTATTCAGTTCTATTAGTTATTACTTGTTGTACAAGTCTCTATGCACTCAATTCTTTATCTAAGCACAAGGAACTGCAGAAAAACTCTGTTGTATATAGAGAAAATCACGTTATTCTTTTTGAAAAAGATGGAGAAGTTTATAAAGTGAAAACGTATGGGATTTGCCCTGTTTGCCAGGGTAGAGTATATATTTATAATGATGATAGATTTAAAAGAAAGCTAGGCAAATGCGTAAATAATAATGATCATTTATATACTTATGATCATACTAACGACCTCGGTGTACCGTACGTATATGTGGATTTAATTCATTCGAAATAACCTGCATATTAACGGTACACTCAAATATTTCTCTTTCTTTTGTTATGAAGAAAATACTTGGAAAAAGATCTCTGTAGAGTCAGAGATTTTTTTGTTTTATTGGTTTTAATAGTATCTTAAAATAATCTATAGCATAACAATATAAAAAATGATAAGAGAGTTTAAAATGGTACCCTTTCCAGCAGACATTTAAATTAAATCTGTGGAAAGGAAACTATGATGAGTGAAAAGCTTTAGAGACTTCTCGTATTACATTTTTTAATATGGTTAGTTCTCCATTTTTCAGGTCAGATATTATAGCAATATATTCATGGACTGCTTTTTGTTGCTCATCATGATCCTCAATGAAAAACAGGTTTTGTGGCTCAATTTTAAGTGCTTCTACTATTTTCTCTAAAGTATCAATTGAAAAATTCCTTTCCCCTCGCTCTAATGATCCTATATATGCATCATCTAATCCTGAGAGTTCTGCAAGCTGCTGTTGTGTCAAGCTCTTTGCTTTCCGAATCGCTCTGATCCGTTCTCCAACCGAATTCCTTAATGTTGTCATATTATCCACCTCTCCTAAAGGTTAGGAGAGTATTGAATTAATTAGCAGAGACATAAAGGCGGTAAAAAATATTGAAAAAACTGCGATTAAGTACTATATTTATTTTATTGTACTACTTCTTTGGAGTTTATAAAAGGAAATCGAACAAAATGTTTTCTGTTACCGTAAAATTGGGTTGTTTTAATATCCCTAAACTTACATAGAAGGAGGAATTCCTTTGCGAACTTCTATCCTAAAATCACTCAAACCGGACATCATTGTGGAAATGTTGGACATGGCTGTTGCTTTTGAAAATTGGAGCAAAGTGATGGAGAGGGCGGACATGTTGTATCAATGTGTGCAGTGCATTCATGAAGAGCGACAGGAGCACCGTACCAAGGGATTACCTTTACCCTATATTCATACCGAGCGTCCGTTGATCTATTATCACGGATTCAGTCTCCAAATGCGTTGCATGGCTCACCAGAAGATGGGGCAGGTGGATCAAGCGCGGGCGTGTATCAACCGTTATGCAGAACTAGCATGGATGGAAGAGCTGGATGAGGAGGGAATGCAGGTAGTGCAGGAGTTTAGGCATCGAGCACAGGTGAATCGGTATGCGCTGGAGATTGAAGCGGGGCATGCAGAGCTGCTGGAGGAGTATGTGAATTTTCTGCTAGAGCATCCAGAGGAATGTATAGACGGTCTGAGAACGATTTTGGAGGCGGCGGTCCGGTATCGTTGGCAGATTGATCGAGTTTTACATATGTTTGCGAGTCAGGTTCAGGATGTCGGGAGAGAAATAGATTCTTCAAACAACGGCGATATGTACCATTACTGTTATCACCGGGCTTTATACGAACAATGCATGGGAAGGCAAAAGAAAGCGGTGGAGTTCATTTTGCAGGCACTCAGGTTAGCGGATGAGCTTGAGATGAATCGGTATTTCAAAAGGTGCATTGCGCTTTTGGAATCGTTGCGGGAAGACGCGACGGCAGGGCAAATTGGGCGTTATCGGGCTTTTTTGCAGGAGATAGGGTAAGTGGGTTATTTGCTGGTGATAAGTTCTCTGAGATGGGTAGATGCATATAGGACCATAGCACCGATGATGAGTACAGCTTATGTTTTAAAAAAATTCAAATCAGGATGTTAGCCGGATGGTTTGTATTCCATACTTCTGCTAACATAGGATAATCCCATTTTAAATGAGCGGAGAAACGTATGAGTACAATCAAAGTTACCCCTGAGCAGCTACATCACGTATCGAATCAAGTGGATCAGGCCAGACAACAGTTGGAGCATATACGGGGTGATCTGACTAGACAGATCATGTTCATTCAGATGATGTGGATGGGTGCGACGCAGGAGCGGTTTTTCTATGAGTTTGAGCAATCGCGCCCTATACTGGATAAAGCGCTGGAGAGTATGGTGAACACATCCAAAGATCTGAAGGATATCGCTACGCGCTTCCAGGATGCAGATGCTCAGCTGGTAAGTCTAGGTGGTGCAACTGAAGCTGTTGGGGTCATGGCTATGACAAAAAGATTAGCGGGCGATGCTGAGTCAGATGATAAGGGTTATCGTATGGCTTATAACTCCGCACTGCGAGCGTGGCTCCCTGTTAACGAGGATGGTGTTGCGGATCAGGCTGCTCTTCAGGCGTATGAGAAGGATCACGGACATCTGGATGTTAATCGCATGCAAGCTGTGAAGGTTGAACCGCCTGGGGAGGATATATTCACACTACAGATCAAGGCATTTCAGAATGGAATACATCCCTATACAGGAGAATCTGTCTCTCATTCTTATGCTCAAACCATGGTTACCTCTCTAAAATTTGCCCAAGTGTTTATGGCGATTCAGATGGTTCGTGGAAGCTTTCCAGGACGTTCAGGACCGTTTCGAACATCATCATCCGGTTTGGCAGCAAAAATTAAGAATAATATAAAGAAGGCTGAACCGAGTGCGAAGAAAATTGAGAAGTCAGAGGGAAAGGCAACTGAGGGAACGCCGAATGTTCCTATTGTCGAAGACCTTTCTAGAGCACAACAAAGAAACCTTACAACATTAGATAATATAATTGATAAGCATCTAACTGATATGGATTTTTCGGGAACGTTAAGAGATTTACAAGGGAATCCAGTACCAAATAAAAAAACAGGAGGATACTGGAACCATCTACAAGAGATGCAGGATTCGTATAAGGGATTAAGTAAAATAAAACGAGGATTAGAAGGTTCTTTACAAAACCCTAATCTGTCGACTTCTCTGAAAAGTACATTGCAAAATGCTTTGGACAAGGCCAACACAAATTTAAAGAAGATTGAGGATTTATTTGAACCATTTGGAGGAATAAAGTAAATGAACAAACCAATTAAAGAGATATACTCACTACAACAAAATATTCAGACCGAAGAATCTGAGTATCCTTTGGATCAGTGGTACAACAGACTTATCGATAAAACAATAGATGAGATAGAATTAGAAGATGTTAGTAGAATGCTAGCTCAAAATGTTTTTATGGATCTTGGTATAAAAAAAGCTTTGGAAATTCTAAAAGATGATCCACTTGCTGGGGAAATGTATGATGGTCATTTATTAAAAATACTCTACTCGATTGAATTAAATCAATTTGAAGATTTATCGCAGCTTGCATCTTTGCTCCAGGATATTAACAGAAACCTGTCTAATATTGATTGGGCTGATGAAGAGGATCAGGAAGAGTATACTGAATTATTGACTAATTTCATGAAAAAATTAGAACTTTATCAGGGATAACATTGGAGAGTAGCATCTTGATCTTTTTTTAGGACGAATTATTAAAGGCAAAGGTACCAGCATACTCACCTTTCAGAGACGATTCAGGCAAAGCAACCAGAATTGTCTCTTTTTATTGAACAAATTAATCTTTCAGCCCTATAACCGGGTTATCTATCTGACATAAACTAGCGTATACTGATGGAATAGCAAATATCTTCAAATTGCATATTTAAATTGACCCATATTATTGATACACTAGATCAAGGTTATATCATTCAGAGAAGGGGCGGGCCTGTTCAAGAATGGGGCTTGCTGCAATGCCAAATCGATAACGCTTACATCCTTTTGGCAAATATAGGATATAAGGACGGTAGACATGAGCCAGGGACAAACGAGTACAGATGTTATCTTGATTGGTGCCGGAATTATGAGTGCAACTTTGGGAACTTTGCTTAAACAATTGGCACCAGACTGGAATATTAAGGTTTTTGAGAAGCTCGCCAGTGCGGGGGAGGAAAGCTCCAACGAATGGAATAATGCCGGAACCGGGCATTCTGCATTGTGCGAACTTAACTATACCGTTGAACGACCAGACGGATCCGTAGATATTAGCAAAGCCATTAAGGTGAATGAGCATTTTCAAATCTCAAGGCAATTTTGGTCCTATCTCGTCAAAAGCAATCTGATTCGTAATCCGCGGGACTTCATTATGCCGCTTCCTCATTTGAGTTATGTACATGGAGAGCAGAATGTCCTGTTTCTAAAAAGACGCTTTGAAGCGTTAGCGAAACATCCGTTATTCGTTGGCATGGAATTCTCGGATAATAAGAAAAAACTGGCGGAATGGATTCCGCTGATGATGAAAAACCGCACGGGCAATGAACCGATTGCAGCCACCAAAATTGACTCCGGTACGGACGTTAACTTTGGTGCTTTAACGCGTATGCTAATGGAACACTTAAAGAAACAAAACGTGGATATCCACTACCAACATAGCGTGAAAAATATGAAACGCACAAGCAATGGATCTTGGGAATTAACAGTGAAAGATCTGGGCAGTGGTGCTGTTAAGCGCCATACTGCGAAATTTGTGTTTATCGGGGCAGGAGGCGGGAGCTTGCATTTGTTGCAAAAATCCGGCATTCCCGAAGGTAAACATATTGGCGGCTTCCCGGTTAGCGGCATCTTTATGGTGTGCAAAAATCCGAAAGTCGTGGAACAGCATCATGCCAAAGTATATGGAAAGGCTTCGGTGGGTGCTCCGCCAATGTCTGTTCCGCATTTGGATACCCGATTTATTGAGAATCAGAAGTCGTTGCTATTCGGACCGTTTGCCGGGTTCTCGCCAAAGTTCTTAAAGACGGGCTCCAATGCCGATCTGATTACGTCCGTGAAGTTACACAACTTGCTCACGATGCTCGCGGCAGGCGTCAAAGAAATTTCACTAACCAAATATCTGATCCAACAGCTCATGTTATCCAAGGAACAACGCATGGCCGAATTGCGTGACTTTGTTCCGGATGCCAAGAGCGAGGATTGGGATATGGTTCTGGCGGGCCAGCGCGTGCAAGTGATTAAAGACACGGCTCAAGGCGGCAAAGGAACGCTTCAATTCGGTACGGAGGTAGTCACTGCAGCGGATGGCTCGATTGCGGCACTGCTGGGTGCTTCACCGGGCGCTTCAACCGCGGTCCACGTGATGCTGGAGATCCTCCAGAAGTGCTTCCCGCAGCATATGGATGCGTGGGAACCAAAGATCAAGGAAATGGTTCCTTCCTATGGCGAATCGCTGGTTGACAATCTTAGTCTACTGAACCAGGTACACGCTTCAACCGCTCGGGTGCTTGGGCTGACTTCTGAGAAATCAGCTGTTCGGATGTAACGAGCTGTATGTAACCTGTTTACCATGCGTGTGATAAAGAGCTAAGCCGGCTAAAAACCGTGCTTAGCTCTTTTTTTATGTACCATCAGTTGTATGCCGTTCTTCAGTACTACTCGACACAAGTCAGAGAATTTCCCTTAATTTAACCAGTCGTAATACTTTCGCCCTGTTGGGAGATCGTGGAATCTGAGATGATGGGTTCATCAAAGGTTCGGGTCACGAACTTCGGACCTTTGGCCTTCAGGCTATGGCGATCCTTCCTTCTAACTTCATTGGCGAACTTAGGGTTGCCGCTTTCCTGAAGATCTCATTTCAGAGAGGAGGCGTCCAGGCTATCATATTCCTTCCTTCTACATCAGACCAAACCATTGTAGGGATATGGCTTTCCTGGACACTTTTATCATGAACAATACGATCTATTTGCGCAGAGCGAACAAACTCATTATTGAGCAACAACAAGGGGAGAAACAGCTGCCGAAGGTTTATCTGGCGACTGCCCTTAAAAATATAGAAGCGCTTGGATACACATTCTCGGATGAGTTGATGCAAGCTGTACGAACGTTATCCAAGGAACAGTTTGAAGCATTGGTTGTGCAGCTTGTGGCTGATCTGAGAACCATGGTCGGCGCACATGTGGACTACAAACCGATGTACCCTGGCTTTCCGGCGCAGGTGATGGAGGAAGATGAGGTGGAGCTTTACCTGAATGCCATCCTTCATTATCTAACCTTGGTATATCCAAATCGTGAACCCGTGGAAAGAGTACCTTTGCTGGATAAAGTAAACCTGAAAGTCATTGGCCTCGGCAACAAGGCAGGCTTTCAGACGCTCATCCGCCAACTAATTGAAGCGAAGGGCTCCATCTCGGAGACAGACAAAGCAGATATCGATACGGTGCTGGAGCATGCGGAACCGGATGAAGTAGATGCGCTGTTGCCAGCCGAGATTCCTTTTAAGGAAAATGTGGGGTTCGTGGTAGCTTCGTTATTAAAGTATGAAAAGGCCAATATGGACCGAATCGGCCCGTATTTCAGAACGGCAACGGATGTCCTTCGTCTTGCTGTGGCCTGGTCGGATGGCGATGTCAGCCTGGCTGTAGCTTCGCCTTTCCGTAAATTCAAGCGGCGTGAGAGACGCCTGCTGCTCGGTCTCCTGGAGCAATGCGGTTCGATTGCGGAAGATATGCTCCGATACAAGGATCGCTGGATTCGTCTGGGCGAAATTTTGCATCCCTCGGAGTATAAGCTGCGGTACCCGCGATGCGAGGAAGCTTTTGATATTTTGCGTAATAACAAGCCGTTTACGACCTTTAACGGGAGTGTGGAGCTTGCTTTCCAATACCAGAATGTGTGGAGTCTAGTGGAGCTGTTGAAGCAGCGCCCTGGTGAATTTGCGAGAAGATTGGATCACCTGTTGCGCTCTACCGCGGATAAGGAATATGTATTACAGGCGTTCGGAGAAATTCTGGAGCAAGTATCGACCCCGGTATTGTTGCAGGTGAAGCAGCATTTTGCCCAGCGTAATGAGCCGCAGGATCTGCGAGTATTTTTCCCGAAAGGTAATGTAGCGAAGGCTTTCGCTATTCCGAATCAGCTTCCAGAGATGGACGATGACACTTGTCGTGACGTCGTGCAGATGTGTGAACAGGCGCTGGTGCAGCGTTTCGCTGCTCTTCCTTCACTAGGGAAGACGTATGTCGATCCGCAACTCCATGATTATCTGGTACCCTTTTCTCAAAGATCGGCGAGCAAGGCTCTTCATACGATTGTTCGGGGAAGCCGGGTGCCGATGGCGGAGGGAGACACGATTCGTTTCTTCAACTGGTGGAAGGAAGGGACTGTGAATGGTCAAGCAACGGGGCGCGTGGACATCGATCTGTCTGCGGTGATGTACGACGAGAACTGGAACTATGTGGAGCATATCTCCTATACGAATCTGCGCTCATCCAAGTACAAGGCCGTTCACAGCGGGGATATCGTAACAGCGCCTTATGGTGCGAGCGAGTTCATTGACCTGCATATTCCGTCGATTGTTGATTATGGCGGACGTTATGTGGTGGCGAGTCTGCTTTCCTTTACGAGTCATCCGTATTGCGATTTGCCGGAATGCTTTGTGGGCTGGATGATGCGGAAGAAGCCGGGTTCTGGCGAGATCTTCGAGCCGTCCACGGTCGCTAACAAGATCGATATCACGGCAGATACGCAGATCGCGATTCCCGTCATTATGGATCTGGTGGAGCGTACGGTCATCTGGACGGATCTGGCGCTAACCAGACACCCGGATTATTACAATAATGTCGAGGGCAATCAAAAAGGGATGGTCCTGATGGGCAAAGCCCTGACCGCATTGCGTAAGCCGAATCTCTACGACTTGTTCACACTCCATGCCAAGGCCCGAGGTGAACTGGTGGATACGTTGGATCAGGCCGATACGATCTATTCGGTGGAGCAAGGAATTACCCCGTTTGATATCGAGCAGATAATGGCGGAGTATTTGGCTTAAGTCCATCACATGTGAATACCGGGTCGAGCACAGAGAAGAGCAGCGGAATGCTGCTCTTTTTTGAGATTCAATCTGCCGTTAACAGAATCATCGACCTTTATCGCTTACGATCCACGTATGATCTTTGGAGTCCCTTCTACGAATCGCAAGGAAGTTGGCTGTACCTCCTGAATATATCGTATAGCCCTTTGCCAGGCTGTCCGAACAAAACGTCACGCATTCTCTCCGATGGGCTCGTTCCCTACAATATCTGCGTTGGTCTTTAACAGGGTATGCACGCTATTCGTTAAATAGAGAGGAGCATAATAATCATCGTCATCAAATTTAGCAATGAGATTGTAATTAGATAATGAAGCTCCCTAATTCAGGCAATGGCCAAGCGATACTTGTTCCGGTTCATTCATACGCCCATTGGCTTTTTCTGCACATATCTCTTGTAATTCGTAACAGAAGGTATTTTTCGGCTTTGAGAGATGAGTTCTTTGTCGCTAATGATCCATGTATGGTTGGATGAGTTTTTCCTGCGTATCGCGACAAAATTACTTTTTCCAGCAGAATAAACGCGGTACCCTTTTCGTTTGCTTCTAATGCAAAAAAGATCATCCTCGCCGACGCTTTGATTTGGGAAAGGCACTTTGTTTACTACCTTGCGTTTAAAAACAAGCGTTGCGCCAGGGATTAGAGTCACATGTCGATGTTCATCATGTGGAAAACGAAGGATAAACGTCCTTGATCCACGTAAATACATGTAATGAGCCCGCTTGCCAATGACATCGGCTTTGGTTCTTTGGAAGGTCCGCAAGCTTTCCGCCAAATAGTAGGGAGCGTAGTAATCATCATCATCAAACTTGGCAATATAGTTGTATTTCGTTTTCTTGATCGCGTAATTTAGACAGGCACCTAGGGAGGTACGTTCCGGAAGACGATAAACGTGTACGTTTGGAAATTTTTTCGCTAAACTTAGATAAGGCGTAAGGGGGATGTTATTGTTGTTGACAATAATGATAAGTTCTTTCTTGGCGTGGATCTGTCGGCTGTAGTTCTTAAACAGGTTTCTTATATAGCTTTGGCGTTTCGTGCAGGCAATAATAGAAACTCCCTGCTTTTTGATAGAGCTTTTTGGCATGACTCCCATGTTGACCGCTCCCCTTATCCGTTATGATCAAAACTATCTCTCTTCAAAATATGTGAACGGCAAATAAGAGGAACGGCATATCTATAAAATGGAGAATTCGCACAGAACGATTAAAGAACAGCGGATTTTATAAACTGAAATTTTTCATTACGCCTGAAGAGCTCAAAAGTCTACTAGCCCTTTTCGAGCAGAAACAGGCGCAATTTATCAGACCTAACCATGCGCAGACCAAGTATGATTATGATCAGGTATTTAAAGCGTATAGCCGATTTTATCAATATTATGCTGGACCAGGGGAAGTCCGGCTTTTTCATGAAAAACGAGGGTATCAGCTTCCCGTATCTTGGGCAATGGGCCAAAGATGAAGCAAAAACCCTCTGTCCGGGTTAGCAAAGAAGCTATGAATGATATGAGGGAGTCCTGGATTTTCAATAAGTATTCACTTGTTATGAATACCATACCAAATAAGAACAGGCGACAAGGGCCGCTTTAATTCCCAACTAACTGCAGTGCCACTGCCGTCAGGAAGAACACAAAAGCCAGAATTGCCGCCGAAGAACGAACCACATCTAATTGCTCCCATCGTCTCACTAACTGCTTCCAATTGCTTGGTGGTGCATCGGGATTCCAGGCGAGCGCGCCTTTGTTAATAGGCACAGTACCGATAAGCGTAGTCAAAATAAAGATGAGTAAAGCAAGAACGCCTGCCCAGTGGAAGCCAAATCCGGGTTCAGAATCGTTCATAATGAGTACTGCGACCCCTGTAATGGCTGTGGGTAGAAAGATGACAGGTACCAGTAAACGCAATTTCAGTATTAGTGCTTGTCGAACCCGAATCTGCGAAGGTTCATCCAGCTTAGCCAGGGATACATGCACTCCATACCGTACCACAAACTCTTCACCAGCCAGGATGCCGGCTAGAAAGACACTTACAAACTCAATAATAATCTGATACATAAGGAATATCCTCCTCGTGAATGTTGACGACTGTAGTTGAAGTACTGTTTAACGGTAATACACAATTGTGAATTCAACATGAACGAGGGGCGATAGTGAATACCATGGATTTAGGGAGGGTATCATCATGGCCGAAAAAACAACTACTATTGAGGTCGTTCCATACGACCCGCAATGGAAATTCGCTTTTGAACAGATAAAAGAGATGATAATCAGATACATTGGTGACTTGATTCTAAGAGTAGAGCATGTGGGCAGTACATCGGTTGAGGGTTTATCAGCTAAACCCGTTATTGACCTGGATGTTGTCATTGATAGCTATGATGTACTCCCAGAGATTATTAAGCGGTTGGCAAAACACGGATACGAATACCAAGGGAATATTGGCATTGAAGGAAGAGAAGCCTTTCAAAGGACGTTTCAAGATGAACATATGAAGTATCATTTATATGTTTGTCCTAAGGATGGAAAAGGATATCTGGAACATATCGCGTTAAGAGACTATTTAAGAGATAATGAGACGGCACGCAATGAATACCAACAATTAAAAATCAGGCTAGCGGAGCAGTATCGATCCGATATCGATCGTTATTGTGACAATAAAACCGCGTTCGTCACAAGGATATTAAAAGAGACACTCTATCGTCCCGAAAGTTGAACATCTCATCTGCGGGGCTAAGTTGGTGACAATCGCCTTTTTTGGAGTGGGCAGCACCTAAATGATATAATTTCTACAACGAATAAGAGAGGGAGGCAAGATCAATGAATGATGAACTCTTGGAGCGGCTAGAGACTTGGCATGAACAGGATGAATATGAAGAGATTGTGGATGCGATTACACAGGTTCCGGAGGAGGAGCGGGATTATATTCTGGTCAACCATCTGGGTAGAGCGCTGAATAATATGGAGCGTTACCAGGAGGCTGTGGAGCAATTCCTGTCGGTTGAAGCAGAGGGACAAAATGACCCGCTTTGGCATTACCGCATTGGTCTGGCGTATTATTATTTGGAGCAATATGAGAACGCGCGCGAAGCTTTCGAAGCAGCGGACCGATTAGAGCCGGGAGATGAGGATACACAGGAGTTCCTGGAATGGATTCGGAATAAAACAGCAGACGAGCTCACAGAGGAAGCGGTAGAGGAGCCGGTGGATACGGTCCACTCTGTTACTGGAATCACCATCGAAGCGGCACCTGGTATACATCCGGAATCGACGAGCTTTTGGAATGACAGTCCAGCAAACGTCGATCAATATGTATTGTCCCCCCCTACCGATGAGCAAATTGAAGCAGTGGAGGAGCAGCTGGTGTTCAAGCTGCCGACATTCTATGTGAACATGATGAAACTACATAATGGTGGTGTCCCCCACTATCGTTATTTTCCGGTTAGCCAGGCGGAGAGTGATGAGAAGATTCATATTGAAATTCTGAATATCTTGGGTGTTGGACGGGAGAAGGCACATTCATTGTGTGGAGAAGCGGGAAGCCGGGTGATTATCGAGCAGGGGGGTTACCCCGAGATTGGTGTCGTTCTGTGTGAGTGTCCGTCTGATTCGGAGGTCGTGATGCTGGATTATCGTGAATCCGGCAATGCCGGTGAACCCGAGGTTGTTCATGTGAATAAAGCAGAAGGCTACAAGATCACTTGGCTCGCGCCCAATGTTGAGACCTTTATTCAAGGTCTGGTGAATGAGGAAAATCAACCTGCAAACCTTGAAGGTTCACTGTAAAGAAGGTTAAAGCTTCCTGTTATATAAAATATTGAAGAAGCTGTATCCGTCACAAAGGGGTGCAGCTTTTTTAGTTGAAAACTTCCCATTTCATGTGGTAGAAGAAGCGCGTAATGTTGATGTTGGGATCACAGTTTTGTTTAGCTGTGTTCAGGCAGCTCTGTCGTCGAATTTTCCCCATAAAGCTCGTTCAGATGAGCGATGTGGCCCTCGCCCCAGTCATTCATGGCCTGTAATAAAGGGGTCATTCGTTGACCGTACTCCGTGATGGAGTACTCGACTTTGGGAGGAATCTGCTGATAGATCATCGACTTTTCACTCAAACCACAGTATTTATGACCAGCCCTTCTTTTCAAAGTGAAATTATTGATGCACAGTACCGTAGGAAATATCCAAGCTGGGGCGACCCAGAGCTTGCCATGACTATAACCTTGCGCGGAAAGGATATATCTGCTTACCAGTTTACTTGTAAGCCAGACAAATCCGAATCCGATTCTGGTGACGCGACATATGCTCAGTGGTACGTTCAGACACCGGATGATACTGTGGGCGAGCCTTATCCTGACTCTGGGATGGAGAATGAAAGGTGACATTATCAAAATTTTCAGAAAACATGAATCAATAAATTGATTAAGGGACTTGATGCTATACAGCCCTCAAATCCATGAGGGCTGAATTTTTTGTCAAACACTGCGCTTGCTTCGCTAAAGATATCCAAAATAAGGATACAGGGCCGTATACATTGCAGAAAGACAATTCCTCTGCTATTATTTAGATATCTAATATTTAGTTATCTAAATATTAGATTGGTTATTTATTTATTTTCGGTTTCTTTATGAAAGGAGCTTGAGAACATGGGAGATTCGGTTCGGGTTGCCTACGGTGCCTCAAAAGCAGCGTCGTATAAATAAAATACGTTAGGAGCGTTTTATATGGGAAGATTAGATAATAAAGTAGCCATCATTACTGGAGGGGCCTCAGGAATTGGGGAAGGTATGGTGGATCTCTTTGCAAAGGAAGGCGCTATCGTTATTGCCGCAGACATTAATGAAGAAGCACTGGAGAAAGCAAGCCAAAAAGAGAATGTGTACGGAATGAAGTTGAATGTTTCCTCGGATGAAGATTGGGAGATATTAGCGAAAGTAGTGAACGAACGTTTTGGCAAAATTGATATTCTGGTCAACAATGCAGGCATTTCTTCAGAGAAGCCATTTGAGGAAATCAATGCACAGGATTGGCAGAAGATGCTCTCCATTAATGGTTTTGGCCCATTTGCTGGTATGAAACATGTAGCTCCGTATATGGCAGCACAAAAGAAGGGCTCCATCGTCAATATCTCTTCATACACCGCATTGATTGGACAAGGCTTTAACCACTATTCAGCATCCAAAGGCGCGGTACGCGCATTATCCAAAGCGGCGGCAACAACTTTTGGTCGTCAGGGTGTTCGGGTAAATGCTCTCTTCCCTGGGATCATCGAAACACCAATGACTCAAGCCTTGAACACATCGAAGGAACTGCTTGACCGACTCGTTCAGGCAACGCCTTTGCAACGTCTGGGGCAGGCTATCGATATTGCCAACGCTGCATTGTTCCTGGCATCGGATGATTCTTCGTACATTACAGGATCTGAGCTGGTTATCGATGGTGGATACTCAGCCCAATAGCGTGTAAAATGATGACAGCCCTTAAGTTAATTAGGGCTGTTGTTTATTTTTACGAGGAGGATCACATGGAAGAACAGAATATTTTTGAGCTCATACACAACATGGATAATTTCACCAATAAATTAATTATACAATGGAACAAATCTTTCAATGAGGACCTCGGCGTCTCTCATGTGCTTGTACTCAGTCACCTGAACCAGCATGGAAAAAGCCGACCTTCGGATATTGCGAAAATTCTGGGTTTAACCCCGCCTACGCTCAGTTATTTATCGGACAAGCTGGTAGCCAAGGAATTAGCGGTCAGAATGGTAGATGAAGCTGACCGTCGCATTATTTACCTGAACATTACCGGCAAAGGAACCGAAGTCCTTGAAAGAGCAATTTTGGAGGGGCAGAAGTTACGCAAGAAATTATTCCAGAAATTAACGCAAGAGGAACGGGCTCAATTAGTAAATATTTTTGAGAAGATGAATCGGGAAGATTGAAAAATAGCCTGAACCTTTAACTTAAAGGAAGCAGGCTATTTTTTGTGTGATGGTACAAACTATTCAGGAAAACTTCCGTTCATTAGGCAGGGAATCCGCCTCCTGGTGGCGGCCATGCACCGTAGAAACGGCGCAGCAGCACAATCTCACCCAGATGGTACGAGTTATGAGATGCGATGTTGCGCAGAAGTCCGGCTTTGGTTTCGCCTGGGAAATACGGCAGTGGGTCATCCAACTGAACCGTTTCGGCAATCATTACCGCTCGATCCACCCCATTCAGGAATGCCTGAACATCCGCCTCCCACGCAGCTTCATCCTGAGGGCCCGTCTCTTCTGGCCAGCTCTCCATCACATTCGCTGGAAGCTGCGGCTTTCTTCCTTCCAAATGCTCCAACATGAATTGTTGCCAGTAATGCATATGTTTCACCAATTGATAGATACTGTATGGCATATGTTCATGTTTGCGACTAGCTAGTTCTACGCTAATGTCCGGTAGAGCGCGTGCGATACGAATATGTCCGCGTTCTCCGACTAGTGATTTGACCAGAGCTTGTCCGAATAGTTGATTGGCATCCGACATGCGAAATCATCCTCTCTTTGTTCATCTGATTGAGCTAATGGATATGTAATTAATAGTATACAATTAAATTTGATAAAATTAAAATAGCATCACTATTTTCAGACGCAGGATTTCTAATGGATTCTTCATATGTTAGTATGTTTAAAATCAGAAGCGCGAATGAACCGGTGGCGCTTAATCGGGGTTATGGTGGGTGGAATATGATCATGCGCAGTTGGGTTCGAAACGAAAATGTACAAATGTTTGCTGTTGCTCTTGCTACAGCTGTGGGAGCGCTTTTTAAAATAAATCCTTTTCAAGAAGATTACTTCCGGATCGGTCTAGGGGTAAGTATACTTTTATTTTTGCTGATGATTATGCCGCATCTATCCTATGTGAAGACGGGGATTTTGGCGGGGATTGCGAACTTCATTTTTCAGTCGGCTGATCTACTGAATCATGTGAATTCGATCTCGATTATCGAAAGTATGCAGGATAATCTGGGCGCGGGAATGTATTATGTCGTGTTCACCTATGGCCTCAGCCAGTTCAAGAACAAATTCCATGAGATACCGCCTCTTCTGCTAGGTGGATTAATTACGTGCATTGATTTTTCATCTAATCTCGTGGAGCTATTCATTCGCGGTGTGTTGAGTGGAACAAATATCTTTTATATGAAAGAATGGCTTTATCTGCTGGTACTCGGTGGTCTGCGAAGTTACTTTATCATCGGGCTGTATAACAGCTTTGCGGTGAGGCAGATGCGATTGCTGCATGCTGAGCAGGAGAAGCGGATGGAGCAGATGCTGAGCGTTAACTCAGGTCTGTACGGTGAAGTCTTTTATCTGAAAAAAGCCATGAATACGATTGAAGGTATTACCGTAGACAGCTACGACCTTTATCGGGATCTCAGAGAGCAGGACTTGAACCAATATAGCCAGCGGACGCTCGGCATCGCCCAACAGATTCATGAGGTCAAGAAGGACTCTCAACGTATCCTTGCAGGTTTGTTGAAATTATACGATAGCGAAAAATCAGTCAATATGAGCCTTTCCGAGGTACTGAACTTTGCGACCAAAGGAAATCGAAAATATAGTGAAATGCTGAATAAGAAGATTGAGATCCACATCGAGCAACAATATGATTGCGACTCCCCTTACTACATTCCTCTCTTAACTGTGATGAACAATCTGATCGCCAATGCTGTGGAAGCCATTGAAAAAGACGGAACAATTCAGATTCGAGTATTGGAAGAGGGAGTGAATGTGCAATTTGTGGTCATCGATTCTGGAAAAGGTGTACCTGAGGCCAAGCGGGATGTGATCTTCGAACCCGGCTATACGACCAAATTCAATGAAGTGGGCATTGCAGCAACTGGAATTGGCCTGTCCCATGTACGTGATATCGTTCAGTCCCTGGAAGGCCGTATTGCGGTGGAATCTGCTACCCAAGGTGGGAAGGGTTCGGCATTTGTTGTATCGATTCCAAAAGCTAATCTAATCAAAGAGGTAGGGGGCGATGACACCTTCTATCAAGATCGTGGATGATGGAGATAGGGCTTTATTTTGTACCTTTTTTTATATTTCAAAAGTAGATGTACTCCCCATCCTCGGGAATCACGACTGAATCTAATAACTGCTGCTGTTCTATGTACTGTAATAGATCCTTTCTTGATGAAGTACAATGTCGGATGGCATCCATATGTACGGCGGCAACTTTTGTGGAAGGTGAAATCTTCAGGATTGTAGCGATATCCTCGGGTATCATTGTAATGACAGAACGAAATAACAGTTGAGCATTTGGTGCATTGACGATGCATAACTGAGGTTTGTGCTGCTCGAACACTTGCTTAATCTGATCAGTAAGGACACAATCACCCACAATATACAACGATCCGTCGTCAGGTGTGTTCAGGATGAACCCGGATACGGGGCCAAGCAGCTTGGATATGTTTCCTCTCGCATGCTGACCAGGAATTCTTGTAAAATCTATACCCTGCCAGTGTCTGAACTGCTCAATAGGAATTACATTCTCAAACCCCCACGATATAATGCGTTGTTGATCCTCCGGCTGGCACAGTACAGGTATCTTTTTATTGAGTATCTTCTTTGCCGTTTTGTCAAAGTGGTCAACATGCAAATGTGTAACCAGTACTGCATCAATGTGTTCGAAAGTTTCCAGTCGCACAGGTAGTGGGACCGTAGGGTTTCTACGAATATGGCTTGTGAAGGGGATAGGCGGAAGTTCTCCCGCATCACTTAACATTGGATCGAGCAGAATCGTTTTCCCTTGTATGGTGATCAGGGAGGTAGCATGGCGGATATGTTGAATGGTTAGCGTCATGGCGAAAATTCTCCTTAGATGGAACGTGTATTTGTTAAAATAATACCGACCGGTCTGTTTTAAAATAACATAAATCATACTCCTCATGCAATATCCTTGAATTTCCGTTTTCATGTACACCATACGTATGAATACGTGCTTGTATTAAGCCATAGGCGTATGATATTTTAAGACCAATCGGTATGAATGGAAAAGGAGGGAGCATGTTGCGCAAAGGCCAAATCACCAAAGAGCATATTATTCGTGAGTCGGCAGCACTTTTTAACACCAAGGGATATACCGGTGCCTCCCTATCTGAAATTATAGAACGTTGCGGTATTCGCAAGGGCGGAATTTATAATCATTTTGAAAGTAAAGATGAGATAGCACTGGCTGCTTTTGATTACTCGGTATCACAGATGCAGCAATTTCACTCACAGGCTCTTGAAGGCGTCACAAGTTCCAAAGACAAACTACTCGCCATATGCGGTGTTTATATTGATATGATGGAAAACAATACGCTGGAAGGGGGATGCCCCCTATTAAATACAGCGGTTGAAAGTGATGATGCACACCCTTTGCTGAAAGAAAGGGCTCAGCATGCCATGAAAAATCTGTTGAATGAGCTGACACAGGTCCTTATTCAGGGTATGGAGCAGAAGGAATTCAGAGCAGATATTGCACTGGAGGAATTGAGCAGCAACATCATCGCCATTATCGAAGGGGGCGTTATGCTAAGCAAGCTGTATGAAGATAGCAAGTATATCCGGCATGCCGTACATCATATCACTCAATTTATGGATGACCGGATATTAATCCAATAATTTAATAAGGGAAAGGTGAAATAAAATGAATATAACTATTGATCAACAGGGCAGCTCCAAGGTTGCTATCATCGAAAGCAATGACATTGTTATTAACAATACTCAAGATGCATTGGATTTGATGGCCACTGTGAATTACACGGATGATGCTCATAAAATCCTGATTGATAAATCGAACCTCACCGAAGAGTTCTTCGAGTTGAAGACCAAACTTGCAGGTGACATTCTGCAGAAATACGTGAATTACCAGGTGAAACTGGCTATAGTCGGTGATTTTGACGGATACAACAGCAAAAGTCTCAGAGACTTCATCTATGAGTGCAACCATGGCAATCATGTTTTCTTTTTGAAAAACAAAGAGGAAGCGCTTCAGGCCTTACATAACATCGAGTAATTCCACATTCAGAGTGGTAAGCCTTCGAACGTCATTGGAAGCACGCTGCGGACCGCACTCCCCGTCCAAAACAACGTTAAGGGGGCCAGATGTCCTGTTGTTCTGCTGTGTATCTTGAGATTTTCCACATCAGATAACGCATACATCTGATGTGGAATTCGCCTTCACGATACATTCCTCCCGCAAGCTTGGTTTTCAGTTCGAAGAACTCTTCGGTAAAACATTTTTTTCATCATCCGATCTGCTACTCCTGCTTGTTCCTCTGCCCAACCAGACCATAAAAGAACAAATCCATTAGTTGATCCATATTTTGAGTCACGGCCTCTTGATTCGACGCTTTCCAATAACGACCCAGCTCATTTTTATACATTGTGAAGTACATCGTTATCATCTCAACCGTTTGATCTCTTTGAATATACCCCTCTTGCTTTCCCATTGCCACAAACCTCATATAAAATTGCATGATTTTCTGCTCGGTGTAACTTTCCATTAACTCTACCAAGCCACTCATCTCAGGGGATGGCGTTTTCTGAAACTCATCCGATATCATTTTTAGATTTTTGGCCTCCATCATCATGATTTCCTTGGTTTTCTCGGGGAAAGAGAGCTCTGAATCAAGAATGTTTTCGTATTGCTCCAACTGCTTGTCCATCCAGTTCATAAGCATATCGGAATAGAGCTGCTCTTTGGTTCTGAAGTAGTTATAAATGGTCGCAGGGGAAACCTTTGCATGTTGAGCGATTTCATTGACACTAACCTTCTGAAAGCCGAATTTTGAAAATAATTGAAAGGACACACTGTATATTTGCTCGATCTTTTTCTGTTTCCGTCGTTCATAGCCGTTCATCTTCTCCACCTCAAATGTAGTGTAGCTCAAGTTTTAGAGTAATTCAATATAATAAGTATAAATCTGTTGAAATCCTGATGTGATGTAGTTATAATGTTTTTGTAGTCATTTACTATATATAGTACATAACTTCATTTGCTTAGAAATGCATTTTAAAACATTCAATTAGGATAGGAGTGTATTTACATGAAACAAATACGGATTCCCACATTTCTGCATGATGTTTTTGGTGAGAAACAGAGCATTGCATCCCTATTAGCCGTACTGCTCTTTGGTGGTCTCCTGACCACAACGATGGGCCTGATTTTCCCGGAACTTACAGGAAATTTGCCAGTTTGGCGCATCGTTCTGGCGTTATTGCTCATTTTTGATATATTCTCCGGTTGTATAGCCAACTTCTCACCTTCAACCAGCAATTTTTACGCTGCACGCAAAACCAATCGCATCGTATTCATTGCAATACATTTTCATATCGTGATTGTTGCGTTTCTATTGAATACGGATATTGGGTATGTAATAGGAATCTGGGCTTATACCATTCTGGGAGCATTTATCGTAAATTCCCTTATGGGTAAGCAATCACAACGATTTGTTGCAGGTTTGCTCCTATCGATCGGCCTGGGTTGTATGCCCATGCTGCCAGATATGAAGCCGTATATGCTGATTACCTGTTCATTATTTATGCTTAAGGTGTTATTCAGCTTCGCCGTCGATCATTATGGCAGAACAACAAACAGCCTCGGTGAAGAAACATGAGCACTCCGTATACAATCGCCAGGCTAACGAAATCAGACAAACCTTCATTTGTATTCGTTTTGAGCAAAGCCTTTGCCCGAGATCCATTATTCCTGTACTTATTTGGTGATTCGGAGATGGATGAGAAGGCAAGGAGCCGTATGATAGCTTTTGTTTCCTTTATGTTTGATAAAGCTTTTTTGGTCAGTGAGGAGGTCTGGGGGTTATTTGAAAATGAGTGCCTGCTCGGTGCGTACATCGTAGAAAAACCAGAAAAGAACAAGCTTCAAAATATGAAAGAAGGATTTCTGCTCATGGGGCGGTTCATTCCGTTGTTTTTTCAAATGTCCGTAAAATCCTTATGGCTCCTTAATTCCTATATGCGAGTCACCAGATCCGCCGCTCCCCGGCTATCGCATCATTACCTCATTATGATTGGCGTAATACCTAAGTCTCAGGGAAAGGGAATTGGTAAATCGTTGCTGATGCACCTCATGAAAACAATTAATGGGGACACACATTCACAGGGAATTGCACTGGACACGGAAAACCAAGAAAATGTTAATATGTATTGCAAATGGGGATTTACCTTAAACAAAGAAACACACATCGATAATTTACGGGTGTATTGTATGTTTTATCATAAACAATCACATATCGTTAAAATTCCGAATGTTCTCGATGGATTAGGGAATCAACATTTGTGAATAACGGGATGAAATAAGGCATATTGAACAAATAATCAGGATGATGTGAGAGCGAGCGCCCCACCTGTCCAATAACAATAGTCAGCTGGAGTGCCGATATTGGGAGAACATGTGGAAACGAGTTGCTCCACATCATCCTGTTCATTCCCGGATTAATTCCACATTCAGAGTGGTAAGCCATGATCTATCCTTATGGAGGAGGTACCTTTATGATTGCAGATTTGAAGCTAGTACCGATTGGCACAGTGGCCTGTTTCGAACGTCATTGGAAGCACGCTGCGGAAGATGTATGGTCTTTTTTGACGGTAAACGAAAAGCTTGCAAAATGGTTCTCCGAACTTGAAGTAACGGATCTTCGGGAGGGAGGAAGCATCAAGTTTAATATGCCGGATGGTACCTTTAAGGAACTCAACATTATCGAGCTTATCCCTGGCTCTGTTCTCGAATATACCTGGGCAGAAGACCGGGTTCGGTTTGAGCTATATCCAGAGCCGAATGGGTGCCGTCTACTGTTGCTCGAAACCATCCATCACATCACAAGCCATACACCTAAAGATCTAGCGGGGTGGCATGTCTGCCTGAACGTCATTGAGGCATTACTGGATGGCCGTACATTGGAATCTCGTGAAGCAGAATGGAAAATCTGGTATGAGGAATACCAGAAGCATGTGGACCATTTTCTCAAAAGCTAGTCAGATGAACTGCCCTGTTGGGGCAATAATCATGCGGGAGGAATACATCGTGAAGGCTAATGAGAAATTACAGACGTACGCGTTGACTGATGTCAGCAATCTCAAGGTACATGGCAGAACGACAGGACAACGGTCGCCCTTAACCTTGTTTTGGACTGGAAGCGTAATTGAACTTAATGTAAAAGGCTCTGAGTTGTGGGTGGAGATCGAGTCTGATTATGATCTGTATGAGCCCTGGATTAGTATTCTGATTAACGGTGTCCCGGTGAGCAGACAGATGTTAATAGCGGGAAGGTATTGGATCTGCGTATTCCGAGGCATGAACGAGAATGTCGTGAAAAATGTACGTATCGTAAAAGATGTACAGGCCATGAATGGAGATCCGGGATGTTCCTTGCAGATTCATGCGTTGAAATCGGACGGTGCCTTCGTGCCTGTAGAGGAAAAAACGTACAAGATTGAATTTATCGGTGACAGTATTACATCTGGAGAAGGTGCGATTGGAGCCAAAGCGGAAGAGGATTGGATTCCAATGTGGTTCAGCGCCATACATAATTATACGTTCATGACAGCAGAAGCGCTGAATGCAGAATACCGGGTCATCTCGCAGAGCGGCTGGGGTGTGCTGACGAGTTGGGATAACAATCCGAATGCCAATATCCCTGATTATTACGAGCAAGTCTGTGGATTGGTGACCGGAGATAAGAACGCAGCACTTGGAGCAGGGGACAAGCATGATTTTAACTCCTGGCAGCCGGATGTAGTGGTGGTTAATCTGGGAAGCAATGATGGAGGAGCCTTTCAAACCCCGGCTTGGAAGGACCCCGTCACGGGAAAGGTGTACAAGCAACGCCTGAATGAAGACGGAACTTATCATGAAGAGGATCTAGCTGCTTTTGAAAATGCCGTGACCCGATTCCTAATCCAACTTCGAAAAAAAAATCCAGAGGCACATCTCGTATGGGCATACGGCATGCTTGGATTCCCGATGATGCCAGCGATCTATCGTGCTGTTGACGCCTATACGAAACAGGCTGGGGATACGAAAGTCTCGGTTATACAGCTTCCCAATACGACCGAGGAGACGGTGGGCGCCAGAAGTCATCCGGGTGAGTTATCTCATAGAAGGACTGCTGATACGTTAGCGGAATATCTAAAGGGAATTTTAAAATAATAAGTTATGTTAAAAATGAGCAAAGCCAGCCCTCTCTTGAACAAGAAAGGTCTGGCTTTAGACTTGTAGGCCTTCGACACCCGAAAGGCGATGTATTAACTACGTTACTTCCCTTGTACCTGATAGCGGATCGAAATGATCTGTCCCAGCGTCTGCGTATGAATCATTTTGAAATGAGTTGGCATCGTCCCTGTTGGAAAGAGAGGGATTCCGTCACCAAGAATTTTCGGAATAATGGCAATCTCAACCTCATCGAGCAGTTGTTGTTCCAGAACGGCTTGCACCAGCTGGCCTCCGCCAACAATCCAAATGTCACCGCTGGAGTCTTGCTTTAATCGAAGAATCAGGTTCTCCACAGCCTCGTCCGTAAATTGTACATGTGGTGCAGGGGCTTGTTTGGAACGGGAAAGTACATATGTCGGGCGGTCCGCATAGGGGAAATCTTCTGACAGCTTGAGCACCTCTTCATACGTAAGACGTCCCGTAACCACCGATCCAATCGTTGAATAAAACTCGCCATACCCATTATCGCCACCATCGCCTTCCACATCAAACAGCCAATCCACCGAACCATCCGGTCTTGCAATGTACCCATCCAGACTCATCGCAATGTATAGCACGACTTTATTTTTAGACATATCAATCGCTCCCTTCTGAAATGTATGATACACTCCATCTATGACAAATGTTGACGTAGTTAGGTGGGGTGAACATGAATAATCGAAAACTCGCATTGATGCGACTCATGGATTCGAGAAAGAAGTTTACGGCTCGTGAATTGGCGGAGCGTTTTCAGGTGTCGATTCGTACGATCCAGCGAGATCTGAATGATCTGCAGGAGTTGGGCTTTCCTTTGTATACGGAGGTTGGAGTGAACGGGGGTTATCGAGTGCTTCCTAATCGCATTCTGCCGCCTCTTCAACTTACACAGCATGAGGCGTTGGGTCTGTTTATGATGATTGAATATTTGGAGAACGTGCCTGATTTTCCGTATGGATCGATTCGTAATCACTTGGCAGAGGAATATTATTCAACTTTACCTCAGGATGTACAGGATCTTATTACACGTATGAGGCAGCACATTACGTTCCTTCAACACCATGCTGTGCAGGCCGAGGCATTAACAACCGAGATATTAGGTGCAGCAGTGGATAAAAGAGAGATTGAATTTATATATCATTCCCGACAGGGACATAAAAAAGTACAGGTCGTTCCTATCGGCATCTATTATGATCACGGGTATTGGTATATGCCGGCCCGGAGGAAGGATCGGGTGCTGTTGTATCGGGTGGATCGCATGCAGGAGCTGGTTATGCTGGATTCCATCGACGAGTCGGTTCCTAGTTTGCAAGAGTGGCTGAATTTTAAGGAAAACAGAGAAAGCG
This sequence comes from Paenibacillus sp. NPDC057886, assembly GCF_042796655.1. Taxonomy (NCBI): domain Bacteria; kingdom Bacillati; phylum Bacillota; class Bacilli; order Caryophanales; family Paenibacillaceae; genus Paenibacillus; species Paenibacillus sp. NPDC057886. The sequence continues at coordinate 675,232 of NZ_JBHVMZ010000002.1, read as the reverse complement.
TAGAAGTCGTACTGCAATTCACGGATTTTGGGGCGAGACTGGCAGGATCAGATGTACTGTTCAAGTCGGTTGAAGGTAATGAATGGCGAGGACTGGTTCCGCCTGAGGAGTTTCCTTTTACAGCGCGGAAGATGTTGTCCTATGGGCCTGAAGTGAAGGTGATTAAGCCGCTGGAGCTGCAACAACAAGTGAAAGAGATGTTGGAACGGAGTTTGAACCAGTACTGAATGTTGTAAAAGGATATTGTGTTCTCATATGGAACATATAAGAGTACCATGAAAGTAACTTATATAGGATTCACCGAATGGGGGGCTACCATGATTCAATTCATAAGAAGTTTCACGATCCGCTCTATGCAGAGTCCATGCGATGAACAACGGCGGTTGTTTGTATAGAGCTTGAATTCCATTTCCGCCACACCAATATAGTGCATACAAGGACTGTTCATCGGTTGACTCTGCTACCTTAAAGATCTTAACTTTTAAGGAGCGGGGCAAATATGAAATATATTAACGCAGACACCATCTTTCCGGAATCATTGCTAAAGGAGATCCAGCGTCATATCCCTGGTGGATTGGTGTATATCCCCAAACCCAAGGAAACCCATAAGAAATGGGGCGAGGGTTCAGGCAGCCGGATGATTTTGAAGCAAAGGAACGATGAGATCCGACAGCTATTCGCTGCGGGCATGTCCATTGACCAACTCATAGAGCAATTTTGTTTGTCCATCGACAGTATCAAGAAAATTGTATATTCCAAAAAGTGATTAAATGGCTAGAGCTGCATTCGAGAAATCGAGAACACACTCCGAATCAACATGGGATTTTCGAAATCGGTGATGATTACAAAACGTTGCAAGATCAATATGATGTCCAGAACATATGGTGGGAAAAACCAAATGTTCTCTATGCATTTTTGATTAAAGTAGATGACGTGCCAGCAGGTTTTGTATTTGTGGCTACTGCGCCTCATTGTTCGGAAGACACGGATTTCTTTATACATGAATTCTTTCTGATGCAGCCATTCAGAGGTGTGGGGATTGCAGAGTATGCTGCAAAAGAGGTATTCCGGAGATATCGGGGCCGATGGGAGTTGTTCACGAATCCTTCGGAGAAAAATAAAGTAGGTCAACACTTTTGGCGAAAGACCGTATCGAACTATACCCAGGGAAACTATATCGAGCTGCAGGATCATACCCATGATGGCGAAAAGCTGATCTTCAGATTTTCAAATCGTTAATCGTTGTTCCCATATTATAGTTTGATTATATTCAAGGGCTTGAGGAGTAATCCGACAGGCTTCTTTTTTGTGCTCCACAGTTCTATGTTCTATGCGTTTACCCCGTATCATTCGCAAGCTTTATCCACTCGGAATATGATGTAGCATGCTCTCAAATTCTCATCATTCTTCTCCTATTCTCCTCCTATTCTCCTCGATTTGATGGCTTCTTCGGATTTGGATTCTACACTGATCTTAGGAAATTGAACGTAGGGGGCGACGAGATGGAGTGGTTATCCTTTTTGAAGCAATACATCAAGGGTCCCAGATGGATTGGGGCGATTGCCCCCAGCTCAAAATATCTAGCAGCGAAAATGGTGAAAGACATCGTATTTGACCGTGCATCATGCATTGTGGAGTATGGGCCGGGCACGGGGGTGTTTACGAAAATGCTGCTTGCAAACATACAGCCAGGGACCATCCTGATCCTGATTGAAAACAACGCCCGTTTCTGCCATTTGCTGCGCAAAAAGTACGGTCATCTTCCGAATGTACACATCATTCATGATTCTGCCGTGCATGTGGATCAGCACATACGACAAAATGGACTGGACAAGGTTGATTATATTGTATCCGGACTGCCTTTTGCGAGTCTGCCTGCGGAGAGATCACTGGACATTTTAGCTAAATCAAGGCAATATTTGAAACAAGATGGAAAATTCATTACTTTTCAGTATACATTGCTCAAACGGGGTCTGCTCAAGCAGTTTTTCGAAAACGTAAGCATGACAAGAGTGTACCGTAACCTGCCGCCCGCTTATGTATTCAGTTGTAGTCGGTAACAAGAAGGCACAGGATGGAGGATGATTTTGCGTAAATTATTTTATATCATCGGAACAGTTACTCTGACGTCTGTCATAATGATGGGGTGTAACGAGTCCAAAAAAACCGAAAGTATTCAAGAGCCAGCTCCATCTTCAACGAGTCAGTTGAGTATATTGACGAATCAAAAGGCATCGGCCCAGGAAGAACAGCAAGCTCTTGAAATGACCTTGGAATATAAAAAGGCGGAGTTCGCAGTCGATAACACGGAGGATGAAGAATTACTAACCGTAGAAAAGGTGCTAGCCAAAAAAGAGATATTGAAGCCTTTCCTGACTGAACGGAATCTTGAAAGAAGTAGTATAGGGTTGCCATTTCAGGTGTTACACCTAATCGGTGCAAACGTGTAAATGTGAATTCTGTGCTCAATCCTCACTTCCAAATTCCCCAATTAAAAATCGGTTCGCCCAAATGTGGCATCGCTCTTCACCGTTACACTGCTGGAGGCATTGATGGCATCCAGCTGCAATACATAGTCGTAATGCCGGATGTAATATCCGGGCTGGCTATACGACTGGAGCGATACTTTGGAGCTGTCTGCCCAGCCGGGGCTGCTCAGGAAAGTGGCATCTCCTTTATAAGCGGAAGTATCCGTGTACGCCTCAAGTACAATTTTGTTGCTGGCGTTGCGTTTCAGGAAGTAACCCGGAAAGTTGATGGACTCCAGTGAGATGCCTGTAGAGCTAGCCAGGCCTGGTACAACGCGGAACTGGGAATCCAGTGCAGGTGAGACGTTGGTGTCGATCCGTGCAGTGAAGTTGGAATGACGGATGTACCGATCTGGATAATTGAAGGAACTGAATCGGCTGTAATTCGTCGCATCAGGTGTTGCTGGGCCTAACATTTTGACCTCATGCAGGGTTGGCGTGTACCAGTTACCCGGGTTGTTCCACAGGACAGCGTTGACCATATTGATCCGTACATACCGGGCGGTAAAATGAACAGTGTCAGTCGTAAACCCATAGGTGGTATTGCTGGTTCGATCCAGCGTGGAGTAGTTGACGCCATCGTTGCTGATCTCAATTTTGTACTGATAATAGCCTTCCGAGCCTTTATACATAAACCAGGAGATATCGATCTCCGTGATGGTCTTCGGTGCACCGAAATCGACCTGCCACCAGGCTGGCCAAGTATTGGACGATGCTGCCCAAGAAGTCTGATAGTTGCCGTCATTGACATTGGATGCAGATGATCCGGAGGCTGTGGAGATGGCGGTAGCTGTTTTGCCTTGGGCGTGATTAACAAGAGAAGGTGGCGTTACCGTGCCTGTTATAGCATCGATATTCCACTCTTTGTACCATTCCAGTGAGGCGGTTCCGTTTGAATCATTCAAGGTTAAAGGAAGCCAGATATGTTTATGTTCACCAAGATTGAGTGGATTCCAGCGGTCGCCCATATAAATATAGGATGTGGTGCTGCTGCCTGTAATCGTGGCAATATCATGGATCTGGGAGCCGAAGGCCGATGGATTGCCATAAGGTGTAAGAGTGGACCACGTGCCTGTCATGGACGATGCGGTTGCATACGCGCCCTGATTCGGATACCAGCCAGCAGCTTGGGATGTGAAGAGGTAGTAGCGATTTCCTTTTTTCACAACGGCAGGAGCTTCACGGTAGGCATTCTCGAATTGCCAACCCACAAAGGATTCCACACCGGTATAGCTGGCGTTCATTTTGAAAATAGCCATGGTATCATTGGCACCGCCATTCTTGCGGGATGCTGTGACCAGATAGCCAGTACCGTCTGTATCTACAAAAACAGTCATGTCGCGTGACTCGTAATCCAAAGGCCGAAAACTTCCCTCATACGTGAATTTGCCGTTTGGGGTACTGCTCGTCGCTACCGCGACCCGCCCTAGATTGTAATCTGTGCCGTTCTCGTAATGTGCCCATAATACGTACTGATTCGTGAAGGCGTTGTAGATGACTTTGGGACGTTCGATTTTGCTGGAGGCCAGCTCGGTGGCTGAATCCTTGGTCAGAATAGCATTGCTGAACGTCCAGTTCTTCAGATCGGTTGAGGTATAGACGTTTACGCTGTCAAACTTGCCGCTGACCGCATGCTCACCGTACCAATAATACGTGCTACCGACTTTCAGAATGTTTCCGCTATTGGCCTGAATGGGGTTGCCTGCGGTATCCAGCCAATCGGAACCGTTGGTGATAGTCACGCTTGCCGCGTTAGTCCGTTCGGGATGAAGGCCAAACATGGTTAGCATGAGCGCGAAGACCAGAAACCAGACTGCTTTCCTGTTGCTCATTACACACACCTCCTAATATCGGTACTTTATGAAGCGTTTACATATATTTAGTGTAATAAAAATGGAATCTTGTACAAGTGAACAATGTGTACCCTAATGAACAAATGGAACTTTATCCGGAATATAGCGGCAATAGCGAGTAATTTACCTCATTTCAATATATAAAAAAAGGGGATAGTAGACTTATAAAATAAGCCACTATCCCCTGTTGGATAACACTCTATTTAAACAGGTTTAAAATCTATTTATGACCTTTGCGAACCTTGAGCTGCATGCGTTTTATCGTTGTAGTTTGCATAACCTCAAGCACGAGTGGGCCTTTGCCGTTCAGGATTTCCACATCGGTTACATTATCCAGAATGGTAATAATCCCGATGTCGTCTGCAGTGACGCCTTCAATTTTGGCGATGGTGCCCACGAAGTCTACCGCACGGAGTTTCTTTTTCTTACCTCCGTTGAAATTCAGCTTCATGATCTGTTGATTCAACTGTTCACGCTTGTCCTTTTTGCGTTCAGGCACGATCTTCAAACGCTTCTCGAACGCTTCTCGACGACGGTCAACAGCTTCCTCGGAAGGAGCTTTAACAACAGGAATTGCAAATCCGATATACGATTCGATCTCGGCCAGACGTCTGCCATCCTTCGGGGTAACCAAAGTAAAGGCTTTACCTGTTTTACCAGCGCGACCCGTACGGCCTGTACGGTGTACGTATCCTTCTTTTTCCAAAGGAATATCGTAGTTGATAACATGGGTGATGTTCGTGATATCAATCCCGCGCGCGGCTACATCCGTTGCAATCAGATAACGGAATTGTCCTCTTCTGAATGCATTCATCACCTCGATGCGCTCATCTTGTTCCATGCCTCCGTGGATGCGATCCGCTGGATAATCGAGGTCAGCCATAACCCGGAACAGTTTATCCACGTTCTCCTGCGTACGACAGAACACGATACAGCTATCTGGATTTTCAACAATAAACAGGTCCTGAAGCAGCGCCGTTTTGTTCACCTCTGGCACGTGAATCACGGCATGTTCAATCGTGGCTGTGGTAAGACCACTTGCCTTGATCTCAATCTCCACCGGATTGTTCATGTATTTGCGTGACAGCTTGGCTACATCTTCAGGAAACGTTGCGGAAAATAACATCGTCACTCGCTCGCTAGGCAGTGCTTGAATAATGGATTGAACTGTCTCGATGAAGCCCATATTCAGCATCTCATCGGCCTCGTCAATGACAAGGTATGATATCCGATCAAGCGGTAGGGTGCCGCGTTCGATGTGGTCCAGTACCCGTCCAGGTGTGCCTACAGCGACATGCGTTCTTTGTTTCAACTCGGCTTTTTGAACATGAAAAGGGGACTGACCGTATAGTGCGGTTGCTTTAATACGCTTAAAGCGACCGATGTTGGTAATATCTTCGTTGACTTGCAAAGCCAGCTCGCGGGTTGGTGTGAGAATCAAAGCCTGCGGCTTATTTTCGTTCCAATCTACCAGCTCACAGACTGGAATGCCGTAGGCGGCTGTTTTCCCGCTGCCTGTTTGGGATTTGACCACAAGATCTTTATTTTCAAGGGCTACTGGAATAACTTTGGTTTGAACCTCCGTTGGGGTTTCATAGCCCAAGCTATCCAGCGCTTTTACGATTTCTTCGCCAAGTCCATAATCTTTAAATTGTTGCTTACTCATCGTTAACCTCTTTTACGTTAGTTTTGAATACAAGAGCATATTGCATAATTCCTTAAAGCGACTTGTACACGGGAGCGTTTGGAATCGAATTATGCAATATGCTTATATACAAGCATTGCACCGTACATTTATCGTATACCTCTTCATTATACTCTATATGCAGGTGGGTTAACGGAGTAATTCACAATGATGTTTAAATCGTATGATGCAAACCAACTCTTTCTGAACTCCAGTCCCATAATTCTACGGCACGTTCGGGGCTGTAGGATTCCTCGGAAGAAGGAGTTTTCTTCGGTCCATCCCAGTACGTTCCCTTCAATTCGCTTATTGGTTGATGTAATACGAGACTTGCAAGGTCAGTTCCTGATTGCCTTGTGGTGCGTATGCCAGCATTAAAGAAACGCATCAGAGGCATTACATAATTCCACATGAAACGAAGGAGCGGGCGATACTCTCTGGCGAGAGCGGAACCTTTGCCAGGCATCATCCCAGGATTAAATGCAGCGACTGCAACAGTTCTTCCAGATTGTTGGACTTGGCGGGCGAGTTCATAGGTGAAATACAAATTGCATAACTTCGATGTTGTATAACGTAGTTGTCCCCGGGCAGAAGGAGAGAGGGCGGCGAGTAATTGATCGGACTGGGCAGGGTCAGACATGATATTGGGATGAGCATAGCGAGGAGCGGGCATACCGGTTTTGGCTCCGGGATCGTGCGTGTCACTGGATACAACGATGATTCGCCCCTGTTCCTGAAGCGACTCAAGCAGCAAGCGGACAAGGAGAAAATGCCCCAGATGGTTCACACCAAAGGTTGCCTCGACACCATCCGCAGTGGATTGTGTATTTTGCACAAATTGAGACCCGGCATTGCAAACGATGGCATAGAGAGGTGGAAGATCGGTTTGTATATATAGCGCTGCAAGTTTCCTTATGGATGTCGTTGAAGCCAAATCTAGCTCCATCGCCGAGATATTGGGGTTACCGGTAGATTGGATCAAAGTCTGCACCGCAGCGTTTCCTCTACTTAGGCTGCGAGAAGCAATAACGACATGCCACTTCTGAGATGAAGCGATCACTTTGGCACATTCGTATCCAAGACCGGTATTACCGCCTGTAATAATCACTGTTTTATTGGGTTTACTCATGGATTACACTCCCTTGAATGATTTTATATTTAGATACGATACTGTATCGTATCGTTAATTGTCAATAAAAAAGGTCCTGCTAATCATAGCGGGACCTAAATCATTTGGGTTGTATTCCGTTTAAAATCATATCAATACCGCGTTTCAGTTCGTTATCCAGATCGGATGAAGTCGGTTTGAGCAAGAGTTGATACATAATAAAGCCGATTATAAAATCAGACACCAGATCCAGATCTGTATCATGACGTAGTTTTTCTTTCGGGATATAACGTTCAAGCAGACTGGAGATTTCCTTGGTCTTCGGTAGTGAATGGTTTTCCCAATACGACTCTGAAATCTGTGAACTGCCAGATAGGGTTGAAATCAGCAATGAGAGCATCTGCTTCCCAAGCGGATTGTTCATCTGATGGGCAAAACTTTGGGCCATTTCGTACAACACTTCATGTAGTTCGCCTTGTACAGCTGTACTGAACTCCGGCTTGACACGTTCCAGTGCATCCACGACCAGCGCTTCCTTGCTGCTCCAACGACGATAGATTGAGGTTTTACCTACGCCTGCGAGCTGTGCGACAGACTCCATACTCAGTTTCTCCACACCTACTTCGCCAAGTAAAGTTAACGTGGCATCCAGTATACGTTTGTGAACTTCTGTGCTCCTTGGTCGACCTCGAGAAATGGGATTGTCCTGATCTGGGGGTTGTTTAGCGTCCATGCGAATCCTTCCCCGTTCCTTATAAGATTATTTCGTTATTATAACATATCATCTGTTTAATCTTGTGTTAATGGATGACCATCTTCAGAGCCTTAGTCTGAGGAGGATAAGATTTGGCGATAAACTCACCTATCCATACATCTGCAATTCGACCAACCAGTGTTTCATCCAAAGGTGCTGCGACGATCTCTCCTTCAATGATGAGTTCGGCATTCGTATGAAGTGAAATTAAGATGGGTGAAAAAATAACAGAAAAACCGCCATTTAAGCTGGAACTAGAAAATGGAATATGTTAACATATGGGTAACTTACGGAACGGAGGGATACGTGTGGCAAATTTTATCCGGTTGAGATAGTATGGCGAAACGTTTGTTTGCGCTTGCTGTGTTTCTGCCTGTGTGCAGCTCATCGGGATCGGTTTGCCTATTTACACGTATGCCGCTAGTCATTAAAGAAACGCTCATTTAGAGTGGTTCTTTAGTGTACTACTATTTTTTTGCGAGCATTCAGGTATACCCAATATCCGAAATGGACTGCACAGGCATGAATGTCTGTGTTTTTTTATTTTATTGAGGAAAAGGGGATTACCCGATATGACAAAATCGAACGTGAATGAGCATTTGGAATTTCAAAAGGAATTAACATCTCTAGCTGAACAGAACGGGCTTCATATTGCTGAGCAATCCATGAAAATCAATGAGTCCGGTATGGACTTTCGTGTAGCGTTTGCCACCGATGAACAGGGACAACAGTGGATACTGCGCCAGCCACGGCGCGGGGGTGTATGGGGAAGGGCCGAAAATGAGCGCAAGGTGCTGGAGGTTGTAAAAAGCCATCTGTCGGTAGAGGTACCGGAATGGCGGATTTGTACGCCGGAACTGATCGCTTATCCTTTACTTGATGGAGAACCGATTGCGGTTGTCGATCCGGCAGGGGGAGGATATGAATGGCGATTTCCGCAGGAAAGCTTATCCGTTAATTTCTTCGATTCGCTCGCGGCTACACTCGCGGCATTGCATAATATTGATCCTGATGAGGCGGTAAAGGGCGGAGTGCGCAGCAAGACGCCTACAGAAGCCCGTGAAGCTTTTGCAGCCAATATGGAGGAGATTAAACGAAGCTTTGAGGTGCCTGATCAACTGGCCAGTCGGTGGGAGGCGTGGCTGACAACGGACAGCTATTGGCCTGAACATTCAACGTTCAATCACGGTGATCTGCATCCACCGCATATTATCGTCGACGATGCCCAGCGAGTTACCGGACTTATTGATTGGACTGAGGCGGAGATTGCCGACGCGGGTAAGGATTTTGTTATCTATTATGCGCTCTTCAAAGAGGAAGGATTGCGAGATTTGCTCAATCGCTATGAGAAGGCAGGGGGAAGGACATGGCCTCGGATGCTGGAGCATATTCGGGAGCAGTGGGCGGCATACCCGGCAATTGTTGCACAGTTTGCATTAATAACTGGGGAAGAGTCCAATATGGAAATGGCAAGAGGCATGCTTGCGAGCTGGGATGTCAAGCGGGATTGAGTGCATAACAGGTATGAATGAATCGAACTACATCGGGTGAAGAGGGAATGGGACATTAACATATGAAAGGGCGATCTCTACCATGATATTCATGGAGAGAACCGCCCTTTTTTGTTAACGTGAAACTATGCCTTTTCCGTATTTATTTCAGCATACTTACATATTTTCCGTAAACATAAGCAACGCGTCCATCCAGTTTCACTTTGACCCAGCCATACTTATCTGTACTGATTACCTCAAGGATGGTGCCTTTCGGTACGGCAGTAACCACTTTGGCTTTGGATGAAGCGCTGGCGCGCATGTTCAGGTAGGCCGCAGTAACCTTGGCTTGTTTACCTTTAACGACTATACCCGGTTTACCTGTGCTTGGTGATGTCGATGGTTTGCCGGGTTTCGATGTGTCTGGTGTCGGTTTAGGTACCGTTGGTGTTGTAGGCTTCTCAGGTGAAGTCTCTTCCTCACCACTGCCAGTGGACGCCTTGCGAGCTTTATTCAGCTCCTGATAGAACTCACCTTTGGTTTTCACACCAGAGAATTTCGCGATACTTACGTTCGCTTTGGCGGCAAGTGCAGTCATTTCTTCTTCAGTCACCTTATCCAAAATATTAATGGACGCAATATTGGTATACTTGCCATCTTCCGTTGTCGGAACAGACAGGATACCATCATTAATCAGCTCTACGATATCTGCACGTGCAGGTGCTGTCAGATCGACTCCGGTGATTTTCCAGTTGTGCTGGATTTTCGGTTCGTAGACGCCTTTCATCACGTCTTTGAGATAAGCAATGGACAGATTACGGATCGTACCCTGAATCTCGCCAAATGCCGAAGCATCCTTGGAGGACCACAATTGCTTGAACTTACGTCCTTCCAACGCACTGCCTTTGGCAATCAGGGCTTCCATCCGGTAGGCATTCATGCCGAGCTTGAGCGTATCGTCTTCTTTGACCAATGTGCCATTGCTGTATTTGAGGTTCGTAATTCGACTGCCGTAAGGCTTGGTCAGGTCAATCTCATACGTCACCCCACCGAAGAAATCGTCGGTGCTGTATTTGGAAGCACGTCGTTTCGGATCAAAACTGATCGTCACATCACCAGGGCGTGTGGAGTTAAAATAACCCGCAGACCATTCCATGTAATCCTTCAGATCACGTCCGGTCACTTCATATACGGTTACTTCACCAAAGGTATATTGGTAGTTGAATGCAATATCCTTTTTCTTGATCGGTCCAATATCCAGCTTGGCCTTATCGTTATCGATCTGGTGCGCGACTACGTCGGCATCGCTATAATGCAGCATGACTTCAGTAAAGAAGTCAGAGAGTGGTGTCTCCTGAATCTGCACGGCAGGAATACCTTTGATCTCATCTGCTGGTACCATGTTGGTTCCTTTTAGTTCGGCCACTTCAATATTGGCATCGGCACGAGCGAACTCGTGAAACGGATGCAGTGTATCTTCCAGTCCGGGATCGGACACTTCATAAGAGCCATCAGCTGCTTTTACAGCGAGTGCTTGAGCTTCCTTACTTTTCAGTACAACCTTGTCGCCTTCTTTGGCAAACGTGAGGTCAATCCGTGAAATGTGTGAACCATATTTGTTCGGTTCGGAGATCAATACGCCATTAACCGTTTGGGATTCAATCAGCGTATGCATGTGTCCGGCAAAAATAGCAGCCAGCTCCGGGTTGGCATTGGCGATATCCGTGACCCCGGTGCCCGGGTTCCCGTTCTCGTTGTCCAGTCCCATATGCATGAGTCCAACCATGGCGTCCACTTTGCCTTTCAGCTCGGCGATGGCTTTCTTGGTCTCTTCCACAGGGTCTTTGACAATGATGCCATCCAGGTGATCCGTGCCTTTCTCGAACTCGGTGATCATAGGTGTGTTCATTCCGATGACGCCAACCTTGATGCCGTCTTTCTCGATAATCGTATAGGCAGGCATGTAGCGATCGCCGTTTTCTTTGAAAATGTTACCTACCAAGGGTTGTCCCTTGAACTGTGAGGAAATCTTCTCCAATACGTCCAATCCAAAGTTGAATTCATGGTTTCCCATGACCCATGCGTCATATTTCATTTCGTTCATTGCGACCATCATGGGAGATTGAGGTTGATCGTTGAACAGTTCAGCCGAGTTGTCCTGAATCATGTCGCCTGCATCCAGCAGGATTGTATTCGGATTCTCTGCACGTACTTTTTTCACGATCGTGTACAACTGCGTCATACTACCTGTCGGATTCGGACCGTCCAGGGCATAGTCCCACGGCATAAATCGGCCATGAATGTCCGATGTTCCCAGCAACGTAATCTTGGTTTCCTTGTCTGCTTCAGCAGCCTGAGCCGGAGTGGAGGCAAAAGGTGCGAAGAGGATGGAGGCACATAAGAGGAATGATAAGGGCCATCCGGCGTAACGTTTCGGCGAAAATTTGCGCATGTTGTAATCTCCCTTGTTATCTAGTGTTATGTAAAGATATGTGTCATTGGAGTTAATACTAGATAAACATTTGGTAAATGTAAACCACAAAATGACAAATAAAAGAGACCACCGGAATCTTCCCATGGGAATTCCATAGGAAGTGATCAGAGTAGTCTCTACACGTCTCTCTATATGTTTAAACTTCTTCCTCAACAACACCCAAATCATATTTGATTGTATATGACGCTTGGCACTTCAGTATGAGGATGTTACTGATGAAGAAGGAATTTTCTCGTTATGGAGGAAGAGATAGCACTTTGCTCCAGACCAATTGGGCCCTTAACTCTTATAACGTCTCAATTGAACTGCGACTACGAGAGTTGAAAAGTTTTATTTTGACAACGATAGATACCAGAGCAAGCAAACCAAAGATTATTCCACTCCAGATGACCTGATGAATTCCAAGTTGGGCAATGAACCAGCCACCAATGGATGTACCGAGGGTAATCCCCAGATTAGAGAAAGAGACAAAGAGGCTATTTCCGAATTCCGGTGCTTCCTGGGATTCCGTCGTAAGCCAAGTTTGGCTGACAATCAGACCGCCAGAGTGAATCGCACCCCAGACGAACACCATGATAATCATCGGAATGAAATAGGAGCCTGCATAGAAAACGAGTAAATAAGCCGCCATGTATAGCACCGGGAAGAGGAGAACGGTTCTCGGAATATTCCGATGCAGAAGCTGTCCGAATACCAAATTGCCGGCGATCATAATAACACCAAAGGCCAAGAGCATCACACTAATCCATGAACCGCCCATACGGGTAACTTGCCCAAGGTATTCGGCGAAATAACTGTATACGGAGAACATCGCTGCAAAAATAAAAATGACAGCGGCAATATTTAGCCACAGCGCAGGTTTACGCAAAATGCCGATCTGTTTGCCATAAGACATCTTCTCCTGCACAGGCATTGATGGCAGCCAAATCCATATACCGATGAAAGCGATGATACTGACAACCGCTCCGAACCAAAACGCAGCCTCCAGCGAGAATCGTTCCGCAAGATAGGAAGTTAAGGGCACGCCAAATGCAAAGCCGGCAGTGATCCCGGTAAACACTTTGGCAACCGCCTGACTGCTTTTCTCCGGTGGGACCAGCTTGGCACCTGTGACGAGAGCAACAGAGAAGAAGACCGGATGAAAGATGGCCGGGATAATCCGGAAAATTAACATCATGTCGAACTGGGTTGTGTAGGCATATACTACGTTGGAAATGGCAAACAACAGCACAGCAGTTAACAAAATGGTTTTACGATTGATACCAGATACGAGTAAAGTCAGGAAAGGGCCGGACACGGCAACGACGAGAGCGAAAATACTTACCAGCCATCCAGCCTGTGCAGCGGTGATGTTGAATTTCTGCGTGATCAGGGGCAGCACTCCTATAATGCCTATTTCTGTAGTGATGATGGAAAATACACCTAGTGCTAGAATGATGATGGGCAGCGGATTAACCTGTTGTGATTTCGATTTCATGTTAAAATGTAGACCTCCAAGTTAATTTATATTTATATATATAGAAAAGCAGATATGTTGAACTAAAAAAAAACCTCCTTGGCTTTGTATAAAATTATGACCGATATAATAAGTTCTCAGAATTACATTATATCTATATTTATAGATTTGTAAATATAATAAAGTGTGACTCATTTGGTTAAGTCATCATTTTAGTGCCCAACATCTATACTTTCTGAGGGACAAGCTATACTTTCTGCATGGATAATTACAAATTTATCCATTAAAATGAAAATTGTAAGCGCTTACCAATAAATCGAATACTAAAATTCAAAGGAGGAAATACATTGTTCAAGTCCAAATGGTTTAAGAATGTAGGTGCGTTGGCGTTAGTGGGTGTGCTTGCCACATCGGTAGCCGTAGGCAGTGTGAGTGCAGGTTTGGCGAAAGGTAGCAAGTTTCTGGGCAATATTATAGCCAGCAGTGTTCCCTCGAATTTTAGTCCATATTGGAATCAGGTGACCCCGGAGAACTCAACCAAATGGGATGCCGTTGAAGGCACACGTAACGTGATGAACTGGTCTCAGGCAGACATGGCGTACAACTATGCAGTTAACAATGGTTTTCCATTTAAATTTCATACGCTTGTATGGGGAAGTCAGCAGCCTGGATGGATTAACAGTCTATCCGCTGCAGATCAGAAAGCTGAAGTGACACAATGGATTCAGGCGGCAGGCCAGCGTTATCCCAAAGCGGCTTTTGTCGATGTGGTCAATGAGCCGCTGCATGCCAAGCCTTCCTATCGCAACGCCATTGGTGGGGATGGAGCGACAGGATGGGATTGGGTAATCTGGTCTTTCCAACAAGCAAGACAAGCCTTTCCAAATTCTAAATTGTTAATCAATGAATATGGCATTATCGGTGACCCCAACGCAGCTGATCAATACGTTCAGATCATCAATATCTTGAAGAGCAGAGGCCTGGTCGACGGTATTGGTATTCAGGCCCATTACTTTAATATGGATACGGTTTCGGTGAGCACCATGAACACCGTCCTGAACAAGCTGGCAGCAACGGGACTGCCCATCTATGTGTCAGAACTGGACATGACGGGCGACGACAATACCCAATTGCAGCGCTATCAGCAGAAATTCCCTGTACTCTGGCAGCACTCCGCCGTTAAAGGTGTAACATTGTGGGGCTACAATCAGAATCAAACCTGGGTATCTGGTTCTCATTTGGTGAACAGCAACGGTACAGAGCGTCCAGCGCTCCAATGGTTGAGGAATTATCTCGCCAATAATCCTTAAGCTGGAATAGTCATTTTTTTTAGCCATCACTTGTATCCCCCAAAAAATAGCGCCTGTTCCGCAGATTAGGTAGCGGAGCAGAGCGCTATTTCTTTCTCATAATGTACTGTCTAAGATTAGGAAATAACGATACTGTTGAAGGAATCAGCCTCCAGCTCGAACCGGAGTGTCTGCCCTTCATACGCCAGATGCAGATCACGGTTGTCCTTGAACGGATTGTTGATGACAATGACGAGACTGTTGTCCGGGTTGCGGAAAGCCACGGCTTTGCCACTCCAGGCTCCAGACAGTCCTACTCTTCGTGCACCAGGCACGACATCATGAGCAAAATGCTTCATCACATAATACTCGGGATTACGAATGATTCCCTTGGCATCCGGGTCTACCGTTATCATGGAGTTTTGCTCCCACCCCCATGTGCTGCGGCCTTTCGGCTCCAGAACCATGTTCCAGTATATATACGCATTCACTCCATTGCTGAAATAGTGCTGGTACAGGTTAAATACATACTTGGCATAGTTCCACGAGTTGTTGCCATCCCCGCACTCATTCTCGGTCTGCATGTAACGAAGCTCCGGGTAGCTTGCGGCTGTACGTTGAATGGCGTTTTTGCCTGCCCACTGATAACCTACTCCCTTGATATAGGCGTACGCTTTGGGATCACTAAGTACCAGTCCGGCATATTCGTCAAAATCATTCGTTTTCTTCTTGATCAATTCTTCCCATGGGTCCGGTGCATTGATTGTTCCCAGCCAGATTTCCGTATCCAGACCGTGTTGGTCAAAAGCAGGACCTAGGTAATCGGCGATAAACTCACGCAGCTGCTCGCCTGTCCACATGCAGGAAGGGAATTTCTGATCCGCGATGACTTCGTTTTGTACATGGACCTGATGGATGGTAATGCCAGCGTCCTGGTACGCCTGTACGAATTTGACGAAATACAGCGCATAAGCTTCCAGGATATCCTTCTCCCAGCGCAGCGTTCCGTAGTTATAGGCTTTCGGTGACTTCATCCAAGTAGGCGGGCTCCACGGCGAGGCGAAGAATTGCAGATTCGGATTATAGGTCAGGGCCTCTTTGATGTATGGAATCAGATATTTGAAATCACGTTCGATCGAAAAATGTTCCATGGCCACATCGCCATCCACCTCATTGTGACTATACCATTGCTCTGCATAATCACTCGCACCAATGGGCAGGCGACAGATGTTGAATTTATGTTCACCTTCCGGGTGGAAGAGGGAATGAAATACGTCATGACGCTGCTCCTCATTCAAGTGGGACAGGGCAATATAACCAAGCTCGTTAAAGCAACCGCCAAATCCTTCTACAAGCTGATGCTGTTCACCTGTGAGCTTTAAGTTAGCGCTTTCATTTGTAGATGTATAAGAGATCTCTTTCCACGCATGATCTGGTGTAGTGGAATAACCATGTAATGTCAAGGACATTGGAATTTCCTCCTCGCTTGAATCTCAGGTATGATGTACAGTCAGTATATCAAGTCCCATTGCAAAAGAAGATACGCTGAACCGCGTAAAATTTGCCCTAATCCAAGGTGGTGAAATTCATGATCATTCCTGAACCATACCGTTCATATCTATCTCCGGAGAGCCGATGGCTACCTGCGACGGACTGGAACGTCAAGCTGTTTGGTGCTCACATGCAGAAGGTGAAGCAGGGCTGGCAAGTGCCGCTGGAATCGCATTTGGCCTTTGAATTGATATTGATTCTGGAAGGATCGCAGACGACGATACTGGAGAATATCCGTTATGATCTCCAAGCAGGAGATATATTGCTTATCCCGCCTGGATGCAAACATACCAATGAATGTAATCAGGAGCAGGGGCTGACCTACTTTATTGCCCATTTCAATGTAGATGAGGTTCTGTTTCGCCAAGAGATGAGTCGACATGTGGAGCTGTTGTTCCCATGTGGCGGCGAGGATAATCAGCGATTAACGGAAGTCATGATGAAATGGGTGGATCTGCTTCAGCACAAAGAAGAATATACAACATCAGATCTGTTCCGTATGCAGGCTGGTTTGCTGGAGATTTTGGCGATATTGGCAGAGCAAAGCTCCTCCCGTTCCCAAGAAGCCGTCTCGCCTACTGTGGCGCACTATGCAACACTGATTGCCGAGGCAATCAAAAGCCGCTTCAATGCCGGGAATATCCAGCGGGAAGGGCTGGGGGATAAGGAGATTCGGATTGAAGAGATTGCGGCCTCGCTTCAAATCAGCCCTGGGTATGCACTGGAGACGTTTCAGAAAGTATACGGCATCTCCCCGCGCAGATATTTGTCCGAACTGAAGCTCCACGAGGCCAAGCAGCTAATACACCAGCCTGATCTTAACCTCACTCGGGTTGCCACCATGCTTGGATATTCCAGTCTTGCGCACTTCAGTCGTCAGTTCAGAAGATGGACTGGCATGAGTCCCAGTGAATACAGACAGACCATGGGCAGCATCCGTTTTTTCGATTAAACAATCGCATTCCGCGTACTCGTATCGAGTTTAATGCTCATCAAAAATCCCCGCTGATGTTCAGACGGGGACTTCGCTGTGCATGTAATAATCTACATGGAGGGCATATGAATTCAAAATTGTGCATTGAGATAAGTTGAGATAAGTGCCTGGTGCTTGATTATGCTTTGCTTAATTAAGGTTGTACATTCTCGTCCTGCACTTTGTTTTCGAAGATCAGAGTCGTTTTGCTGCTTCCGATATAGGCAACCGTCGTATTGAATTGCTCCGAAATAAAACGTACCGGGACAAACGCCTTTCCATCCTTCATCAACAGGGGAGCGTCGTTCGTCGCAAGGGCATCGTCTACAATCACCTGTTTGTTGCCCACAGTCCACCGAATCACTGTACCATTCTGCGCAATTTGAACCTCCTGTGTATCCGGATTCCAGTTCACGCTGGCATTCAATTGCTCGGAGACAAAACGAAGCGGTACATAGGTCCGTCCCTCATCGATAAAAGGTGCAGCCTCCAGTGCGTAAGCACGATCCCCGACATAGGCCGTGGTAGAGCCTTCAATAAGCCGCTGGAAATTGCCCTGTGGAGTACGTTTCTGCTCCCGTACATTCATCTGGTTTAGCAGGCGCATCGTGTCACTACCGCTTGCGACATCCAGATAATTATTTTGCACCGTGAGTCCGGCAGGTTCCGGCTCGAAGACTGAAGTCTGAGTACCAGAGGATATGGAAGTTGAGGCCGAAATATCCGTTATGGTATTTGTATTGGCAGAGCTGCTTCTTGTAAAAGTAAACCCGGCAATCGGTGTCAGGTCCCACACCCGGTTGTTGGACAATTTCAACACTTCCAGCTTGGAGAGCTGTCGTAATGGCTCCAGATCATAGATCTGATTGGACTCCGTATTCAGTTCTTTCAACCCTGTCAGGTCTTCCAAGGGTGCCAGATGCTGAACCTGATTCCCGGAGAAGTCTAGCACCTGCAGACGGGTCATATGCTCCAGGGGCAACAGATCGGAAATTTCGTTGCCTGCTACATTCAGCTTTTGCAGGGTATTCGGCAGATCCGCTAGTACATCCAGTGTGTGAATGTGGTTGTTGGCCACATTGAGCTGTTTCAGTTTTCTTTTATCCGCCAGCGGTGTGAGGTCCGTTATCGCATTGTTGGAGATTTCGAGCCACTGAAGATCATCTGCATCATCCAGTGCGGAGAGACTCGTAATCTGGTTACCACTCGCGTGAAACGTATGTAGTCGGGTGAATTCACGTACAACCTCTATGGAAGTAATGGAATTGTTGCTGATATACAGCCGTCCCAGGTCTTTCAAATCAGCTAGTGCATCAATCGATGTAATGTAATTATTACGAACGTCAACCTCGCGAAGCTGAGTCAGATGCGCCAGCGGTGTTAGGTCATCAATCTCATTGCCATATAACCGGAGGTGAGTCAGATTCGTGGCGTATTCCAGACCGGACAGGCTTTGAATGCCTGCATTGCTCAGATCCACAACGTGCAACTGCTCCAGATCGGAGGAGGTTAGAGGGGAATCTACCGGTTTGTTCAGGATCAGCTTCAGTCCGTTCTCCAGTGCAGGATCTTCGATGATTCCTTCGCCCAAGTCTGCCGTGGTATAGGCCGTCGCTTGCCCAGCCGCCCCGAGACTCAGGATGAAGACTAGAAATAGTAGAGTCATTCTTCTCATTGCATGAATTCCCTCCGATTCCGATTTTGAGATTATAAAATACTCCGAACAGATTGATTTCTTTCGATGATATATAAGGTAAGTACAAGATTTACACGGTAACAGTGATTCGGAAGGTTGTTCTGCCATCGGAGTGGTAAGTGTAAATGGATCAGTTTAACTTATGCAGGCACAAATAAAAACACATCTATAGTTATTAACCCATCATAGGGCAAAAGGAACAAGAAATTCATGGCAGGCAGAACATCTACTTCTATTCTATATGATACAAACCTAACACTGCACTCTTCCAGCCATCTTTTTCAAAAAAAATTGTACAACTCCCCCAGATCCTATTCAATTCTATAGCAGAAAGGGTATAGATGAAGTAAAGATGCCATTTGGAGGAGAAGATGAGAGTATGCGACAAGCCATGATCATTAGCAATCCATCGTCGGGTAAAGAAGAAGCTCAGCAATATGTGTCTCAGGTACAAGAAATTCTTGAATCACAGCAGTATGAAGTAGTGGTTAATGAGACGGCTGGGGAGGGCGATGCGACCAACTACTGTCTGAGTGCCTGCAAAGATGGCTGTGATCTCGTCATTTCCATCGGAGGAGACGGTACGTTACATGAGACGATTAACGGCATGATGGATCAGGAACATCGTCCCAGACTGGGTGTGGTGCCGTTGGGTACGGTGAATGATTTTGCGCGTGCGCTGAATATCTCCCTTGATCCGGAGGAAGCCATTCGGCAGTTGCGTTCGGAGCAGATCCACAGGGTGGATCTCGGTAAAATCAATGATCGTCTGTTTGCCAACGTGGTGGCAGCTGGTTCATTGGCAGAGGCGTTGTTCTCGGTATCATCGGAAGAGAAGTCGAAGCTGGGTTCATTCGCATATTTAAAAGAAGGATTGAAAGACCTGATGAATACACCCGCCAAGCCACTAACTATTGAGTATGACGGGCAGTTCTGGGAAGGGGAGTCTCCACTTTTTCTCGCGGCACTGACCAATTCGGTTGGAGGTTTTGAGAAATTGTCCCCGGAAGCAGCGGTAGATGATGGTTTAATTCATTGTTTTGTGATTCGTAGCATGAACGTCTTCAATACGGTTACACTCGGAACGTCCCTGCTGTTTGGCAATCTGAAGAACCATAAGGATGTTGAATATTTTACGGCAAAAGAAGTTCACGTCCGTTCCACGGAAGCCATTCGCACAAATGTGGATGGGGAGGAAGGGCCTTCTCTGCCGATTCGAATCAATGTATTGCCTCAACATATTGAAGTGATCGTCCCGGAAGAAGTATAAGTGGATGAACGATGCAGAAAAAAACCTCCATTATTCCATATAAGAATTCTAAAATTCCATTGAAACCGATTGCAGTTCTGTGTCACAATCATAGACGGAAGATAAGTATATACTAGTTGGCAATGATTATGGCATGAATGTACGATACTATTCGAATATGGAGGGAAATCATCTTGAGAACAATTAAACTTGGCAGCAGCGCACTCGAAGTACCGGTTGTAGCCGTTGGCTGCATGCGAATTAATTCATTAAGCAGCAAAGAAGCTGAACATTTTGTTCATTCCGCCATGGAAGCAGGCGCGAACTTCTTCGATCATGCTGATATTTATGGAAACGGAGCGTGTGAGGAGATCTTTGCAGAGGCTGTGCAGATGAATCCCCAGGTTCGTGAAAATATGATTCTTCAATCCAAATGCGGTATCCGCAAAGGTATGTTTGATTTCTCGAAAGAGCACATCTTGAATTCGGTGGATGGCATTCTGCAACGCTTGAAAACCGATTACCTGGATGTTCTGTTGCTGCATCGCCCGGATACCTTGGTTGAACCGGAAGAAGTGGCTGAAGCCTTTGACCAGCTGGAACGCGAAGGTAAAGTGCGTCACTTCGGGGTATCCAACCAGAATCCGAACCAGATCGAACTGTTGAAAAAATACGTGAAACAGCCACTGGTAGCCAACCAGTTGCAGTTGAGTATTACCAATACCACGATGATTGACAGTGGAATCAACGTAAATATGGAGAATGATGCCGCTGTGAACCGTGATGGCAGTATTCTTGATTATTGTCGTTTGCATGATATCACGATTCAACCATGGTCCCCGTTCCAATACGGATTCTTCGAAGGCGTGTTCCTGGGCAGCGATAAGTTCCCGGAACTGAATGCGAAGATCGACGAGGTTGCTGCAAAATATGAAGTGAGCAACACGACTATCGCAATTGCCTGGTTGTTGCGCCACCCTGCTCGTATGCAGCCAGTGACAGGCACAACGAACATCCAGCGTCTGCAGGATTGCATCAAAGCTGGCGATGTTCACCTTACACGCCAAGAGTGGTACGAAATTTATCGTGCAGCTGGCAATGTGCTGCCTTAAACCAAAATCAATACATAGCAGAATGATCTGCTGTATTGCATGTAAAACACGAGCGTATATACCGCTCGTGTTTTTATTTTATCCTTTATTTGATGCTTATTCGTTCCCGGTATAAAATAAGGGTAGGGCCTCTATTTCAACAAAAGGGTTATTTTGTAATTAATACAAATTAGTTGAATTTATCTTATTGACCCTTGCTTAATTATTACATATAATTACTTTTGCATACCGTTAATCCTGTTTATGGTTTTTTATTTTGGAGGGTGGTGTTAGTTTGGAGCCGACAACCACGATACGCGATCATTTAGAGAGTTATCTGAAGCGTGAGCAGATGTCCATTAGTCTTTTTTCGGAAACGTCAGGAATTAACTCGGGTACGCTGAGCAATATTTTGAACAAGAATCGTCCGATTGCGATGCAGCAGCTGGATCGAATCACTTCAGCTATGAGACTTGAAGAAGGTTACTTCTATGAATTGTATATAGATGAGTGTTTTGTCCATGCTGCCCCTGACTGGCGTAGACTGGGACCCTTCCTTCATCGATGTGCAGAATTGAATAAATTGAATTGTATTGAAGATGTTATCCGGTTGATGATGGATAATCTATCTTATATTCCTTTGTTGTTTGATCTGGCTGAAGAATTCTACCATGCGGGTAAATTCAAACCGGCCGTTCTACTATATGAAACGATAGCCGAAAGTGAGAAAATGCAACACTCCGAACGGCTTGCACTATGTCAGTATCGACTATTCAGATTGGGGCTGACCAATGATCAGCAACGAAATCTGATCATCGCGGCTCAATTCGAATACTATGTTGATCGGCTGGATGAACGTTATCAGCTGGATGCACTTAACGAACTGATTAATGCTTTTGGTGCCTTGCACAGATGGAATAAAGTTCAGGAGCTGTCCGAGAAGCTAAGGGTGAAAGCAACCATCCATTATGAGCTGAATGGGAGAAGGAAACAGGAAGAAACCAAAAGACCGATTGTATTTTACATTCTGTATTCCTATTTGGCTTCAGGGAGTGCGTGCTATCAACTTAAAGACTATCAAGGCGCGCTTAAATATGTTTCTTTATATACGGATAACAGTTGGGTGAAGAACCCTGATCAAGACGAAATGGTAGTTATGAATCAGTTTCAGGAATGGGCTGAGGGAAACCGTTATATATATCAATTAATGAGCGGACAGTTTGATGTGTTACCTGAATATTTGAATTACATCTCAACAAAAGAAAATGAGATTTTCCCTGCGCTTTGTGATATTGTGACTGCTGCGAATCGCTATGATAAAAATATTGATGATGTGCTTGAACAGTATGAATCTTACTTTACGTACCAGGAACAGAGCAACCGAATTGGAAAGGTCAGCAGACAGGTTACAGATGATCGATATCTACGTCTTTTAGCAGATCTCGCTGCGTATTATCTAAAGAAGGACGAGTATTTCACAGGAATACAATTTGTTCTGGATAGTTTGCGATTCTCTATTGAAATTAGCAGTGGACGAGGTATGCTTAGAGGTGTCGGACTGTTTGAGCAATATAGGGAGTTTGCAACTGAGACGGCGAAACAGCAATACAAATTGATCATTAGTGAGGTGCAGAAACTCAATGAAGAGAAAGTTGGCTTTGCTGATAGCTACATGTAGTATTATTATTTACATTGTAGCTCCTGCTACGGAACCTGTCTCAGGCAAGGAAGTTCCAGATCCCGGAATTATGAGAACTGCTGACCACGGATTCGGAACTTAAAAAATTGGTAATGGACGCTTCTGAATATTCATTCAGAGGCGTCTTTTTTTGCGTCTGGTGGAAAAATAAGTATGTCGTACCCCTTGCGGCCTATCGATTGGCATAATAAACTAAAATATGACAAAAAGGAGGGATACTATGGATTGCCTGGAGTTAATGTCACAGATCGAAGAAGCCAGACAACAGCTTCACCGCTTACAGTCGGAATACGGCAGTCTGCTTCATCCTGAAGTCATCCAGCAATCTGTAGTTCTGGACGGTCTGATTAATCAATACAATCGAGCCAAAATGAAAAAGTTGATTAATTAGTGGTTCACCTATTTACATCTTGGTTTCAGTGTACTATAGTTAGTCACATGAGTAACTAACCGACTAACTAATTAACGATGGATGAAAGTTGGAATCGCATGAAATCGAATTTGGATGAATCTCAGCCCATTTTTCATCAGATATCTATGATGATTATGGATGACATTGTAGACGGCAGATTGAAGGTGGAGGAACAGGTCCCTTCAACCAATGAACTCTCTCGCTTTTACAATATTAATCCAGCCACGGCACGCAAAGGGCTTCAAACGCTCGTGGACAAAGGTATCATTTACAAACAGCGGGGTGTTGGCATGTTTGTTGCGAAGGGAGCCAGGGAAGCGTTGCTTGTTGAGCGAAAACAGCATTTCTACGAGGAATATATTAAGCCTTTACTTGAAGAAGCTAGACGGATTCACATGAACGAGGACATGATTATTGATTTGATCCGAGGTAAGAAGGATAAGGAGAGTGAATTATGATTCAGATCGAGCAGGTGACCTACAGCTATCAAGAGACGCCGGTGCTAAAAAATGTGACTTTACATGAGAGTGAGCC
This sequence comes from Paenibacillus sp. NPDC057886, assembly GCF_042796655.1. NCBI lineage: Bacteria > Bacillati > Bacillota > Bacilli > Caryophanales > Paenibacillaceae > Paenibacillus > Paenibacillus sp. NPDC057886. Next base: position 651,371 of record NZ_JBHVMZ010000002.1, on the reverse strand, counting down.
GACCATTAGTGCAATGTGGGGAAGAAACGGTGCCGGTAAAACAACCCTTATGAGTCTGCTCGCAGGCCATAACCGACCTGACGCTGGAACCATCCAAGTGATGGGCCAGGACCCATATAACAATTTGGCTGCGCAGGAGAACCTGTGCTATATCCAGGAGAATCATCCCCTGGGTAGAAATTGGACGATCAACGACATGGTTCGATTCGGTCAATACTTCCATCCTCAGTGGGATCAGACCTTTGCGGAGCAATTAATTGATATGTTCGAATTACCAGTGAAGAAGAAGATCGTCAAATTCTCAAAAGGCATGAAGACCGCCGCCCAGATGATATTGGGTCTTGCCAGTAATGCAAGGGTAACGATTCTTGATGAGCCTACCAATGGACTTGATGCTGAGAAACGTAAATACTTCTACAATGCTTTACTGGAGACTTATGAAGATAACCCGCGTCTCATTCTAATATCAAGCCATCATATTGAGGAGATTCAGCCTTTATGTGAGTCCCTCATCGTTCTGCAAGCAGGAAAAGTGTTACTTAATCAGCCCATGGAAGAGATGCGTGAAAAAGGAGTTCTTCTAACAGGGGGGATAGATGATATCAACCGTGTCACAGCTGACGTGGAAGTTATAGAATCTTCCCAGATGGGATCGACCGTGAGAGTAATGATTGATGAGCCGTACTCCAAATTGTGGAAGGACATTGCTCACGCACAGGGGCTTTCCATTGAGAAGGCGACATTACAAGATTATTTGATTAACAGGACCCGTAATCAAGAGGGGGTTAAGCGATGAACGCAACGAAAGGTACGAACCGGCTGATTCTGGATGATATGCGCTGGTATTTAATGATTTTCTCGTCGATTACACTCATGCTTACAGTCGTCTATTTGGCCATTGGATTCATTTTTGATGTGACGTATACTACTCAACTATTTGGTCCAATGTACGGAGGAATCTGTGCTTTTGCGATCGCGGGCATCATCACATTGTTTCCGGTCGCGATAGGTATGGGCAGTACACGAATACAGTTTATGAAATCCTTTTATATCATTTCGGTATGGATGGTCGTAGGAACGATTACTATACTGAATGTCATCTATTTTATTACGCATCTCCTCCTTGAATATGGAACACTTCGCGTAACCTTTTATCAACCAGGCATGCTGTACTCAAGCGAATATCATTTTTTCTCCTATTTGTGGATCGACCTGATGATTGGTTTTCTCGTGCTGGGACTGTCCATTTTTTCAACCGTCTGTTGGATCAGATTGGGGATGCGCAATTTTTTCAGTCTGTTCTTTGGATTTAGCTTAATCGTCACGCTGGTAATTGCTCTATCAGATCTGAGCATGTGGGTCCAGTGGTTTACGAATGTCAATCTCATTGCATTGGTCACCGCACTGGGGGCCATTGGAGGTGCTCTGCTTCTGAGCACATACCCCATGATGAAGAATACGCCGCTTACAATGAAAGGCAGAAAAGACTGATCAGATCAGAAAAACACGAGTGCGTACATACACGCCTCGTGTTTTTTGTATGAGTTAAGCTTGGGCTTGTGGTTTGAATCCTTCGTCTTTGAGATACTCGCCAGCTTCGCTACGAGATTCAAAAGCCATATCCAGATTAATACCGGAATACACATACCACATGTCATCTTCATATTTTAAAGTAAGTGTATGTCCATCTTCATCGATCCATGTTCCGCCAGCAGAGGTTGTAGCCAATGTAGGAGCAGCTTTTGCTTGTTCTGGCTCTTTTGATTCTACTGCGTTGGGATTGTAAGACATCGCTTTGATCGTTTCATCTAACAATGTGCGTAGATCTGCTTCGGAGTAATCACGAATATTGACGAATCCTTTATCATCGGTCTCATAGTTGGGAAGTAGCCCTGCATAGATATAACCGTTACCGTTAGGATGAATATGGAAAGCAACAATTTTTTTGTCATACGCACTTTCTTCGTAATGGAAATTAACACGACCGAGAGAAACATCTTTGCGTTGCAGTTGGGGATACGATTGTAGCACTGCAAGCTTTTGTTCAACGTTAAGCATATTTTCCTCCTGTTAGTGTTGGGTAGTGGTGATTATAACATAGGTGAAAAGGAATAAGCATCAAAAAACAGGCGCAGTCTAGCACCTGTTTGAGGATTTACATCATAGATGATCGCTTATGTTGGTTCGGGGACCACCCTTCAGAATACTTTGCCCCAGTTCTTTCAAATGTTCCATCGCTTGCAGATAAGGATAAGGCCCATAGCTTACGCGCGCCACACCCAGTAAGGCAAGTTGTTTCGGTGAAGGCTCACGGGATGTGACCATCACGTTGACCGGAAGCGACGAACGTTCACACAATTCCTGAATCAGTTGTTGATTCTGTAAGCCCGGAACGAACAGCCCGCTGGCCCCTGCTTCTGCATAAGCCTTGGAACGAATCAGCGCTTCTTCCAGGAGAGTGTGATTGTGTCGTTCAGGTGCATTTTGCAAAAAGATATCGGTGCGGGCGTTAATGAACAGCGGAATGCCTGCCTGCTCCGCAGCTTCCCGGGCAGCCGACAGTCTCATACATTGTTCCTCCACAGCGTACAGTCCCACGCCAGCGGGAAGCTGATCCTCAATATTGATTCCTACCGCACCGTGATGGATCACTTGGCTCACATTTTCCTTCACTTCTGACGCAAACCTGCCATACCCTCCCTCAATATCGATCGTTACAGGCAAATTCACGTTTGCTGTAACCCGGGCCAGATTGTCCAGTACCAGCTGGAATGGCATCGTTTCGCCATCTTGTTCGCCGTGGGCAGCAGCTACAGACCAGCTTCCAGTAGCGATTGCTGTTGCTCCAGCAGATTGGATGGCGAGTGCACTCCCGGCATCCCATACATTGACCAGAACCAATGGGTTGCCTTTCACATGGGATTGGTGGAACAACGCCGCCTTTTCTTGTAGGGTACTCATAGACTTATCTCCTCCGTTACATAGCTGTAATCTTCTTCACACCACTTGCCGTTCTTTTCTTATCTCTTGAGTTACTCAGGTATCCTGCTTCTCGTGAGTTAAAAGCCAGTTTTTGCGTGTTAGGCCTCCTCCGTATCCGCCCAGTTCACCACTGGCATTGATCACACGATGACATGGAATAACAATGGCCAGCTGATTGGCTCCGTTGGCCTGTGCTACCGCTCGACATGCTGTGGGTTTACCCAGTGCATTCGCAATATCCTGATATGATCTTGTATCCCCCGGCGGAATCGCAATCAATTGCTCCCATACACTCTTCTGGAATGGTGTTCCTAACCAGAACAACGGGGTATGGAATACAGTTAACGTGCCTTCAAAATACTGGGCAAGTTCCCGATCAATTGAACGAATCGGTTCTGTTACTCCAGGTACAATGGCTGACTTCGTCCGTTTGCGCAATCGTTCCACCTCACGTTCCAGACCTCTACGATCCACGAATTCGAGCAGATATAATGCTTTCTCATCGGCTACAGCCATCATGGGTCCAAGACGTGTATCGATCCAGGAAGCCTTCAAGACATGCTCTTCATCCACTTGTGTAGGCGCTGCGCCCATGATTCGCGAGAAGGCATCCCGGAACCCGCTGCCGGACTCGTAACCGGTGGACAGCTGGGCATCAATAACCGTACGACCGGAGCGAATATTTTTCAGGGCCAGCCCCATGCGACGGGCGCGGGCATACTCGACAAAGGTCATGCCAAATCGCTTCTTGAACTGACGTCTGGCGGTGGATTCATCGATGGATAATGCCTTGAAATCCTGGCCTTTCCAGCGTTTCTCCGGATTATTCTCCACCGCTTCCACCAATATGCGTACCACATCAGATACCTGATTAGGATGAGATAACGGACGGCAGCGCTGGCAAGGACGATACGAAGCAAGCAATGCCTGCTGCGCCGTCGCATAGAATTCACAGTTTTCGAATTTTGGCTTTCGGGCGGGGCAGGTAGGCCGGCAGAATACACCTGTGGTCTTGACCCCGACATAGAATAGACCTTCATATTCCGAATCCTTGGCAACCAGAGCCTGATAGTATTGTTCTTTCAGTTCAGCAGAGATCATTGGGCGCACGTCCTTATATCAGTAGAGTTTATCCTTGTTGATATTATAAAAAAACGATGCACAGGGCATCGCCGAAAATCAGGCATGAATATTTTTATTTCATCAATACTTCCTTATTATTCGCTCGTCCAGTCCAGTTTACCAGAAAGATCCCCAGGAATATGCATAGCCCGCCCATATAGACGTAATACCGAATGACTTCGCCCAGAAGCAGCCAGCCGGATAAGACCCCGAAGAATGGAGCAAGAAACAGAAACGCACTTGTCTTGCCCGGATCACCCTTGCTTAACAGGTAATACCACGTAGCGAACTGCACAATGGAACCGAGGATCGCCAGATACAGAATCACCCCTATGGACGTGGCGTTCAGGATGAGTTTTGTTGATTCCATGGTAAAACCGAGCAATAACATCGTTAATCCGCCGAATAACATCTGATATGCCGTTAACACCCATGTGCTGAAGCGTGAACCCCATTGTTTGACCAAGAGGGTAGCGATTGCCCAGGACAAGGCAGAACCCATCCCCAGTAACGTTCCTCCAGAGAATTGAAGATGGAAACCAAGCGTGATGAACACCCCTGTTATACCGATGAGCACCCCAAACCACTGGTATACCTTATATCTCAGACCAAGAAATACACTCCCGAGAAGAACTACCAATAGCGGATTTGTAAATGTGAGAATGGACGTCTGCCCGGAAGGAATGGTACGCATGCTCAGGAAAATGCAGGCCATCACGCCCGTCGTCTGGAACAGACCGATGACGAATAAGCGGAGCCAGTCAGGCACGGTCACGGGAAGGTTTTTATTTCGTACCCACAGTGCCATTACTCCTCCAGCCAGCGTAAATCGAATGCCGACCAGCAGAATGGGTGAGACATAAGCCAGTCCGATTTTGCCCACAGCAAAGGATGAACCCATAAGCGAAGTGGCGAGTATAACGAGCATCATAAAAGCAAAGCGATTCAACCTTTTTCCTCCCTCATATAGCGTATTTTTTGACCCTTTCAGGGTACCACGCCAACATTTCAGGGTTCATCGAAGTGTAAAAACGAATTGAATTTATAATTCATTTACATAATATGGAGCTTAATGTGAGACGATATGGTGTAGTAATTACTATAGAAGGTGCTGATTGGAAAGTTCTCTTTGGATGAATGCATAAGGCTTGTTACTTTAGATAAACATGAAGGGAGTTCCAATGATGAATATCAATACAAATAAATCTATACTCTGGTTGTCTGCTCTATGTATCCTGCTGCTGACCAGCGCATGTGGGGCGAAAAACAACAATGAATCCGTACAGGAACACGCCTATCCACAATCAAAGCAGCCCATAGAGGAGGCGGGAAATAGTTCCGTTCCCAATATTGAGGCGAAGAATAACAATAATCAAGCGAATGAAAGTGGAAATGAAGGCAAGCCTACAGCACAATCGGAATCCTCAGCTGATGCAGAAGGACAGGTCATGATCGTGATTGACCAGACGAATAAGCCATCCAAAGGCAACAGCTTTGATTTTGCGATAAAACAGATTCCTGAGGGTTACGCTTTGTCCGAAATGCGCTGGACATCCAATATGGTAACGATTATAAACTCCTACAAAAAAGCGATCGAACATGGCGCGAATGGAAAAGAAGGATTTTATATCAGTGGTGACGGGCAATTCTCCGGATTTATCTATTCGGATGATATGAAGGGTGAACGGGGCAAAGCGACGTTTGTGTTTACCAATGAAGAGGGGAATGAAGTCACCTCGGAGAAGGAAATTAAATTAAAATAATCAGGCAGATTATTGCCATGTACTGATTATCTGTTGATTCGAATGGAGAATGAAACCGGCGCACTGTGCGTGCGTCTTCATTTCTTTCATAAATGAGAAAAAGCAGCCGTAAAGGCTGCTTTTTATTGATGGCGCAAGGCTCACACTTTATTCTAGTCGACTGAGTTTGTCCGGCTCTGGTGTCTGTAACGTATCCTGCTGCTCCTACATGAAGTCGAAGAAATAACGCACCACGTGGAACATGACCGGAGAGGTGTACGTCAGGCTGTCGACCCGGCTTAGGTAGCTTTTTTTCAGCGCATCGAACTTATTGTCATCCCCGATTAACAAATCCCGCTTCAGAACAGAAACCGTCAGACTTCCGAAGAACCCAGCCAGAGCGATTAACACACCGATGAAAAGCGCGAAACGTGCATCAAACGGAGTCAGGTAAGGATGAATGAAATAAGAGGCAGCGGTGGTTACAACGAATGCACAGGCGAACCCTTCCCATGTCAGAAAAGGATTGGCGGTGGGCACCACTTTGCGTTTGCCCAGATAGAGCGAGGCCAGATAATGCACCACATCATTCAGCTGGGTTAACACGACCAGGAACAGGACCAGCTTTGAGCCATATTCTGGTGTTGCGAACGGGAAGTAGGCCAGATGACTAAGTCCAAATACCATCAGCATCAATCCCCATTGCGTCGAGCTGACGCTGCGTAAGAAACCAACCGTGCCCTTATTAATCAGACGTGGCAGGGGCAGCACCAGGAAGACGTACAGCGGAATAAACACGATAAACATCCCATACCATCCAATATAGATCCAGTAGAACTGCACTGGAATCGCCAGATACGCCCATAGAAACAACCTGCGATCCGCTTTGCGGGTGCTGCGGATCATGGAGAAGTACTCTTTTAGCGCGAAAAATGTGAGTACCATGAGGGAGATCAGGGAGACAATCGGATTGAAGAGGGTGGCAAGGCAGAAGATGACAAACATACCCCACCAGGTTTTGATTTTGTTGCCAATGCCCGAATAATCCTTGTCCGGCTGAAGCTTCGTAATGATTTTGTACACGATATGTATGACCAGTAAAGCAATAAAAATCAGTGTTAAGGTAAAGAGTGAACTGCTCAAGTACAATCACCTGCTTATCCAGAAGTAAGATTCCAATATAGGGTACCTATGTTATTATGAAGGAATAGTGCCAACTTGATAAGGGGAAATTTCGTTATGACAGATACACGCTCCATCTATATCCTGCTTACGAATACGGGAACGTTATTTACCAAAGTTATTCAGAGTTATACCAGAGCGCCATATAATCATGCCTCTATCTCATTTGACCGGGAATTATCCGAGCTGTACAGCTTCGGTCGCAAGCATCCCAGCAATCCGCTGAATGGAGGGTTTGTGAAGGAAGACATTATGACAGGTACATACAGTAAGTATCCAAATACCACATGTGTGATTTATGAGCTTCAGGTGACGGAGCGTGAGGTGGAAAAAATGAAGCGGGTGCTGCATATCTTCATCCGCAGCCGCCAGAAATATATGTACAATCTGCTTGGTGTGATTGGCATTACGTTGAAGGAGCCTGTGGAGTTCAGCAACTCCTACTTTTGCTCGCAATTTGTTGCCGAGATTCTGCAGCGTTCAGGCATCAAGCTGTGGAACAAGTTGCCTGCGCTGGTGACCCCGGATGATTTTCGCCAAAGTGAACAGCTGCAGCTGGTGTATGAAGGGAAGTTAAAGGAGTATAAGCCGGGTATAAAACCATGAAACAGCCTGCCGCCACGGATTTCCGGGCAACAGGCTGTTCTGTTTGTGTACCGTTAGATCGATGGTGTGGATGAATGGTCAAAATCAACCTCTTCGAGGAATTCGATCACTTCACCATTTGGACTATGCACAACCGCATTTCGAACTTGAAGCGGGGGCTCACCAAGTGAGATCCAATCGGGTTGAATATAAGGTTTAGCACCATGAGCAAGTGCTCGCTCGTATATCTCTTCCACATTGTCTACGTAAAAGGCGAAATGCAACATTGCCCCATGCTTCACTTCTTCCGGAGAGTCTGCTGGTTCGCCTTCGGCCGCGATTACGGCTCCGGGGTCAAACAGTTCAATGCAGGTCCGTTGATCCGGTGAGATCAGCATGCATGCCTCGGTAATTTGGAAGGCGGGCAGACTCCAGGAGTGACCAACTTTAAATCCTAATACATCTGTATAGAACGAGAGGGTATCCTCATAATTACGTGCTTGAATGGCTACGTGAGCAAGTCCATTTACACTCATGCTCCATCACTCCTTCTTCAGATTGTATTCTAAAGTATAAAGGGAACGGCGCATTGGAACCATGCGATACCAAAGGATATAATGGAGTGTGAGTTACAATTAATGAGCTCTTTTATCCTAAAAAGCTTATTAAATTAGCCTGATTCTAGGGAGGGTCTACAAATGGGTTATGTTATAGATGAGATCGACCAGCAGATCATGCGCCTGCTGCAGCACCATGCACGCATGCCAATTGTACAGATTAGCAAAGAGGTGAGCATGTCCCAGCCTTCCGTTAAGGAGAGAATCCTCAAACTGGAGGAGAATGGGGTCATATCGGGATATTCAACCATCTATGATCTGGCCAAACTCAACCGTGGGACAACAACTTTTATTTTGCTCAAAACAGAGCATTGTGAGGAATTCGTCCGCTTCTGCGAACAGGCTGTTGAGGTCACGGATTTATATCGGATTAGCGGTGAGTACAACTATCTGATCAAGGTACAGACGGCAACCATTGAAGAGCTTGCTGAGTTCCAGGACTCTCTTGTGAAGCTTGGACCATCGAAATCCCATATCAGTATGAAAAATATATTGGAACACCGTGTGCTGCTCTAGGAAGCAGCGAAGCACATTAGTGAATGGGGGGGACTGTACTGTAAGTCATGAGCCTGACGGTGGAAGCCGTTATTTCAGGTTAATTTGGTCTAACGAACCTGACACACGTTATTCGCCACCATTTGCACCGTTCTGAGATGTAACGAATCCCAGAGACGTTATTTCATCGATGGGATCGATTTTTAGGCTCCAACGCGGTCTCTACATCGAAATAACGTCACTGAAGTTCGTTAGAGTTTGCAATCCTTGAAACTCCGCCGTTTAAGGTGCGCTAGGTTCGTTAGCACCTTGCAAATTTTGCGCATCACGCTGACCGGCCGTGCGGCCTAGCCTACTAAAGGGTAAGTCCTTTCGATACAGCCCTATTTCTGATTGTGCATATGCACAATGAATTTCGTCTGTTCATCAATATTTATTTGGCTCGCCAGCAACTATAATGAAAGCGTGTTCAACAAGTGCATGGGGGGGCAATGAACAATGGAACCTTTAACAATTAGCTGGATCGGCGCACTGGCAGGACTTGCGATTGCGATTATACTGATTCTGAAGAAGCTGAATCCGGTCTACTCTTTATTTCTAGGCGCAATTGTAGGCGCTTTAATTGGCGGGGCCAATCTGGAAGAGACCGTAAATATACTGGTGAACGGCACGCAGAGTGTCATGGGTACCGTGCTCCGCGTTCTGGCTGCCGGGGTGCTGGCTGGTGTCATGATGGAGTCGGGGGCAGCAGAGACGATTGCCCAGGCCATCGTACGAAAATTTGGCGGCAGTAAGGCCATTCTGGCTTTGGCGCTGGCAACGATGATTATTACAGCTGTTGGGGTATTTATTCCCGTGGCCGTCCTGATCGTAGCGCCAATTGCGCTGTCTGTCGGCAACAAAATGGGCATATCCAAGCTTGCGCTTTTGCTGGCTTTATCAGGTGGAGGCAAAGCGGGGAATATTATCTCCCCGAATCCCAATACGATCGCTGCGGCGCGGGGGTTCAATCTGGATCTCAGCAATGTCATGCTGGCAGGCGTGATTCCGGCTATCTGCGGATTAATTGTAACGGTTATCGTAGCTTCAATGCTCAAAAACAAAGGTGTAATGGTGTCCGATCAGGAAGCAGCGCAGGGTGAAGTGGATACGTCACAGTACCCACCATTGAAAAAAGCGATTGTGGCACCGTTGGTTGCCATCATCCTGCTGATGATTAATCCGATCGGCTCCATTACAGGTATTACAGCACTATCTACATTCAAAGTGGATGCGATGTACATTCTCCCGATTGCGGGTATTATCGGCATGCTGGCGATGGGTCAGAGCAAAAACATTGTGAAATACACGACTTCCGGATTAAATAAAATGACTGCCACCGTGCTAATTCTGGTCGGAGCCGGAGGCATTGCGGGACTGATCTCTGCATCCGACCTGTCAGGTCAGGTGGTTAGTCTTATTGAGGCATCCGGGATATCCTGTACCTTCCTGGCACCGATTGCCGGGATTCTGATGGCGGCAGCAACGGCTTCCACCTCGACAGGGGTTATCCTTGCCACGGGTTCATTCGGCGATGCAATTCTGAACATGGGAACTGCTCCGCTCGCAGCGGCGGTTATGGTGCACACGGGTGCGACAGTTATCGATTCCCTGCCGCAGGGCAATTACTTTCACGTCTCGGCAGACAGCATGAAGATGACAATCAAGCAGCGAATGGGCGTTATACCATATGAAGCGATCGTGGGTGGAACGATGGCGATTGTAGCGACGTTAATCTACGGATTTATCCTTTAATAACACGGATGGGGTGGGAGAAAATGAGAGAGACGACATTTGTACTGGCACCGGATTCATTTAAAGAGAGCATGACAGCGAAAGAAGTATGTGTGGCGATGGAAAAAGGATTGCGTAAAATCTACCCAGCCGCGAACTATATTCATGTACCGATGGCTGACGGAGGCGAAGGCACCGTGCAGTCGCTGGTCGATGCTTCCGGCGGTGTAATTCACCAGAGAGAGGTGAGAGGGCCACTGGGACAGCCTGTACTGGCGCAGTATGGCATGCTGGGCGATGGGTTAACGGCAGCGATTGAGATGGCATCGGCGAGCGGCATTCATCTGGTGACCAAGGAAACCCGGGACCCGCTTCGCACGACAACCTACGGTACTGGAGAGCTGATTCGGGCGTGTCTGGATCAGGGTATTCGCAAAATCATTATTGGAATCGGCGGCAGTGCGACCAACGATGGCGGTACAGGTATGGCCGAAGCGCTTGGCGCAAGATTCCTGGATGTAGACGGCCAGCCGCTTGCGCGTGGAGGAGGGGGGCTTGATCAGTTGGCGCATATCGATGTTTCCGGGCTGGATGAGAGATTGCAGGATGTGGAATTCATTGTCGCCTGTGATGTAACCAATCCGTTATGCGGGGAGCACGGTGCTTCACGAGTGTTCGGGCCGCAGAAAGGAGCTAACCCGGAGATGGTGCAGACGCTGGATGCGAATCTTTCCCATTATGCGGACGTGGTGAAGCAGCAGCTGCACAAGGATATACGTGATGTGCCGGGTGCAGGTGCCGCGGGTGGTTTGGGCGCAGGGCTATTGATTTTTACACAGGCTGTGTTGCGCAAAGGCATTGAAATTGTCATTGAATATACAGGATTGCGTGACAAGTTGTTACATGCGGATGTGGTGTTTACGGGCGAAGGTGGCATCGACTCTCAAACGAAATTTGGCAAGACGCCTTACGGTGTGGCGCGTGCTGCTAAGGAAGCAGGCAAGCCGGTTATCGCAATTGCGGGTTACGTGGGTGAAGGGATAGATACGTTGTACACGGAAGGTATTGATGCGGTGTTTGGTATTGTACCGGGTGCAGCCGATCTGGAACGACTTCTGCGCGAAGGCCCGGAGAATGTGGAGCGTACAACCGAGAATATTGCGAGAGTGCTGAAATTGGGACTGATTTCTTAACATTCTATGATTCGGTTATGTGAGTATTGGAGCATAGGGAGACTGTACGGTGCATGTCCGCATGAAGGGGCATTGCGGTGCAGTCTCTTTGTATTTTGGGACCTACTGATAAGACGCGAGTAGTCCGTGCGTAAGTTCAATGAGCTCCAGCCAATTGCGCGGGTCCTTGCCTGTAAGGGTCTGGATCCGTTTGAGCCGATATTGCAGAGTATTGCGATGGATGTTGAGATCCTCTGCAGTCGTTGACATGCTGCCATTGTGATGAATGAAACTGCGAAGCGTGTCCAGCAAGTCGGCTGTGTCCTCCAGCTTACTGACGACGTTGTTATGGCGGGCCAGGTTGGCCGTGCTGAAGCGAACCAGAAACTGCACATCATCATAACGGATCAATGGTGCCGCAGGTCGAAGCGCGAGCAAGATATTCATCGCAGATCTTGCCTGTTCATAACAGACGGCAATACTGGCGTCCCGTCTGCTAACAGAAATAAAAGCTTGGGGCTGTTCCTGATGTACAAGCTGGACGATCGAATCAACGTCTGATTCGCTCTGGATCATGATGATCTGCGTAAGACCATCCTCCTCGATGAAGAAAGAAGGAAGCTGTAGTAACACTCGGCTTGTGTCCGCACTAAACTCAGGGGCTTCATGGGGAAAGCGAATGTATAGAAGAACCGTCGGCAGCTGCAGATCGATATGGTATTGCGCTGCTTCCCTTCTGATCTTCTGCGAATAGGAACCGAAGTGGGCAAGCAGCCGTTCCAGAAAGGCTTTTTTCCGAGAAGCTTCATGGGCCAGACTTTCCAATTGATTGCGCTGTTCGATCAGGAGAGATACGGTTGTACGCACAATGTTGCAGAACGGCCGAACTTCATCCGGATGCCCGGATATGCCGATGACACCGACATGCTGATGATTGATCCGGATCGGTTCGTTGGTGCCCATCTTCTCCAGTCTGCCATCTTGCCAGACTTCGACGCGTTCTCCGGTGGTCAGGGCACGGACCGCTCCCTGGTGAATCGTGCCTGCGCGTTCCTTCTGTCCGCTTCCAATGATAATGCCCTGCTCATTCATGATGTTGATGTTGTAGGGGATGTCCTGCATCATTTTATCGACAATATCCTGAGCCTGTTTTTCCGAAAGCTGCAACATTACATGTCCTCTCTCTCCCGTTGTGCCAACAAGGTGATGTGTTTTTGTCTCTAATATGCCTGTTCAGTCTTATTTATCCATTGTGCATCTGAACGAAAGTATAGCTGACGTGCCTTTCTTAAACAAGTTTGTTTCCTAAAGGGTAAATGGTTACAAGGAATACCGTGTTATTTTTATTCAGCTTTTGCTTCGTTATGGGGTTCGCCGGCTAATTTCCCGTAGTGTTTATTTGCTTGGTTCCGTTCAAGTATTCCAGATGCGCCTTGCCCCAGCCACACATGCCATCCAACAGCGTACCAATCGTCTGCCCGTGTGCGGACAGGCTGTACTCCACCTTCGGTGGAACATCGCCATAGAGGGTGCGCACAATAATCTGATCCTGTTCCAGCTCGCGCAGCTGTTTCGTTAACGTGCCCTGCGCTACATCGGGAATCATGCGTCTTAATTCACCAAATCGTTTCGTGCCTTCCTTCAGTAAAATAAACAAGATGAGCGGTTTCCATTTTCCATTAATGGCTTCCAACGTAACCAGCACCCCTTGTAAACGTGGTTCCTGTAAATCCAAAGTATTCACCTCGATTTAAACAACTATATGTAACTCCATCATACCTGATTTTTTCGCTTTTCGCTTGTTTCGTCTGTGTGAATTGGGCAGGAATAACTGTGTCATCTGGCTCCAATAGTACGAATCTTCGTACCTGGTACGATCCAATTGCGTACTGTTCAGCGCTAATCTTTTCAATAATAATGAACAAAAAGCTGGTACAACGAAAGTGCCAGCTATACGAGGGGAAGATGCAGAATGAGTCCATTTACATTGGAGAATAAACGTGTCGTGATCATAGGAGGAAGCTCTGGGATTGGGTTGGCAACGGCAATTCAGGCTGCTGAGGCTGGTGCACATGTAGTTATTGCAGGTCGATCGGAGACCAGACTGGAGGAAGCAAGGGAACAGATTGCTTATGTCGCAGGCAAAGGCAGGACTGAAGCGGTGTCCATCGAAGTTTATGTGTTGGACAATCAGGATGAACAGCAAATCGAATCATTTTTTAATCAGGTTGGCGAATTCGATCACCTGTTCACTCCTGGAGCTGCATACACCCGTGGTCCGTTAACCTCAGATCGAAAGACGGCCGAAAGCTGCTTCAAGGGCAAGTTCTGGCCTCAATATTTTGCTGCCAAATACGCAGCTCCATATCTATCGGCAACGGGTTCAATCACGTTAATGTCGGGCGGCTTCAGCCAGCGCCCGCTGGATGGCGGTGCCTCTTACGCTGCGTGTAACGGGGCAATTGAAAGTCTGGGTAAAGCACTTGCAGTGGAGCTGGCTCCTGTTCGTGTGAATGTCGTATCCCCCGGAACCATCTGGCGTGAGGGACAGGAGGGCACACCGCGTGGCGAACATTTCAAAGACTATGAGAAACTGTCCTTGCTCAAACGTGTGGGCTACAATGAGGAAATTGCACATACGGTTACGTATCTGATGACGAATACATTCACGACTGGGAGTACATTGTTTGTGGATGGCGGATACACGATGATTTGATGCGTCTACCTGTTTGTTGTACAAGGAGCGGTGGATGAGTACAGGGACATGACAGGTATCTTAAAATTTATGAAATGTAGGACTCTATAATTACTCGCAGAAGTTAAAATGATGAATAATGACGAAAAATATTTGAGATCCGGCCTGTTTTTCACATACAGGCCGGGTCTTTTTCCGTTTATTGGGATGAATGTTCAGAATCCGTTCAGAGTTGCGTAATACAATAGGCCTATATTTCGAGAAGCGAGATGAGGGAGGAAAGAATATATGCAATACAGGAAAATAATTAGCGTGTTGCTCATTTTGGTGTTGGTAGCTCCTTGGTTGGCAGCACCAGCAGGAAAGGTAAGTGCAGGAGCATCGTATCCGGTACCAGGGAATAATGGTCTATTAACAATAAAGTATGTGGACGAGAACTCAATAGAAATAGAGTGGGAGTATGCACGATCCGAATCTTCTACACCACCTGATGTAAACTACCAGGTTTACATATCCAATGCTCCTGATCTTGCAGATATGCAACAAATCAGCGGAACATCAGGACATTCCTACGGTGATCCTATTAATGGTTCAGAATCTACAGATGGTACATATTCAAAAATAATTACAGATCTAATCGAAGGCGATACGTACTATTTCAATGTAGTAGTTAAAGATAAATATTTGGAAGCTGCGTATCAAATGCGATCTATTGAATTTACAGTGCAGCTGAGTGAGCTGGATCAGTTCAACGAACTCAAAAAGAATGCAGACCGGGGTAATAGCGATGACTTTATCCAAGAAGCCATCTTGTTGCTAGGTAATAAGCAACTCATAGCCGAGCCTGATTTTAAATCTTTGCCTCTAGGAGATCAGGAGGCTATTGCACAATACTTATTAGATATCGAGGCACCAACCAGTGATGGATACGAGAACAAGGGGCAAGTTGAGTTTTTGGTGCAATTAACTCTGAAAGCCCTTGAAGTGACTCGGCAAATCAGGGGACCAAATGCAGTATCTGCACTTGATGACCTATATACAAAGCAAGCAGAAAGAATAGATCATTTTAATTATCCAAGTGCCGAAGATAATTTCTATCCACTCATTGCTGCATATCGCACTGCCTCCGAGGTAGATAAACGCACAACGGCTTATGTATATGAAGTGAGACTGAAAAGAAAATCATCCATTTCACGTGTTTTGAAATATATAGACACAGCTGTGGAAAAAACACCTTTCATTAATCGTGCAAACACGACTGAGGAAATGTTAACGTCACTGGATAAATTCCATAAAATTTATGAGGATACTCAGGCTTACAATAGCGAGTATCTAGAAAGCCCGATAACGAGCTTCGCTTTGGACACAAGCAAAATGGATAACCTGACGCCAGAACAGCAGGAGCAATTGGCTGATCATATGCTTACTGAAAGACCGATTGGTGGATATGCAAGTTTTGGAGCGATCCAGACTGCATTTAACAAATTTTTTCCTGGTAATGAAACTGATGCGTTGGCTGCCGTAAATGCTGCAAAGAGCAACAGCGATATTAATAGTATGATTCTGGCCATGGAAGATCCTGATCTGGGTATTACTCTACCTAATGGGTACGGTGCTTTATCATTGCAGGAGAGAACATTCATTGCTGGATTCCTGATCGATTATGTGAAGAATGATTATAAAAATAAAGATCAGGTTCAATATATGATTGAACTCGCAGTTTTGGCGCAATCCATTTGGGGGCAGAAGGAACTCGATGTTCTTAAAAACAAACTAGATTTATTTGCACAGCAGTTGGTGGATGGACCAGATTATTTTAATGACCAACAGACATATGTGCTGCGCAGCATTGGGCAACAACATTTGGACCGTAGCCAAGTAGATAAAGGTGTTTTGGCTTATAAATTCTTGCATTTAGTGGCTTTTGAAAGATTGGAAGGAGCATTTAAAGGGGATATTGTTAATCCAGACATTGTGCTGAATCTCTTCTCTATGCCTTTGGATTCCTTTGAGAATGCTACTTCTATTCCACTTATGGATCAATGGCTGGATAATGCTATGAACGAATGGATTGCAGGTGAAGCATTCTTCAATAACTATAAATTTAGACGTACAGGTGCACTTGATTTATCCAAAAGAGCTGAACTCAGCCCAGAAGGCCGAAAAGAACTGGCCGAATGGGTACTTAATGAACAAGAAAGCTACGAGGATGTTGGAAATTTACAATATGTAATCAACCAATTCTTCACGGCTCCTAATGTGACGGGCAATGATATAACCAACACCATAACTGGCTTGGATGACACGATGGAGATCTCTTTTGATGGCAAACTGAACTGGATTGATGTTGCCTCTATTCAGAAATTTGATTTTAGTGGCGACAAAACGGTATGGGTTCGTTATAAAGCGATCAGTGACTTATTGCCAGGACGCGCGGTGAAGATTGTCTTCACGGCAAATGGCGATAGCAATAATGGAAATGGTTCAACACCAAACCCGGGTGGAAGCACAGGTGGTGGATCGTCCACAACTGCACCGGTAACCTCAACGCCTGCGCCAGCAACCAAGCAGGAACAAATCGTTGTGGACGTGAATGGAGCTAATGGCACCAACCTGACCAAAACGCCAATTACACGTACAACCGAGGCCGACGGTACGATCAAGGATCTCGTGAAAATGTCAGAGGCGATTGCCAAGGAATCGGTGGAAAAAGCGAAGCAATTAAATATGAACACTGCACGCATTGTCATCCCTGACGCCAAAGATGCTGTGTCTGAGACACGCATTGAACTGCCAAAAGCAGCGGTGAAACAGCTGAATGATGGTGGGCTTAACCTTGAGATTTCCACAGAGAACGCCATTATCTCAGTTCCAACGAAGTCGATTGCCGGATTTGACCAGGATCTGTACTTCCGCGTCGTTCCGTTGAAAAAGGAATCCGAGCGTAAAGAAGTGGAAGAACGTGCGAAGAAAGAGCAGTTGATCCAACAGATTACTCCAAATTCAAACGTGAAAGTGCTGGCTCGTCCGGTTGAGATTGAAACGAATATGCAAAGCCATGAAGTAACACTGACGTTGCCGCTGCGTGACAGTCTGCCAACTGATCCTGCTGCCCGCCAGCAAGCTTTGGATAACCTGGCTGTGTACATTGAACATAGTGACGGCACGAAAGAGCTGGTTCAAGGTAAGCTCGTGAAGCTTAGCGACTCCAGTGAAGGCATTGAATTTACAGTTAACAAATTCAGCACGTTCACGCTCGTTGTGGTGGATGGACTGAAAGCTTCTCAAAGCTCTCACAATCCGTATATCAACGGCTTCGGTGCTGATTTCCACCCGGATGCATTCGTAACCCGTGCGCAAATGGCAGCAATGCTGGTTCGTAATCTGTCTGATGAAGCGGGATCCGCATCTGCGAATTCTGTAAACTACAGCGATGTATCTGCTACCCATTGGGCAGCAAGCGATATTCAAAAAGCGCAATCCGCAGGCATCATGAATGGTATGAACGCCGCTCAATTTGCACCAGAGGGTTCGATCACCCGTGCACAAATGGCAACCATTGCGTATCGCTGGATGCAGCAACAAAGCACAGACGCGACAAGCAGCACATCACAAGCAACGGATGGTGCTGGATTCACAGATGTGTCCGCTGACCTTTGGGCTTCCGATGCGATTACCTATGTACAATCGGCTGGCCTGATGACCGGCTATAACGATGGTACGTTTAAACCGGACAGCAAACTGACTCGTGCTGAAGCCGTGAAAGTATTAAATGTACTGTTCAAACGGACTCCGGCAACAATCGTAACTACGCCATCTTTTACAGACGTACCTGCAACACATTGGGCTTATGCAGACATTGAGGCTGCGGCACAGAAATAAGATAACATTATCTCTAACAATAAAAGGGGAGCCCCAACCATGAAAACATGGCGGGGCTCCCCTTTTGATCATCTAAAGCCAGAACAAGTCTTGCGACACATCGACGCTCGCTGAACTGGCATTTTTTTAGTTTAACGAATATTCATAATAAGGCGTATATTAATCACTTTCATGTGGAGCGTCTTTGTAAAAAACACCATCCCGCAGTTGGTCTACAAATCCCTGCAACCACTCATAATACTGCTCGGCATGCTGAAGTTTATGCAAATCCCGCAAAGCATCTTCTCGTTCCTCCGGCGGAGTTGTTCTTGCGAGAATAATCTCCGATAACTGCGGAATGACCTCCCGGAGGCTTTCCTGCATCACGTCGATTTCCCGTTGAAGCTTGGCCCCGAAGAAGTTCTGAAACGTGCGGAAAAAGTTGGTTTCCGCCACATACTGATCCTGACGTTCCCGCTTTTCCTCCAATTTATAGATCATCTGAGATTCGGTAAGAGAACGTACAGCATAACTCATATTACTTTTGCTCATGTTCATGGACGTTTTCATCTCTTCCAGTGTCATCGGGCGATCTTCGAAATACATAATGCCATACAGTTGACCAAATGAATGATTGACTCCGTATAGATCCATGGTATTGGCAATTGCGCCAATGACTTTCTCCCTCAGCTCGGGCCGATAGGACAATGACGAATGGTTCTGGTCCTCGGCAGCTTCTTTTCCCACAATCTCACCTCTAGTATATGGATGGGACTCCCTGTTTCCTTTTCATATTTTACATGACCTCGCGTTATTTTAACATAACCCGGAATTAGTTTTTTCAAATGTATTATACAATCATTTTTGTACAGAAGAGAATAAAGGGTGTTTGAAGGATTGATTTTTAAAGGAATAAAATAAAATTTGGACGATTAGGAGTGTGCGAATTGCGTGTGAAATTATGGAGGGAGACAGAGGCGGTTCTCTTCACCCTTCCTGCCCTTATCCCATTACTCATTTTCTGGCTGGGGCCCTTGGGATACATTGTATATCTGAGTTTTACGGATTGGGACTTCATGAGTCCTGACAAATTATTCGTCGGTTTGGATAACTACAGTTATCTGCTAACCAATTCTGAATTCTACCGTTCATTAAAAGTTACGCTGTTGTTCGGTCTTGGAAGTGTAGTACCTACGATTGTGGGTGGATTGGCGCTGGCCATGCTCATGAACAGCAAGATTAAATCCTCCGGCCTGTTCCGAACACTGCTGTTCTCCCCCTGGGTGACCCCGACTGTCGCAGTCTCTATTGCGTGGTCATGGATTTTCGAACCTGAAGTGGGACTGGCCAACCTGTTGCTTGGCTGGGTTGGTATATCCCCGATCGGCTGGCTGAAAGATCAGAACTGGGCACTGGTAGCTGTTCTCATCGTTACGTTGTGGAAATCGATTGGCTGGTCCATGGTGTTCTACCTTGTTGCATTACGTAACCTGCCATCCGATTTGTTAGAAGCGGCATCGATTGATGGAGCAGGCAGCTGGGACAAGTTCCGAAGCATTACATTGCCGTTGATCTCACCCACCACGTTCTTCCTGTCCATCATCCTGACGATCCAATCGCTTCAGGCTTATGACCAGATCAACGTGATGACGCAAGGGGGACCGGCGGGATCAACAAGGACCTTGCTTTATATGTATTATCAATCTGCATTTGAGTCCTTCAATGTGGGAGAGGCTTCTTCCATCGCCGTCGTTATTATTCTGATCTGCGTTCTGCTGTCAGGAGTATCCTTCCTGCTCGGCCGACGCCTGGTGCACTACTGATGAATATGACCACTATAAGCAAACAAACAAGAAAAGATAATAGTCGTGAGGAAGTGCAGAAACGGAAGGTTCCTCGTGCAGGAAAAGGATTTGCTACCGCACTTCGTTATCTGCTGCTTGCTCTGGTGAGTCTGACGATGGCATTTCCGTTCTACTGGATGGTCATTAGCGGTTTCAAGACGAATGATGAGATTTGGCAGTTCCCGCCAACCTTCTGGCCCGAAACGTTCCGTTGGAACAATTATGTGGATGCGTGGCAGTCTGCTCCATTTGCCCGTTACATTCTGAACAGTACAGGGGTAGCGGCAGCGATCTGTCTGATCCAGGTCGTCAACTCCAGCATGATGGCCTATGCACTCACCCATATGCGTTTTCGTATGAAAGGGGTGCTCACCGGACTCATTCTGGTGGGTTACATGATTCCGAGTACCGCCGTTTATCTGCCCAGTTATTTGGTGCTCAGTGAACTTAAATTACTGGATTCTTATACCGGACTGATTGTGTCCAACTGTGTCAGTGTGTTCTCCATCTTCCTGATCCGTCAGGCGTTCATGCAGGTGTCTCACGAATTGGTGGAAGCCGGGCAGTTGGATGGAGCGTCACACTTCCGCATTCTGTGGACCATTATGACGCCGCTGGTTCGTTCATCGTTTGCCGTAATGGTGTTGATTACATTTATTGACCAGTACAACAACTATTTCTGGCCGATGCTTATCACCAAAGACCCAAATTTGCAATTGGTATCCGCAGGTCTGCGCAGCTTTTTCGTGGAAGGTGGAGCCTACGGTCTGGCATGGCCACAGATCATGGCGGCCAGTGCCTTTACCATCGCACCGCTGCTGATCCTTTTCCTGTTTACCCAGAAAACTATCATGCAGAGTGTGAATATTACTGCCGGCGTGAACAAGAACTGATTTTCACAACATACTTTATATAGGAGGAATCAAAATGAAATTGGGTCAAACGAGTATGAAATGGCGGAACAAATTAAAGCTCAGGTGGAGAGGGGGCATGTCGCTGGTACTGGCTGCGAGTTTTGCCCTGATCACCGCGTGTGGTTCCTCAGCCGATAGCGGCACAGGCACGGGTTCAGATGCAGCTACTGCGAATGGAACTGATTCTGTATCTAGTAGTCCGGTAGAGATTGAGTTCTGGTATGGTCTGGGTGGTAACCTGGGAGATAACATGAAGAAGACGATTGATGCCTTCAATGCATCCCAGAGTGAAGTTGTTGTGAAAGGTATTGTACAAGCCGATTACACGGAGACCGAACAGAAGCTGCAGGCAGCCATTGCTTCAAAAAAAGTACCCGCCGCTGTACTAAGCTCCAATATCGATTGGGCGCGCAAAGGGTACTATGCACCTCTCGATGAGCTGATCGCTGCCGATCAGAGCTTTAACAAGGAAGATTACGTGCAGACCTTCCTGGAGCAGGGAAAAGTAGACGGCAAGCAGTATTTCTTACCAATGTACGGAACAACTCAGATCATGTATTACCGTATGGATGCGCTGAAAGAGAATAATATCGATCCTGCCACGTTGACCACGTGGGAGGCACTTGCTAAAGCGGCAGCGAAGATGAGCAAACAGGAGAATGGCAAGACAACCTTCTATGGCTGGGAGCCGATGTGGGGTAGCGATAACATGATCGACGCCGTGCTTGGTAAAGGCGGGAAGATTCTGAGTGATGACGGCAAGACCGTAACGATTGATTCACCGGAATGGGTAGAGACGTGGGAACTGTTCCGCAAATGGATTAATGAGGACAAGACCATGGGTATTCATTTTGGCGGCCAAGGCTGGGAGTACTGGTATAAAACCATTGATGATGTCATGAAAAATAAAGCAGCCGGATACACCGGTTCCAGCGGTGACCAGGGAGATCTCGATTTCAGCATCGTTGCAGCCATGGAACAACCAGGCTGGGAAGGTGTAGGCCAAGGCAAACCTGTAGCGAGTGCAATCATGGCAGGCATCCCGGCTGAAGCAAGTCCGGAACAGCAGCAAGCAGCCTATAAATGGCTGACGTATTTCTCGGAAACAGCGAATACAGCAGCTTGGTCCATGAACACAGGTTACATTGCAGTTCGTCAATCTGCTCAAGAAGATCCTGCTTTCAAAACGTTCAGTGAAGAGAACCCGCAAATCAAGGTTCCACTGCTGCAGGCTTCCCATGCTTCGGCTCCGTTCCAGGACCCGACCGGAGGCAAAATCAATGATGCGCTGAAGGATGCAGCGGATCAGGTACAGATTAATAACATTCCAGCGGCACAAGCGTTGAAAGAAGCCAAAGAAAAGGCTCAAAAAGAATTGGATCGCGTGAAATAACAAGGAAACAAGCTTAACTTGGAGGAGCGGTGCAGTCATGTACCGCTTTTCTGACTTAGTAATTCAGCAGACAAGGAGCGTAACCGATGCCCGAATTAACGCTGGGGAGCCTTTCGACCCCAATTGAGGCTATTTTATTTGACAAGGATGGGACATTGCTTGATTTTACAGCCATGTGGGGCTTCTGGACCGATCGTATGATGGAGAACTTCCGGGAAGAGCTTGCTGCCCGTGGCCTTCAGTTCAATGCAGCAGAGATTCCTCATATATGGGGAACATTCCATGATGAGCAGGGACGCATGAACGGCTATGATGTGCGAGGACCCCTTGCCATGGGAACGATGGAGGAAGTCTACGCCGTATTAACTTGGCATGGCTATCGTGCAGGATTGAGCTGGGCGGAAGCGAAAATTATCGTGAGGGAATGTTTGCTACAGGCAGAATACGCGATGAATAGGGAACGCCCTGCTCAGCCCCTCCCAGGCGCCCTTGCCTTTCTTGAGCAGTGTCGTAGCAAGGGACTGAAAATGGGCGTCGTCACAGCGGATGAGACAGAAAATGCCCTAAGTCATTTGAAGTGGATGGGTATTGAATCCTTTTTCTCCGTAGTTGTAGGAACAGATCAGGTTGGACGGGGAAAACCGTTTCCTGACATGTTGTTGCTGGCGTGTGAGCGTCTGGGTGTACCTACTGCAAGAGTTGTCGTGATTGGCGATACGGATGGTGATATGGAGATGGCTCGTGCTGCGGGAGCTGCCTGGAAGATTGCTGTGGGTGAACCTGCTCATATCAAGCTTGCCGATCTTACGGTTCGTTCGTTTGATGAATTGCTGGAAGTTGAGGTAAACCGATGACGAGTCATTCATATACCGGATGGATACTGCTTGCCCTGGCGATTGGATTGGAGCTGAGCGGTACCATTCTAATGAGGGTATCGGATGGTTTTACCCGCTTATGGCCTTCCATTCTTATGTTTGCCTGTTATGGAGCAAGCTTTACCCTGTTGAATTTTGCTGTGAAGTATATGCCGCTGGGGGTTGCTTATGCCATCTGGTCGGGCGTAGGTATTACATTGATTGGGATCGTGGGACATTACTTTCTGGGAGAACGTCTGAAGGCGATGTCGATCGTCTGGATGGGTTTTATTCTGATTGGCATTATTGGACTGAAATGGAGTGATTCCTGATGGGAAATGAAAATAAATACGAAGAACCGATAATCAGCTTCCAGGTCATCACTGACACTCATGTCAGAGAGCAGGCTGATCATATCCATAACCGTCATCTGGAGAAAGCGCTGGAAGACATCGCAACGTATAGCCATGGCAGCAGCGGAATTATGCATGTGGGCGATGTGACCGATCGTGGACTGCCGCAGGAATACCAAGAGTTGCAACGTATATTGGAGGCTCAAGGCGATTCACTGCCTCAACTGCGTTACACCGTAGGTAATCATGATATCGGAGCCATTTTATGGGGAGATCCGCCGCTGGACTTGACTACAATGACCCAGCAAGAGGTGGGTGAGGTGCTCGGGCATTCAGGGGATATGGGCCAAATCGAGGCTCATGATATTGAAAAATCGCAGGAATCTATCTCAATTGAAGAGTTATGGCAGAAGCGGTTGAACGATTTTACAGCAATCACAGGTATGAACGGATCGTACCACGACTACTGGATCAACGGTTATCATTATATCTTCCTGGGTACGGAGCAGCCTCATCCGAAAGATTGTCATATGTCTACTGAACAACTGCAATGGCTGGAAACGAAACTGTCTGAGCAAGCTTTGCCTGAGCAGCCGACTTTCGTCTTTCTACATCAACCACTGATGGATACAGTCGCGGGTTCCATGAAGGAACAGGGTTGGTATGGCGTGAATCAGGACGCAGCATTAAAGGCTGTTCTAAGTCGTTATCCGCAGGTCATCCTCTTCTCTGGGCATACCCATTGGCAATTGCAGGCTCAGCGCACCATGTACGAAGGTAGCGGACAGATGCCAACGATGTTTAATGCTTCCTCTGTAGCTTATCTCTGGACGGATGAGGATGAGCATCTGGAGGGAAGTGAGAGTTTACATGTGGATGTATACCGTGACCGCGTTGTCGTTAAGGGGCGTGATCATGTGAAGGGTAGCTGGATTGAAGGCGCGGAATATACGGTTCATTATCCGGTAAAAGTAAACGGCGGTAATTAATCATACATCGGGGAAATTGATGAAATATGCAGGGCAGGAATAGAAGACTTCGCTCGTTAGTTGCAGCGGAGTCTTTATTATTACTGTAAAAGTTCCACGTGAAACGTAGCGATGGCGGTTGATTTTGAGCAAACTTGTAAATGGGACCAACTGGGATTTATACTCAAATAAGTGGAAACGCGCCTGTCAGTACGTACAAAATTGCGTTGAAGCAGTGCAAGGTACCTTGTGTACGTTATTTAATAAATTTTTAGACAGAATTTCGTCAGCCCAAAGTTACACCCGGATCTGAGCAACACCAGTCGTAAGCTGGAACTATCGATCAGTAGAGAGGATGTATATGTGCATGAGGGAACTTCAAGTGAACACAAGATATGGCACGGTTCAAGGAGAGCTTCTGCATGGAGCGAGTGTATGGAAAGGCATTCCCTATGCAAAACCACCCGTGGGTGAATTACGCTTTCAGACTCCGGCTCCACCTGAGTCGTGGGATGGAGTCAGAGAGGCAAAGCAATTCGGCCCTGAAAATATACAGCCAAGAAATCCTCAAGCCGAGGGCATATCCGGACAGCCTCCGGTGGAATCGGAAGATAGTCTTTACCTGAATATCTGGGCACCTGAAAAAGAAAGCCATGATGCACGTCCCGTGATGGTATGGATTCATGGTGGATCATTCGTTTCAGGCGCTGGCAGCCAGCCCATGTACGATGGAACACAACTTGTCCTCCGGGGAGACGTTATCGTCGTGACAATTAACTACCGCCTGGGGCCGCTAGGGTTCCTGCATCTGGCTCCGCTTGGAGAAGATTTTGCATCCAATGTGGGTTTACTGGATCAGATTGCTGCATTGCAATGGGTGCAGGACAACATCAAGGCTTTTGGCGGTGATTCGCATAACGTTACTGTATTCGGAGAATCTGCGGGCAGCATGAGTATTGCGGCTTTGATGGCGATGCCAGCAGCCAAAGGATTGTTCCACCGTGCCATCATGCAAAGTGGAGCCTCACAAGTCGTGCCAGCAGAGCAGGCTTCAGCCATCCGTGATGGCATGTTGAAGGTTCTGGGTGTAACACCAGATGACCTGCATAAACTCAAAACCATTCCAGTGGAGCAAATCATCGCTGCTGGCGAGACGGTCAAACAACAAAGCGGTGCAGGCATGGCCCTGTTGTTCCAGCCCGTACTGGATGGAGATACACTTCCGAAATCGCCTCTCCAGGCGGTTGAAGAGGGAGCGGCACAGGATATCCCTGTACTGATCGGAACCACTTTGCATGAAGGATCGTTGTTCATTCAGCCTCAGGTGCCTTACTCCGAAGAGATCAACATGGTGAAGGCTGTTGATTTCATGACACCTGATCTGGAGAATCGGGCTGCAATTGCGGACAGTTATCCCAAAACTGCAGATGGTCAAGCCCAAGTGATGACGGATCTGTTCTTCTGGCGCTCGGCTGTACAATATGCGGCTGCTCAGCAGAAGCATGCACCTGTATGGATGTATCGGTTTGATTGGGTAATGCCGGAGCATCCACTGCTGCATAAATCAATCCATAGTATTGATATTTTCTTCGCTTTTAATACGTTGCCTGTATTGAAGTTTATGAATGCCGAACCGGATGCCGCAGCAGCAGAACTGGCGGGTAAGGTGCAGGATGCATGGACTTCGTTTGCCAAGAGTGGCAAGCCTGAAACGGCGGGTGTGAACTGGCCTGCCTACGAAGATGATCGCGCTACGCTGATTTTCAATCATGAAGTGGAGTTGGTTCATGACCCGGAAGCTTCCAAACGTGAGCTGCTGGGGCTATAGTTCGATCCCATCTGGACTTTATCTCACATAGTCAAAAGGTGTGCCTTGTCATTGGTTGACGAGGCACACCTTTTGTTATGATGGATCGAACTTGCCGACTTTAATGGCGAACCGCTACGGTACTATTTTTCGCCTGTATCTATGTGCTGTGAGTGGTGTGAGTGCAGCATTTACTTTCGGGATGCTCTTGTCTTGGATACATCATCACAGTAAAACGCTCGCTTGCCTCGGGAGAACAGCACCAGCATAACATGAACGAACAATACCAAGAGAATAAGCATATGCAGACCAAAAATTCCGACAGAGATCCACACCTTATAAGGTTCGAGCATTGCATTTTCATTCAGAAAGGCATAGTCGGTTATGAATTGAGCTACGGTGACCAAGATCCAAGGGGCGTAAAGTGCCAGCAGCCTTTTGAACAGGGATGTGCTGGAAGGCTCGCCAGTTTCCCGGTTAACATATCTGAACCGCATTAGGGCCGACCCTGGAGTCTTGCCATCTCGCAATGATGGAATAAAGAAAAATACAAACAACATAGCGATCAACGTATTTAGCGTAACGACGATCACATTTGTATTACTCCAATTGAAAATGGACATCAGATTGGACAGGAATACAACAACGACACCGTCAATGATAAGCGCCAGTAATTGAGGCACTGGATAAACCTTGTTTTGTTCCAGAATCTGCTCGCTTTTTGCCTGTATGCTTGCACGAGACGGGAATAAGGCAAGCAGGATGGGAGCTGCGAAAAATCCAAGTACCGTTCCTGAAGTATTAAGCAGCAGGTCATCCACATCAAACAGCCGATACGGGCAATCATAATAGCCGTAGAAGCCAGTGATCTGGGTAATCTCAAAGAACAGGGATAAGCCGAATCCGCTTAATAAAGCCTGTTTCCAGTACGTTCTCTTTTGCCAAAAATACCGGATATACACGCCAAGTGGCATAAGAAGCATTACGTTGAACAGTACCTGCAGAAAAGCTCTGCCTTGAATCATTCCAATATAGCTGGCGGGTTGAGACCAGATGATTGGTGTTTCTTTCATAATATCTTTTACAAAGGTGAACGGAACAAGGTTGTAATATACGGTATCCGCTGCTTGCTGCGCACATGTATTACGAGTGGTCGGGAAAGGAAGAATTACCAGACAATATGCAGCCAGTAGGTAGAAAATAAATGAAAAGCTGACGCCAAATCGTGACCAGCTAAAAAATCCATCTTTCCGATATCCGTAGATCAACCAAGGCACCAGCAGAAACATGGCGATAAGGACAAAAATAAAGAAAGCCGTTTGGACAGGAAAAACATAGGGTGACATGAGCAGAAACTCCTTTTATAGAATATATATCAGCATTTCGTGTGAGATAAGAATTTCAAGAATAGTATTTCGTTGTGATGCTCCACCATTTTTCTTCTGGAACTTCAGTATAAAGAGCCTTCCTTAAATCAGGGGGCAGGGTAATCTTAAATTTAGTTTAAAATCGATTAACGTCGTGCCTATGTGGAACAATGGACTGCATTCCCGTATACTTGCGAGGAAGCCACAAAATGAATGGAGAGTTTAATACATATGTCTAATTTGCCTAATTGCCCCAAATGTAATTCCGAATACACTTACGAGGACGGTAATTTGCTGGTATGTCCAGAGTGTGCGCACGAGTGGGCGCTTGCGTCTGAACAAGAAAGTGAGGAAGAAACTAAAGTAGTACGCGATTCGAACGGTAATGTCCTGAATGATGGCGATACCGTTACGGTCATTAAGGATTTGAAGGTGAAGGGCAGTTCACTGGTAGTTAAGCAGGGTACCAAAGTCAAAAACATCCGTCTGATTGACGGTGACCATGACATCGACTGCAAAATCGATAGCCTGGGCGCAATGAAGCTCAAGTCCGAGTTTGTGAAAAAAATCTAGCCCATTTCCTTAGGCAGCACTGGATTGCCATGTTATTGACCTTGTCTTAAGCCGTAAAGAACGTTCATTTCTGCAATGCTGTGGAAGTGAAGGTTCTTTTTTGTTATGTGGAGAAAGGAACCAAGATGATTAAAGTAGTATTATAATGTTATAATTAAGTGATTATAATGATATCGGAGGGAAGTTATGCAGATCAAACCATCAACTACAATACGCAAGGACTATAACGGGTTCTCTAAATATTGTCATGAGCTGGATGAACCCGTGATACTTACCCGCAATGGAGAAGCTGATTTAGTCGTGATGAGCCATGAAGCGTACCGTAGAATGGAAGCCAGAACCGCGTTACAATCCAAACTACTCATCGCAGAGAAACAGGTGGCTGAAGGGGAAGAGTTGCTCAGTCACGAGCAAGTGATGACACGATTACGGAGAAAATTGGATGCTTCCAAAACAGAGTAGCATTCGATATGCTCCTGCTGCTGTTGATGATCTGGACGAAATTTTCTCTTATATATCCATGGATAACGTGGAACAGGCAGAGAAAATGCTTAATAAACTGGATGGGAAAATAAGAAACATTGCCGATTTTCCCAATATAGGTTCTGTTTTGTCAGAGGACGATTATAACCTGATCCAGCGAGGATACCGTTTTATCGTTGTTTCTCCCTATCTGGTTTTCTACCGCATTATTGGAGAGGATATTACCATTTATCGCATCTTGCATGGGCGAAGAGATTACCTCCGGGAGTTATTTGAAATGAATTGACAGGAAATATTTAGAAGTATTATACTGGTTAAAATTTAACAGTCAAACGCAATGATCAGGAGTATTAAGGTACAAGGTTTGGTCCAGAGAACTGTCGATTTGGTGCAAGGCAGTCCAACCTTCCCCAACTCACCTGTGAGCAGCAGAATCGAACCGTAGTTACGTGAGTATCGTCATTGTTCAGCACACGAAAGGGCTGGATGTTGAAAATGATGCTATATACTGACTTCATGTAGATCCTGACGGTTAACCTCCGTCATCAGGTCCTGAGATGCTATGGCAGGATAGGTTGGAGCATGTTTTCCAATCCTGTTCATGGGTCAAGAAGAGTGGTACCGCGAAGGTCAGACCTGTCGCCTCTTAGTTGAGGTGGCAGGTTTTTATTTTTTATGGCCTTAATGTTGAGAAAAGGCAGGTGCAGAATCATGGAAAGATCACGTGTGATTGAGTATTATTCCAGATTTGACGAGTGGGGAAGGCTGGACCGGGAACCGCTGGAGTTCATCATTAACATGCATTATATCCGAGAGTCACTCCCGGCAACCGGACTTGTGCTGGACAATGGCGCAGGACCAGGGAAATATGCGATGGAGCTTGCCAAACTCGGATACCGTGTCACGCTGTCCGACCTGACCCCTGCATCTGTGGATATGGCTCAGCAGAAGGCAAAGGAATTGAATTTGACTCAGCAGTTTGACGGATTTCATGTATTGAATGCGACCCATCTGAGCGGTATTGCAGATGAGATGTATGATGCCTCTCTGATGCTGGGGCCGTTATATCATTTGCAGACGGAAGAAGAGCGAGTGACTGCGGTACGGGAGCTGCATCGGGTCACCAAGCGTGGGGGAACGGTTTTTGTAGCGATGCAGAGCCGGATGCGAATGGGCATTACCTCTTTGCAATTCCCTCAGCAATGGAAACCGCATGACCACATGGAAGCTATCCGGTCTTTTGTGGAAAAGGGCACATTCGATCATTCGGATCAAGGACGGTTTACAGGAGCGTACTATTTCAACATTCAGGATATCAACCCATTTATGGAGCAGCACGGATTCGAAACGGTAGACCTGATTGGATCGTCCAGTCTGAGAGCTATGCTCACAGAAGAGCAGCAGCAATATTGGAAAGAACGCGGGGAAAACGATGAGTTGATCCAGTACATGATTGAGGCGGCCAAAGACCCGTCGATATTGGGAGTCTCGTCTCATCTGCTGTACATTGGGAAAAGGAAATAATCATGAAATCAATGGATTTTGAGAAGAATGGATACTCTTTGTAAATGAAAAAGTAGCTTACCATTTCAATTGGATCGATCATGGAACATGGTATAATAGGGATCAAATAGCGGGCTGGAGGTGTCACTATGCAATGGAAGGAAGTTCAGAATCGATTCCCTAACGAATGGGTCGTTTTTGAGGCAACCAAGGCACATTCTAGGGAAGGCCAGCGTTATATTGAAGAGATGGCGGTTATTGATTCATTTGATGATTCCACACAAGCATTAAAACGATACAGTCAATTGCATCAGGAAGATCCAAGACGGGAATATTGTTTTTTTCATACTTCTCGTCCAGAAAGTTGTGGCGAGAGAGCGGTACATTGGGATAAGAGGTCCCGATGAAAATCTCGGAGATATATGGTCTGCCTTTTATAAGCTTACAGCTTACGTATAGAGGAGAAGTACTCTATTTAGAGAAAATCCTGCTCGACACAGGATCAGCCAGTACGTTGCTAAATGCAGACATTGTCCAGGAAATAGGTATGGTTCCTGAAGAGAATGATGAGGTTGATATTATTAGAGGCGTAGGTGGTATAGAGTATGTTTACACCAAGTTACTGGACTCTATAACTGTGGATGGAACAACGCTTAGGGAGGCTGGCATTGTAATTAATGTGAATGTAATGGAACTAAGTATAGATAAAGAATTTATTTAGAAAAATAAAAAGTGCCCTCTGGAAAACAGGGGGCACTTGTATTTTTCATCAAAATAGTTCAATATTAAGGTAAATAACAAAAGGTGATCTACTTACAATTGGTTAGATGAACGACGGATCGCTTCATAACAGGGAGGAATAGACAATGGAAATTGGAATCAGCACATTTGTGGAGACGAACCCAGATGTAAAAACAGGAGAACTTATAAGTCATGCTCAGCGTATTCGCGACGTTGTTGAAGAGATTGTTTTGGCAGATCAGGTGGGGTTGGATGTATATGGCGTGGGAGAACATCATCGTGCTGACTATGCCGCTTCATCACCAGCAGTCATCCTGGCCGCAGCAGCTTCGCAAACCAAAAATATCCGCCTGACCAGTGCAGTAACGGTGCTGTCATCGGACGATCCGGTACGGGTTTTCCAGGATTTTGCCACACTCGACGGCATTTCGAATGGACGTGCAGAGATTATGGCAGGGCGGGGATCATTCATCGAATCGTTCCCATTGTTCGGCTATGATCTGAACGACTACGATGAACTATTCGACGAGAAATTGGATTTGCTACTCAAACTACGCGATTCTGAAAAGGTAACTTGGGAAGGCAAACACCGCCCTTCCTTTAACAATCTGGGCATTTACCCGCGTCCGGTACAGGAAAAACTTCCGGTATGGATCGGCAGCGGCGGTAACCAGGAATCGGTTGTCCGCGCAGGTCTGCTTGGATTACCGCTTGTACTCGCCATTATTGGTGGTCGCCCCGTTCAATTCGCACCACTGGTGGAGTTGTACAAAAAAGCAGCTGCACATGCAGGTCATGACGCTTCCAAACTGACTGTGGCTTCCCACTCTCATGGGTTCATTGCGGATACAACAGATGAAGCGGTAGAGAAATTCTTCCCTCCAGCTCAGGCTGTAATGAATATGTTGGGTCGTGAACGCGGCTGGGGACACTATAGCCGTGCAACCTTTGACGCGGCACGCAGTCTGGAAGGCGCATTGTATGTGGGTGATGTGGATACCGTGGCTCAAAAGATTATCTATCTGCGCAAAGAAGTCGGTATCACACGCTTCATGTTACACACTCCCCTCGGCACGATGCCTCATGAAGAAGTGATGAGAGCGATCGAGCTACTCGGTAAAGAAGTCGCTCCAATCGTGCGCAAGGAAATTGCACGTTGGGAAGCCGAGAATCAGTAAACATGTTAAATCGGCTGAATCCGATACAGAAGATAGATTAAACCAAGAAAAGGAGCATGCCAGGTGTATTACGCCTAGGCATGCTCCTTTTTCATTTGTTTTATAAGACTAGGTTCAATGCTTATCAATTCGCAGATACCCCAACAAGGGAGAGAATGACCATGGACAACGTATGATCATATAGCCTTTTGGCGGCTTCTTCACTCTCAATATGGCCTCCCAGATACAGATGGATGACACCATGCAGAGGGGCCCAGATCATACGGACTGCAAGCAGGAGATCATTCTCCTTAAGCATTCCCTGCTCAATTGCGGCCGCAACCAGGGACGTGATTTGTTTAAGAGCAGTTGCTGTTCCTTGCAGACTCTCTGCATCTGGTTTGAATTCTGCAAATGAACCGCCAAACATCAGCTGATAGAAGCTGGATTGTGTAATTCCGAAATCCCAGTAGGCATAAGCGAGATCGCGAAAATAATTCTCGAATGATGCTTGCTGAGGCACGGATTCAAACGATTGGGACAGAAGGGCGCACCCCTCCATGTATAGATATTTGGCTAACCCTTCTTTCTTGCCGAAGAGGTTATATATGATTTTGGTGGAGCACTCCATTCGTTCTGCCACGCGCCGAACCGTGACGGCTTCGGGACCGTGCTCTTGCAGCAAGGATGCAGCGGCATGCACAATATTTTGGCGCAGGTTTTCGGAGTGCTGGAGCCTGGCTTCCTGAAAGGTAGTGACCGTGTGAGCGGATTCTTTGGAACCCGAATTGTGATCTTTCATCTATCTCATCCTCATACATCCATATTGTTGTTTAACGGAAACCGTGTTTCTTATCGTCATTCTACTGTTTTACGCTGGAAATCGTCAAATGATCAAAAGAAGTTGACAGGAAGAAGATAAGAGGATACGATGATTTCATTAGGAAACAGTGTTTCCGATAAAAAACGATTGTTCGAAAAGGGTGGATGAATATGAAGCAGGTTCAGAATCAATGGGTACTCATTACGGGGGCTTCTTCAGGAATTGGGCAGACTTTTGCATTGGATATGGCGTCAAAAGGAAAACATGTGGTTTTGGTGGCCCGATCGGAGTCCAAATTGCGTCAACTGGCAGAACGGATTGAGCGAACCTATCAAGTGAAGACGGAAGTGATTGTAGCGGATCTATCCCAAGCGGATGCACCACAATACGTTTATGAGGAATGTATGAATCGGGGCATACAGGTCAATGTATTAATCAACAATGCGGGATTTGCTACGCATGGAATGTTTGAGCAGGTGGATGGTGCACGGCAGCAGGAAGAGATTATGCTGAATGTACTCGCAGTCATGAACATGACCCATCTTTTCCTGCCAAGCATGCTGCAAAAACGGAACGGTACCGTCATCAACGTTTCTTCAACGGCTGCTTTTCAACCTGATCCATACATGGCTGTATATGGAGCTACAAAATCTTTCGTTCTTTCTTTTACAGAGGCGTTGTATGAAGAGAACCGGAAGCGAGGCGTTAAGTTTTTGGCTCTATGCCCTGGCTCAACCGATACCTCATTCTTTGACGTAGTAGGAGCCGAAGAGGCCTCGGTAGGCAAACGGGATACGCCCGAGCATGTTGTGGAAGTAGCGATGAAGGCGTTGGAGTCAGGCAAGCCGTATGCTGTACCAGGCGCTTCCAATTACTGGACGGCCCAGCTCGCCCGCTTTATGCCGCGCAGACAAATGCTGCGCATCGTAGGGGGCATGCTTCGTCCCCGTTCGAAGAGTGGTAAACCGCAAAAGGCACAGGCTTAACCGTACCAAACCGTACCAAACCGTACCAAACCCAAAGACGCTGCCAGCGGGAATACCAACTGGCAGCGTCTATATTTGAACAATCTTCAGTACTGCATAGGTCATGCTGCATCCAGCAGCGCCTATTGCAATCAAATGCACTTTGAGTCCCAACGCTCGAACAGGCTCAATTTTGTACCTCACCAATCACCTGGCTGCCGTTCTTAATCAGAGTGTAGCGAATAACCTGACCACTCCAGAAGTGAAATGTCAGCTCGATCTGTCCGCCGTGCAGTTCTTTGAGCCAATCGGGCTGGAGCTTAATTTCATTGGTCTCATAAGAAGGTGCAAATGTGGTCAAGAATTCCTTATACGGTGTCCAGTCTTGTGGCGCTGTGTTATCACCGGAAGTATATACAGCCTCCATCGTGGCAAGCTGATCACCTTGAAATTGGGTAGGAATGGAGAAGGTGTCTACCGTACCTGTTGCGCCGCCCAACTCGGGCTCCGTGGACACAATCATATTCCATTTCCATTCTGCACCCTGATTGAACTTCGAAATGAGTGTTCCGTTGTTCCCAAGCTTCTCACTTGAGCTAATTAGCCGGGTTAACGCAGCCGCTCTGACAGTTAACGTGGTGCCACTGAACGAATAATCCGTGCCATCATGCAGCATCTGTTCACCTGCATACAGGGCAACTAACTTGTTTCCGTTTAACTTGATCGTCAATTGCTTGTCTTCCATAGGCGTACCTTTTCTGAAATAGAGCAGATCACTGTCTCCTACGGCAGAACGTCCTGTCCAGGAAGCTTGGATCATCTGAAATAAATCCGGGTCAGCCCACTGAAATGTTTGCCGATTCAGATGCTGACCATTGTCCCATAGCATGGACGTGATCTTTTTTTCTTTTAACTGATGGCCGATGAATTCAAAATATTTCAGCTTCTCTCCCTGTTCGATGACATCGGTATGCTTGTCAAAACCGAGCAGGCCGTATTCGCCCAGAATAACCGGAATACCTTGAACAACCAGCGTATTGTACACATTATTGAACGTGCTGGCCGCATCATTTTTCGTATTCGTATCGAAGGTGGTATGCCCCGCAATGTTGATGCTGAACGGCCAGTATCCGTAATAATGTACTGTAGCAATCAGATTGTGGTCCTTCAGCCCAGCAATCGTCTGATGCAAACTGTCGAGTCTCACTTGTGTTGGTGAACCTTCCAGCGTAGGCAGGACTAACGGGCGCTCGCTGTTATTTCCACCTGTTTGCCGTACCAGTTCAACAAATGCGGTGTTCAATTCATACAAAAGCTCCAGCTGTCGCGCCTCATCAATATTGCTGCCTAAGCCCATGTCGCCTGCATTTGTTGCTCCTCGATTAAAGCGCGGTTCGTTAACACTTTCAAACATCAGCTTATGCGGCTCGTCTTTGAACTGATCAGCAATCTGAGTCCATACTCCTTTATAACGGGAAAGCACCTGATCGTGATCATTGTCCAGTTGGCTGATCCACAGATAGGAATCATGGTGAACGTTCAGGACGACATAGAGATTGGCGTCCAGCGCCCATCGGACAACCTCCTGAACACGCGCCATGTAGGCCGGATCAACAGTGTAGTCTGGTGCGTCCCCAATATGCCCATCCCAGGTAACGGGAATGCGAATACTCCGATATCCTTGGGCAGCGATCTGCTGTATCAGTTCGCGGGTAACCCGCGGGTTTCCCCAATACGTTTCGTCGGGTCCAACCGTATCCAGGGAATTTCCCAGATTCCATCCCGGCTGCATCCCATCGACATAGGTTTGAAGGGGACCAAAAGCCGTCATGTCATGTTGTCTGGCAAGTTCAGACTCGGCTGCAGATGCAGGCAAAGGAAGCAGAATAAACAGACACAGGGTGATGCAAACAAGCGTCAGAACGAAATGGTGGCTAGGTGGGTTCATGAGGGCTCCTTTGGATGGGTGTACATCGTTAATCTCGTGTGTGCAGCTTGATGTATTGCATTATATCAAAATGAACATCCGCATGAATCAAGTATTTTCACCCATGTTCCTGCGTGTTCTCCGACTCATACTTCTCCCGATGCTCCTGCTTCATTTTCACATAATCGGGGTCCGTTTTGGCGATCTCTCATTGGGCTTTGAAAATGGCTGCTGATTCAGCCTTCACCTTATCATTCTGATAAGGCAGGATAGAGCCGTCCTCCTTCGAATATTTGCGTCCGCCTTTATGATTCGTATAACGTCTGGCCCGCGTATAGCCCATTTGCAGAAACTTGCGCGCCATATCCATTCCTCCTTGAAAGTTTTGTTCCTTTCCACCTCTTTCCCCGATTCTTGTACAACATGCACGGTTAATGGGAAAGAAGAGAAGTACATACATTAGGAGGGATAAGGGTATGGGCATGTCCGGCAGATATCTTGTTGTTACCAATGAATTGATTGAATCCATTAAGTCAGGTGAAGTCAGTGTGCATGATTGTTCGGTCGAGCTGGATATCGATAAAATGTGGCAGATGCTTCAATTTACGTTGACTGGTGAAGTGGTAGAGGGGCAGCCTCCTCTGGGATATGTGGTCCCTTTGGCAGGCGAACAATATCTGGGGAACTATTCAGACATGGATCTGTTCCTCCTGAACAACGAACAGGTACTTGAAGCGTACATGGCGTTAGAGCAGATGACGCCTGAAGAATTGAAGGAACGGTTTAGCCTGGAGCAAATGGTGGCTGAGGGCGTATATCCTGTCATGGATGATTGGGACGCAGATGAGACATTCCAGGAAATCGTTCAGACACTGAACGATGTTCAGGCTTTATATCAGGTAACTGCTGCCAGCGGGAAGGGGATTGTCTTTTATATTTTCTAAATTCTAAATTAAAATTTCGCACCTCTGTCTGTTTAGTTCTTCATTATTCCGGTTATTGATAGAAACAAGGTACAGCTTGTGCCTGAGAATCCGGTAGAAGAGAGGGAATATGATATGACACAGGACCAGAATGAAGAGAACAAAGCCATTCAAGACGACGAGCCGGATCAATTTGAAACCCCTGCACGTACCGATGGTAAAGAATCCGATGAGGATACTGAAGCAGAGGATACAGAAAAAGAATAAACTCAACTTTTTATGATTCGACTAGGCATTTTGTTATAGAAGCCAATTACACCAAATGTTTAAATATACGTCATACCCGAGGTCGGACAATTGTTCGGCCTTTTTTTGGTATTTATTTATCTACCTGGTTTACAACAATTACCTATAACCCTCATAATAGGAGTGAACCACATTTTTCCTAAGGAGGAGATCGTATCAAAAATCACAAGCTAGTGAAGTGGATTGCCGTACCACTCGTTTTGATGATGGTTGCGCTTACGGGATGTCAGGCCGTAGGTGGCGTAGATATTGGCAAAGCTGTTGTCAACAGTACAACCGTCAAGTCCGGTGAATCCAAACAGTCCATGCATATAAAAATTGAACCTACAGCAAACCTCGTCGATGAGGATGCGCTTCAAACGATTGAACTCATTAATTCCGTTTCATTGGATATTGAAGATGCCAAAGTGAAGGACTCCAGCACGGCGTCTGTCAAAGGTACACTAAGTATGCAAGGAAAGAAATTACCTTTCCATCTGTCGATGGATAAATCGGAAATGGTCATTGATGTAGACGGAGCGCAAAAGCCTCTATACATATCTTTGGAGGATGACACGCTTCCTATGCTAGATACGAAGGCATTGGAGAAGCAGATCGAGGAGCTTTCCCCGAAATTGCTGACCTTTGCGCTGAAGCATTTGTCCAACCCGAAAAATATATCCGTAACTCCGGTACAGGAATCGGTTAACGGTGAATCGCTGAGTCTCTCCAAGCTGCATGTGGAGATCAGTGGAGAAGAGCTTCTTGCCATGGTTAAACCGTTTCTGACAAGTGTTGCTCAGGATGAGCAAGGACTCAAGGATCTGATTGGAGATCTGTATGATGTGTTCTACCCTATCCTCGTTACGATCAACACGGTTGATAATGGCGACGGCAGTGCCCTGCCTTCTACTATTAGCGAATCGCGGGATGCTGAGGTTGCTTCATTGTACGAAATGATTAAGGGGGGGCTTGACGAGATCCTTGCCAATTACGACAAGGAACTAGCCAGCTTGTTGACCGAAACGCCTGAATTGAAGACGGTGTTCGGAACAGAGACCAATCTCAAATTGGACTTTTATCTGGACAGCGCACTGAATATCCGTAAACAGAATTATGATTTCAAAGTAGCGTTGCCTGCTTCTGAAGATCTGCCGATCAAATCGGTATCCGTATACGGTGACAGCGAACTGTGGAATATTGGTGGACCAGTGACTGTGGATGCCGTGGACAAAACGGGTGGTGCAATTGATCTGATGCAGGGAGATATCACGCCAGGTCAGATGTTGCGCAATTTTGATTCCAATTCACTTGTGTATCAGCTGTTGAAAGATGAAGCGGGAATCACCCGCAAAAATGTCATGCTGTATCCGGACGACGAATCCTTTGGCGCAATCACTGTTAAAAATACAACTTTTGTTCCTCTTCGCTATCTGTCCGAGGAATTGGATGCTGAAGTGAAATGGACCAAAGGGTCGGATAAAATCGTCGTTATTGACGATATCACCGGCGAAGAGATTGTCTTGACTGTAGGTTCCAAGAAGGCAACTGTTGCAGGCAAGGAAGTAACGATAGTTGAACCCGCCTATGTAGGCAAAAACGGAAAAACCTACGTCCCGCTGCGCTTTATGGCAGAATCTCTTGGGGCATCTGTAGATAAGGAAAAAGAAACAGGCTGGATTTTCATCGACCGGCCATAAGTAAGATTTGTATGTAAGCCTTAGGTTGAGAGGGGATTTCAGAGTATGCCAGATTTCTCGTAATGATCATGAAAGAACACATCGAAAAAATTCCGTTAGAGCATTAACGGGATACGTGTGTCCTTTTTGACCCATTACGAGGAGCTTCGGCGTTTCTGAAATGATGAAACGAATCGGGGAGTGCCTCTATTGGAGGTGCTCTTCTTTGTCGTGTCATCCCAAATAAATCCCCAGAGGTGTTATATATGAAAAATCATTTGACCATCCAATTACGGCGTGCTCAGCCAAAAGACGTGCTTAAGCTCACAGAGATATGCACCAGAGCCTTTGATCATGCGATCCGGGTCTGGGTTAAAGGAGACACAGTTCCGGACAGCAACATCTGTCCACCAGGCTATTCATCTGTTCGTATGCACAGTTACGTGATCCGCGAATGGGACTATTACGTTATAGAATGGGATGGTAGCGCCATTGGTGGAGTCAGTGTGAATGTATTGGGAAGCAGGCAAGCGAGGCTGGATAAAATCTTTATTGATCCCGTCTGTCATGGTCGGGGTATAGGATCTCAGGTTATCGGACTTGTTGAGGCCGAATTCCCGGAGATTGAGATATGGAAGCTGGAGACCTCGGGAAGACAGCGCGATAATCATCATTTTTATGAAAAAATGGGTTATGTCTGTCTCTATGCGTCTGAAGATGAATATGGATATGAGAAAATCATAACAACAGCATCTGTAATCCAGCTCCCATCCGAGGAATTATCCAATGTTAAGGGGGAGTCGGTTAATGAATTTTACCAGGCTGATCTGGATTCAGTACGCTTCAGCACCAGCAATCTTCGGAATACCCGGATGACCGATTGCAACCTGAGTGGGGGCAAATTCACTAATCTGAATATGACCGGAATATTATTGGCCGATTTGCGTTTAACAGATAGCAAGGTTGAATTCTGTGCTTTGGATGGTGTTCATTTTCAGGATACACATCTCGGCAAAGACAGTGTACCCATGCGTTGGGAACATTGTGACCTCAAGGGCAGTCATTTCAATGACTGTGATCTATCCGACGTACAGTTGGAACAGTGTCAGGTGGCAGGAATGAAGATCAATGGAGTGGCTATAGAGGAGTTACTTGCTGCGTATGAATCCATGAAGGTTAAAAGATAAATTACTTATAGCGAAATAGAGAACGCCCGTTTCCGACCTTTGTGTTGGAAATGGGCGTTTTCGTTGTTACTTGGTAAACAGTCAACTATGCTGCAAAGCCTGCGGCTTTTTGCTAAATCCGGTGCTTCCCGCGGTAAAGCCCATCTGTTGGTAGAATTCATGCGCAACTTCACGATCCGGGCGATTGCCGCTGTTCAGGGATAAGGAATCTACGCCATGAGTGGCTGCCCATTGCTCTGCTTCCAGAATAAGCCGACGACCGATGCCGGAGCTTCTGAACTGATCATGCACGATAAGAGCCATGATGCGGCAGTGTCTTCCGTTTTTTTCATATAGGTAAGAAGTTTGTAGTCCAATCAGTCCAACGACACGGCCACGGACTTCGGCAACTAACGTTGCAAAGTTTGAATCCGCAGCGATGTGTGAATAACGCTCCTTCATCTCGGCATACGTGGTTGGGTAACCGAGTTGATCCATAAGAATGACCATATCCTGCAGATCTTCAGGGGAACTGTTACGAATCGTTACATTCAGACTCATGATCGCGTTGCCTCCTTATGACGTTCTTTTAACGAGAGATCAATGATGGAATCCAGCAAACTGGCAAAGGAAATGCCTGCTGCGGCAGCACTTTTTGGCAGCAGGCTATTTCGTGTAAGACCCGGCAGCGTGTTCACCTCAAGCACATATGGCATGCCATCCCGAATCATCATATCTACACGGGCATAGACACTGCATTTTAACACCCGGTAACAGGTTAATGCCGCCGCTTCTACACGTTTGTGCAAATCCGCAGGCAAATGCACGACCTGCTCCTCAGCGCCGCCGTCATTATATTTGGAGGTGTAATCGAAAAAATCGGCATTTGAACGAATCGAGATAACAGGAAGCATCTGACCATCCAGAACGGCGCAGGTAATCTCCTCGCCCTCAATATATTGCTCGATCATGACGACTTCGTCCCAGACAAGTGCCGCTTCTACAGCGGTGTGAAGAGCCGAGGGTTCCTGCACCACTTGTGTACCGATGCTGGAACCGCCTGAATTGGGCTTCACCACAACGGGATACGTTAATTGCTGCACAGTGGCTGATGACAATTCATCCAGACTGCTTACCTGAAGCCACTCGCCAGTAGGTACACCGGCATGCTGGATGAGCCGTTTGGACATATCTTTGTCCATGCATACGCTGCTCGCGAGGACACCACAGCCTGTATAAGGAACGCCAAGTGACTCCAACGTGCCCTGGATTGTACCATCCTCGCCGTATTTTCCGTGCAGAGCGAGCAGTGCCACATCCAACCCTGCGGCTTTGTCGATGAGATCCCGTTTGCTGTTGATCTCTACCGAAATAACCTCATACTTCTGTCCATCCAGATGGTTGATCATCTCCTGTCCGGTGAGCAGGGAAACATCCCGCTCCGAAGATGTGCCACCCATTATCACGCCAACTTTCATGTGTAATCCTCCTCATCTCATTTGAGCAACAGTCTCGCCAATGATGCGAATGCCTTTGCGAATGTTCTCATCGCTAACCCGGGAGAAGCCCAAACGCATCGTGTTTTGTCCCTGGCCCGGTTCAAGATAAAAGGTATCCCCGGGCATGAAGGTAACGCCTTTTGCCTTGCAAGCCGCCAGCAGCTCCCTCGTGTGGTATTCCGGTGGGAATTGTGCGAACAGGTGAAGTCCACCTTCACCAGAAACCCGGCACATCGGCAGATACTGCCGCAAGCAGCGAACGACCAGCTCATATTTACGCTTATATTCCGTACGGGCCCGC
Source organism: Paenibacillus sp. NPDC057886 (assembly GCF_042796655.1). NCBI lineage: Bacteria > Bacillati > Bacillota > Bacilli > Caryophanales > Paenibacillaceae > Paenibacillus > Paenibacillus sp. NPDC057886. The sequence continues at coordinate 609,620 of NZ_JBHVMZ010000002.1, read as the reverse complement.
TTCAAATATTTCTCGAAATTGCCGTTGCTCAGATACTGATAGAGCAGCGACTGATCCAGCGTCGAGGTATGAATGCTGCGCGCCCGTTTCATGCTTTCCAGATAATCAATCAGCGCCGCATCCGCAATGACCCAGCCTACGCGCAGTCCCGGAAACAATACCTTGGAGAAGCTGCCCAGATACACGAGTCCGTTACCTTTGCCCACACTGGCAATCAGAGGAGAGACGTGGGAACCGGAATAACGCAATTCCTCGTTAAAGCCGTCTTCAATAATCGGCACATGGTACTGGTTCATCAACCGAATGATCTCTGTCCGTTTGGCAGGTGATGTGACGATCCCGGTTGGATTGTGATAGGAGGGCACGAGATAGGCCAGATCATACGGGTTTGCTGCAAGTTCCCGTTCCAGCTGTCGCAGATTCAGACCATCTGATTCCATATCGACACCGGTAAGATGGAATTGATGAAGCCTCAGATTTTTAACAGCGGTATGATGTGTCGGGTTTTCACACAGGGCCCTGCCGCTTTTTTTGCGAAGTGCACCCAGTACCAGATCAAAACCTTCCGTAAATCCGTTGGTAATCAGAATATCTTTGCCGGTCAGGTCGACACCCTTATTTTCCATATAGCGCAGCAGATACTTCATAAGAGGCCTGTAGCCTTGCGCATATCCGTAATTCAGCAGCACTTCACCTTCAAGCGACATTCGGTCGAGGAAGGCTCTTTTTACATTGTGCATGTCGAACAGCTTCTCATCTGGCGCAATGCTGGTAAATGAAATCTCACCGCGCTCCGAGCCAGAGCCATGCTTCATCAGATCATACTGCTCCGCCTGGATTGCGTAGTCGCTGACACGTTCGTTCCAGTCCAGCTGCCACCCGGATGTTGCCTCAGGTGCATCAATGGTGGAACTAACGTAATTGCCTTTGCCTTTGACCGCGTAGATCAGGCCTTCTTCCTCCAGTTCAGCATAGGCCAGCAGAATCGTGCTGCGGCTTACTTTCATGAGTGTACTGAGTTCGCGTGTGGAAGGAAGCTTTTGTTTGGCTTGCAGGCCGCCTTTGAGCATCAATCGCTTCATATAATCTTTGACTTGTATATATACAGGGCGGTCCTCCGTCAATTGCAGATCGGAATACATCCCATCACTCCCTTATTTGCTATCTTGCCATATTATAACCCCCGCAGAAAGAACCACGATACCTCTGTTTCCCTGCGGGAGTGGTTGGTTGTTTGCGCAAACGTAAAAAAGCCCTAGCATCATGCCGGGCTGGGGTGAAACGTGATCCATCTTTTATAGTGCTGCTGCTATAACTTTCTAGGTTGGCGTTGCATGACTAGTCTCTCTAGGATCGATAGCTATCTGTCCTTCTACGTGTGTCTATTTACTCTCGTACGGCTATAATTGCAGGCTTTCTAGGTGAATCCAATTCTATACTACCTTCGTAAATCTAGGATCTTTCTACGTTTGCTTGCTGCAAGGGTCGAGTAGATGATGAATCGGAAAGCTATAAGGCTAGGTCTTGCTAACTGTACTCTTGTCGTGCGCGCGTAACAGAATTCAGTATGAAAAAGATGATCAATCATAGGGTACAATAGACGGAAGTAGATATAAAGACATATGTCTTAGTGCCCAAATTCTTCCTCATACCCCTATAGTACCACTTTGAATCAGGGAAGTTAACCTTTTTTTTGAAATATTTGTCGTAATAGTTGAAAAAAGCTTGAATCTTGCTTCTTATTAATGAAATGGTTTCCCTTTATAATATATGATAGGATGTAAACCTATAGATAATGAGGAAGTGAGCCTATTGATTAATATTACTGTGCCAACACCAGATGTCACCATCACGAAGCAGGCTGATCCACAGCTTAGCCACATTTATGGATTCACCGATTTCCACCTGATTACACGGGAAAAAGGCGGTATCTTTATGTTTTACAATGCCGCTGGTGAGTTGTTATTTGTCGGGAAAGCACGGAAATTAAGACCGCGCATCAAGAAACATTTTGAAGATACGGTATCACCAATGAAGTCACACCGCGAGGAAGTAACCACCATTGAAGTATGCGTTATTGAAGATCCGGTGGATCGCGAAATTTACGAGACCTATATCATCAACACGATGCGTGCGAAATACAATGTAGATAAAGTGTTGTACAAATAAGTATTTCGAATATGCCCCAAGAGCGTTAAGAATTGGAAGCAAATGATGAAAATGCTGAATAACGTGTAAAAGCATTCTTCGCAAAGTTTTGGGACATATAGCCTATACCTTGCGTCAACAGACAAGGATGTGATCTGTGGATTGCATCCCACGTCTGCTTAGAAGCATTAGATTTTTCAATATGCAATTCGTAGATTTGGCAATGTAGAACGTAGAGATGGCATTACTGAATTAACCAAATACATAGAAGAGGTGATTATTTTGATCGGACGTAGCGGTAACCCCACACTCAAAGATAGTACGTTTGAAGACTCCAGAGGATATGGAGATGATCGGTATCAAACTAGTATGACGATCAACGGTACGGTAAACAAGGCGTTTATTACGCTGGTAATCCTGCTGGGCAGTGCATTTGCATCCTGGATGATGTTTTTTAATGGGCAGGAAGTGCTTCCCCTTGCATATGGAGGGGCAATCGTCGGATTTATCCTCGCATTGATTATTTCATTCAAACCTGTTGCAGCGCCTTACCTTGTGCCGATCTATGCCGTGGCAGAAGGGATGTTCCTTGGTGCACTCTCGGCTACGTATGAATACTTGTATAACGGCATTACGCTGCAAGCTGCTTTGCTGACCATGGCCGTCTTTATTGCGCTGCTGATGGCATACAAGACAAGATTGATTAAAGCTACGGAGAATTTCAAGCTGGGGGTTGTAGCAGCAACCGGAGGTATTATGATCATGTATCTCCTCAGTTTCGTTCTTGGTTTGTTCGGGGTTACCGTTCCCTATCTGCATGACAACAGTCTGATCGGAATCGGGATTTCTGTCGTCATCGTTATTGTGGCCGCACTGAATCTGGTACTTGATTTCGACTTTATTGAAAGTGGTGCCGACAACGGTGCTCCGAAGTATATGGAGTGGTACGGTGCATTTGGATTAATGGTTACGCTGGTATGGCTGTATATTGAAATTATTCGTCTGCTCGGCAAGCTGCGGAGCCGTGATTAATTCAATCAATTCAACTCTTGTCAAAACTAATCATGCAATTCCTCATCAAAAGCTAATTCGTGCCCAAAACACGCAGTTAGCTTTTTTGCCGTTTACTGGATAGTCCTAACATCGCACTGTGTACATTTTTCCATATATGGATTGACTGGGTGGAAAAGAATGTGATATTTTAATTGATAATGATTATCATTTTCGTTAAGCTAGTATAGTATCGGCAGTATTGCCCTGTACATTTCATATCAAACCGATCAAGCAGATCGAAAGGAGTGGCCTTATGTTACTGGAAAATGATTCGCAGACCCCTGCGCAGTTGCCCGTTACCGGCCGCAGTCCCAAGACGGATCTTGCCAAGGTAAAAGTATATATGGACGAGCACTATGACGAACCATTGTCTATTGCGGATCTCGCCCACAAAGCCAATATTAGTGCGAAATATTTCGTGGATTTGTTCAAGAAGACCTACGGACAGAGTGCAATGGAATATCTGACCGATCTTCGCATCAATCGTGCAAAACGATATCTGAAAGAAACAGGGTATAAACTTCGTGAAATCGCGCTGAGAGTAGGCTATAGCGATGAGTATTATTTTAGCCGCAAATTTAAAAAGGAAGTGGGCGTATCTCCTTCGGATTATGCCAAAAATGCGAGAAAACGCATTGCCACCTGCTCCTCCAGCATCATTGGACAGCTATTGGCGCTTAATGTCATGCCTGTCGCTGCGCCGATTGATCCCAAATGGACCGCTTATTATTATAACGCGCACCGGACAGAGATTCAGTCTCATCTGAGACTGACCGACCCGTATACCAGCTTGAGATTTGAGGCCAACGTGGAGCGGTTGGTTCATATCCGGCCGGACGCCATTGTGGGTACCGACCAGATCGGTGAACAGGATCAGGCCAAGCTGGCTGAGATTGCACCATGTTGTTTTGTACCGAAGTATCACTTGGATTGGCGTGCGCAGTTACGCATGATTGCTGCTTTTCTGGAACGGGAAGAACAGGCAGAGCAGTGGATTAGCGTATACAATCAGCGAGTCGAGAAGGCACGGGATTCTGTAAAGCAGAAAGTGGGCCGAGAGAAGGTCATCGTTGTCCGAGTGTATGGTCAGCACCTGTATCTATATCGAAATCCGGGCATTGAAGAGGTCTTGTACAATAATGGCTTACAACTGGAGACGTTCCCCGATGTTCAGGCCAACACACGGTTAACATTGGAACAGCTGGCTGCACTAAATCCAGATCGGATTCTTGTTATGGTCTGCCCTGAGGCCGCATCGCGGGCGTACTGGCTCAGTCTGCAGCACTCGCCGGTATGGCGTCAGCTTAAGGCAGTAAGGCAATACCAGATTCATTTGATTACAGGTGATCCTTGGTTTGACTACTCCGCCGTAGGCGTGATGCGCATGCTGGATGAAGCGCTGCTGATTTTTACGGGATATTGTCCAAATGTATATCTGGATAACGTCCATGGTGATTCCCAGGCTACATGACATATAATCCATCTATCTAAATGAGAATGTTTATCAAGGGGGATATGTCATGTTTCAACAGAAAAAAGGTAACGGACACCGTTCCGTTCGTCCATTTCGTAGTACCGGTTTCTCGGCTTTGCTCGTACTGGTATTGATTACGGGTCTGCTGTCTGCCTGTGGCTCAAAATCAGAAAATGAGGGAGAAGCACAGAAAGAGCAGCCAACAACGGAGGCTTCGACCACGGCCTCATCAGGGACTGCTGTAACCGAAGGGAACACGGAAGACACCAAAGGAGAACGAACTGTTAAAGACGATCTGGGACATGATGTTATCGTTCCTGAGCATACAGAGCGTGTTTTTGCACCTTATCTGGAAGACTCTCTGCTTACACTGGGTGTCAAACCGGTTGCCCAATGGGCGAGTGGTACGCAAGGACATGGTTACCTTCAGGATCAGTTGAGCGGAGTGCCAACACTGGATTTCTCCAGTGGATTGCCTTCTCCTGAAGCACTGATGGCGTACAATCCGGATTTTATTATTCTACACACAGCCCAATATGCCGAGAACGGAGTATATGAAAGTTACTCCAAAATTGCACCAACCTACGTATTTACGAATGCTTCGGGTGATGTCGAGAAATCTTTGCAGGTGATCGGTGATCTGCTGGGCAAAACGGCTGAGGCCGAAAAAGCCATTGAAACGTACCATGCGAAGGTAGATGATGCTAAGGCCAAGCTCGCCAAAGTGACCGAGGGCAAGAAAGCAGCGATCATTCGTTTTGCACCTCGCGGGATCAGCATGATGGGTGGTAACTACTTTAGTGGTTATGTGGTTTATCAGCAATTGGGGCTTGGCAAGCCTGCACTGGTGCAAACGGAGAACAGCGCAACGGTATCGACCGAGGTGTTGCCTGAGATTGATGCCGACTTTATTTTCACGGTGGAACAGGGTCCGGGGAGCATGAAGGAAATGACGGATACGAAAGTATGGAATAGCATGCCAGCCGTTAAAGCTGGACATGTGTACGCAGTGGAGCCCGCTCCGTGGCTGGGCGGTGGATTGATTGCTTACGGTCATGTCATTGACGATACGCTGAAGGCGTTAACGCAATAATAGAGCCTAGATTTAATTCATTAATGTATTGATCGCAATATGAGAACTGTAGCTCCCCGCGGAGTGCCAGAAACCGGACAAATTCCAGCGTTTCAGGTATACCCGTGAGGGAGTTTTTTTATTTTCAGGGGTAACCAAGTCAGTTACAGAAATGTGGGAATATGGAGATAATCAAAATCATTTCTGGATATCGTCCATGGGACAGCAGGATGGACTCTCTTATAATTGGTAATGAGAATCAATATCATATAAGCATGTGTAGTTCAGTATTCAACTTATATACGCAGAACAACGAGGAGGAACCATCCGTAATGACGTTTCAGCCCAATCAACCCGCATCTGGCACCCTTGAACATATCGCACGCAGCACCGTACAGATTCCACGTGCCGAACAATGGACCATGAAATCACGCAACGGCAATCATGCCTATCAGATCATGGTATTTCAACCGGCAGAAGCGCCACCGCCTTCAGGATATCCGGTGATCTATCTGCTGGATGCCAACTCGGTGTTTGGCACGATGGTGGAAGCCGTTCGTGTACAGGGCCGCAGACCGGAGAAGACCGGAGCACTTCCGGCCATTGTTGTAGGCATCGGTTATCCAACGGCGGGCCCTTTTTCGCCGCACCGTTACTATGACTTTACCCCGCAGGCCACAACGGAATATACACAGAATTCGGACGGAACACCTTTACCGAAACAGGGTGGAGCCGATGAATTCTTGCAGTTTATTGAAGAAGAGCTGAAGCCGGATATGGAACAGCAATTCCGGATTGACCGGAGCAGACAGGCCATATTTGGACATTCCCTTGGTGGATTGTTCGTGCTGCATACGCTTTTTAAGAAACCGGAGGCTTTTCGCTATTACATTGCGGGCAGTCCTTCGCTTCACTGGAATCAAAACGTTATGCAGGCGGAGGAACAGGAATTTGTCGCACGTCTGGAGCAACATCCTGTGAACGTCAAGGTGTGGATCGGCATGGGTGAACAGGAGAAGACGCATCCTGCGCGCAACAATGATAAGGCTTCGAGTCTTACAGAACGGTTATCCGCGCTGAAGCAGCCGGGTCTGGACATTAAATATACCGAGTTCGAAGAAGAAAATCATGTATCCGTATTGCCGTTTCTGATCAGTCGTACGATGCGTTTTGCCTGCAGCCCGGAGTCGTAGGAGTAAAGAGTTGGCAGCATTTTTCAATCAGAGATACGGGTATGGGAGATTGGACAAAAGACAAGTGCACAGAAATGTTACGGATTTACGGATGATCCAATCGGGTTCGGCAGGCTAACATATCTCTCCAACAGGAGAGGGAGCAGTAGTGCAAGGGAGGAACAGGAGTGAGTTACACAGGGATTGATGGAAAAGTAGCCGTAGTCACCGGTGCTGCGCAAGGCATTGGTGACGCTGTGGCGAGATTGCTTGCCGAGCAGGGCGCTATTGTTGCCGCTGTCGACATACGAGAGGATCAGTTGAATCAACTGGTCACAGATCTGCATAGTCAGGGTCATCAGGCAACAGCCTATCCTGTGGATATATCTAATCGTCAATCCGTGGAAGATGCAATCCAGCATATTGAGGAGACATTAGGCCCGATTGGCATTCTGGTGAATGCAGCAGGTGTACTATACACAGGGGCTGTGAGTGAGCTCCGAGATGAAGAATGGACAAGAACTTTCGACGTGAATACACATGGTGTATTTTACATGTCACGTGCTGTGGTGCGATACATGGCCGAACGTCAATCGGGAGCGATTGTTACTGTAGGTTCTAACGCTTCAGGTGTGCCCCGGATGCACATGTCCGCCTACGTAGCCTCTAAGGCGGCTTCAACCATGTTCACCAAATGTTTGGCACTTGAATACGCCTCAGACCATATCCGCTGTAATATTGTATCTCCAGGATCGACGGATACCGATATGCAGCGTGCATTGTGGGCAGATGAGCAGGGAGCACAGGCCGTTATCGCGGGTTCCCCGCAAGCATACCGACTGGGCATACCGCTGAACAGGTTGGCGTTGCCATCGGATATAGCGGATAGTGTGCTTTTTTTGGTATCGGATCAGGCTAGACATATTACGATGCATAACTTGTGTGTGGACGGAGGCGCCACGCTAGGTGCCTGAATCAAGATAAGGAGATGATAATCATGTCAAAAGCGGGTACGGTTGCTGCAACTTCCGCCTTACACCTTCTGGAACAATATCGGGAGGGGACGTCCTTTTTCTGGTCTTCACCGCAACATACCCTGTTAGCTCAAGGGGAACAGATGCGATGGTCTGCCATGGAGATATCGGAAGAGAATACACCCGATTCCATGGACGCGGTTAGTGTTACTGAACAAAAGCGGAATGAAGCAACGCAGCTTTTTATGAACCGGATGGAACAGCTGATGGAAAAAGCGAGACGCTCGGGCCAAACGAAACCGATTGTGGTCGGCGCCATTCCGTTCGATCCGATACATTCTTCTGCGGAGCTATTCGTGCCAGAAAAGATCCAATGGGCTGAACCCTTATCCCCGGACTCCAGAGCATTGGTGGAAAAACGTCCAGCCGCAGTGGGTTGTGCGGTACGTGAAGAACCTGCCGGAGCAGTTTTCCAGCAAAGCGTAAACAACGTTTTGATGGATCTGAATCAAGGCGAACTCCACAAAGTTGTGTTATCCCGTACACTGCATGTGACTTCACAGACGTTTGTGGACACACATCAGTTACTCCGTAATTTGTTCAGGGATAACACACACGGATATACATTTGCAGTTCCAATGACGAAGCTCTCTCAATCAAAAGGTAATATAACAACGGATAAACGAACTATTGTTGAGTTGGGAAATGAAACCCATCGGACGTATATCGGAGCGAGTCCCGAATTGCTGGTTACCCGGAAAGGGTCCAAAGTAAGAGCCAATCCACTCGCCGGGTCTGCTGCCCGGAGTGAAGACCCTGCTGAGGACCGCCGCCGTGCAGAAGCACTGCTGGCTTCTGCCAAAGATCGCCATGAACATGCAGTAGTCATTGAGGCTGTGGCGGAAGCACTGCGTCCGCTGTGCAAGCAACTATCCGTCCCGGCAGAGCCTTCCCTGATTCAGACACGGACCATGTGGCACTTATCCACGGAAATTCACGGAGAGCTTGCTGATGTTAACACATCATCAGTGGAACTTGCGTTTGCCCTTCATCCGACACCAGCAATCTGTGGAACGCCTGTACAGGCCGCTCGGGAAGCCATCCGAGAACAGGAGCCGTTTGAACGGGGATTATTCACTGGCATGGTGGGCTGGTGTGACAGTGACGGTGACGGCGAGTGGGCTGTAACGATCCGATGTGCGGAAGTGGAAGGAAGAACGCTTAAACTGTTCGCTGGAGCGGGTATTGTTGCAGGTTCTACAGCAGAAGCGGAGCTGGCAGAGACCTCAGCGAAATTCGGAACAATGCTGCTTGCCATGGGTTTGGATTCATCTGTGTCCAGTATGAAGGAGGAATGAATGATGCTGTCAGGATTTCAGGCCTGGCCTGAGGAAGTTGCCGAACGTTATCGTCAGGAAGGCTGCTGGGAAGGAATTACGTTTGGAGAAATGCTCCGCCAGCGCGCAGAACTATATGGCAATCGGGTAGCCGTTGTCAGTGGTGAACAACAATTAACCTATGCGGAGCTGAACGACCGGGTGGATCGTCTGGCCGCTGGCTTATATGCCAAAGGGATACGAAAGCATGATCGAGTGATTATCCAGCTGCCTAATATTACGGCGTTTATAGAGGTGTGTTTTGCCTTATTCCGCATCGGAGCACTGCCTGTATATGCACTTCCCTTGCACCGGAAGAGTGAGATTACGTATTTTGCCCGTTTCTCTGAGGCCGTGGCATATGTGATACCTGATCAGGATGGAGGGTTTGATTACCGCATGCTGGCAGAAGAGGTTCAGGCAGAGGTTGCGGGACTTCGGCATGTATTCGTGGCGGGAGAAGCGGGTCGGTTTACGGCCTTGGAGGATGTTTATACACCATCAGTCACACTGCCGGATGAGCCGGTTTCTTCGGACGTTGCTTTTTTACAGTTGTCTGGTGGAAGTACCGGGCTGTCCAAAATGATTCCCCGCACCCATGATGACTATATCTACAGTTTGCGGAGAAGTGTGGAGGTTTGCGGGCTTACCCCAGAGAGTGTCTACCTGGCAGTTCTGCCTATAGCACATAACTATCCCATGAGCTCACCCGGCTTCCTGGGTACGCTGTACGCGGGTGGAACCATTGTGCTGTCACGCGGGTCCAGCCCGGATGAAGCTTTTCCACTCATTATGCGCCATAAGGTGACCATAACGGCTCTTGTACCACCCCTTGCGCTCATATGGTTGAATGCGGCGGCTACCCGGGGGATTAAACTTCCCTCACTTGAGGTGCTTCAGGTTGGCGGAGCCAAATTCAGCGCGGAGGTGGCTGCACGTGTCCAACCCGTCCTAGGCTGTACCTTGCAGCAAGTGTTCGGCATGGCGGAGGGGCTGGTGAACTACACCCGTCTGGATGATCCGTTGCATGTCATTGTTAACACTCAGGGCAAGCCGATGTCTCCGTATGACGAAGTACGAATTGTGGATGATGAGGACATGGATGTGGAACAGGGACAATCGGGACATTTACTGACGAGGGGTCCTTATACAATTCGTGGTTATTACAAGGCTGAAGACCATAACGCCAGATCGTTTACCACGGACGGTTTCTATCGTACCGGAGATATTGCGAGTCTTACGGCCGATGGATATCTCGTTGTGGAAGGACGGGCGAAGGATCAGATTAACCGTGGCGGCGATAAAGTGGCAGCCGAGGAAGTGGAAAATCATCTGCTTGCCCATCCTGCCGTACATGATGCGGCTTTGGTATCCATGCCGGATGAATATCTTGGCGAGCGTTCCTGTGCGTTTATCGTGCCGAGCGGTGAAGCTCCGTCAGCTGCCGAAGTGAAATCTTTTCTGCGTAATCGGGGTCTGGCGAGCTATAAAATACCGGATCGGATTGAGTTTGTGCAGTCGTTTCCCAAAACTCAAGTTGGCAAAGTAAGCAAAAAAGCGTTGCGCGAGATGATTACTACTAAACAGCCCATATCCTGATTGTAAATTCGAATAGATAGCATTACAGCGCAGTGATAAACATGCTTGTGATAAATAAAGCTGAAAAGAGGGATATTCATGGCACTTCCAAAGATTCAACCCTATGCAATGCCTGTAGAATCGGAGCTTCCCGTCAACAAGGTAACGTGGACACCGGATGCGAAGCGCTCGGTACTCCTGATTCATGATATGCAGCAATATTTTATGAACGCCTTTACGGCAGGGCAGTCCCCTGTTGTGGAGCTGATCGATCATATTTCACAACTTCGTTCGAAGTGTCACGAGCTTGGCATTCCGGTGGTTTACTCCGCACAACCGGGCGGACAGACGCCGGAGCAGCGCGGGTTACAGCTGGACTTTTGGGGTGCGGGGATTGATGGAGGACCTGTACAAAAAGAAATTATTGATGCACTCGCACCTGCTCCGCAAGATACGTTCATGACCAAATGGCGATATAGCGCCTTCCAGAAAACAGAACTGTTTGAACTAATGCAGCGGGATGGTCGCGATCAACTGGTCGTCTGCGGCATTTATGCTCATATCGGATGTCTGATGACCTCCTGCGAAGCCTTTATGAGAGACATTCAGGCGTTCCTGGTTGCGGATGCAGTAGCTGATTTTTCGGCGGAAAAACATCGCATGGCCTTGACGTATGCAGCAGAACGGTGCGCAGTAACACTGACAACCGGGCGTTTGCTTGAGTCGCTAAATGTCACGGCCGAAGGCGTAATTAAAGGAACAGTAAAGTCGGATGCAGGTAAACAAGGTGAACAAGCCTCTGCTACACCCGCTCAAGTGAATGTATTACTGGCTGAGCAGCAAACGGCATCCGCAGCAGAGCGAATTCATGACGGAAGTCATGGCGTTGAACAAGTCACGTTGGAAGAATTAAGGAATCAGGTCGGAGAGATGCTCCAGGAGCAGCCTGCCGACATTGGAGAGCACGATGATCTGATTCAGATGTGGGGACTGGATTCCATTCGTATTATGAGTCTGGCTGAGCGCTTTCGAGTGGAAGGAGCGGGGGTAACGTTCGTGGATCTGGCGGAGCTGCCTACATTGGCGGCATGGGCAGCATTGCTGGATAAGGCCAAAAATAAGGTGCTTCCGAACGGGGACTACTTTTGAGCGGGGCCGTGCATACGTCGCACAGTCGGGACACAGCTTGGCCTCTGTCCTCTGCACAGTCCGGCATCTGGTTCGCTCAGCAGTTGAATCCGGACAATCCGATGTACAATACCGCCGAGTATGTGGTCATCGAGGGTAGCGTAGACGCCAGACGATTCGAAGAAAGTGTGCGACAGACCGTCTCGGAAGCAGAGTCGCTGAATATGGTTTATGGCGAAAATGAACAAGGTCCATGGCAGTCTTTGAACAGCAATCCGGATCATTGGACATTTCATGTCATCGACGTGAGGGAGGAGCCGGAACCCCACACAGCAGCACTGGCCTGGATGAAAAAGGATCTGGCCAATCCCGTCAATCTGGCGACAGGTCCACTCTTCACGGAGGCCTTGTTCCAGGTAAGCCATGATTGTTATTACTGGTATCAGCGCATCCATCATATCGCGATTGATGGATACGGCGTTTCGCTGATTACCCGCAGGTTAGCTTGCTTATACTCTGCAAGTGTAAGAGGAGAAGGTACAGATCAAGTGCAGCAGGGGGCGTCGTTTGGCTCGTTGACGGCCGTTCTTCAGGAAGACGAGGCTTATCTTGGCTCAGTGGACAAAGAGCAGGATCGTCAGTTCTGGATGGATCGATATGCCGATGAACCGGATGTTGTCAGTCTGGGGGAACGGGCTCCGCGAACATCTACCTACTTCCTGAGACAGAGCGGCCTGCTTACTCAGCCGCAGCGCGAGCAAATGCAGTCGGCAGCGGCAAGGTTCGGTGTGACTTGGCCGGACTTGTTTGTAGCGGCAACGGCCATCTACGTACACCGAATGACAGGGGCGACCGATGTTGTGCTGGCCCTGCCTGTGATGTGCCGATTGGGATCAACATCCCTGCGGGTTCCGGGTATGGTCATGAATGTGCTTCCGCTGCGTCTCAACGTGGAGTCGGCTCTGACCGTATCAGAGTTGCTGAAACAGGTTGTGCAGGAGATTCGGGCGGTACGCAAGCATCAACGCTATCGGCATCAGGATCTGCGGCGTGATCTGAAGCTGCTTGGAGAGAATCGGCGTTTGTTCGGACCCATGATTAATGTCATGCCATTCCACCATGAATTAAACTTTGCGGGGCAGCGCGGCATGATTCACAACCTGTCCACTGGCCCGGTGGATGATCTGTCCATTCATGTAGTGGACCACGGGCATGGTCATGGACTGAGTATTGATTTTGATGCCAATCCGTCCATCTACAATGATTCCGAACTGCTGAACCATCAGCTTCGTTATATGCAGCTCCTGAACCTGGTGATGCAGGAAGGGATGGAGACGGAAACGGTTGGACGAATGGAATTGCTGCTCCCTGCCGAACGTGAGCAAGTATTGGTGACATGGAATGGAACGGGACAGGTGACAGCCGAAAGCAATTCGGCAGCACGGTTTGAACAGCAGGTCCGCCGCACACCTTCTGCAACGGCGCTGACATTCGAAGGGGAGTCCCTGACGTATGCGGAGCTGAATGAACGAGCGAATCAGTTGGCTCATGAATTGATACAACGATATCAGGCAGGACCGGAAAAGCGGGTGGCCATTGCTCTTCCCCGTTCGTTGGAAGTGGTCATTGCAATTGTGGCTGTTCACAAAACGGGGGCCGCTTATCTGCCGCTTGACCCTGACTATCCCGAAGAGCGTCTAATCTACATGTTGGAGGATGCCAATCCTGCTTGTGTGGTGACGGTAATGAATCATGTTTCCAGTCTGCCGACAACATCCAGTGTACCGAGGATGGTCATGGATGAACCGAATACTGCTACGGCAGTGAGTCGCCAGCCTGGAAGTAATCCCGAAGGTGATGATCTGACAAATACAGCTTCTCTGCTCAATCCTTCGTATATTATCTACACTTCAGGTTCCACCGGTAAGCCCAAGGGCGTAGCCGTAACCCATCTGGGGCTGGCGAATCTGCTTGAGGATATGAAGACGAGACTACAAGTGGGTCCACAGGACCACTGGCTGTCGGTGACCACAATTGCTTTTGACATATCCGTACTGGAAGTATTTCTGCCGCTTACGACAGGTGCCCGGCTGGATATTGCGCACAAAGAGACGATTCTTGATCCGGTAGCTCTGGCTGGGAAGATGAGAGAGCTGGGAACCACCATCATGCAGGCTACGCCTACGTTATGGCAGTCCTTGGTGACGAGCCGGCCAGGGCGATTCGAGGGGCTAACCGTGATTACCGGAGGAGAGGCGCTGACGGAGGAATTGAAGCTTTCTTTGCAGGAGCTGGGGTGTCACGTCAATAACCAGTACGGCCCGACCGAGACGACCATTTATTCCACGGCTGCATCGTTGGAGACAGGGGCGATGGGGAAACCGTCGATTGGTGGTCCGGTTCGCAACACGCAGTTATATGTGCTGGATCAAGGTTTGAAGCCAGTGCCTCCGGGTGTAGCAGGGGAGCTGTATATCGCAGGCGAAGGGCTTGCGCGCGGGTATTTGGGCAGGCCTGATCTGACCGCAGAACGCTTTGTAGCCAATCCCTTTGGTCAACCAGGCAGTCGGATGTACCGTACAGGAGATTTGGCGAAATGGTTGCCGGATGGTTCCATCGATTATTTGGGTCGTGCTGATCACCAGATCAAAATTAGAGGTTTCCGGATAGAACTGGGCGAGATTGAATCGGTAATCTACAGATATCCAGGTATAGCTCAGGTCACGGTTATGGCCCGTGAAGACCAGCCGGGAAACCAGCGGTTGGCAGCATATGTAGTGGCTGAGTCTGAACTGGAGAATCGTATGGATCTGGCAGAACTAAGAGCTTATGTGGCTGATGCGCTACCGGATTACATGGTGCCTTCTGCATTCACGCTACTGCCCGAGATGCCGCTGACACCGAATAAAAAGATTGATCGCAAACGGCTTCCTGTGCCTACTTTGCTGTCAAATGCCAATGGACGGGAGGCGCGCACACCACAAGAGGAAATTCTGTGCAGTCTGTTCGCTGAGATTCTGGGTGTTGGTCGTGTGGGCATTGACGATGATTTCTTTGAACTGGGTGGACACTCCCTGCTTGCCGGACGAATTACAGCACGTATCCGTGATGTATTCGGTGCAGATCTGACCATTGGAAGTGTATTTGAAGCTCCAACCGCAGCAGGACTGGCCAAACGATTGGATCAGGCAAAATCGGTGAGACCTGTTATTCAGCCTGTTCCACGTCAGGGGGAGCTTCCGCTCTCCTTTGCCCAGCGGAGATTGTGGTTCATGTATTGTCTGGAAGGCGCCAATCCGACGTATAATATTCCGCTGGTTGCCCGGTTGGCCGGGAAGCTGGATACGGATGCTCTGGAGAACGCGCTGCAGGATATTGTAGACCGTCATGAAACATTACGAACGTTGTATCCGCCTGAAATGGGTTCTGCGAGCCAGCATATTCTGAATGCTGCTGACGTCAAAGTGAAATTGAATATAACCGCTGCTGCGGAGCAGGAGCTTCCCGAGCTTCTGACAGAAGCGTCACGCTACAGCTTCCAGCTATCCACTGAACCAGGTATCCGTGCCGAGTTGTTCAGAATCGGCGCGGATGAGCATGTGCTGCTGTTGCTGCTGCATCATATTGCCGGGGATGGATGGTCATTGTCACCGCTCATCCGCGATCTGTCGGAGGCTTATGCGTCACGCTTGCGGGGTTTTTCACCTACCTGGGAGCCGCTGCGCATTCAATATGCCGACTATGCGGTGTGGCAGGAGAAATTGCTAGGGGATGAGAAACAGCAGGACAGTCTGATTGCAAGACAGATGGAATTCTGGACCAACCAGCTGGCCAATGTACCGGAGCAGGTTACGTTCCCTGCCGACTACACCCGTCCAGTCGTGTCCAGTTATCGCGGTGGATCGGTACCTTTTGCGATCAGTCAACGTTTGCATGAGCAACTGATGGTCATTGCACGTGAGAATAAAGTCAGCCTATTCATGGTGCTGCACTCGGCACTCTCCTTGCTGCTTACCCGAATGGGGGCAGGAACGGATATCGTGATAGGAACACCGATTGCCGGACGGAGCGATGATGCGCTGGATGAAGTTGTGGGAATGTTTATTAACACCCTTGTGCTGCGCACCGACACTTCAGGTGATCCAACATTCCGTGAGCTGCTGGCCCATGTGCGGGAAGTCGACCTGGCTGCATATGAACATCAGGATCTGCCGTTTGAACGGTTGGTTGAAGTGCTGAATCCGCCTCGATCCCGTTCCAAACATCCGCTCTTCCAAGTCATGCTTGTGCTGCAAAACACACCTGACATTCGTCTTGATCTGCCGGGTGTTACAGCAGAGACCCGGATGCATGGTGTGGGTTCATCCAAATTTGATCTAACCCTTGAGCTGACAGAGCGGCGTGAGCATAACGGGTCTCCAGCCGGAATTGAAGGTGTACTGGAATATAGTACGGATCTCTTCCGGAAATCTACTGCAGGGGAACTTGTGGTCCGATTGATGCAGGTACTTGAGGATGCCGTGCAGCAGACGGATGAACGGATCAGCAGATTTCATGTCGTGACTCCGACAGAGCAGGCGCAGCTTGAAAAAGAATGGTCCTTTACGCTGAGTGAAGATGCTCAACTGACCATAGCTGAGCGCTTTGAGATACAAGCAGCAGCTCATCCGGAAGCGACTGCCATGACCTGTGAGGATATTACGTTGAATTACAGGGAACTGAATGCAAGAGCCAATCAGCTTGCCAGATTACTGATCGCTCAAGGCGTGACACCGGAGCAAATGGTAGCACTGGCCTTGCCTCGCTCCGTTGAAATGGTTGTGGGTATTCTCGCTGTGTTAAAAGCAGGGGCCGCATATCTGCCGCTTGACCCCAATTATCCGGCAGACCGCTTGACACATATGCTGACAGACGCAGCACCGAAAGTCATGGTAACGAGTACAGAAGTGTACACCTTGCTTCCGCAGATAGCGGGAATCCAGTGTATTAATATGGACGATCCGCATATCCTGCAGCAATTGGGGATACTGGATGATCGAAATCCAGCGGATAGCGAACGCAATGGGCGTGTAACCCCCCTGAGCCCGGCTTACATGATCTATACCTCGGGTTCGACAGGCAAGCCGAAGGGGGTCGTTATTCCGCATGCCAATGTCATCCGTTTATTGGATGCTACTCAGCATTGGTTCCATTTTGACGCGAGTGATGTGTGGACCTTGTTCCATTCCTATGCATTCGACTTCTCCGTATGGGAGATCTGGGGACCGCTGCTTCATGGAGGACGATTAGTTGTTGTTCCTCATGAGATCAGCCGTTCACCTGGAGCGTTCCTGGAATTGCTCGCTGAGCAAAAGGTGACCGTATTGAACCAGACGCCATCTGCGTTCTACCAACTTATGCAGGCTGACCGGGAAAATCCGGCCTGGGGACAGCAGCTCGCACTTCGTTATGTCATTTTTGGAGGCGAAGCACTGGAGCTGGGCCGCTTGGATGATTGGTACGAGCGCCATGCTGATGATGCGCCAAAACTCATCAATATGTATGGCATCACCGAGACAACGGTTCACGTCAGCTACAAGGAACTGCATGCAGGTAGTTCTACCGAAGGTGCAAGCAGCTGGATTGGATGCGCCATACCGGATCTTCGGGTATACGTGCTGGATGATCAACTGGAGCCTGTACCGACAGGAGTAACCGGAGAAATGTATGTAGCCGGAGCAGGTCTGGCTCGTGGTTATTGGAATCGACCTGATCTTACAGCTGAGCGATTCGTTGCTGATCCATATGGTCCGCCAGGTACTCGTATGTACCGGACAGGAGATTTGGCGAAGCGTCTGCATGATGGCTCGCTCGATTATTTGGGCCGGGCGGATCAGCAGGTGAAAATTCGTGGATTCCGCATTGAGCTTGGCGAGATTGAAGCAGTGCTGGCAAGGCATCCAAGCGTGGCTCAGGCTGCTGTAATCGTCCATGAGGACCAGCCGGGGGATAAACGTCTTGTAGCTTATATCGTTCCGGCTTCGGACACAGGGACGATACCGGAATCGACTGCCTTGCGTCGTCATGCGTCTGCCAGTCTTCCGGATTATATGGTTCCATCTGCGGTTGTAGCGATGGAGAGCCTGCCGCTTACACCGAATGGCAAGCTGGATCGCAAGGTACTGCCTGCACCGGAGATGCAATTAACGACAGGTGGCAGAGCGCCTCGCAACCCGCAGGAGCAGATCCTCTGTGATTTGTTTGCCGAAGTATTGGGGATGCGGAGTGTGAGCATTGACGACAGTTTCTTCGAGCTGGGTGGCCATTCGCTGCTGGCTGTTCGCTTAATGAGCCGCATTCGTGAAGCGATGGGACGGGAGCCAGGCATCGGCATTTTGTTCGAAACAGCTACGGTAGCGGGACTGGCGGAGCGATTGGAGATGGATTCGGATTCCGGAAAAAGCTCGCTTCAGGTGCTGTTGCCGCTCAGAACGCATGGAGAGCATCTGCCTGTATTCTGTGTCCATCCCGCAGGAGGACTTAGCTGGTGTTACGCCGGGCTGATGAAACATCTGGGCATGGAGTATCCGCTCTACGGGTTACAGGCCAGAGGAATTGCTGAGGTTGAGGAACTTCCGTTTACACTGGAAGATATGACGGCAGACTACATCCGTCATATCCGCACGGTACAGCCTGAGGGGCCTTACCGCCTGCTGGGCTGGTCCCTCGGAGGCAATGTTGCACAGGCCATGGCGGTGCAGCTGCAATCGGAAGGGGAAGAAGTGGAGTTTCTCGCCATGCTGGATGCGTATCCGAGCCACTATCTGCCGATTCGCGGAGAACCGGATGAGGAAGAAGCCTTAACGGCATTGCTTGCACTGGGTGGTTATGATCCGGACAGCATTGGGGATGGGCCGCTGGATATGGCAACAGCTATGCGTATATTGCGCAGTGAGGGCAGTGCGCTGGCAAGTTTGGATGAAGAGACAATCATGAAGCTGCGGAAAACCTATGAAAATTCCGTACGGATCTTGGGGGCCTATACGCCATCCCGATTCGAGGGGGATCTGATCTTCTTCCGTTCCACCATTATTCCGGACTGGTTTGACCCGATTGAACCGGAAATGTGGAATGCGTATATCGGAGGCCAATTGGAACGGCATGATATCGCTTGCCGTCACAAAGACCTCTGTCAGCCTGGACCGCTGGAGGAAATCTGCCGAACACTGGCCGCCAAGCTGGAGGAGCTGAACAAGCGCGAAATTCAACATAAATAGGAGGATAAGGCGATGAGCAACCCATTTGAATATGAAGACAGCAATTATCTGGTGTTAATCAATGAGGAGGGGCAATACTCCCTCTGGCCTGCATCTCTTGCAGTACCCGCGGGTTGGACTGTAATGCTAAGCAAAGCCAAGCGCCGGGTATGCCTCGATTACATCGCCGAGCAATGGACAGACCTGAAACCGTTAAGTCTTTGTGATGAAATCGGTA
The DNA here is from genome assembly GCF_042796655.1 of Paenibacillus sp. NPDC057886. NCBI lineage: Bacteria > Bacillati > Bacillota > Bacilli > Caryophanales > Paenibacillaceae > Paenibacillus > Paenibacillus sp. NPDC057886. The sequence continues at coordinate 590,172 of NZ_JBHVMZ010000002.1, read as the reverse complement.
TGCCTGGAGCCGTTCATGAGGCTAGCAGATGAAATTCAGTCTGAATCCCAAGGTCATCGTGAGCATTGTTTACGTACTGGCGATGTTTATGGTAGCCATGGATGGAACGGTCTTGAACGTAGCGTTACGAACCATCAGTGAGGAGCTGGGGATTCACCCGGCTGCTTCGGGTACCTTGAATGTGGGTTATCTGGTGAGTTTGGCTGTATTCCTGCCTGTTGCAGGATGGCTTGGTGATCGCTGGGGAACGAAACGAGTTTTCTTATCGGCACTGGCACTGTTTACGGTATCCTCTGCACTTTGTGCAACGGCCGATCAATTAAGTACGCTGACATTCTTCCGCATTTTGCAGGGTGCAGGGGGTGGTCTGCTTACTCCTGTAGGGATGGCGATGCTGTTTCGAACCTTTCCCCCTCAGGAACGGGCCAAGGTATCCCGAATGCTTGTACTGCCCATCGCGCTGGCCCCGGCCCTGGGGCCGATTGTGAGCGGATTGATTGTGGACCAGCTCTCTTGGCGATGGATCTTCTATGTGAATCTGCCCGTCGGCATTCCAGCGGTGATCTTCGGAATGCTGTATCTGAAGGAGCACAGAGAACAGGGAGCCGGTCGACTGGATGTACCGGGGTGGTTATTATCTGCCCCAGGACTCGCCCTGACGATGTACGCTCTTAGTCAGGGGCCGCTGCGAGGGTGGACTTCCCCTCTTATTATTGGAGCCGGCCTTACAGGGATCATCCTGCTCGCGTTGCTCGTGGTAGCTGAATTGCGCGCGAAGCAGCCTTTGCTTGACCTACGTTTGCTGAAAGACCGTTTATTCCGCTATTCGGGTCTGGTATCTGTATGCGGGGCAGCGGGTCTGCTGGGCATGTTGTATGTGTTTCCGTTAATGTATCAAAATGTGTTAAACGCTTCTGCGCTGGAGACAGGGCTAACCACATTCCCGGAAGCCTTGGGACTTATGATTGCTTCGCAGCTTGTGCCCTGGACGTATCCGCGGCTGGGTCCGCGTAAGCTGATATCCATGGGTCTGATCTGCACGGCTATAATTTTCATTACGCTTAGTCAGATCACTGTGGATACGAATCCATGGTTCATTCGTGCGTTATTGTTTGGCGTAGGGATTTTCCTGGGACAGACGGTAGGCGCAGTGCAGATTGCCTCGTTTGCCCAAATCCCTCCTCCTTCCATGGGACGAGCCTCCACCTGGTTCACGGTGCAAAATCGGCTGGGTTCCGCGATTGGAATGGCCTTATTGTCTGCTGTTCTGGCTGGCGTGGGTACAACGACGGTGACTGCTGCTGGAGCGATGGAGCCGAATATGCTGGCTTACCGTTTGGCTTTGCTGGGAGCTGCTGCGTTTCTGTTGATTGGTCTATGTTTTGCCCTGAAAATCAGCGATGCTGACGCAGCTGCAACGATACGGAAAAACAGGGGTCAGGGTCTTTTTCGGAGGCAAAAGAAAACTCCATCATTGACGCAGGAATCACAATAATCCCAAGCTTCAAAAAAAATCCCTGGCGGGCTCGCCAGGGATTTTTAAGCATGATTGTTATTGGAGGAGAGGGATCTGTGGCCCCTCCTTCATAGTAATGCCTGATACAACTCTTCAATTGTGATGACATCCGGATGGGCAGGCAAATCTTCTCCTGCGGAACAAGCTGCTAACATATGCCCGTGATCCAGTCGCAGGCTGAGGAATGGATAAGAGGTCGCTTCTGGCGAGTGCCAGTTCCCGTCAGCATTGCGGATCATGGAAAATGAATCAAGTGGCATGGATAGGCCCATGCCGACGGCCTTGATGTAGCTCTCCTTCAGCGTCCATAGATGGTAAAAGGTCTCCAGCTGCATCTTAGCGGGCTCCGCAGCCAGAAATTTGCTCTCCGTGAGAGAGAAGAAGCGCTCCGCAATCTTCATGTCGATTGGCGCTATTTTTTCCACATCCACACCCAGATCAGCGTCACCGCCAGAGATTAAAGCAATCCAATCACCAGAGTGCGAGACATTAAATTGAACATCAGCATAGTTACTGAGTGCAGGTTTGCCGTATTTGTTACGGGTAAAGGAGAGCTCTCCCGGCTTTAGGCCAGTCAACTTGCTCAGCGTCACACGGGTCAACACTTCACCCAGAACAGAGCGATAAGCATCCGCCTGATGTACAAAACGTGAAGCTTGTCCTCTTCTTTCCTCAGATACCTGCGACAGAAAAAGGTTCCAGTATGATTCCGGCAATTCTGCCGGAACTTGAAGAACTTGAATCGTTATCATCATTTATCACCTGACGATGTATTCGGCATCAATTGCAGACTTTCCTTTATATTCATCGGTTTATGGGGTCTGCCCGTGTCGCTTCATGCCCGCTGTGTACTCTTCCATTCTTCATGTGCAGCCTGTACCCGACCCCACATTTCTTCACGTTCCAGTTCCGTGTAATTCACCAGCGGTTCGTGGAACTTCTCAGCCAATACGTCTTTCCACTCAGTGTAGGTTTGAATCTCCATTTTGTGGATACCATCGCGGTCATGCGTCCGGAGCATACATCCACGTAGCTCGTTGCTACCGCTCTCATCCCTTTGCCGGAGCAAAAATGCGTTATGCCAAGGCGAATCGGCTGACTGGCTGTAGAATTCATGCTTGGGAATGAACTCTTCCAGACTGGTAAGTTCTTCGGGATCGAAGTCGACACCCTCACTTGGCCCGTTGGGTTCATATTCAAGTCTCCATCCGCCAGAAGCTACAGATGAAGGCATTAATGTATAAGTAAACGGTGCCGATCCATAGGTTCCATAACGAAGAGGAAGTGGTTCGAAGGGCATGCCGCCCAGACCAACATCCACAATCCAACGTTCCACATTCGGGTCTGCATCTGGCAAAGAGACCGACAGCCCGAGATGGAACGAGTTCACACGTGGCTGCTCTCCATATGGCTGAACTCCGGCCCGATGCCAATGCACCGTATATCCCAAAGAGCGAAGCAGAACGCTGAACGCGCCATTCAGATGGAAACAGTAACCACTGCGGCCTTGCAATATAAGCTGAATAGATTCTTGAAGATCAATGCCCGCAGGCCGACCTGCAAAAATATCGACTGTTTGCCAGGATAGATGCTGCACATGTGCCTGCTGGATTTCGGATAGGAATCCCAGTGTGGGTTCCTTGATATCATTAATGCCTATCCGTTTCAGGTAGGCCTGTATTTCAGATGGAGTCAATGTAACATTCATCCAGATCACCTCGAGTCATGTAGTGGGCGTGTTATAAACTGCTGCTGCCCTGAATTCATTGTAAAAGTGAACGGCTAAAATGAATACACAGGTTTAACTCAATTGTACCGGTACAGTTAAGAGAGACGCATACACATCTTTCCATGAATGGGAGCGTTATTTCTTTTTCTTGGTATGTTAACCGTTTGGAGTGGATATAGGTTAGAATATAGATAGAAAGCAGGATTAGGAGATGGAAAAAATGGCTAATGATGAAGTGATTTTGACACAGGAAGGCTTGGAAAAGCTGGAGGACGAACTGAGGGATTTAAAGACGGTGAAGCGTAAGGAACTGGCGGCGCGTCTGAAACTCGCGATCAGTTACGGTGACCTGAAGGAAAATAGTGAGTATCATTCAGCCAAAGATGATCAGGCTTTTATGGAAACCCGCATTTTGATTCTGGAGAAAATGCTGACCAAAGCAAGAGTCATCACTTCGGACAATATCGACTCGAACAAAGTAAGCATTGGCTCAACCATTCTGCTTAATGATATTGAATTTGCCGAGAAGATTGAATACATGCTGGTTGGTCCGGCCGAGGCGGATGTTGCCGATAACAAAATATCGTACGAAAGCCCGCTTGGCAAAGAACTGATGGGCAAAGAAGTAGGCAGTGTCATTCATGTCAATGCGCCGATGGGCATTATCAAATATGAGTTGCTTGAAATTAAAATATAATCGGAATAGAGGTGTTTCGGCAACCATGGAAATGGCTGCTGGAACACCTCTTTTTTTGTTCTTGCAGGATAATATTCAGCTACGTTTCTTCCGTCCATCCAGAACTTCACGGGTCATGGCATATACAACCCAGAGCAGGATCACGATATGGATCATCGCAATGGAAATGCCTATGCCATACATCAAATCATTGGTCAGTCCTGAACCGTGCATGCTGAAGCTCGCTCCATGTCCTCCGCCAAAGTTACCATGCCCACCACCGATGCGTGGTTGCCCTTCCTCAGCTCCAAAGTCGCCACCAGAACCCGTGCTCATGATCATGGCAATATTTACGTAGGTAGTCAGGGAGAAGGCGATTGCAGCGTACATCCATTTACGTTCAAAGAACGGAACCAGAACAAAGAATAACAAAGCAGGGATGCTGTAGCGCTCATGAATTTCCGTAGGCAACATAAAGAAGGCGAGATTCACAGCCGCACCTGCAATGAGCAGAGATGTAATACGAATTTCCTTAATCAGCAGCAGATAGGCCGCTACTCCAATCACGGCAATGGCAAGCAGCAGCAAACCGAACATTTTGTACGTCACTATGCCAAATAACACCGTTGCATCGCTTGCTCCCGGATCACCAAGCAGGTGATACCAGATATTCATGGCGTTCAGGGAAAGCTGCGGGTACATATTAACTGCGCTTCCGTATGCGTTGGTCAGCATGGTGCCGAGGGTTCCGTTTGCAGCAAAATAGAGAAGAACAGGCAGGATAGCAATCATTAATCCCGCTACAAATAGAAGTATGCCGCGAAATTGCCTGTGATAAAGCTGGCGTAGCAGTACAATACCGATGACCGGAGCAATGACGATCGCCTGAAACTTCGCCAACAGGGCTACGGAGAACAATACACCCGCCAAGAGAGGATTACTTAGTAACAGAACGGTAGACAGCACCATTAATGTACTGTGCAGGATGTCGATCTGTCCCCACATGGCGCTGTCGACCAGCAGACCGGGGTTGAAGGAAAGAACTGCAAGCAGCACCAAACGTGCGCCAGAGCTTAGCTTTTTGAATGTGAGGGTCAAGACCGTCATGGACAGCATATCGAAGGCGATAGGCAGTATTTTCATGGACAGATGGCCAGCTGAGGCGGTTATGCCGAGTCCATCCAGTATCCAGCGGTACAACCCCAGAATGAAGATAAACAAGGGGGGATAGTTCTGATCTTTTCCATACAGGTATGATTCGCGAACCCCGTATTGGTGGACGGCATTCATCCAATAGACGAACAGAGACTGATCTCCGATATAACCCCTGAATTGTGTTCCAAGGTACAACCGCAGCAATAGACCTCCTGTGAAAATTAGAGCGGCATACAGCCAGAAATGCCTGTTCCATTGGGTATTTGAATCTCTGTAGCTCAGTGTGTTCATCCTTCTCCTCCTCAGCATGGGCGATTGAGATTGGTGCAAGTATAGTTGACCAAGCTGAAAAAGGGATGAATTTTAGGGCATACGTCGCCCCGCCAGAAGCTTAAAGTTTACTGAAAGCCAGTGAATAGCACGGCGGATTTAAAAGCAGAGAAGCAGGAGCCTTTGAGGAGGTTCCTCCTTCTTAACGGTTTGGTGGTCGCCTGGAAAGTTGAGTTTGCAGCCTTCTGAGGAATTACCGAACTACAGGGCAGGGTTGGCGTACTCCTTTTTATCATATACTGCATATTAGGGGGTTCAGTGGACTACATGTCGCATGCTGATTGCTTTGTTAAGCGAAGAAGGCAAGGGCAGCATATTTAATGTAGACATTCCTGTAAATAAATAACATTTCGATTAATTTCGATTTTCGAATGACCTGAGGGGATGACTGTTATATAATAACGGAAAATCTTAGAACAGATGGAGTAGATATAATGAATTTCAGTAAGTCCAGTAATTCCAATTTGAATCAAGACGAACCGGGCAAAGGTGAACGCTTCTCAAGAGCCGGATTTATCCTGGCTGCCATTGGTAGTTCAGTGGGTCTCGGCAACATGTGGAAGTTTCCTTATATTACGGGGGAGAACGGGGGCGCTGCGTTTTTCCTGCTCTTTATCGTTTGTCTCCTGTTGATCGGTCTACCCGTATTGCTGGCTGAGCTTGCGATTGGTCGCAGCGGCAGAGGGAGCGCAGCAACAGCCTTTATCAAGGCAGGTGGGCAAAAAGGGTGGCTAGCGGCTGGTTTGCTGCAAGTATTAACACCGTTTATCATCCTTTCCTTTTATGTCATCATTGCAGGCTGGACGCTGCAATATGCTGTGACGTCATTCAGCGGCACGCTGTATAACAATCCTGACTATGCTGGGCAATTTGGTGACTTTGTAGGCGGTTATATGCCAATTGTATGGCAGCTGATTTCAGTTCTGATTACAGGCTGGATCGTAGCCAAAGGGGTATCGAACGGAATCGAGAAGTTTAACAAAGTGCTGATTCCGGCGATGCTGGTTCTGCTCATTATCCTGATGGTTCGTGCAGTGACTTTGCCAGGAGCTGGTGCGGGAGTCTCCTTCTTCCTGAATCCGGACTTCTCGCAGCTTACGACCGAATCTGCGCTGGTTGCGCTTGGACATGCCTTCTTCTCCCTATCGCTGGGTATGGGTATTCTCGTGACATACGGTTCGTATGTTGATAAAAATCAATCACTCGGTGCAGCAACCGTTGCTGTTGGTGCGGGTGACCTGATCTATGCGTTCATTGCGGGTCTGATCATATTCCCAACGACATTCTCCTTCGGGATTGCACCGGATCAGGGTCCATCGCTGATCTTTGTGGCTCTACCGGCAGCCTTCTCAGCCATGCCGCTGGGCTTCGTGTTCGGTGGGTTGTTCTTCGTGCTTCTGGCGATTGCGGCGTTAACATCGGCGGTATCCTTGCTGGAAGTTCCGGTGAAATATTTCATGGAGAGATTGTCCTGGAGCCGAAGCCGCGCGGTATGGACCATCTCACTTGCTGTTTTTATCGTTGGGCTTCCTTCGGTATTGTCGCTCGGATTATTCCCTGAATGGACAATCGGCTCGAAGAGTGTGTTCGACTGGATGGACTTTGTAGCGTCCAACATCTTACTTCCGATTGGTGGATTGCTGGTTACCATTTTTGCAGGTTACTTCTGGAAAAAGGCTGCCGAAGCATCCGGCCTGCGTGCAGGTTGGTTCCGGGTATGGTTGTTCATGCTGCGCTATGTAGCGCCAATCCTGGTGCTTCTGGTTCTGCTGCACACCTCCGGTATTATTCACTTCTAAACGGTTGGGAATTGAAGTGGAGGAGTAAGTTACTGTGTAGATTTGCCATGAATAAAACCTCTTGGAAGAAATGCAAAAGCCCTTGTGTTCCCTCGTCAATTTTGGGACAATACAGAGTAGAGGTTTTTTCGACAGAACCGATGAGCCATATGCTTTTTGCGAAAAGAGGACAATAACATGATTAAATCATCCATATATGGATTAACATTAGAGCAACTACGTGACTGGCTGCCGGAGCACGGACAGAAGAAATCCCGTGCTTCCCGCATCTGGGAATGGTTATATCAGGAGCGTGTGCACGATTTTACAGAGATGACGGACGTGCGTCAGGAATGTCTGGATGTCATTTCCGAGCATTTCACGATGAACTCGCTGAGTGAACATGTGAAGCAGGAATCCGCTGACGGCACGGTAAAATTTCTGCTGCGTATGCAGGACGGCAATCTGATTGAAACAGTTTTAATGCGCCAAAAATATGGTCTCACTGTATGTGTAACCACTCAAGTGGGGTGTAACATTGGTTGCAGCTTCTGCGCGAGCGGGCTGATCAAGAAGAGCCGCGATCTGTCCGGTGGTGAGATTGTGGAACAGATTATGCACGTACAACAGTATCTTGATGCAGCTGGCCAAGGCGAGCGGGTAACTAACGTGGTCGTGATGGGAATTGGCGAGCCGTTTGACAATTTCCAGAACATGACTGACTTTATTGAAGTGATCAAGCATCGTAAAGGGCTGGCGCTTGCGGCCAAACGGATCACCGTATCCACGAGCGGACTGCCTGACAAGATCAAGGAATTTGCAGATAGCAGTTTGCAGGTGAACCTGGCGATATCGTTGCACGCACCAAATAACGAGCTGCGGACACAGATCATGAAGATCAACCGGGCCTTCCCGATTGAACAATTGATGGACGCGGTGGATTATTACCTGGCTACGACGAACAAGCGTATTATGTTTGAATATATTTTGCTTCGGGACGTCAACGATCAGCGGGAACATGCGGCAGAACTGGCTGAACTGTTGTCCAGCCGCAAGAGTATGGTCAGTATCAATCTGATTCCTTACAATCCGGTGGATGAGCACAGTCAGTATCAGCGGAGTACGGAAGAGTCCATTCTGGGCTTCTATGATACATTGAAAAAGAATAACATTAATGCAACAGTACGTATGGAACATGGCACCGATATTGATGCGGCCTGCGGACAATTGCGCAGTAAACAGATGAAAAATAACGCCGCCGAATCTCAGCCAGGTCGTCTTGCTTTGGGATAAGATGCAAGCCAAGAAATCAGGTTAACGCCTGGCTTCTGGTGGAACCTCGTGGCAACTCGCGCCGCCCATCCGCGTATGGGTTGGCGCGAGTTTTTTTGGTTTCGCACAGGTCGAAGAACCGAGGTACCAGCCCGTCAGCAGTACACGTTTACTAGACATCCTCCCAATGTGGCGCTACATCTAACGAACTCATCGCACCTTAATGTGGCAAAATACGTGAATTAGAAATGCTAACGAACTCCAGTCGCGTTATTCCAGTCAAATCCATATAAGAAGGTGCAAGTTAGGTGGCTAAACAGAAAATAAGGTGTGTACGATTCGTTACATTCCCAAAATAGTTGAATCTCCATTAATAGCGCTTGCTGGGTTCATTAGAATACAAAAAGAGCATCCGAAAGTCTTTTTCTTGACCTTAGAGGATGCTCTTTTTGTATTTATTTTAAGTTCTTGGTCATCAGCAGATGAGGAATGCCATCTTCCATGAATACGTCCGAGGCAGCCGTATATCCGAGTCGTTCGTAGAACCCGGAGGCTTGTACCTGTGCGTGCAGCTTGGCTTTCTCGAATCCTTGAGCGAGAGCCATCTGCTCCAGCTTATCGATCAGCACACGACCAAGTCCATGTTTCCGATAATCGATCATGACACAGATCCGTTCCAATTTGGCAACATTTTCGACCACACGTAGTCTTGATGAAGCAGCAGGAACGCCGTCTACGTAGAGCAGAATATGTTTTGCTTCCGTATTCAGTGCATCATAGGCATCGAATTCATCCTCGGCTGGTACACCCTGTTCTTCAACAAAGATGGAGGTACGAATGGCGAAGCAGGCGTCGAGCAAATCTTGGTTATTAGCTTCAACAACAGTTGTATTCATGAATGTTTCTCCTTTGGTCAATAGTAATTCTATCCTGACATGGTAAACTGGTAGATAGCATGAACGTATACCTGTTCCACGTGTTATCATGTTTAAAATTTAAATGGATGCAATTTAGTTATATCATCAATTATGTTGCGAATGCAACAATTATATAGGGGAGTGAATACATTGACTGAAAAAAAAGAAGTATTGCGTGAAATCGGTATGATTGCCCGCTGTTTGGATTCGATCAGCAACGTTGAATTCCAACATTTAAATTTGTCTCGTGGACAGTATTTGTACCTTTATCGCATTTGCGAGAATCCCGGCATTATTCCCAACCAACTGGCTGAATTAATCAAAGTGGATCGCACCACTGCGGCTAGAGCCATTAGCAAACTGGAAGCGGACGGGTTTGTCATCAAACAGTCGGCAATGGGTAATAAAAAGAATAAGTTGTTATTTCCGACTGATGCTGGTCTTGAAGCCTGGGATTTTATTCGCAGGGAGGGTGTGCATTCCGATCAGGTAACGCTGGAGGGCTTAACGGAGGAAGAGATCGAGACAGCCGTTAATCTGCTGCGCCGGATGCGCCACAATATTGAAGTGGATTGGAAATTCGTCAAAAAGGGCGGCCGCCGGCCTTATATGGATCAATCAGAATGAATCATGTTTCTAATGTGTAAGAGCTGTTTGCTGAATTAATTCGGGCGACAGCCTTTTTGCTGTAGAAACATATGCTGATATTCTGTATAATCTTCCAGGCTGAATAGGAGAGCTGAACTTCATCACAGTAATGGAGGGTTGCGCAATGAGCGAACGGGGATCGGATTTTTACGAAGATGGGGCCAATTTTGAGAAGTATATGGAACGCCGCCAGTGGCAGGAGAATGCCAATGATACGTTGGAGAAGCCTGTAATGCTGGAGTTAATCGGAGACGTTGAGGATAAAAACATATTGGATCTCGGCTGTGGGGATGCGAGGTTCGGAGCAGAACTGTTGGGTCCCGACCACCGTGGTGGTAGTTATACAGGAATTGAAGGCTCAGTGAATATGATTCAGGCTGCCCATGAATCGATAAAGGGTCAGAACGCCCAGATTGAGCAAGCGTATATGGAAGATTGGAGCTATCCTGCGGATACATATGATCTGGTCATATCCAGACTGGCGATTCATTATATTGAGGATGTGGACAGCCTATTTCGCAAGGTATATCACACGTTAAAAGAGAATGGCACATTCGTATTTTCGGTAGAACATCCTGTGATCACGTCGACGTTGCAGCCTTCGGGGGTCCGAACCAACTGGGTTGTCGATCAGTATTTTGTTGAGGGATTTCGGGAGCAGCAATGGCTTGGAGGTACGGTGAAAAAAATGCATCGCTCTATCGAATCCTACTATATGGCATTACAGCAGGCAGGATTTCAAGTACAGCATCTGCGGGAATCGGCGCCTCAGCGTCAATATTTTGTGAACGAGGAGACGTACCTGCGCAGACAGCGGATTCCGTTGTTTTTATTCCTGTCTGCCCGGAAATAGTACACAGAAAACTGTGGATAATTCAAAATATAGCCAAACGGCCCAATAACCTGTCCACATGTGGATAAGATTTTGGGCTGTTTCGACTGTTCTGACTGTGAATAGATAAATTGAACTAAAGAATATTTACACTTGCCACTCCGATGACAGAACAACCTTCCGATCGCTGTTATCCCCAGATTTTTTTGATTCCCTTTTCATAGGGAAAATCCGGGGATAAAGGCGAGGTGTATGCTTCCGATGCAGCTTTCTTACAGAAAGCTTTTAGCTCCGCTTCTTCAGGTTATTTCTGTCCTCTCCGTTATCGTGTAAATGTTTAGTTCAATTTATATAGATATCAAAAATTATGTTTCCGATGCTCTTACATAGACACGTTCTCCATGCCGATCCACATCCACAGGGGATTCAAAAAAGTTACTCAGTACGTCTCTATTCATCAACTCACTGGTTAATCCGCTATTTACGATCTCGCCCCGCCGGAGCAACAGGCTGTGACTGAACACAGGCAATATTTCCTCCGTATGATGAGTCACGTAGATGAGCGAAGGGGTATCTGGCTTCTGCGTCAGCTCACTGATACTTTCAAGCAGCCGTTCTCTGGAGAACAGATCGAGCCCATTGCAGGGTTCGTCCAGAATGAGTACACGCGGGTTAGCCATCAGGGCTCGGGCAATGAGCAGCTTCTGCTTCTCCCCCTGAGAGCAGGTACGGTATTCGCGATCCCACAGATGCTGACAGCCGAGTGTATGCATCAATTCTCGTGCCTGATCCAGATCCTCGTCTGACAGTTTATCGTAAAGTCCGATTGTGGCGTGTTTGCCGCTGATCACGACATACTGGGTGCGGTCGGTGCCATACAATTTCTCCTGAAGGGAGGAGCTGACCCAGCCAATCGACTTCCGCAGCTCACGCAAATCTACATCCCCGTAACGGTGTCCGAGCACAGATATCGTACCTTCTGTCGGCCAGAGATATCCGGTGATCATGTTCAGGAGTGTGGTTTTACCGGAACCATTCAGGCCAAGCAATGCCCAATGTTCGCCTTCGTTTACACGCCAGCTGACATCGTTCAGCAGGGTGATCGGTCCCCTTTTCCAGGTAACATGCTGTACATCAATGATCATGGATTATTCCTTCCTTCTGTTTAGCCTCTGTCTCCATTATCCTGACCTTATTGTAGTCACAAAACGATTGACGTTTCAATGTATATTAGGCGTTTCTTGGCCGATCTCGGCGCAGGAATACAGCACACACCCCGAGCAGCGGCAAAAAAGAACATAGCTTGATGACGAATGAAATGCTGGTCACATCAATCAGGGAGCCGAGCACAACCGATCCGAGTCCCGCCATGCCGAACGACAGGCCGAAGAATAATCCCGATACCGTCCCGATATGACGCGGCAGCAATTCCTGTGCGTACACAATGATGACACTGAAGCCGGACATCAGAATCAAACCGATCATGCCGCATAATACCATGGATAGAGCAGGTCCCGCATAAGGCAGCAACAGTGAAAATGGTGCAGTACCCGCGATCGAGAACCAGATCATCGGTTTCTGTCCATAACGGTCAGCCAGTGGGCCGCCGAGCAAGGTTCCAACCATACCCGCAAATTGCAGAACGAACAGGCAGATCTGTGCCTGCGAAAGAGGCAGGTTATACGCATCGGCATAGTAGAATGCATAGTATCCGGTCATACCGGCAATATATACGAATTTGGAAAACAGCAGCAGGATGAGGATCCCCATTGTAAAAGCGATAAATCCCCGACTTACAGGCTGGACCGCAGGCTGCACAATGCCGTTTGCTTGTACGGGCCGTTGCTGATGGCTGCGATTATCTGCCAATTTGTCTCTGTACCAACGGCTAACGGAAGATTGGATAACGATCCCGATCAGGGCAAAAGCCATGAGCCACAGAAAACTAAGCTGTCCATGCGGGAGCAGGATAAAGGCAACCAGCAACGGGGCGAGAGCCTGACCTGTGTTGCCACCGACCTGGAAGATGGACTGTGCCATTCCGCGTCCACGACCAGCCGCCAGATGGGCGACGCGTGATGATTCGGGATGCAGGATGGATGAGCCTATGCCAATCAATGCTGCGGAGACAAGCAGCATCCATAACTCGGAAGACAAGGCAAAGCCGAGAACACCGATCAAGGAGAATAACATGCCGCCGGGCAGCAGGATCGGCATCGGCTTGCGATCAGACATATAACCGACCAGCGGCTGTAGGACCGATGCGGTAATATTTAATGTGAAGGCAATCCAGCCCATCTGGGCGAAACTGAGCTGCATGGTTTGCTGGAACAGCGGAAAAGCAGACGGAACAACAGTCTGCATCGCATCATTCAGCAGATGGGCGAAGCTGACTCCGGCAAGCGCCCAATTGGCGGAGTGATTGATTTGCATTTTGCTTACAGCGGCTTGTGCCACGGGAGATCACCTCGAATTATTTTTTTACCATGATAAAAGATACAGACAGATATTGTCTTTGTGAAAAGTGCTTGGAAAGTGAGCACGATTTGCTATAATGTCAGCAGGTGAGGAAACGATGGAATTAAACATGATGCTGAATGGATTGGAATTGTGGAAGGCTTCTGGCGGATTCGCCAATGAACCCCATGTGCATGATGACTGGTATCAGGTTACGTTGCCTGTAAGAGGACAATGCCATCTGGTGCAGGAACAGCAGGCTTATCCACTGCAAGCAGGACTGGGAATTATTGCGCATCCCCGGATGGAGCACTTTTTCGAGATTGGTTCGGATTCCGCGGTTATCGTTATCAAGTTTCGTAATCCGCCAGTTGGCGGCTTGGAGGATCCAGGGAGGCAAGGGGCGCAGACCGAATTTCGGACCACACAAACCTTCGATCCTGCTGAAATTAGCAGACTGTTTCGAGGCTGGAACGCCATTTTGCTGGACGATGCGCCGGAACCATTGCAGATACAGGAAACGGAGCTTGCGGTAGAGACATATCTTGGACGGATGCTGACTGGTCAACACAATGGGAGTAACCTTACGATGGCAACCGCAGGATTAGGTGTGTCGGAGAGCGTGGGATCTGCTGACCAGGTATGCGGGCAGCTTCAGAATTTGCTCCAGCGAACAAGCAGCAGCGGCGGCGCGTTCATAGACCCCCATCTGCGGCGCGTGCTGGAGTATATACACAGTGACTATACAAGTCCAATGGACATTGAATCCATGGCGGCGGTTGCGCACCAGAGCAGATATCATTTTATGCGTTCCTTTAAGGCACTGACAGGTTCAACGCCGTATCAGTACGTGCTGAATTTGCGTGTGGAGGAAGCGACCCGACGACTGCGTCTTACGACAGATTCGGTGACCACCATCAGCTATAGGCTGGGATTCTCCAATGTCAGTCAGTTCTACAGAGCGTTTCAGCGCGTGACGGGTGTAACACCGATGGAGTATCGGAACCAGATGTAGAATCCGAAGAGGCTGAAGCCACAGGTATACATTTCAAAAATAGAACAATCCTGCGCTGCGCCAGAACGCTGGTGGAGACAGGACAAAAGCCGGGCAGAACGGGAGAAATACGTTCATTGCCCTTTTTTCTCGCCTTTTTTGCCCACTAACAGGTCTTCCTGACCGGCAAAAGTATGCAGATATCTTCGCAGGCAAACACTGATTTTTGTTGTTGCCAAACCAGATGGACTTTGCTAAGATGGGAAAAATAGTTTGTGTAAGCGTATACATTCAGGGTAAAATTACAACGTTGTAATTATGGTTTTATGTTTTGATTTTCTTCTTCATTCGTTTCTTACTTGTCGTAATGTCCGATTTTAAAAGGAATTAAATGGATTTTGTGTTTAAGGGGATGACTTCCATTAAGAATGGTGTGGCATGTTTATGTTCAGAAATTCAAACGTTGTAATTTCGATTCGAAGGGGAGTGCTATGAAGTGAAAAGTCGCATGTCCACGCTGTTCAGCCTGATCAAACGGGATAAGTATTTGCTGCTGATGTTCTCACCCATTTTTCTGTATTACGTCATCTTCATGTATGTTCCCATGCCGGGTATGCTGCTGGCTTTCCGTAATTTCATGCCTGGGCAGGGAATGTTCAGCGGGGAATGGGTGGGCCTAAGGTGGTTTGATCAGTTCGTGAATTCGATCTACTTCTGGAGGCTGCTGCGCAACACGTTTTTGCTCGCCTTTCTGCCACTCTTGTTCGGCTTCTCCATTCCCATTCTGTTCGCCGTCTGTATTGTAGAGATCAAGAATCAGACGTTCAAGCGGTTCGCCCAGACCGTCACCTACCTTCCGCATTTCATCTCTACCGTCGTTGTCGCGGGCATGATTATTAACTTCCTGTCACCCACGGACGGGATCGTGAACACCCTGATTGCCAAGCTCGGTATGGAGAAAGTGAACTTCATGATGGACGCCGGATGGTTTCGAACGATATTCACCAGCTCCGATATCTGGCAGAGCTTTGGCTTCAGCTCCATCATCTACATTGCAGCCATTATGGGCATTGACCCCGAAATGTACGATTCCGGCAAAATTGACGGCGTCAACAAATTCCAGGAGCTATGGCACCTGACACTTCCCAGTATCAAACCAACGATTGTCATCCTGCTGCTCTTGTCGCTTGGCGGCATTATGAGCGTAGGCTTCGAGAAAGTATATCTGCTCTATAACGGAGCTACCTATGAGACCGCAGACGTGTTATCCACCTACGTGTACCGGATGGGGATTGAAGGACAGAACTACGGATTTGCGACAGCCGTTGGCCTGTTCAACTCCATTATCACCTTTGTGCTTGTGTTCGCGGCCAATACGATGACCCGGCGCCTGACCAAGATGTCACTCTGGTAAGACCATATCCCGACCCAAAGGAGACCTGTATGCAAAAATCAAGAAGTGACCGGTTATTCTACGGATTTGTCTACCTGCTGACCCTATTGGCAGTCATCGTCACGTTGTATCCTTTCCTGTATGTGATCAGCATTTCATTCAGCTCGGTTGATGCGATCGACAAACAAAAAGTTACGTTGTGGCCGGTAGGATTCACCTTGTCCGGGTACAAAATGGTGCTCCAGTACCGGGAGTTGTGGGTGTCCTTCTACAACACCCTGTGGTACACCGTTATAGGTACACTGCTGAATATTGTAGCTACGTGCCTCGCTGCATTTCCGTTATCCAGACAACAATTTTTCCTGCGCAGAAAGTTGAACTTCTTCATCGCCTTCACCATGTATTTCTCGGGCGGACTCATCCCGGTCTACATGCTGATTACGTCACTGGGTCTATATAACACCCGCTGGGTGATGGTGCTTCCTGTGTTGGTCATTACGTTTAACGTCATGATCTGCCGCTCAGCCTTCGAGGGCATTCCGAATGAAATCTTCGAAAGTGCAAGTATAGACGGGGCCAATGAACTGACGATGCTTTATCGCCTGGCGATACCCATCATCAAGCCAACGCTTGCCGTGCTGACGTTATATTACGCCGTATTCCACTGGAACAACTTCTTCTCAGCCCTGCTATATCTGGGCAAACAGGATATGCAGCCCTTGCAAATGTTCCTGCGCAGGGTGCTGATTATGGCATCACCGGAGGTCATGCAAAAAATGGGCGGCACGATGACCACGGGTGCGCTGGCGGTGTCCACACTTCAGGTTCGGTATGTGTCGATTGTGGTCAGCATTCTGCCAATCGTTACGATCTACCCTTTTATCCAGCGGTACTTCGTCAAGGGGATTACCCTCGGAGCCGTGAAAGGATAGCCTTATTGATCACCATGCATCACCCAAGGTTGTTCATAACAAGGAGGAATAACGGATGATAATCAGAGGGGCCGGAAGAAAAAGTGTTCTCGCGGTGATACTTGCTATCAGTCTCGCCGGATGCAGCAGCAGTACAGGAGCAGGGGGAGATAAGGGCAGTGCTTCACCAAGTTCGGAGCCGACGTTCAACTACACAGGGGCAGGTCCGGTAACCGACCAGAAAGATGCCAAGCTGTCAATTCTCGGGACCAACGCATGGACGACCAATGTGGATCTTTCTACTGCCGAGATTGTGAAGAAAATTGAGAGTAATGCCGGGGTGACAGTCGATTGGGATCTCATTCCGCCGCAGAATTATGCAGATGCGGTGAATCCAAGGCTTGCGGCTGGAACGGGATTGCCGGATATCGTCTATCTGCCGGATCAGGATCAGCTCATGAAATACATTAACAGTGGTCTGTTTATTCCGCTGAATGACCTGGTGGAGAAGTATGGTGTAAATCTCAAAAAAATATACGACAAATCCCCATCCGTCAAAGCCAGTTTAACGACGCCAGATGGTAAAATGTATTATGTTCCGCAGCAAACGCTTACGAAAAACTACATGCCCTTGTTTATGGTGAATGAACGCTGGTTGAAGAAGCTGGGACTGAACGAACCCACGACACTGGATGAGTTCACAGCGATGCTGCGCAAATTCAAGACAGACGACCCGAACGGTAACGGTGAGGCGGATGAAATACCGTTGTCCATGGAATCCAAGTTTGTGCCGATGGCATTTGGTCCTGCTTTTGGTCTTGATCTGTCCAATCAGTTCTATGCCGATGACCAGGGTAAGGTACATTTCAGCTATTATGAGCCTGCCTACAAGGAATATCTGACATACCTGAATGGGCTGTACAAAGAAGGCCTGCTCGGGGTGGACTATGCCAGTACCACGAGTGATCAGGTGACCTCCCGCATCTCGCAGGATGTAACCGGAGCCACGTTTAATTTTAGCTGGTACATGTCGATGGTCTACAGCCCGCTGTTCAAGGATTATGATCCGGCGGAGCCGATCTTCAAAGGCATTCTGCCACTGAAAGGACCGCATGGAGACCAGTTTTATATTGGACGTACACCCGTGAGCGGCATCTTTGGAATCTCCAAGGACAGTCAAAATCCGGAGCTCGCCTTCCGTTTCCTGGATTATGCGGTGAGTGAAGAAGCGCAGACGTATTATACTTGGGGAATCAAGGATGATACGTACACCGAAGAGAATGGCGTGAAGACATTCACGGACAAAGGCAAAGATAATGACTATATCCAGAAACTCGGCATTGGTCCCGTGAATCTGCCGAACATTCAGTCTACAGATTCGGCGGATTCCGTTGTGGCCGAATGGCATGCCAAGCTCGACAAGGAATTGGAGCCTTACATCCACGAACCGTTCCCATTTGTATATGCTCTGCCGGATGAAGCGAATGTAGAGAGCATGTCCATGCCGGATATTACGACGTATGTGGAAGAGATGAACTTCAAATTTATAAGTGGAGATGCCAGTCTGGACCAGTTTGAAAGCTATATTGAGACTTTGAAAAAAATGAACATTGAGCAGGTTATTGCCGGCAGACAGGCGCAATATGACCGGTATAAGGCTGCACAGCAATAAGCTTCCCAAGGGTTGAGAGGTGTTGATTGATTTTGATAACCATTAAGGACATTGCCAAACTGGCGGGAGTAAGCTACAGCACGGTATCCAAGGCGCTCAACGGTGATCCCCGCATCAAACCGGCGACGCGGCAGAAGGTGCTCGCGGTTGCGGAGAAGCATCAATATCGAAAAAACATTATGGCTCAGCAGCTTTCCACCGGCAGAAGCAACATTATTGGCTTTGTTCTTGATGAACTGAGCAATCCGTTGTTCTCGAATATATCGGGCAATCTGCACGCGGAGCTGAAGAAGCGGGGATATCAGATGATTTTGGTCGTCGCGGATGATGGGCTGGATGTTTTTAGCCAGCTTCGCGTAGACGGATGCATTCTGTGGGATTATGCGTTGGACAATCGGGATGCCTTCTGGAAAAAGTTCGCGACACTGAACATGCCATGTTTCGTGCTTGGTACAGATGAGGCCCCGAACTCCCCTTACATCAAGATAGACCGGAAAGAGGGCATATACAAAGCGGTTGAGCATCTGAAGTCACTGGGACATAGCCGAATTGGTTTCATTGGAAACTCCCAAAATATCAAGCTTGAAGGATATCGGGAAGCGTTGCAGCGCACAGGCCTTGATTTTGATCAACGCCATGTGCTACCTGCACATTCCTCCTGGGAGGACGGATATTTTGCTATTCGGAATTATACGTTTGAACCCGATTCGCCAACGGCGTTTATTGGCTTGAACAACCTGGTAACTCGAGGTGCATTGCGGGCTTTGCTGGAAGCTGGCTACAATGTGCCGAATGATATTTCGTTAATCGGTTATGATGATCTGCCGGATATGCAGTATGCCGAGGTGGCATTGACAACCATCGGCCCGCCGCTGGATGAACTGGCCGCACAGGCGGCAGAGTTGATCGTATCGTTGATCCGTGATGAACAGGTGGATTATCCGGTCATCATTCAGCCGAAGCTGAATCATCGCCATTCGACGGCAGTTTGTCGGCAGTAGGTGTTAAGCATTAATGATAAGCTGAGTACAACATTCAAGGTCCAGGGAGGGTTCTTTTATGCAGGTACAGATGCAGTTATCTTGGTCGGAGCGAATAGCGGAGATGATTTGCCAGCAATGTGATGGAGAGGGCTATCATGTATTTCCTTCGGAACGGTGGGCATATGTTCAGGGGATGACGCTAATGGCAATGGCTCGCACCGGCAAGCAATATGGCAAGGACGAGTATGTTTCTTTTATGAAAAGACATATGGATCTGTATATTCAGGAGGACGGTTCCATCGGAACGTATTCCCTGGAAGAGTACAACCTGGATCAGATCAATCAGGGCAAGAACCTGTTCGAGCTGCTGGATACCACAGGGGATCAGCGATACGCTGAAGCTGCGCATCTGCTCGCAGCCCAGCTCGCAGGACAGCCTCGAACGTCGGAGGGGGGATTTTGGCACAAAAAAATCTATCCGTTCCAGATGTGGCTGGATGGATTGTATATGTCATCTCCATTCCTGGCGCAATATGCCAAGACGTTTGACCGGCCTGATCTGTGGGATGAAGTGGCTCATCAGATTTTGCTAATCGAACGCAAGACTCGTGATCCGCGCACAGGTCTGCTCTATCATGGCTGGGATGAATCGAAGGAGCAGGTCTGGGCCGACCCCGTAACCGGATGCTCCGCGCATTTCTGGAGCCGGGCGATGGGCTGGTATGCGATGGCGATCGTGGATAGTCTGGAGCACTTCCCGATTCATCATCCGAAACGGGGCACAATCATTGGCATCTTCGAGCGCATGTGTAATGCCTTGGTACGTGTACAGGAGCAGGAGAGCGGACTCTGGTTCCAGGTGCTGGATCAGGGATTCCGCAAGGGCAATTATCTGGAAGCTTCCGGTTCAAGCATGTTTGTGTACGCCATGGCGAAGGGCGTTCGCTTGCGTTACCTTGAGCCGCATTTCAGGCAGGCGGCAGAGAAGGGATGGCAGGGATTGATGTCCCGATTGGTGGAAGAAACGGAGGAAGGTGTGAAGCTGAACGCGATCTGTCACGGGGCAGGGCTCAGTCTGGATCGGGATGGTTCGTACAGTTATTATGTCGGCGAGCAGATTGTGAGTGACTCGTTCATGGGTGTGGCACCGCTCTTGCTGGCTGCTCTGGAAATGGAGCGATTGCCATGAACAAACCTCTGTCACTTGGATCGGATCTGGATCTATACAGGAATGGTTACCTGGTTGCTGCGGACGGAAGCGGCGATTTTCCCACTATTCAGGCTGCCATTGATGCGATTCCGGCCGACTGCACTGAAAAGTATACGATTTGTATAAAGCCAGGCACCTATATTGAAAAACTGTACATCGAGAAACCGATGGTTCACCTCGTCGGTGCGGGAGCCGATCAGACCATCATCACGTATGATGATTATGCGCTCAAGAAGTTCCCGAACGGGGAGTTGTATCATACCTTTCATTCTTACACGGCCTTTATTGGTGCAGATGACTTTACTGCTGAAGGGCTTTCCTTCGTAAACTCGGCTGGGCCTGGTCGTGAGGTGGGTCAGGCGTTGGCTGTATACGTGGATGGGGATCGGGCAGCCTTCCGGCATTGCCGATTTATAGGCCACCAGGACACGATCTTTACCGGACCGCTGCCCGAGCAGCCGATTGACCGGAGTTTCTTCGGGGGGCCGCGTGACGGGGCGGAGCGGCGGAAGCTGCGCCAATATTATGAGGACTGTTACATTGAGGGCGATGTCGACTTTATTTTTGGCTCGGCTACGGCGGTGTTCCAGGGCTGTGAGATCTTTGCGAAGAATCGCTTGAGCGATGTTGCTGCTGCAGAGGGAGAAGTGAACGGCTGGATTACCGCGGCTTCCACACCAGAGGATGTACGGTATGGCTATGTATTCATTGATTGTGACCTGACCAGCAACGCCCCCGCTCAGTCCGTATATCTGGGCAGACCGTGGCGTAATCATGCCAAAGTCTGCTTCCTGAACTGCTGGATGGGGGCGCATGTGAAGCAGGAGGGCTGGCATAACTGGAACAAGACCGATGCAGAAGCGACGGTTGCGTACTTCGAATATAATAGTGCCGGACCTGGGGCCGGAAGTGTGATGGGGAGAGTTCCATGGGCCAAAATACTCAGTGAGCAGGAAGCGGCCGAATACGCTGTGCCTATTATTTTATCCGGTGAGGATGGGTGGCAGCCTTTCGAAGGTATGTTGTCATTTGAACTAGTCTCCCCGAAGTTAAAATAATTAGCGTGGTATTACATCCGTTACTTTATAAAAAAAATTGGCTGTCTATCAAGTCTCTTAATGGCTTGGTAGATGGCCTTTTTTGTGCGGTATATTACATTTTTCGCCCCCCATAGAAATAATTTATCCCTTATCTCCATTGCATTTTACTGATTAAATACAGGGTGAGGATCTGTAAATTCCCTGTAAAATTTGGATGATGTCTGCAAAAAGAGAAAGCGAGAGGGAAGGTCCATTTTGATAAGGGAAGGGAGTGAAGCGACGCTCATCGTCAGACGGTTTTATAAGCCCTATAGATCGCGGATCACAAGTAAGTGCACCAGTGAAGCTTTGTTTGCAAGGTGAAAATAACCTGAATACAGGAGGGATTTTGCTTGAATCAAGCTGTTCGATTCCGCCCAGTCATTACATTCGCTTTGGCATTTCTTCTGATTATTACGTGGTTTGCACCAAGAGCAGACGCCGCTGCCCAGTGGCAGGCAGGCACCGCATACAAAAAAGGAGATCTAGTAACCTATTTAAATAAAGATTATGAATGTATTCAGCCCCATACGGCTTTGACCGGATGGGAGCCCTCAAATGTGCCCGCGTTGTGGAAATACGTCGGGGAAGGTACTGGAGGGGGGACTCCAACTCCGGATACGACACCACCTTCCGTTCCTGCAGGTTTAACCTCATCCTTCGTCACGGAGACATCGGTCAATCTTACCTGGAACGCATCCACGGACAATGTGGGTGTAACCGGATATGAAGTGTACCGGAACGGTACTCTCGCGGCGAACACTTCAACAACTACGGCTGTAGTAACAGGACTGACAGCCGGCACCACATATGTTTTTACAGTCAAAGCAAAAGATGCGGCAGGCAATCTGTCCGCTGCAAGTACCTCTCTCAGCGTTACAACTTCCACCGGATCTTCGAATCCTGGGCCAAGCGGCAGCAAATGGCTGATCGGATACTGGCACAATTTCGACAATGGCTCTACCAATATTAAACTTCGCAACGTGTCAACAGCCTATGACGTTATTAATGTCTCCTTTGCCGAGCCGATTTCACCCGGCAGTGGAACGCTCGCTTTTACTCCGTATAACGCTACGGTAGAAGAGTTCAAGTCGGACATTGCATACCTTCAAAGCCAAGGGAAAAAGGTACTGATTTCCATGGGAGGAGCCAATGGCACGATTGAGCTCACGGATGCAACCAAGAGACAACAGTTCGAGGATTCCCTAAAATCCATTATTTCGACTTACGGATTCAATGGCCTCGACATCGATCTTGAAGGAAGCTCCCTGTCTTTAAATGCGGGCGATACCGACTTTCGCAGTCCAACGACTCCGAAGATCGTTAACCTGATTAACGGCGTGAAAGCGCTTAAATCACACTTTGGTGCCAATTTCGTCCTGACCGCTGCACCGGAAACGGCCTACGTACAGGGCGGATATCTGAACTATGGTGGTCCTTGGGGGGCGTATCTTCCAGTGATTCATGCCTTGCGCAATGACCTGACCCTGCTTCATGTGCAGCACTATAACACCGGTTCGATGGTGGGGCTGGATGGACGTTCTTACGCTCAAGGGACAGCCGATTTCCATGTCGCCATGGCCGAAATGCTGCTTCAAGGTTTTAACGTAGGCGGAAGCTCAGGTCCATTCTTTAGCCCTCTGCGTCCGGACCAAGTTGCGATTGGCGTACCAGCTTCCCAGCAGGCGGCTGGAGGCGGCTATACGGCGCCAGCTGAGCTGCAAAAGGCATTGAACTATCTGATCAAAGGAGTATCATACGGCGGTTCCTATACCTTGCGCCAGCCTGCGGGCTATGCCGGTCTCAAAGGCATTATGACCTGGTCAATCAACTGGGACGCGTATACGAATAACCAGTTCTCGAACGCACATCGTCCATTCCTGAATGGATTTAGCACGCAAAAGACAGAGGAGGTTGTGTATTAAATGATAAATTTAAATAAACACACTGCTTTTAAGAAGACTGCAAAGTTTTTCCTTGGTCTGTCCCTGCTCTTATCCGTCATCGTTCCTTCCTTTGCGCTCCAACCTGCTACGGCCGAAGCAGCAGATTCTTATAAAATTGTTGGTTACTATCCGTCCTGGGCTGCGTACGGGAGAAACTATAATGTAGCTGACATCGACCCGACCAAAGTGACGCATATCAACTATGCGTTTGCTGATATTTGCTGGAACGGCATTCATGGAAATCCGGACCCTTCGGGACCCAATCCTGTAACCTGGACCTGTCAGAATGAAAAAAGCCAGACGATCAATGTACCGAACGGAACAATCGTGCTCGGCGATCCATGGATCGATACGGGCAAGACATTTGCAGGGGATACGTGGGATCAGCCTATTGCGGGTAATATCAATCAGCTTAACAAGTTGAAACAAACTAATCCTAACCTGAAGACTATTATCTCCGTTGGAGGATGGACGTGGTCCAACCGTTTCTCTGATGTAGCCGCGACTGCTGCAACCCGAGAGGTCTTTGCTAACTCTGCCGTAGACTTCCTGCGGAAGTACAATTTTGATGGGGTAGATCTGGACTGGGAGTACCCAGTATCAGGCGGACTCGATGGTAACAGCAAACGTCCTGAAGATAAGCAAAACTACACATTGCTCTTGAGCAAAATCCGTGAAAAGCTGGATGCAGCGGGAGCTGTGGACGGCAAGAAGTATCTGCTTACGATTGCAAGCGGTGCGTCTGCAACCTATGCTGCCAATACGGAGCTTGCAAAAATTGCTGCCATCGTCGACTGGATTAACATTATGACATACGATTTTAACGGGGCTTGGCAAAAAATCAGCGCACATAATGCGCCATTGAATTATGATCCTGCAGCTTCAACTGCTGGCGTGCCAGATGCCAATACATTTAATGTGGCAGCCGGAGCACAAGGGCACCTGGATGCAGGCGTACCGGCCGCTAAACTCGTGCTTGGTGTTCCATTCTACGGTCGTGGCTGGGATGGATGCGCACAAGCAGGCAACGGCCAGTATCAGACGTGCACGGGTGGTTCTTCCGTTGGAACATGGGAAGCAGGCTCCTTTGACTTCTATGATTTGGAAGCCAATTACATCAACAAAAACGGATACACACGTTACTGGAATGACACGGCCAAAGTGCCATATCTCTATAATGCGTCCAACAAGCGCTTTATCAGTTATGACGATGCGGAGTCCGTTGGATATAAAACGGCTTATATCAAGAGCAAAGGACTCGGCGGAGCGATGTTCTGGGAGCTCAGCGGTGACCGTAACAAAACACTCCAAAACAAACTGAAAGCCGATCTGCCTACCGGAGGTACAGTGCCTCCAGCAGATACGACGGCTCCAAGCGTACCAGGGAATGCCCGTTCGACAGGCGTGACGGCAAACTCGGTGACGCTGGCCTGGAATGCTTCAACGGATAATGTAGGTGTTACCGGTTATAACGTCTATAATGGCGCTAATCTTGCGACATCCGTCACTGGAACGACAGCAATGATCAGCGGACTTACAGCGGGTACTTCATATACCTTCACGGTAAAAGCAAAAGATGCGGCAGGTAATCTGTCTGCAGCCAGTAATGCTGTAACTGTAAGCACAACGGCTCAGCCGGGAGGCGATACGCAAGCACCAACTGCGCCAACGAATCTTGTCTCGACAGGGCAAACTTCCTCCAGCATAACGCTGAGCTGGACGGCATCCACTGACAATGTGGGTGTAACGGGTTATGACGTGTACAACGGAACAGTACTGGCGACATCGGTCACTGGAACGACAGCAACGATCAGTGGGCTTGCGGCCGATACCTCATATACTTTTACGGTAAAAGCAAAGGATGCAGCAGGCAATGTGTCTGCAGCGAGCAACGCTGTGAACGTGAAAACTTCGACAGGAACGACGAATCCTGGCGTATCCGCTTGGCAGGCCAACACAGCTTATACTGCGGGACAACTGGTCACATATAACGGCAAGACGTATAAATGTTTGCAGCCCCACACGTCCTTGACGGGGTGGGAACCATCCAATGTACCAGCATTGTGGCAGCTTCAATAGTTAAAAATTTAATTACAACATTTTTAAGTGAAACGCGCAGTAGACAAGAAAAACCACCGGTCCTTGATCCGGTGGTTTTTCGCTCATATGAATGAAACTCTCGCCGTAGATAGCATCCGGCAGTTTGTCTTGATTGTCCTGATGCGGTCATCAGCACTAGGAATACAGAGCTTTTCAAATTATTGAATTACTTTATTCCTGACGATATTCTGATAATGTCGTAGGGTACATTTCATAAATTCGTTGATTTTCGGGTGAAATGCATCCCTCAATGCGAAAAAAAGACTCTCGTGCCGATAAAAAGAGCGCCCCGTTTAAGGCACTCTGCGTTCCTGTACCTCACTGTAAACCCTAAGGAGCCAAGATAAAGAGGGAGGCTGATTGGCTGAGTTCTTTATCTTTTTTGGCAAGTGCAAGAAAGCGTAATTGGTCGAAGCCCTGTAATTGGATCAACCTTGTATTGCTTGATGTACATCTTTCTAAGTTCGGCAAGCTGGTTGGACAACTCAAGCCCAGATGCAAACAGCAATTCTCTCTCCTGTTCATCAATTTCCTCACAGACGCAGTTAGCGTAGGAAAGAACAGCTAAATGGACAGATCGAATACTTTTAAGTAATTGATCGCGACAAATCATGTCTAGACCTCCTTAGAATGAAAAGTTTTTTAATCTAACCACAGAATATCATATTGCGTAACGCTACGCAATATGATATTCTGTGGTTAGAGCTTTGAAGTGAACAATACAGGTGAGGGGTTCACATGTATTGTTACAACCCCATTAAATCTCTACAGTTCAGGTGTTAAAACAAAAATATCCCAGAACGGGAGAAAAGGGTGATCGAAGATGCAAAACAGATTCGTAAAAGCTATTCAAGACAACGTTGCCTATGATGAAGGCTTTCACACAGCAACTCCATTATCTCGAAGTGATTCTATTGTTGGGAAAATCCTTAATCGATTGGATGTAAAGAAATTCGTGAAGTTTAATCAACTTGATCTTAATAACATTCAGAAGCATGTATACCGCGGTGCGAGATACTATGCTGTATTGATTCCAGTCTTAAAGCGTAATATTGAAACTTATGTAACTGTGCTTGTGCAGAACAGCGATGAAGATGATATGAAGACGAAAATTTTCACTATGGATTATAGTTCAAATTTGGAACTGAGATATGAAGATCTGAACGGTAACCTTGAAGTGACTGGAACATTTAACGGTGATTATGAACTTGTTCAATATAAGCGGGAGACGAGTGGGGATGTGACTACTTTAGATTTGGCGGATTGTTTACAGAAAGAATGGGCAAATTTGCCTTGGTATATTCAAGCTGCGTGTGGGGGATCTTGTGCGTCCTGTTTCGGTTTAATTGTTCCTGCATGTGTAGTATGTGCTGGTTGTTTGGTTGGTTTTGGTATTAATTGTTAAATAGATATTAATTATAATGGAGGTATTTCTATGATTGAAAATTTAAACTTGTATCCGAAAGAAGAGTTCCACATTGCTGCAAAGGTAGATATTAGTGATTCCCTTATCCAGAACCTAAGCAGCAATGCTGACTATGTAGCGTTGGCAGCTAAGTATACGCTTGTTATGGGTGAAGCAGAATGGCACTATTTTAAAGGGATTCCAACAAAAAACTTGCTTATTCCTATTCAACAGGAAACGGAAAACGTCAATAAATTTATTGCCGTATACTATGATGAGCAACAGTTCATTAAGAAAGTCAAAATTATGTCTATTGAAAAAATTCAAAATGGTTTCTCATTGGCCTTCTCTGATGCAGAGGAAAAACGTGAGGTCAAAGGGATATACAAGCACAATAAGTACATTGAAACACAAGTGAACGGCCAAGCGGTGGTTGTCCAAGGAGAAGTTACAACTATGGGACTTCAGGATTGCCTACAGGCTGGATTTGAGGGCCTTCCGTTATGGCTTAAATCGTTTTGTGTAGTAGCTTGTGGAGCTGTATGGACAGGAGCTGGCCTTGCAGCTTGTGCAGGATGTTTGGTAGGTTTAGGAATCGACTGCTAAAAAGTATGAAAAAAAGAAAGCCGGCTTAGTCCCGGCTTTTTTTTTCTCTGTAAAAGTTAGAGATAAGAATGATAGCGATCCCAACAACCATTAAAATGATACTCATTGTTTTATATAGAGTAAATTCTTCAATGATCATGAAGGCTAGACCTACAGCAAATATTAAAGTCCCAAGAAGCGTTAGCAATTTTCTTATCAATGATTTGCTCATAATCTTCATCCCCTCCTTTATTATGTATACTGCTTTCAAAAGCAGCATATTGAATTTATTTACATTATAACCTACAAACGGTACACAAAAAAGCTAAATGGGCTGTCTAAGGTTAGGAAGGAAAAAACACATACAAACCCCGTTAGATTTTTACGGGGTTTGTATGTGTATACGAGATAAAAATTTCAATATTAGCCATCTTTCTTTTTGTCCTGGCGAATAGCTGGTTGTGAAGAACTCTGATGAAATGTCCTAACTAAAAGATTCATTGTCTTATCAAGCTGAGCCAACCGCTTCTCTAATCCGTCCATTTGCTTGTTAAATTTTACAAGAATGGTTTGAAGGAGAATGAGACAAAGGGCAATGGGGAATCCAACGTTACCGATTAGCTGAATAACAGCCTGTAGATCCATAAGAAAGACCTCCCTTCTTTAGCTTCATTATACTATATTACGTAACGTATCGCTATATAATAAAACGAGTTATAATAAATGTCAGAATAGCATATATTACGTGTTATAACAGGGGTGAATAATGATAGGATGATGTTGATGGAATCGATAGAAAAGCCTTCTAGGCTCACTGTGTATTTTTTCGAAAAAAGCTAGAACGGAGTTTGCTGAACATCGATAATAATACCGGCTTGTTTCAATTACATCTGGTAGTTCTTGCTACACATAGTTTAATAGCGAATTATAAGACTAAAGGCAATACAATTTTTTTCAGGGATAAACATATTGTGAGGCGTTACGAATCGCTATATAATATCCATAGCTGAAAAGGAGGGTGAATATGAAGTACAGTATCAACTTATTTGGATTTATGGTTGACTGTGATATTAAAATCACTGGTGAGCATTTTGGTATAGAAATACCGGAGGAAAATCAAAAGGCATTGAAAAATTACTTAATACGCGTATTGCCCAAGTATGGAAGAGAAGCTTCTAATGATTCGTCCTTAGATTCTTTAGTAAAACTTGCCCTGGATGCTGAAAAGACATTAGATGGGCGTATGGTAGAACCTAAGCTAAAATTACCCTATGAGTTTCAACCAGAAATTAAGGAAAAACTAATTGAGGCAGCCGCATTACAAGAAATATCAGCGACTCAATTATTGATTCGTATTATTGAAAATAAATACCAAGAAATTATGGGATAGGGGAATAGACAATGGCATATGGAAATAAGGTTAAATTCCATTATGACGTACCTGTGTATATAAAAAAGCAACTTGCTACGGCCGCAAAAAAGCTGAATATGACAGCAACTGAACTGTTATCTAAAACCATTGAAGAAGAATATGAACGCGTAATAAAAGAAAAAAAGGCTAATTTAGATTAGCCTTTAAAATGAAGTCGTGCATCCTATGAATTTGGTTGGTAGGAAAACATTGATAGGAATAATCTTGACCAATGTGGTCATACGAAAATACGTGAAAAACAAAATAGTTGTCTGATCGGTTGCCTTCGATTAGATAAACATAGACATAAAGGAATTTTTGTTGTTGATAATGAAATTGAGTTGTTGGACTTGAAATCCATGATCCCCATTATATGTTTCTTTATATCTACCTTCTTTAGTTCTTATTATAGTAAAGTTTTTGCAGTACAATATTTTTTATGGTTTTTAAGATGTATGTTACAATGACATATATTATATGCTATAATAAAATGGATAAAGATAGGGGGATATTAATGAATTCAAAAGAAAAGCCTTCTAGGCTCACAGTTTATCTTCCGGAAAAAGCTAGAGAAGAGCTACTGAATATTGCTAATAATACCGGCTTGTCTCAATCTCATCTGGTAGTCCTTGCTACACATAGTTTAATAGCGAATTATAAGACTAAAGGCAATACAATTTTTTCAGATTTATTAGGTATTGGTTCAAATCTAAATGGAATTGATTCAAATCGCTATACAATAGCCGTAGCTGAGAAGGAGGGTAAATATGAAGTATAGTATCAATTTATTTGGGTTTATGGTGGACTGTGACTTTAAGATAGATGGTGAGAATTTAGGTATAGAAATACCGGAGGAAAATCAGAAGGCCTTAAAGCAGTATTTAATACGCGTATTGCCCAAGTACGGAAGAGAAGCATCTAATGATTCGTCCTTAGATACTTTAGTGAAACTGGCCTTAGATGCTGAAAAGTCATTAGATGGTCGTATGGTAGAACCAAAGTTAAAATTACCATATGAGTTCCAGCCCGAAATTAAGGAGAAGCTAATTGAAGCAGCTGCATTACAAGAAATATCAGCTACTCAATTATTAATCCGTATTATTGAAAACAAATACCAAGAAATTATGGGGGAATAAATAATGGCATACGGAAATAAAGTTAAATTCCATTATGACGTACCTGTGTACATTAAAAAACAGTTAGCCACTGCTGCAAAAAAGCTGAATATGACAGCAACTGAGCTGTTATCTAAAACAATTGAAGAAGAGTATGAACGTGTGACAAGGGAAAAAAGGGCTAAGTAATATTAGCCTGTAGGACAAATTGATTCATCATATTGATTTGATTTGAGGAAAGACTTTGATAGGAATAGTCTTCTCCAATTTGATCATATGAAAAAAAATGACAAATGGTATATATTTCCGATGGGTTGTGTTCAATCAGATAAACATTAACATTAGGTATTTCTGTTGTTACATGACAATAGAATTGAGATGTCGGGCTAGCATCCACGATCCCCATAATATGTTGCTTTACATCTACTGGCAACAAAGTGAAGCAGTTCACAGGAAATTGATTTTCATATACTAACATAAGACAAGAGCCCCCCTTTTAATTGAATAACCGTTTCTGTACTTGGTCTGTCTATTATACCAAACGTACGTTCGTGTGTTAAGGGTGTAATTTCCACAGAAGTATATTTTTTACGTCTGAATGGAGCCGTATGTTTCGATTTTTCAGGTTACAATATTGACTCTTTGTTGTTATTTTTATAAATAATGTATTTTGAGGAAAGTGTGGTAACTTCATTTACTATAGATTCCTTTTTTTTGAAAAAGGGATTTTTTTTATATCATATCATAATGCGTAGTGATACGCTACGTTATAATTTGTGAAATAGTAACTTTTTTCATTTATTCCCGTTTATATATAAGAATTGATTATTATGTGGAAATGAAGCGGCGTGAAAAGGAAAAGGGGAAGCAGAATAAAATGTTACGTAATTTTCAACAAATAAATACATTTTTTAAACGTATTAGATAAATGTATCTGTGTAATTTAAGGTGAAATCTATATATGAAAGCGGGAGAGTACAATTAAGAAACATGCTTTGCTTTTAGCGTCGTCGGTTTTATTATTTAGTTTGCTTGTTGCCTGTAATAATCAACAAGACGCTGGAACGGCCACTCCTAGTAATACCGAAAATCAAGAAGCCGACCAAAATTCTAACAATTCATCTACTCAAAAACAAAACCCTTCAGGTGATATAGCTAGTGTATTCCCTAAGTCTGATCTCACGAATTCAATTACCATTGATTCAGTTAATGAAGACCAATCGATTCGCGCAGAACAACAAACGGATAAGGGAACACTGCTTATGATTTCTAATGGTAAAGAAGAACGAGGACACTTGAACGTATCGAGTACTCAGGGGCAAGAGGGAGATCAGACCTTCCAGAGCAATTATTCTATCGTCTACAGATACGATGGCCAAGATAAAGTTTTATTGGAACTACCAGCTTATTTATTTATCCAACCATCTGACAAAAAAATAACCTTTGAAAAGATGAGTTTTAAAGATGCTGATGTCTATGTCCTTACTCCACAATATCAAACGGGACATGGTTTGGAAGGGTATGTATTCGCGATCGATAAACAAAGTGGTGAGGCATTCCCATTGGAGATTGTTCAAAAGGAGCAAGTTTCTAAGACACTTCCCTATTCTGAATCTGAACCATCATTAAGTGTTGCAAATGATGGTCTAGTTGTTCATCCACCTGTTGGTGCTGGCACGCCCGAGGAAGACATGAAAGACGTAACTTACAAATTAGATTTGAGCAAAAAGCAGTTAATTTCTGAATAAAAAGGATTTCTTTTTTTCTATTCCAGTTATTCAAGGCTCAGTAAATGTCCGACAACCCATATACATTCGGATCCGTTTTCTGAATATAGTGCAAAGTGTTCAAACAAGTGTTATTGGAGCTTGTAATGGTTGTATCCATTCCATTGTATCCTGCTGTAGCCCAAAGGCGTTTTGTACTTACGCTCTTACCGGCATACGAGGTACTGGAACAATAAGAGGTAGCAGGACACTCATAGTCTGCCTAATAGCCTACACTTAAAGCATTTGCACCTAAAAGCACTTTTGCAGGGGTCTTGAATACAATTACACCAGGTCAGAGGGGCATCCTAGATGCTGAATATCCCAACTGGAAGAATAGTGAGCTGTCGGCTGTAGAATTTATGAAGAAGCTCGAGCTGAAGAAGAACACTTTAACCAAGACGGGGACAACTCGCTTTGTTATTTCAGATAATCCTGAAACCATCGGTACACCTACAGATCCTAAATGGTCTGTCCAGTTTTCAGGAGGATTCGCCACACTCTGGCATGATTATCTGAATGATCGAAACAGCGTAAATTATCGTGTATTTGTCTGGCATTTGAATACAACTGGAAAGACATTAAAATACGGGATTACCATTGGTAATGGTTCCAACTCCACGTCTACTCCGGGGACTATCCAAGTCTCCAACTTGAAACATTCTATTGTGACAACGGGGTATTTTATACCTCATGGTATTTGTACAGCGAAATCTCTACTTGGTAACACGCTAGATGATGCCACGCCTGCCAATCCTTCAATTACTGCAGGAAATGTAGGATTGGTTAAGGAGTGGACGGTACCGAATGGTCAATTAATTGGTGGCGTGGTTGAATTTACACTCAAAAATGTAACGTCTCCTACGGCTCCGATGACATTTAGATTACGTTCATGCGTTTCGGACACGGCCACAGCGGACCTTCGTCTAAATCAAACGCCTGTTATTGCGGTGAGAGAAACTCACCCACGTGGATCTTGGAATTTTGCAGATATTCAAAGTACCATTAATTTTGAAACAGGTGCATTGAATTCGTACAAATTCTACAGTTTTGCTAACGGTACGAATGACAATCTGATGAAGCAATCTGGTAGTTACGATTCAGAAAATTCCTATGGTGACAACAAAGGTCTTTACGGTGTGAAAAATAAAATCAATATCACATTTAAGAATACTTCAACTGCAAGTCGCATAATTAAAGTTTTTCTAACATCTAGGGTTAAACCCTTTGGTGGAGCATGTCAGTGGAACAATAATCCAACGGTTGGTGTTCCAAAACTGGAGATGACATCGTCTACTCAGGATGCAGTCCAAGTGGTTTCATTCACTTTGGCAGCGGGAGCAACAGCAACATATCCGCTCACCACCTCGACCGCAGGATCTCTCTCAGGTCCCGGTGTAGTTGCTATACAAACCTTGGCTCCTTAAATAAATACCAAGCTTACTCCGCAACAAAAACAGCCTTCGTCCATTGACGAAGGCTGTTTTTACTTGGACTGTATTATGAGTACAATTTAATTATTTTTGAATGAAAGCCCTGGAAATACAGCATAGGAATTGATATCTGCACTGTTTACCATTTTCCATTTTTGTATTTTTCCTTTAGCAATATCAAAATCCCAAATCTCTTCTCTTAGCTTCTCTTCATTAGATATGACCTTAACACGTACCTTGATACCATTTTTAGTGCTTTGGGCATCTATAATATTATAATCTATAATTGCCGGATAAATCCCACCGATCGGTATCATATCAAATCCATCAACTGTAACTGATTTGATTAACTCATCATCACGACTATCATAACCAGCGATATAGACCGCAATAAGATTTTTAACGCCAGACCAACTACTTCCACTCAGATCAAGTTCTTCTTTCCATATATCTTCCTGCTGAGGCTGATTGTTATCTCTAATGGTAACTGTCTGATTTTTTTGATCCCAATTTACATTAGCACCTAATGCTTTTGAAACAAAACTGATAGGTACCATCACTCGGTTATCAATCATCCGTGGTGCTACATCAGGAGCAACAGTCTGATTGTTTACTACAATTTTAATAGTCCCTTTTGCCAAAGCTAGTCCTACTACTGCACTAAGCGAGATAACGAATGCAAAAAAGGAAATCAGAATTTTCTTCTTCATATAAAACATCCTCCTCAAAATTTAATATATACCAAATAACGTAAATAAATGGATTTAGTTGCATGCATATAGAAGATATAACAAAAAGATGAATAACACAAAATTCCAGTTATCAAAGCAGAAGGTACTGGCACTATCTCAATCAACGAGTATCATTAAAACGGTGGAGAAGTAGGGAAATCCAGTGATTGTTGATAATTGTAAGGTGCGAAATAGTTTGTCGATGGAAAGTACTTATATTCAACAAAAGCGTTCAGATGGAGCTATCTCTACTTGAGCTATTTTGTTCGTTTAGCCGAAGTGCAGCTTAGAAAAGGAGCTGAAGATCTAAAGAACGTTAGGACTGATGCTACTGGCTCTAAGGAAGTAAAAGAACGGCCACCTAAGACCCTATAACCACCTCTGGGAATTACTCGGGTTAGAGCTTCACTCCAAGCTCACGGTCATACTGGCAATGGATCATGGAACATGACGACAACGTATTCGTTCCGAATTGCTTCGCTTCCATTAAAAACTATGCACAAAGGCAACAACATGAGTTTGCTAAGTGGTTTAAATCAAACCCAATGCAGTAATTTAATACATATTTCATTATAAATCGTCCAAAAAAAAGAAACATTTTACATTTATCTTGGGTCTATATTTAATGTACTAAAAAACCACAATTACCTAAGGGGGTTATCCATTTGAAATGGAAATCATTTTTTCTCACTTGCTTGGCCTTATTTTTTGTCGTGTCAACTGCACAAGCAGCCACACCTATATCAATAGTTGTTAATGGTAATAAGGTTAAGACAGACGTTGCTCCTTTTGTTCAAAATGGTACCACTTATGTTCCGTTGAGAAGTATTGAACAGATTGAAGGGCTTTCTATAAAAAGCTGGAACAACAAAACTAAAACACTTGTAATTGCAGATCCTAGCCAGCAAATAACTTTTCGTGTCAATAATCAAAATCAATCTGAGTCACCGCAAATTAGAAATAATCGCGTAATGGTTCCTATCCGCTTTATAGCTCAGAATTTCAATAGTGATGTTGCTTGGAATCCTGATACAAAAACTGTCCATGTAGCAAAGATAAATGACCAAACAAAAGCAAATTTGGATTCGGCGGACTTAACTAAGGCACGTATTGCTGCGATTAATATTCCGAAAATTTCTACTTTAAAAGAATTAACTTCAGTGGAGAGCAGCGGGGGCTCCTTTGGATTGTTTTTTCCTGAAGGGCAATCAAATTCATTTTTTACGATAGAAAACAGTATTATCAATTACTATGAGGTTAAATCAAATGCAGCTTGGCTCACATGGAGTGGGAAAATTGGTGGGAATCAAAATAAAGTTAGCTTTCTAAAAAACACCACCGTATCAAGTGAAGTAGGAAAACGTCCTCAAATCAATGGCCGGTTATTTTTTTATAACATCTCAGCACATTCAGGGCAATCTCAGTATGGGTACATCTCCACTGACGGAAAAGAGACAATACTTGGAAGCAAAGATATGGAAAGCTTGAATGATCTATATCCAATTGAGGATGAGAAATAAATAGATTGACTAAGGGTTGTAGAAAGTGGGAGAGCAGATTGTCCCGTAAAATTAGCGCCCCCATTTGGAGTAAGATTTACGCGGGAATACGTATGTCCTACTGATGCATCCCAAGGAACATACACAGAACCACTCGTATTGGCACGCAATTGAACATTCGAGAATCTTGCTTGGCTATAGCTGTTATTTCCATTATCGTGAACACCATGCACCATTTTTACAATATCATATGGTTTCAGGTTTCCAGCAGGGATTGGAAAAGTTGTGTTGCGATTGTCGTATCTATGTCAATAACATTGGCTATAATGGGCATGGCTAGGGGATTTAATCATAAGCATAAGTACATTGGGTGTTCCTGATTATTGGGAGTACCCTTTTTCGTTTACCAAGTTGTAACCTGGGCTTGGTTTAAACTAAGCCTATATTCTAACCTTTTGCTCAAAATAAGCAATCCCATATACAGGAGTCGTTGAGGGAATATATTTAGTTTCTTCAGCTTAGTCTTCTAGATCGAAAGGGGACTATAGTAATATTTTGGAGTTGAAATGTTACGTTTTTTTTAAAATAAAATACATTTTTTAAACTTATTGGATTTGAAGAATGTGTATACTAAAAAAAACTTGAAATGGAGGATATATATTTGAAAAAAATCAATATTTTCACATTGGTAGGAGCTATTTTGTTATCTGGATGTGGGGCAAATAATCAGTCATCAAGTCCAGCAAAGATAGATAAAAACGCGTCCAAAGAAAATGCTACAACACCAGCTACATCGACTCCTAATACACTATTATCTGAGACTTCAGATAAGAGAGTTGCTATTTATGGTGTTCAAGAAACAGAACAAAAAGATATGTTTTCGTCTCTAAATGTAGTAATAAATGGAGAAGCGAAAACATTCAATTGGATTAATGTAACCAATCCCTCCTTTTATCCTCAAATATCGGTCGTTGATTTAAATGCAGATGGGAAAGATGAAATTGTCATTGTTTTGACCAAAGGCACAGGGACTGGAGTACATGATTCAGAAGTGCATGTGCTTAAATCCGATTTTACAGAAATATCAGTTTCGGATCCGAGGAAATTCGTTCTAAGTAATATTAAAGTTGATCTAAAAACAGATAAGGACATTCGGAAGTATACACTTTCAGTCGATGGTCAGGAGCACTTATTTGAATTCAGTGAGAGCGATTCAAACGATTGGTTTGAACAACCGACGGTTCAGAATATATTGAGATTTGGATTAAAGGATAATCAGCTTATTGCGGAGTTACCAATTCAGATTTCAACAGGTAATTATTTAGGAGATGCGATAGTTAGATTTTCATTTGTTAATGGGAAATTAGAACCGTCTAAAATAGAGATTATAAAAGAAGGAAGCTCATTATGAGCTTCCTTCTTTTATTCTGAGTATTAGTAGCCTTCAACTCTGTAAAACGTGTGGTCTCCAAGTACTTTCTTCTCTACAATTTTTTTGTTGCCTGCACCAAAGTAGGTGTTGGTCACAAACCATAAGCACGTTCCAATAGGGTTAGAAAGACGTGAAGAGGCAAGTGCTTGTTCAATCGAATCACTCCAAGCTGTACTCGATGTATTAGGTTGGCGTGCATTACTACTCGTCATTCCTTCAAAAGCATTTGTTTTAAGGATGACACCCTTGTACGTATTTCCACCAAATTCGCTCAAGTTTTTGTCAACACGGTTACTCATTACCCATGCTACACCAGCATGTTTTTGTATTATCCTGGAACGTCTTTTTCTTAATCCGTTTAATAGAGAAGAAGCACAAATAAAAAAGCCGATTGAATAAACAATCGGCTATGGGCGAGGAACTTTTACGAGTTAACTCGCCCTTTAATTTTAACAATCATGAGGAAGAACGAGATGAAATCCTATACATATTTATTAAATTAGAAATCAAAGTTGTCCGGGTCAGGTCCAACGCGAACATCTTCGTTCAGGGCGCTAATGCGCTCCATCTCATCATTGGACAGTTCAAAGTCGAAGATGGAAGAGTTCTCGACGATACGTTTTTCTTTGGTGGACTTCGGAATGGTGATGACACCGTTCTGCAAGTCCCAACGCAGGATGACTTGTGCTACCGATTTACCTTTCGCAGTGGCAATCTCGGTCAGAACCGGATTGTCCAGAAGTTGGCCCTGCATCAGCGGGGACCAAGCTTCCAATTGAATTCCGTTTTTCTCACAGAATGCTTTAAGTGGAGCTTGAGTCAGACGAGGGTGGTACTCTACCTGATTAATTGCTGGCTTCACTTCAGCATCCTGCAACAGATCTTCAAGGTGATGAATCTGGAAGTTGCTGACGCCAATAGCTTTAATGCGGCCTGCTTTGTACAGCTCCTCCATCGCTTTCCATGCGTCTTTGTATTTGCCTGCTTTTGGCCAGTGAATTAGATACAGGTCCAGGTATTCCAGTCCGAGTTTGTTCAGCGTTGTCTCATATGCCGCAAGCGTCTCTTCATATCCGAGATCTGCGTTCCACACTTTGGATGTAATGAACAAATCTTCACGCTTCAGATTATTCTCCTTCAATGCCTCGGCAATCGCTTGCCCTACACCGGATTCGTTGCCGTATATAGCGGCTGTATCAATACTGCGGTAACCGTGGGCAATCGCTTGTTTAACGGCCTCGATGAGTTCAGCGCCTTCTTCTACCTTAAATACGCCAAGTCCGAACCAAGGCATATGAACGCCATTATTCAAAGCTACTGTGGATTGTAAATGTTGTGCTGTCATGTGAAGTCCTCCTCATATTATGAATCAAAATGATAGTAAGTTGTAAAACGATGAATCCTAGTATCCTTCATTAAATCATAGTAGATTAAATTCGAATTAACGTATTATACTAGATTAAAATAAAGGGCGAAACCGGTTCCGAGTTGTAGCTTCAACGCTGGAAAGACGCGTGTTTAGGCTGATCTCTGACTGAACCTGTCTTAGGTCTCTGATGGGGAATAGGGATCTTTACGATCAAGCGCTCTTGCCCAGCCAGTCAGAAGAACAGCAGCCAGAACCATAATTGCACCAACCCATGTGGTATGAATCAGACCGATGGAGTCCGTAATTACACCGCCCAAATATGCACCAATTGCGATCCCTGCGTTAAAGGCTGCGATGTTAAAGGCGGAGGCGACGTCTTTGGCTTGTGGAGCATAACGTTCTGCGAGCGTCACGACGTACATCTGAAGCCCTGGCACATTCATGAAGGCAAGCAGGCCCATGCCGAGTATTGTGAGTAACGCTGCCAGCTTAAATGGAACGGTGAAATACAGTATGCCCAGAATGACGGTCTGAATGATAAACATATAGAAGAGTGCTCGGAGCGGATTGCGGTTAGCGGCTTTCCCTCCGATAATATTGCCGATAGCAATGGCGATCCCGTATAGCAGCAGAATTCCTGCGACCGTTTTCTCGGAATATCCGCTGATATCATGCAATAGTGGAGACAGGTAAGTGAACACTACGAACGTACCACCATATCCTACAGCGGTAATGGCAAAGGCCAACAGCAGCCGCCCGCCTGTCACCAGCTTCAGCTGTTCGCGGAAAGCAGTCCGCGTTCCGCGTTGCAAGGTGGATGGAACCAGTAGCATGTTGCCAATGAAGGCAACTACACCTACGACAACGATAAGAATGAAAGCTGCGCGCCAGCCCCAGTTTTGACCGATGAGTGTACCCAGAGGCACACCAGTTACCGTTGCAATGGTCAAGCCAGAGAACATGATGGCAATCGCGCTTGCCCGGCGGTTTGCAGGTACCAGGTCTGCTGCAATGGTGGAACCAATGGACATGAATACCCCGTGTGCCAGAGCGGAGACGATTCGCGCAATGAGCAGCATTGTAATTCCGCTCGAGAGCGCCGCCATGGTGTTACCAGCAATAAAAACAACCATAATGGCAAGCAGCAACGTCTTGCGTGACACCGTTGATGTCAGTGAGGTCAGAATCGGTGCCCCGAAGGTTACGCCTAATGCATATAAAGTAACAGTCAGTCCCGCTGTCGTTACGGAAATGCCCAGGTCATCTGCAATAAGGGGCAGCAGACCAACGCTGATAAATTCAGTAGTGCCGATGGCAAACGCACTGATTGCCAGCGCCAGCAGTGCCCAGGTACTGCGTTTTGAATCATGTAACATGTCTTGTTCAACTCCCCAGAATGTAGATTTACGTACCGGCAAATGCTATTATGAGTTATTCGACATAAAATGAATAGTACGTACTTTTTAGTACCCTACGTACTTTTTAGTGCCTATATAGCAATTGCTTTTATGAAAAAAGAATTCCGGGGAGGACATTCAGCATGATTAGAAAGAAATATAATATTTCAGTTGAAGCGACACTTGAAGTCATCGGTGGCAAATGGAAATGCGTCATTCTCTGCCATCTGACACATGGGAAGAAACGGACCAGTGATCTCAAGCGTATTATGCCCGCAATTACGCAGAAAATGTTAACGCAGCAGCTAAGGGAGCTTGAAGATGACGGGATTGTGAACCGCATTGTATACAATCAGGTACCTCCCAAGGTGGAGTATGAATTGAGTGAATATGGCCGAAGTTTGGAACCGATTCTGAATGCCCTATGTAACTGGGGAGATCAGCATATTATTAAGGAATACGGAGATAAATCTTCCGTGTTGGAGGATAATGGGTTAAATGATTTTAACACGGACAACAAGGAGCTGATGAAGCCATGAACTATGAAATTCTATATGATGGTGCCTTTGCGATGCTTAAGGTGCAATTGCAACAGGGAGAACGGTTCAAGGCAGAAAGCGGGGCCATGGTATCCATGACGCCAACCGTTGATTTGAAGGGATCGGCTGAAGGCGGCATGTTTGGCGGATTCGGACGAATGCTCAGCGGCGAGAAATTCTTTTTTCAGGAATTGACGGCTGCAGGAGGATCTGCTGAAATTCTGCTGTCACCATCCAGCATGGGGGATGTGGAGGCAATTGAACTGGATGGTTCCTATTCTCTCTACGTACAGAAAGATGGATTTCTGGCCGGAACGGAAGGCATCCAGGTGAATACCAAAATGCAAAACCTGAAGAAAGGTCTCTTCTCGGGAGAGGGTTTCTTTATTATAGAGATTAGTGGGCGGGGAACAGTGTTTCTATCCTCCTACGGTGCAATCCATGCGATCAATCTGGCTGCGGGTGAAGAAGTGATTGTGGACAATGCCCACTTGGTTGCATGGCCCAATTATATGGATTATCGCATTGAGAAAGCTTCACAAGGCTGGTTATCCAGCGTGACCAGTGGAGAAGGATTGGTATGCCGATTCCGGGGTGAAGGGACAGTCCTGATTCAGAGCCGTAATCCGCATGGATTTGGTCAACGGGTCAAGCAATTTATTCCTTCACGCTAATGTTTTTCGCTGAAAATGTACAACGTTGAAACGCATGCGTTCCGACAAGCGTTATAAGATAGGATGAAGCTCAAGGTGTAATGATGGAGGTATATGAGATGGAAAGCTCACGGTATAAAAATGCTCAGGAAAGTCCGGGGTATCTGCTATGGCAGGTTACAACGATGTGGCAAAAGGAAATACGCAGGGTGCTCGAGCCTCTGGAATTAACACAACCCCAATTTGTATTATTGCATGCCTGTGTGTGGCTCAATGAACGCGATACAGAGGGCAAGGGAGTAACCCAGGTTCAGCTTGCGCAATTTGCGAATGTGGATGTTAACGTTACTTCTCAAGTTCTCCGTGCTCTTGAAAAGAGAGAGTTAATAACTCGCAAGCGTCATCTTACCGATACCCGTGCGAATATTATTACAACAACGCCGGAAGGAACTCGCTTGGCGCTTGAAGGTATTCATCTAGTTGAAGCCGCGGACAAGGTGTTCTTTGATGTGTTAAGTGATCGTAAGGACGAATACATGGAAATCATGCAGGAATTTATTCGACATAAAACAGATGTTTAATTCATAGAGAGATTTTTCAGTGCTTTATTAGACTACAGCGTGTAGTGAAGTTGTACCTCCCTGACTTTTTAGCCGGGAGGTTATTTCTGTTGGTTCAATCAATCCGATATGTGGCGAATGGCTTACCATAGCGGAAAGGATCGCTGAGTTGGTCGAGCTCGGTGGTCATGTCATCGGTTAGTTTCATGTCCAGGCTAGCCAGATTATGTTCCAGCTGTTCCGTACTCGTTGCACCAACGATAACCGTTGAAACAGCAGGACGTGCCAGCAGCCAGGCAAGCGACAGGACACTTGGTGAGCATCCATAATCCGATGCTTTTTCGGTGACCTGCTCACCTAGTTTAATATTGTGTTCCAACAGGAAACGATTGAAGGCCGGATCGGTATCCGCTCTGGAACCGGAAGGAACAACAGCTTTGCCATGGTATTTGCCTGTCAGGATGCCGCCAGCCAGCGGGAAATACGGGATGATCCCGACGCCCTGATCAAGGCACATCGGTACGAGTTCAAGCTCAGGTGTGCGATCAGCCAGAGAGTAGCTGGTTTGGGTCGAGATATATCGTACATATCCTTTCAACTCGCTGGTACCCAGAGCTTTCATCAGCTCCCAGGCTGCATAGTTGGAAGCTCCGATATAGCGGACTTTGCCGGAAGTGACCATATCGTCCAAGGTGCGCAGCGTCTCATCCAGCGGGGTATGCGGATCAAAGGTGTGGATCTGATAAAGATCCACATAGTCCGTTTGCAGACGCCGCAGGCTATGTTCAAGCTCTTGTTGCAAATGATAGCGGGATGAGCCGCGCCCATGGGGACCCTCGTGCCGGGGAAGTCCGGCTTTGGTAGCAAGCACAGCGTTTTCCCGTTTGCCTGTAAGGGCCTGTCCGATAATTCGCTCCGATTCCGTTCCGGCGTAAATGTTGGCGGTATCAATAAAATTGATTCCCTGATCCAGTGCCGTATGAATAATGCGGATTGAAGTCGGGTCGTCCGCCCGTTTACCAAAGGCATTAGTGCCGAGTCCAAGTGCGGAAACGCGCAGACCGCTATTCCCCAAACGTCGATATTCCATCGTTCATCGCTCCTTCTGTGTCATTTCTTGTATTGCAGATTATAACCTAATCTATTGAAAACGTGTTATTAATATAGTTAAATGATTCTAAGACCGTTATTAAAGGAGATATGATGGAGAACAGTGCCGCACATTTAACCAGACGGAAGCCGAAGAAACCGAAGAAGAGATGGAAGAAACCTTTAATTATCATCCTGAGTACTTTGATTGTGCTGGGGGGACTCGGATTTATCTATCAAAAGCAACTCGTTGTGTTTGCATTTAACCTGTTTGCTTCGGATACCGTAAAGGAAACGCTCGATGAATCCTTCAAACCTGTTGGCGATAAGGATGCACCCGTTGTAGAACATACCGATCCATTCTCGCTGTTGTTGCTAGGAATTGACCAACGGGATAACGAACCAAGCCGTTCGGATACCATGATCTATTCTGTTGTGCGTCCGGAAGAAAATAAAGTGTTGCTGCTGTCAATTCCACGTGACTCCTATACCGATATTGTCGGCCGGGATGTGAAGTCGAAGATTAACTCAGCCTATGCCCATGGTGAAGCCAAGATGGCGATGGATACCGTGGAGCATCTATTGGAAAACAAAGTCGATTTCTATGCCGCGATTAATTTTAACGGACTCAAGGATATTGTTGATGCGGTTGGCGGTGTTGAATTGCCGATTAAGAAAAATATTGAGAACAAATCGAAAGCACATGAGAAGCTGTTTGTGGAAGCGAACAAACCGATCTACAGCGGCGAAGAAGCGCTGGGTTATGTGCGGTACCGGGAAGATTCCGATTTCAATCGGACGATGCGGCACCGTCTTTTTCTAAGTGCCTTCATGAATCGTGCGCTTGAGGTCAAAAACCTGACCAAAATCCCGGACGTTATCCAAATCGCTGGATCGAATTTTACAACGAACATGAACTCGGATTTCATCGTGAAATTTGCCGAGTCTCTATATATGAAAGACAGCACGCCAACAATCAGCAATTACATGCTGAAGGGTGAAGGCGCAACGCGCAGTGGCACATGGTACTATGATTTGTCAGAGAGTGATCTGCAATATGTGCGAACTCTGCTCGCGAACTGGCTAGACCCGGATACCACCGAAATTATGGAGCCGGAGACGGCGGATACGAAAGATCCGGCGTAAGCAAGTATCCGAGGCTCAGTAAGATGAC
Source organism: Paenibacillus sp. NPDC057886 (assembly GCF_042796655.1). NCBI lineage: Bacteria > Bacillati > Bacillota > Bacilli > Caryophanales > Paenibacillaceae > Paenibacillus > Paenibacillus sp. NPDC057886. Next base: position 546,416 of record NZ_JBHVMZ010000002.1, on the reverse strand, counting down.
CGGAAGTTGTATACGTGTGTAGAATGACTATATCAATGAATGAGAGAGTCCTGGGAGCTGATGCTTCCCGGGCTTTTTGTTATATAAGCATTTGGTATAAATTCCATAACGACTTCCAATCCGCAGAGATCGGTTGAATGATTCTATTCCTTAAACCCCATTTTATGGCATACATATAGTAAAATATAGGGAATGAATTCAACATCAACCAACGGAGGAAGCTCATGAAAGAGTTCAAGGATCGGCTTCACCAGGTTCAGGAGCAGCAGAAGCAGCTGGTAAAGGAATATAATGCGCTGCTCCAGGAGTATCAATCCGATGATCTAATCGTGCAAAATGAACAGCTGCGAGCGCAATATGAAGCGCATCAACTCAAGCTGCAACAGCTTGAAGTACGCACACGGAAAATGGAAGAAGAGAATGCCCGTCTTCGGATGGCTCTATCCGAACAGATGCTGGATGAGAAATTGAATCTCATTCGTATATCCCAGGAGAAGATGGAGACCTATTTTCGGGGAAAGACGAGTGTACATAATGATCGGCTCGCGGCGCATGAACATCGTGCCAAAGTGAATTTGAATGCCATATTCAACAGGGCTTCAGAGGAACTTCAGGGCGACGCCAATGAGATTAAGGAGAGAATTGCTCATCTGGCTGCTGAATTGCAGGAACGAATTGAGCTGCACAGACAGGCCCTGTGGGAGAGAGAAGAGGCGCTGCGTGGGCAGATGCAACAAGGATACGAGCACATGGCGGAGGAAGGCTTAAGCGAGGAGACCATTCAGCGGCGCATTCGCCAGAACCGGATGGAGATGAAGATTGGCCTAAGCTGGATCAACAAGGTCGCCATCCTGCTCATTATTCTTGGCGTTGGAGCGGCGTTTCGCTACTCATACGCGACTTGGTTCAACGATGAGATGAAAGGCGGCGCTTTTTTTCTGCTTGGCGTGCTCATGCTTGCCGGGGGTGAATGGCTGTTCCAGCGCAAGCGTCAGACGTTCGCGATGGGGCTGCTGGGAGGCGGGATTTCCGTTTTGTTTGGCTCAATCTTCTACAGTTACTTTTTACTGCATATTATCGGGTTATATACGGGACTTGCCTTGTCGGTGTTGGTTTCGGCCATATCTGTGCTGTTATCGTTGAGGTATCAGTCCAGGACAATCTGCTCACTTGGTTTGGTTGGAGGGTATTTACCGTTAATTTCCTACATGGCCTATTTCGGCCTTCAAGGTTCGGCTGTGTATGTTGCCATGATCTATCTGTTGCTCTTAAACGGAATTATTGTATTAATTTCATTTGGCAAACGGTGGCCAATTGTGCATTATATCAGTTTTCTGTTCAACACACCGTCCATGCTCATCCTGTTATGGCTCTCGCCAAGTGAGAAGATCGGCATGGTGTATTCCATCGTGACATTTGCATTATATCTCGGCATTACACTGGCGTATCCCTTCAAACATCGGGTGAAGTTAACGTGGTGGGACTTCGCATTGTTGGCCATGAATACGAGCATCAGCTGCCTGATGTTGTATGTATTGTTCGATGCAGCGGGCTGGAATGACGCACAGGGCTTGCTTGCTCTGATTTTCGCTCTGGTCTATTTCGGGCTCGCCCGGTTTGTCCAGCAGAGGATGCCTCAGGAAAAGCAGACCCTTCTATTGTTCTACGTGACTTCCCTGACCTTTGCCATTCTGATTATACCGTTCCAATTTGGTGCAAAGTGGCTGTCTATGGGCTGGTTGATTGAAGGGGTTCTGATGGTAACGCTAGGGCATCTGAAGCGGTTTAAGTTGGTGGAGCGTGCCGGATGGGGAATCGTGCTTCTGTGCATGTTCACCTTTGTGTATTATGACGTGCTGGTGCTGTTCATCATGGGGGAGCAATCCTATTTCATGCTAAAATACTCCTGCATCACGCTGGGTGCGCTGCTTATTACGCTCTATTACGCCTTGGATCGCAACGGCTCCCTATCCGGGGAGAAGTATCATTATAGCCAGACAGAGCTTGGCTTTTTGAATACATTCAAGTACATCGCACTCGCCAATCTGTGGTTATATGTGTTGTATGAATCAAATGAATTGTATATGAAAGCAGTCGATGACTCATTCCTGTTATACCTGTTCTACAAATGGCTGATGTTCGCTGCGCTGACCATTGCCATAGCCTATGGATTGGGTAAAGTGCGGCTTTTGCGTGATCGGATCGTGCAGGGTTATATCGTCTTCCTGCATGCGGTGGGCTGTTGTATTGCACTGGCAGTAACGTTATCCATGCCGGCACTTCAGCCGGATGTTCAGCAGCACACAGCGGCTGAAGTCGTAGGTTTACTCGTTTTAATCATCTTTAATGTGGGTGTGTTCTTTGCAGGAAGGGATTTGCTGATCACGGCAATCCGTGGGCAGTTCAAGAGCATTGAATGGTATCCGGTTATCGCAGGGGTCTATCTGCTGGGTGTCATCACCGTGTTCCTGACGATCCAATTCCAGTGGGGTGATGTCGGGCTAATGTTCAGCCTGATCTATCTTCTGCTTGCGATCCTGTACATTGCCTATGGGTTCCGAAGAAAATATGTGATGATTCGGCGCCTCGGTCTGGGCCTGACGTTGTTTTCCACGGGGAAAATGGTGTTCTATGATGTGGGATTGCTTACATCTGGCAGCAAGATCATTGCCTATTTCAGCTTTGGCGTACTGCTGCTTGGAATTTCTTATCTGTATCAGAAGGTGTCGAGCCGGATGGAGGAAATACAGGCTAGAGAGACCGAAGAGTCTAATGAAATCCGATCTACAAGACGATAAAAATAAACAATTTTAGGAAATCGGACGCAACATTCACAATCTTTGCGGGAGGGATACAACACGGGATTTGATCTGAGTATCATGTTATGGCAACTGTTATGGATTGCTGGCCCTGTAGTGCTCATTGTGTATGGGTGGAGGAAACTTGGTTTCAGGAAAAAGCGGCGCTGAGGGCAAGGAGTGCCGTTGCAACATCGATTTTGACAAAAATCATTATCGGATGAACTTATCGGTATCTATATCATGAATATGAATTAAAATGAGGCTCTTGAGCGCTAGTTGTTAGCGTCCAGGGGCCTTATTCTGATGAACGGATTATGATCTCTTCTTCATTCAGGATGGCATGACCCAGCATAAGATGACATTCGTGAAACGTTTTTTCTGTTGATCACGTTATAATAGAGTATACTTACGGCTGGGTATTCAGTTGCAACCATGAAGTTTCGGTTGTGGTTGTGCCTTTTAGGGATTCTCCGCGATCATCGTTGATGCGGGAGAGCACGGTTAATGTAATGGACAGGGTGAAGGCGAGCAGCACATATATGAAAATGTTTTTTTTGTTCATGATGAGTGACCTCTCTTGTTGATTGGGCTAAGGCATGCATACGGCCGTTATGAGAAAAAAGGCACAACGTCTGGTATAGTAGAGAAAAGCATATAACGATGCCTGTATACACTATATAAATTATTATGGATGCAAACAATGGAACAAATCTGATGAATTTATCATTATTTATGAACGGAACGCTCATAGAGATAGAGTGATATTTGAAGGTGGGAGAATAACATGCGGGAGACGGCAAAAATCGTCATTCGTACGCCAGGGCAGGAAAGTGACGGTTTGTTCGCTTATGTCAGCCAGGGACGTTCCATTACAGTGGGGCGGTATACGGGTGGAGATGAACTGGAATTGTCTGTCTACAATCAGTTGATATCGAAGCGGCATTGCCGCATTCATTATGATGCGCAGCATCAGCTGTGGATTGAGGATCTGGATAGCAAAAACGGAACAGAATTGAACGGGCAGCGCCTCGTTCCCTTTGAGAAATACCCGTTTGCCGAAGGAGACAGCCTGACGCTGGTCAACGGCTTGATTCAGCTTCGCGTAGAAGGGGATCTCGAAGAAACGAGAGAATATCGGATATCCGACCTGCTGGGCGAGGGCGTACGTTTACAGGATCATCTGCAAACTGTACAGATCGGCGAAGTGGAGATTCCGCTGTCCAAGAAGGAGTACCAGTTGTTCAAGCTGCTGTACAGCCAGTTGGACCACTTCGTGACACGGGAGCAGATTGTTGGCCAGGTATGGCCGGAGCGAAGCATGCTGGAGAGTGAGTCGGTAGGCATTGACGAGATTAACTCGCTGATCTACCGGACGAATCGTAAGCTGGGAGTACATTTTACAATCAAGTCGGTGTACAAAAAGGGTGTATATATGAAGTCACATGTGCCGGACTGAATGAGTGGAATGAGCAGAGAGATGGAATGAGATTAAGCCAAAATAGAATAAGAAGAAGGAAGCTTCTGCCAGGTTTTTTTGGACCTGAGGAAGCTTCTTTTGTTATGATGAAGATGCAAATGCCGCCTCTTAATTAAAAATCCAAAGGGTTGAGGTTATGTTCATAGTTCAATTTATACCATGGCTGATTGTCGTGGTGACACTTATATCTGTGGTATCCATCGTGCTGGTCAGTTGGAAAAATGGAATTTCACCGATGCCCACATCCAGCATCGTCAGGCAGACGGTCATTCAGGAGGTCAACCGCATTCCCGGTTACGGCGACGTTATTGAAGCAGGCTCCGGGTGGGGAACGCTGGCCCTGGACGTGGTCAGGCATTGCCCAGGCAAACGGCTAACGGGTATTGAAAATTCAATTGTTCCCTTGTGGGCTTCCCAACTGATTGCTTTTCTAAGTGTCCGCTTACGGAGAGCGAAGGGAAAGCGCCATTCTCTGGAGGGACGGCTGCGATTCATCCGTGGCAACATCTATACCAGTTCATATGAACACGCAGATTGCGTCATCTGTTACTTGTTCCCTGGAGCGATGAATCGGCTCGTCGACAAACTTAGCCGGGAGCTGCCGCCGGGAGCAAAGGTGATTAGCGTCTGTTTTGCATTGCCAGGCAAGATGCCGCTACGGACAATCACGTGCCGGGATACGTTGCGTACCAAGGTGTATGTATATACGTTTTGAGCGCTAACGAACCTATAGCATCTTAAAAGGCGGATAATCAAGGATTGCAACGTTTAACGAACTTCAGTAACGTTATTCCGTCATCATATGGGGTCAGAACCCAGAAAATCGGTCCAATCGACGAAATAACGTCTCTGTGATTCGTTAGATCTCAGACCTGGGCAAATGGGAGCGGATAGCGTGTACCAGGTTCTTAAGAACAAAATAACAAAAACAAGGGATGTCCTCCGTCATATTCATGACGTATGGGACATCCCTTTGTTTTTTATAATCGCCTATTTAGTTTGGCTTTTATGGCCTGAATCTTAACTTACTTTGCGGTATCTGTAGTGCCCGTTGTACCTGTGGTGTCGGTTGTTGTACCGGACTCTGTTCTGTTTCTACCGCCTCCGAATCCGCCTTGGCCACGGCCTCCGCCTGGACCACCCATACCTGAATTCGCAGTCGTTACACCAGATTCATTCACCCAGGTTACATTGCTTGTGGATTGGAAGGCAACCACTTTGGTTCCTCCACTATACGTTCCGTCTGTATAGAGTCCGTCCACTGCTTTACCAGTCGATGTTCCGCCGGAGTAGATTACATAAGAACCGTCTTTTTTCAGATCCGGGGAGCTGACAACTACAGATTGATAATCTTTCGCTGGAGCAAAGGTCAGGATATTGTTTCCTTCGCTGTCTTCCACATGCACCAATGTTCCTGCTTTTTGCGTTTCAGGGAACGTCATGGCAATGGTATTTTGAGTCGATGCTTCGGATGTTGCCTGTGCCATGCCTGAGCTTCCCGCTGCGACCAGATATCCGCCGCTCATCTCGAAGTTACCGTCATAATCCAGTGCTCCGTTGCCATTGTCTGTTGGACCGTTCACAATGACGGTTCCGTCTGTCATATAAATGGAGCCATTCGAATCCAGTCCATCGCCGCCTGCATTTACGGTGAGGGAACCGCCGTTGATATGAAGCTCGTTGTTGGTCGCTGCTTCTCCGCCCGGCATACCGCCTGGTGCGCCTCCTCTGCCGGAATCCTGAGTTGTCTGATCCGGAGTCGACGTTGTTCCTGTCGTTTCGGTTACCGATATGTTGGATGTAGCCGTTGTATCTTTGGTTTGCGTAGTGGAATCTGCGGCCGCTGTTGCAGTTTCTTCTTCTCCGCCTGCTGCGTTCACGCCATCATCCGATGCAGTCACATCTATATCCCCACCGTTCAGTGTGATGATTGCACCTTCAAGACCTTCATAGCTCTTGGCAATGGTGATCGTTCCGCCGTTAATGGTAAGCGCCTGATCTGCATGAATGCCGTCATCGCCGGATTCAATGCTGAACTTGCCTTCATTGACGATTACATTGTTGTTGCTGTGCAGGGAATCATCCATGGAGTCGATCGTGTACGTACCACCATTGACGGTGAGGTCAACTCCGGCTTTAAGTGCTTTGGCACTCGTCGTTTCTTCTTCTGTTGTTGTTGTGCTTGTGTCTACATCTGCATTGGAATCAGCAGGTGGTTCTCCATCCGGTGGTGTGCCCATATCGGTTGGAGGTGTACCGCCACCCCATCCGCCGCCACCGCCGCCGCCAAATGGTCCTTCTTCTACTTTGGCTGGTGCATTGGCACTGCCGCCTCCGGTTACGATGTTAAATGTGCCGCCATCCGTAACCAATGCGGTTTCCGCTTGAATACCGTCGCTGCCGCTCTGGATGTTAAATGTACCTCCAGCAATGGCAACGAAGCCCTTGGACGTATCCGTATCGTTTGTGGATTTGATGCCGTCGCCTTCTGATTCAATGGTAATGGTACCGGCTTGAATCGCCACCATATCTTTACCTTTGATGCCGTCATCGGCGGATTTGACGTTAATTTTGCCACTGATGATTTTCAGATCATCCTTGCTCGTTATACCTTCATTGTAGTTACCTGTAACCGTCAGCTTGCCTGTACCATTGAACGTCAGATCTGCCTTGCTGAAGATGGCTGCATCCGGCTCATCCGTTGTCGCATCGGCGTATACGTATGTCTTGCCATCCGAGACAGCATTCTCGGTTCCTTCCTCCAGCGTAATGATGGCTTTGCCCGCTTTCTGGATATAGATGGCTGCACTATCGTTGTCATTGATTGTCGCCCCGTTTAATACGAGATGTACGGTGCCCTTATCTGCAACATTGACTACTATCTGTCCATCGGTAAGCTTGCCGCTAAGTACATAGGTACCCGCTGCGGAGATGGTCACTGATCCATTTGCTGCTTTTGCACCCGATCCTGTGATGGAAGCGGTCGTCCCGTTCAGTTTAATTGTTGTGGAGTCTGTTGCACTCCAGCTCACATTCGTATCGTCTGCATCCAGAGTGACCAGATCGGCATACTTCACCGAGGTTTGTTCATTGACGGATACGGTTTTGGTTGTCCCTGTCGTTGACACTGCGGCGTTTGCAGTGCTGCTGGTTGCTGCCGGAGCGCTGCAAGCTGTAACCATTGCAGTAATCATCGCGATGGACCACAGTTTGCTGCCAGTTATGATTTTCTTTTTCATATTATATCGTTCCCTTCAAATTTTAATATTCAGTGGTTGTTGGACTCATGGTTAATGAAATATCCAGATTACCGTTTCGGGTACGGATCATATCGAGAAATTCTTTTTGATTGACACTTTCATGAATGGTTACGTTGTAGACCAGCTCGTACAAACTTCCAAGCTCGGTTGTTCTGATTTTTTTAAGTTCATGAACGACATTGAATTTGTGGAATACCTCGTCCAGTGCTTCTTCGTAACTCAGATTCTCGGGAATGGTCACTTTCAATGTTTTTTGCTGGCTTTTCTTCGCTCCGAAGTTGAAGCGGCTCAGGACAAACATCAGTACACACAGGATAATGGTAAACAATACAGCATAACCGAATGCGCCTACACCGCAGGCAAGACCGGAAGCCATGGTGAACAGAACATAAGCAATATCTTTCGGGTCACCAGGCGCACTTCTGAATCTGATGATGGAGAAGGCACCGGCGAGGCTGAATGCACGGGCAATGTTGCTGCCGATCAGAAGAATGATGATGGCTACGATGACTGGCAGGACAACCATGGTTAGCGTAAAGCTCTGGGAGTAAGTGCTCTGATTCGTCTTCATGTATGTCAGGCTGATAATGGCCCCCATAATGATGGCAAGGCCGATGGTAACAATGGCATTGCTGAAGGTCAGAGTTGTATCGGTTAGTGCGGAACTAAAGATGGAATCAAGCATACAGGACACGCTCTCTTTCTGTGATTGTTTTTTCTTGTTCTATGGATGGGTTGAAGTCTGTACCCGGCACGAGTATACGTTCCGTCTGGTAGTTCAGGTTGGTTGTTCTGGCCAGATGTCTGTACTCATTGCCGTATTTCGAGAATCCGGTGCGATATAGGCCATGTTCGGATAACAGTTGGGAGAGCCACATCGGAACGGTTTTCTCGGCTTTGACTTCCATCAGCCAGCGACCGTCTTTCACCAGCGGTTCACCGTAATCTCCCTGCTCCAGCTTCAGATCGTATCTGCGACTGCGGATGTTGGTGTCAAAGGTAATCCGGAGATCGCGGCTGTTTTTGTCAAACAGCGCCTTGCGTTCATACGCGAGGTACACTTTTGGTTCCAGATCGTACAGCCGGAGGAAATACTTGATCTCTTCGACAACCTGTTTGTTCATGTAATCGGCGAGATCAGGCGCTTTGCCTGTCCGAACGAATTCGTAGGCTTCATCCAGCTTCAGGGCAGTTCGGCGTTTGTTCACCAGGCCAAATACTTTCTTTTTGATCTCCAGATATACCTTGGCATTCTCTTCAGGAACTCCGTATGCCCGCAGTCTAAGCTTCTCCTTGTATTTGGGTTTGGAGAGACTGGCGCGGATCAGGGAATCCTGCGGAGTATCGAAGTACAGGTTGCTGATGGAGTAAAACTCGTGTTTCTTGTTATAGGCATCCAGCTCCATATACTTCAGCAGATCGGTGTAGAAGTTCTCGTATTGCTCATCTGTCAGGAGATATTTGCTCTCATATCGGTTGAATACTTCAATTGCCATTGGGGTTCAGTCCTTTCATCCATGTTTTGTATGTTTTGTTTCATCGTGTATTGCTTCCATGTCTGTATCTTAGAGCCCCAACCTTGAATGAATCTTAAATGATTTTACATTCCGTTGATCTTTTTTTACCTTCCTTTAATAGTTCGCGAAAAAAGTGAAATTAAGATTGATTCAAGGTTCGGTTGCTACAATCGTTGGTATAATAGATTGACATATATTGAAATCAATTCATGCAGAGGAATGAAGAACCGATGAGAATACTTATTGCGGAAGATGAGGTTCATTTGGCGGAAGCCGTATCGCAAATATTGAAGAAACACAATTACTCTGTAGACATGGTGCATGACGGGAGATCGGGTCTGGATTATGCGCTGAGCGGCATCTATGATCTGTTGCTGCTGGACATCATGATGCCGGAAATGGACGGGATTACCGTGCTGAAGAAACTGCGCAGCGAAGGCAATCATACGCCTGTCATTCTGCTCACAGCCAAAGGAGAAATTTCAGACAAAGTGACCGGGCTGGATTATGGAGCCGATGATTATATCGCAAAGCCCTTTGCCACGGAGGAATTGCTTGCACGGATTCGGGCAGCCCTGAGAAGGAAGGGAGAAGTCGTTCCGGAGGATGGACTGAAATTCGGTGACATCGAATTGAACACCACGCAGCTGAAACTGAGTGTTCAAGGTAAGGAAATCAAGCTGAATCTGAAGGAAAATGAACTGCTGGAACTGTTAATCACGCGCAAACAGGCCATTACTTCCAAAGAGCAGATTATTGAGAAGTTATGGGGTTTCGATTCGGAAGTGGAGTATAACAATGTGGAGGTATACATCTCGTTTTTACGCAAAAAACTAACCTTCCTGAACTCCGCGGTCCGCATCAATACGATTCGGGGTGTGGGGTACGTACTTGAGGTGACGGCCTGATGTTCAAGAAACTCAGAAACCGATTTCTGATCGTGAACCTGGTATCCATCTCGATTATGATGCTGGTTGCCTTTGCCACCATCTACATCATTACGTATCAGAATGTGCAGCGGGAAACCAACATGGAGCTGTTCAAAGTATCGGATTTCTATCATGGCCCGTACAACTCCAGCAAAATGCCGCGCGGTGATGACAGGAATTCAGTGACAGGATCACAACCATCGGATTCCATTGCAAATGGAGCTCCGGGAAGTGATCCGAACTCACCGCCGGGACGCTCGGTATCGTTCATGATCAAGACGGATAGTGAATGGAAAATCACGGATACGCACTCCCGGTTTGATATGGAGGACACGTTCTATACTGAAGCATTGCGAAAGGTGAACAAGGTCAACGATCTGGATCGGAAAACCGGACAATTCACGCTGAATGGAACCGATTGGGCTTATGTGATCGACCCGAGCAGCACAGGGCACATGATTGTGTTTATGGATGTGACGGCCCAACAGGGCATCCTTACAAATCTGATTTATACTTTTGCCATCGTAGGTTTGATTATGCTGATCGTCATCTACTTCCTGAGCCGTTATTTCGCTAATCGTTCAATTACCCCGGTTAAGGAAGCCTTTGAGAAGCAAAAACAGTTCATAGCAGATGCTTCGCATGAGTTGAAAACGCCGCTGGCGATTATTAATACCAACACGGATGTGCTTCTCGCTAACCGGGAGGATACGATTGAGAATCAGGCCAAATGGCTGCATTACATCAAGTCGGAAACGGAGCGCATGTCGGGGCTAACGAATGATCTGTTATATTTGACTCAAATTGACGATGCGCGATCCACGATGATTCATGCCAAATTCAATATGAGCGATGCGGTGGAGACGATCATTTTGACGATGGAAGCGGTGATTTTCGAGAAAAATATATCCTTGGACTACAGCATTGAGCCGCAGCTAATGGTCCATGGCAACAGTGAACAGATCAAGCAGGTCATTCTGATCTTACTCGATAATGCCGTGAAATACTCCAGAGCCAAAGGCTCGGTCAACGTATCATTGAAGAAACAAAACAATGACGTTGTGCTGGCCGTTTCCAACACGGGAGAAGGCATTGCGCCTGAACATTTGGACCGGATCTTCGATCGCTTCTATCGCACGGATGCCTCCAGAGCACGGAAACATGGCGGGCATGGACTGGGTCTTGCGATTGCAAGATCGATTGTGGAGCAGCATAAAGGTGAGATTTACGCCCGCAGTGTGGTAGGGGACGGTGCAACATTTTACGTTCGTTTATCTTAGGGATAAGGAATAAGGCATGACTGTTGTGGGTAAACCTATGCTACAATGGCAACAGTATGTATGAATCAAGGAGCTGACTTTAACGTGACTGAAGCAAATTCAATGAATGAACAGGAAATGAAGGCATATATTGCAGAGAAGACGAAGGCAAGCGAAGCGAATATCGCTCTTGTCCTGAAGCATGAGCAGGCGTACATTAACAAAGCGCATGAAAATGCCAAAGGCGACGTGGATATCGACGGTGATGATCTGGCCGACTACATCCTGAGCCGTAAAGATGTAAAGCTCGATGAGCTAACCGTTGAAGGCATTCTGGATGCTGAAATGGACTATTTGATGGAAAAAGGTCTCGCAGGCTACGTGGATTAAAACGTATTGGTGTTGCGGTTGTGCACCCGATGTCTGGCTGGCTTCTGCCAGTGTTGGCAGACATCTAACGAACCTAGAATGCGCTATTCGGGCCATTTCCACACGTTAGGCGATGTAACGAATCTCAGACACGTTATTGCCTCTCTTTCCTCGGTTGACCTGTCCATTTGCAGGGCTGCCAGTGAAAAAGCGTGTCTGGAGTTCGTTAGCTCTGAAATGCTGCGCGAATAGCTGATATAAGGTTCCCTGAATTCGTTAGCGATGTAAGTGTAGATGTTTGATTTTAAAGAAATGACCCCAGCTTCCACGTTACGGTGGATGTTGAGGTCATTTTTGACATTGATCAGGGCAGACCTATAGGTAAGCCCCGTTATAAAGCACTTTTTTCCCACTAACTGCTTATTGACCCATCATACCGCCATCGACAGTATAGAGCGAAGCGGTGACATACGAAGCTTCTTCGGACAGCAGGAAGTTCATGATGGCTGCGACTTCTTCCGGTTCACCATAGCGGCCCATCGGAATGCTGGCTACGGTAGCGGATTGATAATTTTCCACGTTACCGGAGTTTGCCTCGATTTGGCGCATCATGCGGGTATTAATGGTGCCTGGCAATACCGCGTTAACGCGAATACCATGAGGCGCAAGTTCATTCGCTGCTGTGCGGGTGAGGCCAATAACAGCATGCTTGGACATAATATATGGAGATACAGCTGGAGCACCCATCAGACCTGCAAGGGAAGAGGTATTCAGAATCGCGCCTGATTTTTGTTTTTTCATGACAGGGATGACGTTCTGCAAACCAAGAAATACGCCGCGCACATTGACGTTATATACGAGGTCGAGGGCTTCAACGCTCAGATCTTCGATCAGTCCGGTTGGACCTTCAATCCCAGCATTGTTGGCAAAATAATCGATTCGGCCAAATGTATCAAGTGCTTGCTGCACATAGTTTTTCACGTCGGCTTCCTGAGATACGTTTGCTTTCACCGCAATGACATGCTCCTTGTCGAGTTTCAGATCCGTGATGGTTTGCTGGACCGCTTCTTCGTTCAGGTCGACGAGCACCAGATTAATTTTGCGTTCGGCAAGGCGACGTGCCAATTCTTTACCAATGCCTCCGGCTGCTCCTGTAATAACGGCTGTTTGGGTATATGATGTACTCATAATTTATTCGCTCCTTATATAATGAAGTCAGGTGAACTGTGATTGAACATTCAACCTGTGGTCTATCGTTCCTGTCTTAATGTTAAGATATACATAGAAATGTGACAATCATCATTGACAGCGCATATGTCAGCTATCGGACAGAGATGTAAGCGGTGTTCATTTAGGTTACAATAATGGACAGAGGAGGTGGAAATGTTGATTATCGAACACCCTCAGGATCGGAGAGCACGAAGAACGCAGGATGCCATCATTGCGGCGGCGGTTTCTTTAATATTGGAGAAGGGAGCTGACGCCGTCACAATCCGTGATATTACGGAGCGGGCGGACTATAATCGGGGAACGTTCTATTTACATTTTCCCGGCAAACCCGAGCTATTGCAATTTATTCTGGATGATTTCATGCAGGGCGTGGGACAAGCTTATGCAGAGCCTTACGCGAAGTTGAAAGAAGTGGATATGACGGCATTGCTGCCATCAACGATGCCAGTATTTGAATATATCGAGGCGCATCAGGATATCTTTCGAGCCTTGATGACGATGCATGGTGATATGGGCCTTAGACTTTGTAATATGTTCAGAACATACTTAACCGAAGATTTTGTATTAGTGACTGAAGACAGCGAGTACACCATTAATTATGACATCATGCTGAGTTATCTTGTTTCCGCAACGGTTGGCGTCATTATGCACTGGGCCGAGATCGGATTCAAATATTCGGCGCATTACATGGGAGAGCAGCTCACGGCACTGATTAACATCAAACCGACCCGTCTGCTGATTGAACCAGGGCAGAAGGGTCGGACGATCCATGAACGTATGATGTTGGATTAGATAAGGAAGGGTTAGGTTACCCTGTCATAGAGGTGTTAGCCGCCTGTTGCAGTTGAAGTACCAGTTCACGTACATGGACGGCCTCTCCGATTATAATTAACGCCGGATTACTCACCTTTTGCGACAGGGCGAGGGAATGAAGTTCGGCAAGGGTACCTGTAATAATTCGCTCCTGCGAGGTGGTACCTCGTTCAATCAGCGCTGCTGGTGTGCAGCAGCTTTTGCCATGGTGAAGCAATTCGTGCTGAATCTGGGGCAATTGACTGATGCCCATGTAGATGACCAGGGTGTCTACACTATGGGCGAGCAGGTCCCAGCGGACTGAGGATACGTTGCCGTCGCTGCCAGTTCCGGTGACACATGCGAAGGATGAAGACACTCCGCGATGTGTTAACGGAATAAGGGATGAAGCGGATGTACCCACAGCTGAAGTGATGCCTGGAATGACTTCGAATTGAATTCCGGCTTGTGCAAGTACAATTGCTTCCTCTCCTCCGCGCCCAAAGATGAATGGATCGCCGCCCTTGAGTCGAACCACCTGTTTACCTTCAGCCGCATGCGCGGCCAGCATACGTCCTATCATTTCCTGAGTCATTGAATGCAGACCCGGAGCTTTGCCGCAGTAAATCCGGAGTGCGTCTTCACGGGCCTCGCCAAGCAACTGATCATTAACAAGTCGATCATACAGGATGACATCTGCGGACTGGATACGTTTCAGGGCTTTTACCGTAATCAACTCGGGGTCTCCAGGACCTGCACCTACGATACTAACCATGCCCCGGCTCATGATCGTGTCCCCAACTTGGATGTAGTATCAGGACTGGCGAGTCCTGAGCGGCCACCAGAAATGGTTGCCAGCGTGGATGAAAGATTGACGGGGCTTCCCCATTTGTGAGCGGCATACAGCCCAAATCCTGTAAAGGCAGCTCCACCAATGAAGTTGCCAACCAGCACGGGAATCTGATTCCACAGCCACCAGTCTGCGATACTAACATCAGCGCCCAGCATCATGCCTGCTGGAATCACAAACATATTCACTACAGCGTGTTCGAACCCTTGTGCAAAAAAGATGGTAATTGGCAACCACATGGCCACAATTTTACCGAGCGTGGAAGTGGAAGTCATCGCCATGACCGCACCGAGAGTGACCATCCAGTTACATAGAATCGCCTTGATGACCACAAGAACAATACCTGCTCCGCCCAAGTGTTGATACCCCAGTGTTTTGGCTTCACTGGTTTGAATCAGAGTTTGGATGAGCGGACTGCTCATATCGGTCCCCATTTTGGTGAGAGTCAGTCCATATAATAGAGCATAGAATAAACATCCGAGCACATGACCCGCAATGACCCAGAAATAATTGTTCAGCATATGTATCACACGGACCTTGCGTTTTAGCACCGCGAGCGGAATCAGGGCAAAGCTCCCGGTTACCAGTTCAAGTCCAAGCAGAATGATAATGACGAACCCCGCCGGAAAAATCAATGCACCTGCCAAACCAACGGAAGTTTGAGATACAGCGGTATACGCCAGGGTCGTTGCAAAGGCAAGGATAGCTCCCGCCAGAAAACCTCGGATCAGCATTTGTACCCTGTTCATTCTGGCTTTGCTTTCTCCTGCCTCGACCATTGATTGCAATACTTCTGCCGGTTTAACAAAATCCATAGCGTATTCCTCCTTGATGTCAGGGTAACTTTATCCTTTAACCTGCAATGGTAATGTAGATTTCTCCGCTGTTTCCATCCACTTCTGTGGGGTATGTGTTCAGACAACCATCATCCGGTTTGTGTACTTTGCCGCTGCGAAGATCAATCTTCCAGTCATGTAGGGGGCAATGGACTGCCGTCCCACATACCATGCCTTCTGAGAGTCTGCCGCCCTTGTGAGGGCAGCGATTCTCTACAGCGTGCAGACTTCCGTCACTCAATTTGAAGACGGCAATTTCCGTATCCTGTACCTTGAACGTTCGTGATCCCTTTTCATCAATATCCGCAAGGTGTCCAATGCGCAATTTATTCATCGCTGATCCTCCTCTTCTAGTGGGTTGTCGGCTGAGCGTCGGCCAAAGGGGTGAAGTTTTTACGCAATTTCTCGTTTTCGATGATTTCTTTCCACGGATCGACGGTACGACCCAGGGTCAGTTCAAGTCTTTCTACCAGTGCGAGGCGTACGTCGCGGTCTTCCAGTGCCTTTTTCACATGATCCAGACCAACCCGTTCAATCCAAGCCGCTGTTCTCTCATTCCATCGTGCGTTCTCTCTATAGTATTGGAGATAGGCGTACGTCCACTCTTCCACTTCAGTGTCGGTCTTAACCGTACACAATAGCTCGGCAGCGCGAACCTTAACTCCACCGTTACCACCGACATGCAATTCCCATGCACCGTCAATCGCAACAACACCAAGGTCCTTGATCGTTGCCTCCGCGCAGTTCCGCGGACAACCTGAGACAGCTAGTTTTACTTTGGCGGGAGCGACCATCTTGTCGAGTTTTTTCTCCAGACGAATGCCCATCTCAATAGAATCCTGTGTTCCGAATCGGCAGAAGGTGTTGCCTACACATGTCTTGACGGTACGCAGTGCCTTGCCATAACCGAAGCCGGAAGGCATATCAAGCTCTTCCCAAATCTTCGGCAGATTTTCCTTCTGTACACCGAGCAGATCGAGTCGTTGCCCACCCGTAAATTTCACCATGGGTACATCGTATTTCTCCGCAACTGCTGCAATCTTCATCAACTCTGCCGGGGAAGTGACACCGCCATAGATCCGTGGAATAACGGAATAGGTTCCGTCTTTCTGGATGTTGGCGTGATACCTCTCATTCGTGAACTTGGATACCCGCTCATCCTCGTATTCGGTCGGCCAGATCATGCCTAGGTAATAGTTGAGGGACGGACGGCATTTGGAGCAGCCTTCTGGCTCATTCCAACCGAGTACGTTCATGACTTCCTTCACCGTTTTCAGTCCCATCTCCTTGATCTGGGTAACAATCTCATCACGGTCATAGGAGGTGCAGCCACAGATACCTTCCTTCACCTGTTCACCCACAGCATCTCCTGCATAATGGACAAGCAGCGATTCTACAATTGGTTTGCATCCACCGCAGGAAGCTGAAGCTTTGGTACAGGACTTTATGGCACCCAGTGTGTTGCATCCTTTATTGAGTACAGCATCTCCAATGGCAGCTTTGGTAACACCGTTACAACCGCAGACGATCTCGGCATCTGGCATGCTTGCCATGCGTTCGGCAATGGATGGACCGGAGCCTGAACCGGAACCAGATGGTACGCCGAGCAATATTTCCTTTTCGCGTCCACTGATGTTCTCACCACTTTTAATGAGGGAGAAAAGGGATGCGCCATCTGTTGTATCGCCAAACAGGACAGCTCCAATCAACTTTCCGTCTTTCATGACCATCTTTTTGTAGACTCTATCCACGTCGTCCTGTATCCGAATGCTGCGGGTGTCCGCTGAATCCTTGAACTGTCCTGCGGAGAACACGTCTACACCGGATACTTTTAGTTTCGTCGAAGTCACAGATCCTTCATAACCTTCCGTTGCTGCACCCGCAAGCCGCTTAGCCAGCACCATGCCTTGTTCATATAATGGAGCCACCAGTCCATACGCAATCCCGCGGTGCTCTGCGCATTCGCCCACAGCCGAGATGCCAGGTATGCTGGTATTCATATAATCATCCACGATGACACCCCGGCTCACGTCCAGGCCTGTCTGGCGGGCCAGTTCAACCTGGGGCCTTATTCCGACGGCCATGACGACCAGATCGGCTTCAAGCACCGTTTGGTCTGTGAATCGAATGGCTTTGGCCCGATGTTTGCCTGTGATTTCTTCGGTATGTTTGTTCAAAAGGAACTTCATCCCCTGCTCCTCAAGCTCCCGCTGGAGCATTAGACCTGCTGGCAAGTCCAGATTCCGGTCCATCAGATGTCCGTTAATGTGAATGACGGTAACGTCCATACCCAGATTGAGCAGACCACGCGCAGCTTCCAGTCCAAGCAAGCCACCTCCAATGACGGCAGCTTTGCGATACGTTTGCGATGCAGCCATCATCGTCTCGCAGTCTTTGATGTCACGGAAACCGATTACGCCTTCTTTTTCCGCTCCCGGGAGTGGAAGGATGAAGGCTTGAGAGCCTGTCGCCATAATCAGCTCATCATAGGTTGCGCGTACACCCTTCTGAGATACAACTTCCTTGCGCTCGGCATCAATCTGGACGACGGGGTCACCCGGGTATACCTGAATGCCATTGTCTTCGTACCAGCTCCAGTCGTTGATCACAATATCTTCAATGCTTGTGCCACCTGCCAGGACAGAGGAAAGCATGATGCGATTGTAGTTGGGATGTGGCTCAGCGCCGAAGACAGTAATTTCATAAGCATGCGGCGCGAGCTTGAGGATATGTTCAATTGTTCGGATTCCTGCCATGCCATTGCCGACCAGCACCAATTTTCTCGTTGTGCTCATTGTAGTTAGCCCCCTTGGATCCATTTTGCGAAATGCCCACAACATTGCTCTAAAATAGAAAAAGCCTGTTATGCCTCGGAGGACTGCGCATATACATGCGCATCCCTTGCTCCGAGATTGCAAAACAGGCTTCATTGCCGTTTCAACCAGCTACGCCGTTGTAACTGTGATTGATTCAAATATGGAGTTGTTATGGCCTAACTATAAAAGATCCATCTCTACATGTCAATATAGTTAACACAAAAAAGTATTTGAAATTTAAAGTTAATTATGTTTACATGTTTTTATCGGCAAAGTGATAGAACAACATGAGTTCACTTCATTAATGGATGTCATTAAATACAGATCTGTATATAGTTGTTAGGTAATATGACACAAACGAGGGGCGGTTGACAACCATGCTCCCTTTTTAACTAAGTCTGCCAGATGTAAATAGGGAGGGATTGATCCACATGCGATCTTTATTGGTCATCCGTGTACAGCCAACACTATCTGCCTCGGTTGATGCAATCCCTCCGACGCCGGAGAAGCTACTGGGGGCGAATGGGTATCATGTGCAGGTGACAGACAGTGAGACGGAGGCACTAAAGTTGGCTGGCGGAGCTGATGCATCCATCCTTCATCTGTCTCTGTCAGATATGGAATACTGGGTGAAATACCTGGGAAAGGGGAAGTCGGACACGCCACTGCTCTGGTGGTGCGCTCCGGATACAGCCTCTTCTTCGGCAGAATCCTGCGAGGTGGAGACATCCTTTGACGGAATACTCACCCCCTCTATGAACGGACCGGAGATTCATTGGACACTTCATTTTGCAGCCAAGCGCCATGTGGAACGCAAGCAGTGGGAGCAGGAGCGCAAGCAGCTGCAATCCAGGCTGGAGGACCGGAGATGGATTGATATGGCCAAAGCGATCTTATGCGATTTGAAACAGATTACCGAATCAGAAGCCTATGACCTGTTGCGTAAGAAAGCGATGGATGAACGTAAACGGATGGTGGATGTGGCCACGGCCATTGTGAAGGCGCATCAACTGCTACAGTCTTAATGGGAAGGAGGGTTTTTCATGGATATGTCCGAGATACTCAGAGAAGTCGGGCGGGGAAAACGAGGCTCGCGTGATCTGAATTATGCGGAGGCGCTGGCTGTAGCGGAAAAAATTCTGAGACAGGAGGTATCGCCTGCCCAGACGGCAGCCTTTCTTATGGCTGAGCGAATGAAGATGGAAAATGTAGAGGAGCTGGCAGCCTTTGTCCATTCTTGCCGGAATAATGCGGAACGTTTGTCCCTATTTCAGGACGGACTGGATTGCGCTGGTCCGTATGATGGTCGAACCAAGTCCTTTATGGCAACATTTCCGACTGCGTTTGTGTTGGCTGCTGCTGGCCTTCCAGTGACATTGCATGGAAGTGAACCTCTGCCACCGAAGTGGGGAGTTACGTTATCGGTTTTGTTAAGAAAAGCGGGGATCAATACATGGGAGATGGATCGTGAAGATGCCAGAAGTGCTGCCCTTCGTACAGGAGTGATGTATGTTTCATCCGAGGATTGGTGCGCCCCTCTCCGGCAGCTTCGTCCTTTGCGGGAAGAGCTTGGATTCCGTACGGTACTGAACACAGCGGAGAAATTGATTGATTTTAACCATTCGCCATATTTGGTTTTTGGTGTATTTCATAATACATTTCTTGATCGGATAGCCAAACTGCTCACCCGTTTTCAGTATCGTCGTGCTTATGTTGTACAGGGGATGGAGGGGTCGGAAGACCTGTATATTGATCGGCCAACTCGGGTCTATGCGGTGGAAGACGGCGAAATGAGGCTTGAATTGGTAGACCCGGCGGCTTATGACCTGGATATTCCTGCACCAGAGTTAGTGTGGACGGAAGCGAAGCAGCTTGAAGTAGGAGAAGCTGTGCTGAGCGGGAATGGGCATATCGCCTTTGTGAACCAGGTCCTGTTGAATGGCGGGTTCCGTCTGTATGCGACGGGGCGTGTCACCTCAATAGAAGAAGGTATCTACACATGCCAGGGTTTGCTGGAGGGGGGCGCTGCCTATCGCATCTACCAACAGTGGTGTGTCGACATGGGCGGCGAACTGCCAGATAGCAGAGTAGTACCCACGTTTCCGGCATCGTCCATATAAGCATGTTGAATTACCCATGAATCTGTGAATTTGAGGTAAGTACTCTTATTCCCAGGGATAACTAACGGTGAGGAAGTCGGCGAATTTCTTGCTTTCTTCCCGCCGTTGTTTCCGCATGGCCGCCCGGGCTGGAGCAGTCTCGTATAATTTCTTCTCTTCCTCCGTCTCCGGAATGATGCGAGGGACAATGAGTTTACGGTTATTTTCGTCCAAAGCGACAAAGGTAAGGAATGCGGTCGCCGCAATCTTCTTCTCCCCCGTCTTCAGATCCTCGCGGATCACTTTAACAAAAATCTCCATCGAACTTCGTCCCGTCCACGATGCGAAGGATTCCAATGTTACCGAATCCGTCGGATTAATCGGATACAAGAAATCGACCGAATCGGTGGAAGCCGTGACGGTATTTACCCGGCACAACTTGGATGCTGCGATCGATGCGATGTCATCGATGTAAGACATGAGTTTGCCGCCAAACAATGTATTATGGTTATTTACATCGGTTGGGAATACTCTCGCTGTCTTGAAACAACGTGTTTCGCGCACATACTTTCTCTCCACTTGATCTAATTCCGTAGGTTTAGGTATCTCTCTCATTCTTTGTAGTCCTCCTGACAGTATGGCTGATGTACTCTGCAAGGCCTGCCGCGTCCATCGTCTCTATATGTTAATTCTAGTATAGGTGTCGGTCACATCCCTATTCAAGTGAAGCATGATTCAAAAAAACCGCCAGGCGCGGACCGGCGCGCTGGCGGTTTGATGCTGTATATTAAGCCTTGGCTTTGAAAATGCCAGACGGTCCGCCAACAGGCAGGAACGTGTAGCCAAAATGAGCATTCAGTACGGAAGCACCTGTGCCGTACAACGACACGATTCCGATTCCCATTTCAGCATAAGCTGCAATGGTATGGAAGATATGAGGAGCTACGCCGAAAGCGTCAAAGGTCAGGCCAAGGAACAGGAAGTCAATGAGAATGAAAATGATGAGCAATACTTTGTTGGCTTCCACGGCACCCAGCGTCATGAACAGAGTGAACACGAGGTATCCGGCAAAAGCGAATCCGAGCTGCTTGCCATCTGCCTGTTCCGCAAGAGTGGAACCAAATACACCCATTTTGATCAACCAGTTGGCACCCATGGCGAACCAGAAGAATGCGTATGCGCCGAAGGCAGTTGTACCAAAGGTATTGTTGCGTTTGGAATCTTGAATGCAAGCGAACAATTGGGCAAAGGCACCGAGGAAAATCGCCCAAGGAATGGCATAGCTAAGGCCGTCTGTAATGCCAAGCTTTTGGGAGGAAGCGACCAGAGTGACGATGGCCAACCCAAATAATCCCATCGCGCTGGGATCGGCGTTTATGATTTTGACTTTAGTCTGTGAATCGGTTTGCATGGTGTTGATGAGCCTCCAAATAATCAAATCAGGATGATCCGTTCGAACTGAACCGTCCTCTATACTTCGTAATTCGTATCCGCCTGGTCCGGACACACACATCGCCCTATTGTACCTGAATGAATTACGTATGAAAAGGGATTTTATTACCTTTTGGAGCAATATCCGATCGCTTGTGAGGCTTGTGTTAGAGATCATGAACGAAGAGATCGGTTTTTTGATGGAAAAAGACGGAAAATTACATGTTCATTCCCTGGAAGAAGGGATAGTATCGAGGGGAAATGAAAACCTTTGCCTCAAAGTTTACTGATGTGAAGCATTAAAGAATTTGAAAATTAAAATTAAAGAGGTGATCTATTACTCAAAAGTAGGACTTTTTTTAAACAACAAAATGCAAGCGCTTACTTACGGGTTGTACCATCGTTCTGGCTTTAATCATTCAATGATGAGGAAACGAAAGGATGGGTGTTCATGATCGCGAAGACGCGGCAGGTTGGCTTGGTTTTGCTCCTATGGGTATTTACAATTTCCAGTCTGGGATGGGGGACCATATTTGGCACACCAACAGCAAGTGCAGCCGTATCGACTGATGAAGCTGCGGGTGCAGGCACTTATAAATTCGACTTTGGTTCAGGAGCTGTTGCGAATGGATATACAGGTGTGGACGCAACGTCTGCTTATTCGGCGGAACGTGGCTATGGATTCACCGATATATCCAAGGTAACGGTACAGGATCGGGGTACAAGTGATCCGATCAAATCCGATTTTGCCACAATCGCCGATGGGAGCGGATTTAAGGTGGACTTGCCGAACGGTGATTATACCGTCTCCCTTGTCGCTGGCGACAGTGCAGGCGGCACAGATATTGCGATCAAAGTGGAGAGCATGAACAAGGTTCAGCAGAACACCAAACCAGTGGGTGATTATCTGGAGATGAGCTTCGATATTGCACTGGTGGATGGGCAGATGAACTTTGAATTCTTGGGAACAGCCGCCAACATCAATGCGCTAGTCATTACCAAACAACAGGAACGCGAGGCAGGTAGCAAACCTGCTGTGTACCTTGCGGGTGACTCGACGATGCAGACCTATAATTCATACTGGGAGCCCCAAGCGGGTTGGGGGCAAATGTTCCCGTCCTTTTTCAGTGATGCCGTGGAGATTAAGAACCATTCCATTGGTGGACGCAGTTCCAAATCCTTTATTTTCGAAGGTCGATTGGATGAGATTCTGCGCCTCATCCGTCCGGGAGATTATCTGTTCGTGCAGTTCGGACACAATGATGCAACGATCAGTGTTCCTGACCGCTATGCTTCACCCGCCGATTACAAAAACTATCTGAAAACCTACATAGACGGCGTTCAGCAGCGGGGAGCTACCCCAATTCTGGTCACCCCAATGGGTCGAAGGGACTTTAACGCAGACACAGGCAAGTTCAATGTGTCCTTCCCTGAATATGTGCAGGCGATGAAAGAGGTGGCTTCGGAGAAAAATGTGAAGCTGATCGATCTGAGCGCACTCAGCATTGCCTACTATGATTCCATTGGACCGGAAGCGACATTGTCTGTCTTCCTCCATGTATCACCAGGCATCTATCAGGCGTTCCCGAACGGGGCAACGGATAATACCCACTTCCAGGAATATGGAGCGATTCAGATTGCCCGTCTGGTTGCGGGTGCGGTTCGTGAACTGGATCTGCCATTATCGGAAGCGGTTCAGGATGCTGAAGTTCCGGCTGAATTGCCAGCCAAACCTGCTGGATTGAAGGCAGGTAGCATCAGCAACGCGGGAGCGGTATTGAAATGGACGGCGGATGACACCGCAGACATCTACAAAGTATACCGTAAGCTTTCAACAGAGCCGGAAACTGCCTACAAGCTGGCAGGAACGGCAACTGTACCTACTTTAACGCTAAGCGGTTTGGTCGAAGGTAAGTCCTACACGGTTCGAGTAACCGCTGTGAATGGCCGCGGCGAGTCCGATCCTTCGGATGAAGTCAGCTTCACCACCAAATCGGCAACATATCGATATGACTTTGGCCCGGTAGGTTCTCCCGTTGCTGAAGGGTATACGGAAGTCAACCGGAATACGCTGTATACGCCAGAACGCGGTTATGGATTAACGTCTTCCGCGAATATGGCGGATCGGGATCGTGGCAGTGCGACGGATAATCTGCGTCGTGACTTTGTGATCTATTTTAACGGCTCATATGAATTCAAAGTGGATCTGCCGAATGGTACCTATTCGGTCAAGACGTACACCGGGGACTGGATTGGTTCAGCGCGGACGAACATCAATATTGAAGGCAAGGACTATGGAACGGTATCTTCGGGTGCTCAAAATATAGCCGAAAAAGTAATCAACCAGATTAACGTCCAGGATGGACAAATGAATCTGATCTTCAGCGGGCAAACGGCACATCTCAACGGACTTGAGATTACACCCGTCTTGGTGGCCCCTTCCCATCTGAAACTGGATGGCCTGGATCTGGAGAGTGATCCGATCACCGCTGCATTGTCATGGGACGCAATCGCGGATGATGTACAGTATAAGGTATACCGTCAGTCAACTGGGGCGGCCAAGGGTGAGTTGCTGGCAACCACCGACACAACAACCTATATCGACAACAAGGTCGACCTGGGCATGAATTATGTATATACGGTAACGGCAGCGGATCGTACAGGAACAGAATCGGTAGCATCCAATGCATTGCCTGTATCCACGATTGATTCATCTGTAGACAAGGCAGAGGCCCCAACAGGTCTGTCGTTACAAAGTATCAACAAAAATGACGTCTCCTTCGGTTGGACGGAAGCAGCAGGAGCGCGTGCATATCAAATCTATCGCGCTGTGAAGCAGGATGGGCCGTATGAACTCATCGCTCGCACCAAAGAGACGGCATACACAGATTCCACCATTCTCAGCACCATTCCTTATTTCTATAAAGTGGCGTCGGTGAATGCGGGCGGGGTCTCCGAACTGTCGGCTGCACTCGAAACACCAGTAGCGACGACGCTGAATCGTGAAATGGAATATCTGGACCGTGCTCCGGTTGCTGTAAAAACAGAAAACGGAAACTATATCGGCTGGCGTATGCTGGGCCTGGATGCCGAGACCATTGCCTTTAATCTGTATCGGGATGGTGTGAAGCTTAACGATGAACCAATAACGGGAAGCACCAACTTTACGGATGCCAAAGGTGCGGATGCGTCCAAATACCGGGTCATGACGGTAGAAAACGGCATTGAAAAAGCGGCGACGAAGGAATTCGGCGTTTGGCAGGAGCAGTATTTGTCTGTACCTCTGCAAAAGCCTGCCGATGCGTATACGAAAGACGGACAGCCGTATTCGTATTATGCGGGTGATGCCAGCGTGGGCGATGTCGATGGTGACGGCGAATATGAAATTGTTCTGATGTGGTCGCCTAACAACGGCAAGGATAACTCCCAATCCGGATATACCGGCATTGTCTATATGGATGCCTACAAGCTGGATGGCACAAGACTCTGGCGCATCAATATGGGACCGAATATTCGTGCGGGTGCCCACTACTCTCCATTCCTGGTTTATGACTTTGACGGCGATGGCAGAGCGGAACTGATGATGCGTACCGCAGATGGTACCGTCGATGGACAGGGGAAAGTCATTGGTAACGCCAATGCAGACCACCGGAACAGTGCGGGGTACGTTCTGCTTGGTGATGAATTTCTGACGGTGTTTGATGGTGAAACTGGAGCAGCACTAGATACGGTAGAATATGATCCGCCGCGTGGAGATGTAGCTTCATGGGGCGATGGCTATGGAAACCGGGTGGACCGTTTCCTGGCAGCGGTGGCGTATCTGGACGGTGAACATCCAAGTGCCATGTTCAGCCGTGGATATTATACGCGTACCGTGCTGGCGTCCTACAATTTCCGTGATGGCAAGCTGAGCAAAGTGTGGCGTTTTGACTCCAATAATGATGGCTACGGCGAGTATGCAGGCCAAGGAAATCACAATCTCTCGGTTGCAGATGTGGATGGAGACGGCAAGGATGAGATTACATTTGGCGCAATGGCCATTGATGATGATGGCAAACCGCTCTACAATACGAAACTCGGTCATGGCGATGCTATGCATCTGAGTGATCTGGACCCGACTCGTCCAGGACTGGAAGTGTTTGACGTACACGAACATAAAGACTCGAAGTACGGTATGGAAATGCGTGATGCGGCTACAGGAGAAATTCTCTGGGGGGTATTCACAGGCATTGATACCGGACGCGGCATGGCTGCCGATATTGATCCCAATTATCCGGGGTCTGAAGTGTGGGCCGCAACGATTACCAATGCTGAACATATCCCAATTACTGGGCTCTACAGTGCTCAGGGGGAACTGATCACAACGAAGATTCCATCGTCCACTAACTTCGGCATCTGGTGGGATGGTGATCTGCTGCGTGAGCTTCAGGATGATATTCGTATCGACAAATGGGATTATGAGAACCAAACGACAGTTAATCTGCTGACGGCAACAGGTGCGGCTTCGAACAATGGCACCAAAGCCAACCCGAGTTTGCAGGCAGATCTGTTTGGAGACTGGCGTGAAGAAGTAATGTGGCGCAGTCAGGACAGTTCGGAATTACGTATTTATACGACGACAGATGAGACGGATGTGCGTATTCGCACGTTGATGCATGATCCGGTCTACCGCCTTGGGGTAGCTTGGCAAAATGTAGCCTATAACCAGCCGCCACATACCGGCTTCCATCTGGGAGTCGGCATGGAGCAGCCAGCGGCACCGAATATTCGTTATGTAGGTGCTCCGCAAGAAACAGAAGATACGACACCTCCGGTCATTACCGGCATGCCTGCGGAACAGATGAGTGAAGAGGATGTACTCCAAGTTGATGTGAAGGCAGAAGATCCGGAGTCTGGAATTACTCTTCTGGAATTGACTTGGGATGGTGAGGCCGTAGAACAGGGTGATGAGATTGCACTGACGGGTCTGGTGGGAAAACACACCTTCACAGCCAAGGCAGTTAACGGCGCGGGACTCATCACCGAGCTTTCCGTGGAAGTGACAGTCATTGCCGCAGACCAAGCCACAGGTGCACCGAGTGTACCTTCCTTATCCGACGATAACCAGCATGGCGACGGTTTGGCGGATGGAACATATACCATCACGATGAATATGTGGTGGGGGAATAACGGTACACAGTATAAATTGTATGAGAACGGTGAACTAATCGATACGCAGAAGCTCACGGCCGCAAGCCCTTCTGCCCAAAAGGCATCCACGGATATTTCGGGCCGGGTAAACGGTACGTATGTATATACTTGCGAACTGATCAATTCAAAGGGAACAACCGAATGCGCTCCGCATACCGTAATCGTTCGTGATGCAGCACCAGCAAAGCCGGTGCTCTCTCATGACAACTGGGACGGGGATGGAAACTACACCATTACGATGAATATGTGGTGGGGCACAAATGCCACCTCCTATCGTCTGTATGAAAATGGTCAAGAGATCGACAGTCAACCGTTGACTGCAGCATCCCCGAATGCACAGACTGCAACGGCAGTGATCAAAGATCGTGCACCTGGCGAATATGAATACGTTGTGGAATGGATCAACGAAAGTGGATCGGTTTCAAGTGAAGTCATCACAGTGAAGGTCACACATTAATTAAAGTGATCTAACGATGAAGCACCTCTCTATCGATATAGGGTAACCCCTTGGGTAAGCCTGTAGATCGAGAGGTGCTTTTTGTTTTTTTAACATACACAATAATGACACAACTGTTTGATTATGAAGGTAGTGGGGGAAATTTGCTTGTGAAATTGGTAATCTTTCCTTCAATTAGGCTTTGCAGAGCCATTTTCGGATCGTCTTCTAGGGATAAGCTATAGAGACTTTCAAAAATTGGAGAAGGATACAAAACATCCATGCCAACTATGCCATATGTTAATCCAACTATAGATTGACAGGAAAACCTAAAATGTAACACAGAAATAAGGAGGGATCAGGCGCGATGGTTATGAGTTTGGAATTGAAAAATCAAATAGAGAAAGCCAGACATAACCTTCATATGTTGGTAGAGCATAACGAGGGTAGATTTGGACATCCCGATGTGCTTCAGCAGTCCATGGTACTGGATGAATTGATCAATGAGTATAATCGAATGAACCTAAGCAAGCTGAGGGCTTGATGGATATAGATGAGCTTTTTTGCAATCATGCGCACATGATAACAGCTGGAATAGGCAGCAGGAAGAACGAATGCTGTATCATTCCAGTTCAATCATGAGCGCATTTTTTTTGTTTACTCCTCAATGCAACAGCCGCTTGGCTTCCAGATACAGTACCTGAACGAACTTTTTGGTGTTAATGCGGGTCTGGGACAAGGAGGGCTCCACATTGTTTTGCAGTTCCAGCATTTTCTTGCGGATCTCCGTAAAGTCAAAGAACTTCGACGCGTAATTCTCGAACTTCGGATGTGTATAATCCGTGAGTCCGAGCGATACGACATGGCTCAATGTCTGGAAAATAGCACGGCGAACGCGCTGCTCAGATGCCTTGACCTCCTTGGTTACTTCCGCTGGTGAGGCATCGGAACCCAGTTTGCGTATGGCTACATTCTGGAAGATATCCTTAAGGGACGGGAATGTGTATGGAGAGAGCTTATGTTCCTCCGTTTCAATCTGCTCCAGGTATTCCAGCATGTCCAGCAGATCTCTGCTGCCGGCTTCTCCGATCATGCCCATCTCGGATAGCAGGAAATGTCCTGCTGTTGTAATCGTTTTGTCGGGAGCCGGTGTTGTAGCACGTTCGGAAGATTGCAGTCTGGATAGTCCTTGCAGCGTACGTTGAATATCTGCGATGGATTGCTGCATACGCAGACGTTCGTCCACCAGGCGCAGAACAGACAGGATTTCCAGCCGATTAATCGGCTTCGTAATATAATATTCGATGCCAAGCGAATAGGCTTCCCCAATCATATTTTTCGATTCGATCTGGGAGATCATCACGATCTTGCCATCGAACCTTCCTTCAAGCGCACGTATCGTCTGAATCCCGTCTCGCTGCGGCATGAGCAGATCAATCAACAGTACATCCACCTTATGCAGCTCCAGCAGTTCAGCATGAATATGAGCTCCATCCTCTGCTTCCCCCGCAATGTCGCCAAGCCCCTCATCTTCAATAATATCCATCAGCATGGATCGAACCCCGGGGTCATCATCCACAATGAAATAGCGCATTTCCGTGTCCTCCTTTCTGATTAAGTTTACTCCTATATATTCCGTTCTCTGCATCTATAATGATCTTTCCCTGCTATTCATGTCCTCTATTATCATACTTGGTTGTATATCCCGATGTGAAGACCTGTATATGCTGACTAATATGTCAGATAAAGTGACAGTGAATGGATAAACGTTGCTTATTTATAAAAAATTTAAATGTTTCTGTGTAGGTATTTGTCGATTTCCGTAGATGCCCCTGTAGTATAGGTAACATCCGAAAATGTGGATTCCGAGATGTGCAGAATGGTACAAATGATCTCTTAACTATCGTACTTCAGCAGAAAAAGTCCGTCTGAGGCGATAGAACTGCATGCCTTTATGGAGTAGTATGAGAATTTTTCGCTCAGTCATACAGCTGGGGAACGCTTTTTAATGAACCATCAACGAAAAGGGGCATTGCCAATGGAGCAAACAATACAAGATATTATTGCAGTTTTCAATGATTTTCTGTGGTCCAAGCTGTTAATCATCTTGTTGGTCGTATGTGGTTTGTATTTTACGACCAAGACCCGGTTCATGCAATTCCGCATGATTGGGGATATGGTGAAAGTGCTCAAGGAGCCGAAAAGTAAGGAGCCCGGCAAAATTTCGCCGTTTCAGGCATTCTGTATCAGCATGGCAGCCCGCGTAGGAACCGGGAATATTACCGGTATTGCACTGGCAATCGCACTGGGGGGACCAGGGGCTGTATTCTGGATGTGGGTTATTGCGATTTTTGGTTCGGCTTCGAGTTTTGTGGAGAGTACGCTTGCCCAAATTTATAAAATCAAAGATAAGGGCGGATTCCGCGGGGGTCCGGCTTATTATATGGAGCGTGGCCTTGGGAAGCGCTGGATGGGAATATTGTTCGCAATTCTCATTACGTTGTCGTTCGGTTTGGTCTTTAATGCTGTGCAGTCCAACACGATTACAGTCGCATTCAAAAATTCATTTGGCATCGATCGATTGACTGTAGGCATTATTATGGCCGTTGTGTTCGCAGGAATCATTATGGGTGGTGTTAAACGGATTGCTAAGGCGTCCGAATATATCGTCGTTGTTCTTGCTGTGCTGTACATTGGCGTGGCTGCATTTGTTGTTCTGTCGAACATCACACAACTTCCGGCCATGATTGCGCTGATTGTGAAAAATGCTTTTGGCATAGAACAGGTCGCTGGGGGTACACTTGGAGCAGCGCTGATGAATGGTGTCAAACGTGGTTTGTTCTCCAACGAGGCGGGTATGGGTAGTGCGCCGAATGCTGCGGCTACGGCGGATACAACGCATCCGGTCAAACAAGGACTTATACAGGCGTTTGGCGTGTTGACGGATACCTTGGTCATTTGTACAAGCACGGCCATGATTATTTTGTTATCAGGGGTGTACAAAGGTTCCAATCTGGGTGGAATTGAATTGACTCAAGCTGCATTAAGTGTGCATATTGGTTCATGGGCGTCCGGATTTTTGGCAGTCATGGTGTTCCTGTTTGCCTTTAGTACGCTCATCGGGAATTATTACTACGGGGAGACCAATATTGAGTTTATCAAATCCAATAAAGGTTGGCTGTGGGTATACCGTCTCTGTGTCATCGCGATGGTGCTGTTTGGTGCCGTTGCCAAGGTACAGCTGGTATGGGATCTGGCCGACCTGTTCATGGGGCTGATGGTTGTGGTGAATCTGATTGCCATCCTGATGCTGTCCAAGGTGACATTCGATGCGCTGAAGGATTACAAGAAACAAAAGGCCGAGGGACGTGACCCGATCTTTACTCGGGACCGTATTCACATTCCGGGCGAAGTGGAATGCTGGGAGTCGGAGGCCGAGGTAGTAGGGACAAAATTAAATGAAGCTGTCAAATAACGAAGGAATAACGGATACAAATACAACACGAGATCCACATACACCACGATAAAAAGACAAATGAAACAGGACTTGGAATTTCCGTCACGGGGACGGGGGTTCCAAGTCCTGTTTGTTACATATAAAGTAGTTCATGTTCAGTATCTCTGGTGGAGTGGGTAACTATCCCATCAGGAGAGGTACTTTCCTTAATCGTTCACAGAGTAACTGATGAGCTGCTCAGACAGAGCTTTCATGCGTTCTCCCGCTTCATTCAGCTTTTCGATGACATCCGTGAAGGAGGATACGAGCGTCGCTTGCTCCTGAGAAGAGGCTGCAATCTGGGATACTTCGATTTCCATCTGTTTAATGACCTGTTGTACATCTTTCAAGCTGATATCGATATCGCTGGTAGCCTGTTTGGCATCGACCGAAAGTTTGCGCACTTCCGTTGCGACCACACCAAAGCCTGCTCCGGCTTCACCTACACGCGCAGCTTCGATAGCGGCATTGAGCCCGAGCAAGTTGGTCTGTTCGGAGATTTCGCGAATGAACCCGGCAACCTTGTTGATCTGAGACGAATTCTTTACCGCCAGACGTGTATTCTCCAGAATCTGTTCGCTGGTGGCCTGCAATTCTTCCGCATGAGCGGCAACATGCTGGACCATCTCAACCAGGTTTCCATTGATGGTTTGGTTTTCTTGTATAATATCTTCAAGCTGATTCTGGTTCGACTGATCATACGATACGCAAAAAATAGCAACGACCTGATGATTGTCATCAAAGATCGGTATATTAAGGACATCCAGCTCGATACCGTAGTATTCTGCCGGCAGGTGGGTGAGGGAGGCTTCGTTTCCGTTCTTGAGAGCGGTGAAGTTCTTATATCCATCCAAAAGCGGATCACCTTCGTTGAATCCAAGATTGAACTTCTCGGTGGAGACAGAATACAATACCTTCTCGTGATCATATACCGTTAGACTGGCTGGTTCTCTAAGAATAAGACGGATATAAGGCATTACTTTTAAAAGAGCATCTACAACGTTCATAACAGGTCGAACCATCCTTTCTTTATTTGAATTCTAGATTAGCAGTTGTAACTATGCTTATTACTTTATCTTTCATCGGATAAGAGTGCGCTATCATGTACTCCTTTTTTCATAAAATATTGTCATTTTGAAGGCTGAATTTTAAAATATTTCCCATTTGAATGAATGTATTGGATATAAGTTCTAGTTGTAACTATTTTTATATCAAGATATTTGTACGAGCCTATATCGTTTATGGGACATGTGTCCATTGTATATGTAGATTCACACAGGGGGTTTGTCCGAGATGAGAGAAATTATGGACTTTGAATTGCTGCGCCAGCTTGCGCGGGAGCATGGCCTGGATCAGGTGCTCGACGAACCTGCGCTTGCTGAATTAAGGTTGCTCGAAGCTTCCAAAGGCGAGATTATATGTGCCAAAGGTGAACGTCCCGAGCGATTATATTTTCTCGTCCAAGGTAAGCTCAAGATTTATACAACACTGCCGAATGGTAAGTCTTTGTTGCTTCGTTTCAGTATGCCTCCTGCGCTGGTAGGTGATCTAGAGCTGGTCAATGGCAAGGAAGCCAAAAACACGGTGGAATCCGTCAATAAAAGCCTGCTGCTCGGTGTAAGCTATCGCTATCTCAAGAATACATATGCTGAAAACCCGAAGTTTCTTCATTTTATGCTCAGTCATGTGACCCACAAACTATATACCTTCTCGAATCTGTCGAGCCTCAATCTGCTATATCCGGTCGAAAGCCGTTTTGCCAGCTATTTGCTGTCCACGATGGAGCAGGGTGAGCAGAGCACGGAAGAAATCCAGACCTCCAAGCTGACAGAGCTGGCGGATATGCTGGGAACGAGCTATAGACACTTGAACCGGGTCATTCATGACCTATGCGACCGTGACATCATCCGCAAAGAACAGCGTAACATTGTCATCTGTAATCTGGAGCAGCTGCGCGAAATTGCTGGAGGTAATATGTACGAATAAATAGGCTAGATGTGCTATAGCTTTTTTAACCATTAGTACGGCAAAAACACCCTCTGCATGTCATATGCCCAGAGGGTGTCCTGCTTTCACCTGTTGGTGGATGATTTCATTTTAATTGACGTGCTGTAGCTTTATATTCGGATTAAACATCTCCACGCTGTTCAAATAATTGAGCGATTTCTACGATGACCTGTGTGGCCTTCACCATATTATCCACTGATACATATTCGAATTTGCCGTGATAATTCTCTCCGCCAGTGAAGATGTTGGGTGTAGGCATACCCATGTATGAGAGCTGGGAACCGTCTGTGCCTCCGCGAATTGGGCGGATGACAGGTTCGATATCCAGGCGAGTCATCGCTTCATGTGCAATATCGACGATCTGGCGCACAGGTTCGATTTTCTCACGCATGTTATAGTATTGATCATTTAATTCAATGGAGATGCTTTTCTCGCCATATTTGCTTTTCAATTCGTCCACGACATTCAACAAATACGCTTTGCGTTCCTCAAACTTCTCCCGGTCAAAGTCTCGGATAATGTAGCTCATCTTGGTCAGTTCGACGTCTCCCTCGATGGATAACAAATGATAGAATCCTTCATAACCTTCTGTGAATTCGGGAGCTTCCTCCGCAGGCAATCGGCGATTCAACTCCATCGCAATTTTAGCGGAATTGACCATCTTGTTTTTGGCTGTGCCCGGGTGCACGTTGGTGCCCCGTACTGTAATTTTGGCAGCAGCCGCGTTGAAACTTTCGTATTCCAGCTCGCCGAGGGGCCCGCCGTCCACCGTGTAGGCATATTTGGCTCCAAAAGCAGGGACATCGAACTTATGCGGCCCGCGGCCAATCTCTTCATCCGGGGTAAAAGCAACGCGAATCTTTCCGTGTTTTACTTCCGGGTGTTCAATCAGGTAGGCCATTGCCGTCATGATCTCGGTTATGCCGGCTTTATTGTCCGCACCAAGCAGTGTTGTGCCATCTGTTGTAATCAGAGTGTGGCCTTTATATTCACGCAGTTCCGGGAAATCAGTGGTGGATAACACCACATCCAGTTCCTGATTCAGCACAATATCCTGTCCATCATAGTTGTCGATGACCTGTGGTTTGACATCTTTGCCTGTGAAGTCGGTTGCTGTATCCAGATGAGCGAGGAAACCGATCACTGGAACATCCTTGTCTGTGTTGGATGGCAATGTCGCCATTACGTAGCCGTTATCATCCATGGTCACTTCCTGCAATCCAATGGATTTGCATTCTTCAACCAGGTATTTACCCAAGACCAGCTGGCCTGGTGTGGAAGGGCAAGTCTCACTATTTTCATCGGATTGAGTATCCATTTGAGCATAGGTTGTCAGTCTTTGAATTAAAATATCTTTCACCAGTAATCGCTCCTTCGGCTCGGTTTATTATATAAGTTGACCACTTATTTTACACTATCACTACGAGGTCAGAATACCCTTCTGATCGCTGTTATCCCCAGATTTTTTTGATTCCCTTGTAAAAGGGGAAATCCGGTGATAAAGGCGAGTGTGTGCTTCCGATGCAGCTTTCTTTCAGAAAGCTTTTAGCTTCGCTTCTCCAGTTTATCCTGCCCTCTTCGTTTTCGTGTAACCGTTAGGTACAACTTATATAAAGTGGGTATGTTATATCCTGTATGTCTGTATGGCTATCATATCATGTTTTGGGTTCATTTCGAGTTGTAGTGAATGCATCAGAGGAAAGGGTCAACTAGGTATAAAAAAGGGTACTATCTCACAAAAAAGTACGTACTTGTATTTCTATAAGTTAGGTTCATAATGGTTAATGAGGATTTGGAGCAGGACAACTGCGGCAAGAATGGGCAGCTGTTTTCCGATCTGGAAAACAAGGAATTGCCTCAACATATATCATCATATGGAATAGGAGATGTAATTGAAATGACAGAGAAACTATTTTCCCCGTATCAATTCAAGGGGCTTCAACTAAATAACCGTGTCGTCATGGCACCGATGTGCCAATATTCCGTTACTGCCAAAGACGGTATTCCGAACGATTGGCATCAGGTACACTATGTAAGCCGTGCGGTTGGGGGTACAGGATTGATCGTGATTGAGATGACGGATGTTGATCCGGACGGACGTATTACCGACAATGATCTGGGCATCTGGTCTGATGAACATATTCCTGCCTTTACCAAGCTGGTGGATGGCATTCATGCTTATGGCTCCAAGGTGGCGATTCAGATCGCGCATGCTGGACGTAAAGCAGAGGATGCGGCTCAGCCTGTAGCTCCATCGGTGGTTACCTTCCCTGGAGAGAGCTACAATACACCACACGCATTAACTACTGAGGAAACACAAGCCATGGTACAGAAGTTTGCGGACGGTGTACGCCGTGCAGTAGCTGCTGGGGTAGATGCCATTGAGCTGCATGGTGCACATGGTTACCTCATCCACCAATTCCATTCTCCGCTGATGAACCATCGCGAGGATGCGTATGGACAGGATCTTTCCCGTTTTGGTGTTGAGATTATTCATGCAGTGAAAAAAGAAATGCCGGAAGATATGCCGCTGATTATGCGGATTTCGGCAGTGGAGTACGCTGATGGCGGGTATGACATTGATCATACCATTGAGATTTCCCGTGCCTATCAGGCAGCAGGCGTGGATATGTTCCACATTAGCTCCGGCGGCGAAGGGCCTTCCGGACAACGTAAACCGGGTAATTACCCTGGTTATCAAGTGCCGTTTGCCCGTCGTTTCCGTGAAGAACTGAACGTTCCTGTTATTGCGGTAGGCATGCTTGAGGACTCAGCTCTGGCTCAAGCGGTAATTGGCAACGGTGATGCAGATCTGGTCGCGGTAGGCAGAGGCATGCTGCGCGATCCATACTGGGCGACTCATGCAGCTCTGGAACTGGGTGTTAGCAAAGATAAAGCAGCTATTGCACAGCCATATTCCCGTGGATACTGATCTTAATTAGAACATTCATATAAATGCAATTAAAGGGATGTCCCATAAGTCATGAACATGACGGAGGGCATCCCTTTATAGCGTCATTACAATCTAACGAATCGTAGGCATGGTACTTCCACGATCTTGGATCTTTCGGGTACTGCCGCAGGCTTTTGTGGCGCAATAACGTGAATGAAGTTCGTTACACTTTGCACTCGACACTAATGCTCCTATTAAGGTGCGGTCGATTCGTTAGCGCTTTGATCGGAAAGTGAAACCACTTCCGAGGGTATTCCTCGTTTAGCTTCAAACACAAATTTCTGATCAGAACGCGAGGGTGCCTGGTTGGGATCGAAGTCTGCATATACGACAACGTCAATGAAACCGATCTGTTCCAGAATCATGCGCAGCTCCTCCACACCGTACCAACGTAATGCAAGCTGTTGCAGTTCTGTGGCTATGAGGGTGCCATGGCGCCACTTTTCGTAGCGAATCAGACTTACTTTGTACTGCTGAAGCATATTGACTTCGATGTCTTTGCTCTCCATTGTAATCGTATCGCCATCCGGTAATTGAACAGTCGAGGTGCCCGAGTAGTGTGAAGTGGTATTCGTCACATCTGGCAAAAAGAGGTCCAGTACAAGTCGGCCTCCTGGTTCCAAATGTTGATACAGATTATGAAGGACTTTTATGGAAGCCTGTCTGTCTTGAATAAGCAGCAGGGAGCCTGCGGCGATTATAATGACTTCATACCGATAAGGAAGATCAAGTGTCTCCAGATCGGCAGCGAACAATTCAGGCAGGGGCAATCCTCGCTCGGTGCAAAGAGTACGGCAAGAATTGAGCATCTCTGATGAATAATCAAGACCGTCTACGTTCAAACCAGCCTCAAGTAATGGGATCAGCATTCGACCTGACCCAGACATCGCTTCAAGGATGCGTCCATTGCAGTTCGTCAGAACATCACGGTAAAATTCAATATCGCCTCCAAGGGAGTGGCCAACGGGTTTGGTGGCATTGTAAACCTCGGTACATAATGGACCATAATAACTAAAAGACATGTAGCGTTTCCTCCACAACATAATTAAAATGAGAATGTGGAAGGGAGTGGTTGTCAGATGTTTATCCCTTCCGGCAACGGTTGGAATTGAATTTTTCAGAGCAGACTATCATAAGAAATCACGCACCTTTTATGTAATATGTTCCAATTATAGGGTGGGGTTGAACGACGGTCAACAGAGTACCTGCCAGAATACCTGTTGTTAGCAGAATATATTTGACACACATCATCTAATTTTGAACAATGAGTTATATCAACTTAGGAGGGGATATCATGGAATCTTCAAGTGCATTGCCGGATATTCGGGAACAAGTGTTGCTTCACGCATCTGTGGAGACAGTGTGGGGGATTGTATCGACGTCGAAAGGTTTGGAATCGTGGTTTATGCCAAGCAATCTGGAGCCAGTGGAAGGGCATGAATTTATATTGGAAGCGGGACCTTTCGGGAAATCACCGTGCAAAGTCACGGAAGTTCAGCCGCCACACAAGCTGTCATTCCAATGGGGTAAGGACTGGACGCTTACGTTTGAACTAACGGAGCAAGGACAAGACACGGATTTTACACTGATTCACAGTGGCTGGGACGCGGACAAACTGACTGAGTTTGGACAGGCACATGCCATGGTTCGTGAACGGATGGAGCAGGGCTGGGCTGGAATCGTGCAGAAACTGGCGCAGGTCGTTGGACAAGCGTAAGGAAACGAGAAAAGTAAAACAGATAGGCAACAAATTCAAAAAAGTCACAGGTCTTACTCCGGGCTGCATTCCGGTAGCTGAGCCTGTGGCTTTTTTGGCGTTAAAATATCATGTAAGAACTATTTCCGTCAGCAACAGAAACGTGTAACATGGAGTTATAGGTATAAAACGACAAAATTAGACGTCTCTCGCCATGGAGGCGGAAGGATTACATAGATGAGAAAACACTGGATTATGCTCACCATTAGCTTTATATGTATTGTTGTTTTTCCTCTGGGTTCCATTGTACAAACGTTATTTACCGAACGCGGCAACCCTCATGCGAGGGATGGGGTCATGGACCTGACCGGCTGGAATTTCGACAGGCAGGGGGCTGCTGCCCTGAATGGTACGTGGGATTTCTATCCGGGCCAATTGTTGACACCCGTTGACTTTGAGGCGGATAGATCAGGACGCAAGCCTCTTTCCGAGCCTTTACCCATCCATGTTCCATCCCGATGGAATGGGACTCTTGGAGAGGCACACGGGTATGGGACCTATCATTTGCATGTTCGAATTCCCCCAAGAGCAGAGAAGAACGATTATGGGATACGTACTCAAAATATCCGCATGGCCCATCGTTTATTTATAGATGGCAAAGAGATCGGCGGCAAAGGGCTGCCAGGCACAACGCGAAATACCGATATTCAGCTCAATTTGCCTTTTACGGGATTTACCTCCATAGAAGGCGATGTTGCAGATATTATTATTCAGGTATCCAATTACAGCTACTCGTCTGGCGGTATTATCGCATCTATTTTGTTCGGAGACGAGCACAGTATTCTGAAAAGCCAACAGCAGGACTGGCTCAAGGATCTGATGACCCTGTTCGGATTTATTCTGCCAGCTGCCTTCTTCCTGATGCTCTTCCGGCTGCGGCGCAGTGAAAAAGAGCTTCGGTATCTAGGGTTATTCAGCCTGTCCGGTGCGATGTACGCATTGACTCATGGAGAGAAGTTGCTGGGGACACTGTTACCATTCCTGCCGAATAATGAAATTCTGCGACTTCAATTAATCAGCGCGGCTCTTGCGTATTATTATTTGCTCCGTTATATGGATGCGCTTGTACCTGGAGCGGTCCATCAATGGTTTGTTCGCCTGGGTGTGGTTCTGGTACTGGTCCAATGCGCCGTTGGTCTTACATTGTCTCCTGTTCTGTTCTCTATGCTGGAGCTGCCCATGCTGCTGATTTCACTCGTAGTGATTGGTTACACGCTGCGAGCCATGCTCCATTGGCTGAAAAAGCAACCGAATGACGGTCATTTTGTCCTGATGAGCATGA
Source organism: Paenibacillus sp. NPDC057886 (assembly GCF_042796655.1). Taxonomy (NCBI): domain Bacteria; kingdom Bacillati; phylum Bacillota; class Bacilli; order Caryophanales; family Paenibacillaceae; genus Paenibacillus; species Paenibacillus sp. NPDC057886. The sequence continues at coordinate 507,630 of NZ_JBHVMZ010000002.1, read as the reverse complement.
TGAGTATATTTATGGTGGTTGTGCTGCACACCATAGGTGCTTTCACCACCGTGGATACGACATTTCTAGCGCTGTATGAGCTGCTGTTATTTGTCTTTGCACAGATGATTCTAACAGCGATCCGGTTCGCACAATCATTCCGTGAAGTTGAAGCGTTGTCTGAACGTTTGCTTGCAATCGACAGTCTTAAGGATGAGTTTATGGCGAACACGTCACATGAACTGAGAACTCCCCTGCATGGCATCATTAATATTGCTCAATCGATGCTGGAAGGGGCGGCCGGGGCAGTCACACCCAAGCAGGCCAAAAATCTGTCCATGATCACCTCAACTGGAAAGCGGCTATCGCTGCTGGTGAACGATATTTTGGATTTTTCCAAGCTCAAAAATGGTGAAATTGAATTAAAACGGAGTGCTGTGGACCTCGAATCCGTTGCCCGAACGGTCGTTGAAGTCTCTGGGTTTACTTTTGAAGATAAACCGGTTGTGCTGATTCAGCAATGGCCTACAACGTTACCATTGGTTGAGGCGGACGAGGATCGGCTAAGGCAGATTCTGTATAATCTGCTGGGCAATGCGTATAAGTACACAAAGCAGGGGGAAATTCGGCTTTATGCTCGTGTGGATGGAGCTATGGTGACGGTATCTGTCGCCGATACAGGTGTCGGAATTGCCCCGCATAAACTGGAAGACATATTTCAGTCTTACGAACAGGGCAACGGAACAAGTGAGAGGGTTAACGGGGGAACTGGCCTTGGACTGAGTATCACTCGAAAACTGGTCGAACTTGGCGGAGGGACCATCTGGGTAGAATCGGAGCCAGGTGAAGGTTCGACCTTTCATTTTACCCTGCCCGTTGTGCAATTTCCTCTGCTGCAAGCGAGTTCTAGACCTGTTGCAGCCCGATATGTATCTACCCAAGAAACAAGAGCAAAGGATACGGCAGCAATGGATTGGGATAAGACGGATGATATCCTGGAAGCAGAGCATACCATTCTGATTGTGGACGATGATCCCGTGAATCGACAAGTATTGTTCAATCTGTTATCAACGGAACGTTACCGTGTCATTGCAGCGGATAGCGGGGCAGCAGCACTGAAGCTTCGTGAAGAACACCCCTCCATTGATCTTGTCATTACAGACTGGATGATGCCGCAAATGTCCGGGCTTGAGCTGTGTCGCAAGCTGCGTGAGAACAGTTCCTTGTCCGAATTGCCCATTCTGATGCTGACAGCTCGTGGGCTGCCTGAGGACATCAAAATGGGATTCCAGGCAGGAGCAAATGATTTTTTGAGCAAACCTGTGGATGCGGGTGAACTGCGTGCCCGGGTACGAACGTTAATTGAGATGCGTACCTCGGTACAGGAGGTTGTTCGTACGGAAATGGCTTTCTTGCAGGCCCAGATTAAACCGCACTTTCTATATAACGCGCTCAACGTCATTATTGCAACATGCGCCGTCAATCCGGATAAAGCTACCGATTTGCTTATTGAACTGAGTCATTACCTGCGGGGAAGTTTCGACTTCCAGAACCGCGATCAACTGGTTCCACTGGCGAAAGAACTGGAGTTAGTGGAGTCCTATGTACATCTGGAACAAGCTCGGTTCGAGGAACGTTTGGTGGTCCATTATGAAATTGACCCAGATGTGCGTCTTTACCTGCCACCACTCAGTATTCAACCTCTTGTGGAGAATGCGATTCGTCACGGGGTGATGGAGCGTGCTGCAGGTGGTACGGTTCACCTTGGCATTACCAGCGAAGGTGAGCACATCGTCATTGTGGTACAGGATGATGGAGTAGGCATACCTCCTGAGCGTTTGGCTCAGGTAAGTTCAGGGCGAACTGAAGGTCCTGGAGGTGTAGGGCTACAGAATATTAATCGGCGCCTGTTGTCCTTATATGGTCAAGGGTTGGAGATTCAGAGTCATTCGGGGAAAGGAACGTTAATACGATTTCGCATACCTGTGAAGAAAGCGGTTGACTCCAAATAATGGGCCGAGTTAGGGAAATCTGGTTAACAGACTAATAAGCGGGTGCCAAAATAAGCGGTATTCCCATTGAATAATTCACGGCAGGAGGCTGGAAGAGCGATGAAAGCCATTGTAATCGATGACGAGAAACCGGCGCAGCTTCATCTGGAGCGCCTGTTAAGATCGGATGGGCGGATTACCCCCGTACAGTGTTTTTCAACAGCCCGTGCCGGTCTGGAATTTCTGGCAAAAGAGCGTGTGGACGTTGTGTTTCTGGACATTGGCATGCCGGAAATGAATGGACTGGAAGCGGCTGAATATATACAGCAATTGGACAGCAATATACGCATTATATTTGTAACGGCTTACGCCGATCATGCGGTTGAAGCCTTTGAGCTTCAGGCGCTGGATTATGTGCTGAAGCCGGTAAGTTCAGTGAGACTTGCCAAAACGATCGCTCGAATTGCCGCAGGGATGATATCCTCATCCTCTCAGGTTGCTGTAACTGCTGAGGTTCTGGAATCTGAGGCTATGGAGTTGGATACCCGTGTGCCTGGATTGCTTACTTTTAAACATCTGGATATCTACAGAAGTCTGGATCAGGAAGCACAGAAGCACAAGTGGCGCACAGCCAAATCGCAAGAACTGTTTGCCTTTTTGTTTCACCATAGAGGGGATTGGGTAAGCAAAGAGATTCTGCTCGATAAGTTGTGGGCGGATGTCTCGCAAGAGAAAGGGCTAACGCATCTGCATACTTCCGTTTATCAGATACGCAAACTGCTGAAGGAATGGAACATGACGGGCAAGCTGGAATACAACATGAACCGCTATCGTTTGTTATCGGGTAATCTGGTGAGTGATGTAGAGCAATTCGAGCAAGGTATGGCATACGCTACCGTTACGTCAGACAATGTCGATCAACTGCGGGATATCGTCCCGCTCTACCGTGGTGATTATCTGGAGGAGCATGATTATCGCTGGGCTCAAGCCAAAGCGAGAGATCTGAGAAGTAAATATGTAGGACTGGTTATGGATATCGCCGAATGGGACATGAAGCATGGACGGGGCAAGGAAGCGATGGAGCAGTTGAGCGAACTACAGGAACGGGAGCCGTATGCCGAAGAGATCTGCCGATTAATGATGAGAGTATGTGCATCCATGGGTGATCAACAAGCCATACTCAGAATATATCATTCATTTACGCTGACCCTGCTTGAAGAACTGGGACATCAACCGGAGCAGGAGACAATCAGGATGTATGAAGATTTAACGGCAAAGTAGGCAGGAGGATGAAGCGTGAAGTTATTCATACATCGCAAAGACTTGCGTACAGATGATCTGGTTGCATTCGATTATTTGCGGAACCAGGATGCAGAGAGTCTGCATGTGCTCATCTATGATCCGTTTCTGCTGCGGCAGAGTCGTGAACAGGAACATAGCGGAGTGAACTTTCTACAGCATGCTGTTGAGCTTGGTAAGCGGTACCGCGATTCAGGCCGTAAGCTGCACGTGGCTTATGGCAAACCAGCTGAGGTGATTGATTATATCCTCGAACAGATACAAGGTCGTATAGATGAAGTTGTCGTTCATCGGGACATGACCCCATATGCAATGGAACGGGATCGTGGAATACGCAAGGTAACCGAGGAACGAGAAGTCACATTTACGCAGCTGACGGATCATCTGCTGATGGATCTGAAGCGGTTCGCTGATTTTACGGGCAAGTCCGAGCCATATAAAGTATTTGCTGCCTTCCACCGACGCTGGGTGGAATTCATGAATGAGTATCCCAATCCAGCCTCAACCACTACGATTGCGGAGGTGAAGGTCAGTAATCACCAGATAGAATGGCCAGAGACCTTCCAGGTGCCACCACAATTGCTGGCATATGATGGTTCGGATCTGAATGATCCTCATCTATTGTTGGATGGCTTTTTATCCGACAGGATTGCCGATTACGGAGACCATCGGGATGAATATGAAGCCTATGAACCGAGTCGTCTCAGTTCTTATGTAGCTGTGGGGGCTGTATCCATCCGGAAGATGTACGATGCTGCAAAACGCACGGAGCATTCGGATGAATGGATCAGACAATTGTGCTTCCGGGACTTCTATCTGTATCGGGCAGTTTATGAGAGTCATTATTTTACATATGAAAAAGCTTACGATCTGTCGGCGCTCAGCGAGGTCCACTTCGAACGGTGGTGCAAGGTCGAAACGGGCATTCCGATTATCGACGCAGCGATGACGGAACTGAATGAGACTGGACATATGCCGAATCGGCTTCGTATTCTGACCGCAATGTTCCTTACCAAAAATCTGCAATGCCCGTTCACGCTGGGTGAAGCGTATTTCAGACGCAAGCTTCGTGACTATGACAATATTCAAAACCGGGGCAACTGGCTGTGGTGTGCATCACTTGGCGAGAATGCAGCTCCATACTTTCGGGTGAACAATCCGGTGACACAGTCAGAAAAATATGATCCTCAAGGGGATTATATCCGCAAATGGCTACCTGAACTTAAGGATTTCCATAGCAAAGAGATTCATCAGCCTCGCCAGGATGCAATTGTTGATCTGAAAACATCAAGACAGTCGGCTATTGAGATCTATAAACGAATTTTGGCCAGTCGTCAGCATTGAAGTTTACCATTTTCATCCCATTGAACCAACAATATTTTGGACAGATACGAAGATGCTCGTAGGCCGCGTCATAGCGGTCTTTTTTTACATATATAGACATGAAAAAATTGTGAAACATGTTGAAAATTTAGGGATTTTTAAGAAATTGGACTACCCATCTTAAGCTTTATGCTTTTTAATAGATAGTGAGCTTATCGTACTAAGTCATATTAGACATATCAATGAAACATATTAAGGAGAAACGCTAATTATGAGTGAGACAATCAAAAGAGAGCGAATTCCAGAGCTGAATCTCGTACGGGCAATGGCCATCATCGGCGTGCTGTGTGTGCATTCCACTTCATACGCGACGGTGGACATGACAGGTTCAGGGTATTACTGGCTGTACAATTTTATTAATATTTTTATGAAATATGGTACACCAACGTTTATTTTTATGAGCAGTTTTGTACTGTTCTATAACTATTATTCTCGCCCGCTTGATAAGAAGCTGGTTAGCAACTTTTACAAAAAAAGATTTGTTTACATTTTACTTCCGTATTTCTTGTTTTCATTAATGTATTTTGTAATCCTGCACTTCACGCATTATCAGGGCCGTCCGTTTGGTGAATCAGCAGTAAGTTTCATAACTAAACTGTTCACGGGCAAGGCGTATACGCATCTGTACTTTGTATTTATCAATATGCAATTTTATCTGTTATTCCCGTTGGTATTGTGGCTGCTTAAGAAATATCCCTCAGTCGTCAAATGGTCGGTACCGATTGGATTGCTCATTCAGTGGGCATTTATCGTAAGTAATAAATATGGCTTCCAGGTGCCGAATAAGGGAAGTTGGGCTTTCTCGTACTTTTCCTATTTCATGCTGGGTGCTTTTATCGGGGTATATTTTCCGAAGATTAAACAATGGTTTGTCATTAGTCGGGAAAATGCAACCAAAGCTCGTGTAGTTTCATGGATTTTGCTATGGGCGGTATGGATTTTTGCCGGACTCGGCCATGTGTACATTTATTATCTGTTGCGCCTGAAGATTGCGACGTATAACACGCTGTGGTACGAGTTTTTCTGGAATCTGCATACGTTCGCCTGTGCGTTGGTGCTCATTCAGATTGCGTACCTGCTCTATCGCAAAGGACCGTCGCTGATCGTCAAGCCGCTTAATCGACTTGGGGCACTGTCCTTCGGTATTTATCTGATACATCCATTCTTCCTGTTGGTCTATCGGAATTTTCCACCACAAACCGGTGTTTCCTGGCTTATTCACCTGTGGTACGCCGGAGGTTTTGGTGCGGCATTAATCGCATCGTGGATTGTGGTTGGACTCACTGCAAGATTCGTTCCGTTTGCATGGGTGGTTTTCGGCAATTTGCCAAAACCGAAGCCACGGCTGGTACCGCAGCAAAACTCGGGACAACTCGACGTTCGTTAAAATATTTATGCCAATACAGGAATAATAAACCGTTTCTTGGTCGACCATTAGGGTTGAGCGGGAAACGGTTTTTTGATTGCCGATTTGATTCATATATGGGGAACGAATGTTTCTTTTTCCTGAGTGAAGGGTAATGAGAAGGCGGAATACAATTATTTTTTTATAAGCAGAGAACTTTAAGAACAGGATTAAGGTGAGAACAATGACAACATGTGAACAATGCGGGAAACCGATGCAAGATATATTGGAATACGTGGAACATATCCTTCACGAATGCCTGGGGCAGACGCAGGAGTACAAGACAAAAGACTATGAGACATCTGGCTATGAGTGTGTTAGCGAGCAGATGTGATACAATAGAAAGAAACCGGATTCATACGGAACCGAGGTGACAACATGGAGACGGGCTCGGCCCCTTTCCGGCAGGAAATGACGGAACATGAAGCGCAACTGACCAAGACATGTATGTATTGCGGGCAAAAGCGACCTTTGTCCGAATTTCGACGAAGAACCGGAAAGCGGGCTGGCCCCGGAGCCAGACGTGGCGCTTGTCGCCACTGTCGTCAGCACGGTGGACAAGCGGATAACGATACCACCTTACTCCGAACTACGGGTGAGGCGGTAAAGAGTCTTAAAGGTGCTCCGAAAGCCCGACATAATATTACCAAGGCTTCGGTATCTGCCAACCAAACAGCAGCCCCGATCACCGATGCAGTGGATGGGGCACCAGATACCGCGTCTGTAAGTCATGTGGACTCAGAACCGTCCATAGGTTCATCTTCATCAATGGAAGGTGAAACGGCTGACTTCGTTGCTTCTTCAACTGTCTCTTCGCCTTCAGGCAACCGCAAGAAGAGGAGAAGGCGGAGAAAGGCAAAGCGTCCAGAGCTGCAGTCGGGTAAGGAGCAAACGGAGTCGCTCTCCCGAACTGAGGTGGAGAGCGAGACTGTAGGTCAGCCACAGACGGAGGCTGATCCGCGAATAGACAGGGATTCGCAGGTGCATTCAGCGAGTGCTGATCCGTCTGCGAAGCGTGCCCGCGCGCGTATAGCCGCTGGCACGGATCAGGCCGCCGAGCAGGAGCTTGCGGCGGCCAAGGCTCTGCTGCCAGCCAAGCCGCAAGGCCCGGCAGCAGAGCCAGGGGCTGCGGATCAGCCGACCGCAGCCAAGCGCAAACGCAAGCGGCGCCGCAAACGTGCTGCCGCGCTGCCGTCCGGCGCAGGACAGGCCCGCAGCATAGCTGAGGCCAGTGCGCCGAGCCTGAGCGACCGTGGCGATGCCAATACGGTCGCCGGACCCGCAGCGGCGGCTGCACAGCCTGCCGCCGCTGCGAAGCCCGCGCCCGGCCAAGCGCCGGGGGCGGCCATGGAGGCTGCGCCTCCTGCACCCGTGCGCCAGCCAGGCTCGCCCGGGTCGAAGCCGCGCCCGGCACGCAAGGAGCGTGCGCCTAAGGCAGGCGGCGAAGACACAGCCCGCGCTGGATCATCCGGGCAGCGTGCGCCAGCGCATTCCAGCCGCAGCCACGGGGCTGGAACGGAAAGCCGTCCCCGCCGTCATACTCCGGCGGTGCCTGTAGCGATTGACCCGGAAGATCCGGCATCGCTTCGGACGAACCGGCAGGGTATGGTGCGCATGCGCGGCAAGACGGACAAAGGACGGCGCTGGCATCAGGAAGTGGATATGGAGCTGGCGGTCACGCTGGTCAAGGAAAAAGCCGCTGTTGTGGTTAATCGGTACACGATCCGCCGATTGTTTAGCAATAAGGATTTCAAGCGGTTTATTTTGACCCGTGATAACTATACCTGTTACTTCTGTGGATCGTATGGAGATACGATTGACCATCTTTTGCCGCGAGCCAAAGGTGGACATACCACTCCACTCAACTGTGTCTGCGCCTGCAATCTGTGCAACCAGTCCAAAGCAGCGATGGATGCTGAAGAGTTCATGCGTTCCGGTATTCCCGAGTGGAATGCTGCGCATCAGGAAGAGCTGAATGAATTGGCACTGCAGGAAGCTCAGCTGGAATAAACGGTTAGGCGAAATACTGCCCTAAGCTTGTTCACCATTGGTTTCAAGCGGGGTATCTGATATATAGAGCACACCAAGACTGAACAGGTCCGGGTGTGCTTTTTTGTTTTTCAGCGCAGCTGGTGAAATTTCTTCAAATTGACAACGGTACAGCGTTCATATGTACGTTATACTGGGGAGAAGTGAGTAGTGAAACTTCACATCGGTTTACCAGATGTATATTATAATGGGCACCACATCTTTAGATAATTTGAACTGTATAGATTGGAGGGAAGCAGATGAACCCGGCATCTTTGGACATCATGTCCTATATTACGGAAGAGAATATTCGTTTTTGGTTGGAGAAGTTTCGCTCCCTGGGCCCGTTACCGGGTATTTTGCTTACCTTTATGAAATCATTCGTACCCCCGCTGCCTACGCTGCTCATTGTGGGGGTTAACGGTGCAGTGTACGGGCTATGGGCAGGGTTTCTATATTCATGGATCGGGATGGTGCTGGGCTGTACCGTTACGTTCCTGATTGTACGGGAGATTGGGAAATCGGCTTTTGTAGAACGTTGGGCCAATAAACCCCGTGTACAGCGCAGCATGGTATGGATTCGGCGGAATGCGTTCAGTTATGTGTTTTTGTTGAGTATTTTCCCGGTCGGGCCGTTCGTCATTATCAATGTAGCGGCAGGTATCGCTCGGATGAGATTAATGTCCTTTCTGCTTGCTGTGAGCTTTGGCAAAGCCATTATGATCTTCTGTGTGACGTATATCGGTTCGAATGTAGCTCAGTTTATGGAGCATCCCGTGCGGTGGGGCGGCGTATTGCTGTTTATCGCGGTATCCCTGTGGGCAAGTCGGAAGCTGGAGCGGCACTTCACCCGTTCGTCATCAAATCGTGAGGAAATGAATGATCTGAGTCACTCCTCTGGCAAGTCTATTTCGTCGTAAACTTACGGAGATACAAGTACGTACGCTCGAATTTGAATGGGTTAGTCTGAGATGACCATCTGTTTAGACTGTTTGGAGGGGGATAAGCATGATTGACAATGTCTTTGATTTTGATAAGGAGCTGTACCTTATGAATGAGGATGAGCTTCGTTCGTTATTGCGTACGCTCTATCTCAGCGCAGATATGGCAGTCAGTGATCCGTCAGCGGAAGAACATTCTGTTCATTTTGCAACGAAAATACAGTCAATATTTAAGAGATTGGACGAGAATAGAAATCGGGAGGAAGCTGAGCAACAGGCATTAAAGGTACAGAAACCACGTGAAATTCATATAGCGATTGGTGAATCGCCGCTAGGCAGCATTAAGGTTGCGATGGGCAAGGTTCCCGGACGCTCGGAGCGGCGGTTTTTCTCTATGAATGACTACTATGCCATCGGTCCATTGGGCGACTTGACGAACAAGGCAGATTTACACCGCAGGCACCTCTGGCTGCTCGAGAAACTCTATTTGAGTGAGCATGGAAGTTATGCCGTCCAAGGCATGGATGAGCTGATTCGATTAAACACCATGGTGAGTTCAATTGATGAAGATACGCGAATCACCATCTGGTATGCGAATAATGCTCATGAGGAAACGGGACTTCTATATGCCATGTATTTACTGCGTAACAGGCTGGGACCTATCTATTTGATCGAGACAAGTTCATTATATCAGGAATTATTCAAACCTTCTGAAGTTCAGCATGATGTTCTTAGAACAGGTGAAATTTTGTCTGAAAAGTTGTTAGCGATGTGGCAACACTGTGTGAATGCTGAACCGTTGTCTTTGGAGGAACGCAGACACATGGAGCAAGAGTGGGTTAATCTGGCTATACAGCCTGGACTTCTGCGATTAATGAAGGATGGCGAGATTCAGAGCGTGCCTGAAGACGCGATTGATGAATACATTATGCAGAAAGCCAGAGAAGTTACGTTAACCAGACAGCCTGGCGAGTTTATAAAAGCAGCCCGCGTCATAGGCGAGGTGCTGGGCCATCTCGAACAAGCTGTCGGAGACGCATTTATTGATTACCGTGTACGACAACTGATATTGCAGGGACGGCTAGAGATGGAAGGAAAGCCACATGCCATGCGATTATACAGTGTGAGGCTCCCCCAGTAACCGAAATATGGACTGTTCCCGGTAGTTTTTTTAACCCGGAGCAGTCCATTTATTCTTTCATGTCTTATTCTGATTCCATAATTCCAACAGCGGTCCCTCTTGCCCATAGACCGGATCGGTATCCGGGATGGGAACCTCCTGAATCTCACGCAGAACCTTGGGGCGTTCTCCCGGTTCACCAGTTCGGGTATTGTAACCCATGCCACCCGGATAGGCGCCGGCTATGCGAAAATCAAGGCTCGCACTCAGCCGCTTATGTCCGGTTCCTGAAGGAAGTACGACGACATCGCCAGCCTGGAGGCGCACAGCCTTTCCATGCTCCCCGCCAAGGATGAGCTCAACCCAACCGCTCACCACCGCAAGCACTTCATGAGCATTGCTGTGATAGTGATGATAATCAAACACACCGTTAATCCAGCTGTTTCCCCATCCGTTTTGGTTCAGCAACGACTCCGCACGAGAGGAATCTGTTGCCCAAATTCCCTTATATAGAAGTACAGGCAGACTTGGATGATTGGGGATCACACCATCGTCATGAAATAACATCGTCTGTGCACCCTTCATTTCATCTTTCATCGTAAATATCACCTCCCTATGGCATTACCCGTTTATTTCTAAAAAAGAACAAAAAACAATTGTAAAATGATACAAAATGTATCATTTTAAGGTTATACTCAGAACATAGACTCTCTTCAGTGAACTTGTTGTATAAATCGCAAGGGGGAATGTGCTTGAATATTGTCATTACAGGGGCTTCTGGATTTGTAGGGTTTAACCTTTCTCAGTATTTGGCGCAAAAAGGTCATCGAATCACCCTGGTGGATCAGGATGATTATTGTCAGAGGCTTGTTCACAGCTCTCCACTTCATGAGATGGCCTTTATCTGTTGTGATCTCGCGAAGGAGAGATTCAACTTGCCGCAGGAAACAGACTATATTATTCATCTGGCAGCGATGCCACACGTCGATTATTCGTATCATCACCCCGGAGAAGTGTTTCGTAACAACACCCTCAGTACACAGGCCATTCTGCAGTACGCATCCGATCACCACATACCCGTGGTGCTGGCATCATCCGTTGAGGTATATGGAGGGGAGATGGGCAGAGTGTATCATGAATCCGATGAATATGCTCCGGTATCCCCGTACTCCGCTTCCAAAGCAGCCTGTGAGGTGCTTGCACAATCCTACGCTCAATGTTACCAGCTTCCTGTAAAAATATTTCGTTTGACCAATCTTTATGGTCCTTGGCAGTTGCCAGATCGGATTATCCCGCGTAATTTTGGCCGGATCATGGACGGCCTTCCTCTAGATATTCAGGGATCGGCTGTACGTGATTTTCTGTATGTGGATGATGCGCTGCGAGCGATTGAACAGATTATGCTGAATGGACAAGATCAGCAGATCTATAACATTTCGACGGGGCAAGGAACGACCATGCAACAGGTAGGAGAGCTCCTGCAACTCCTGCACAATTCCAATGGAACGGCGGAGATTCGGGAGCAGGAACCCACTCAGTCAAGAGGTTCGAGCCTGGTTGTTCACTCTGGAAAGTTACGAGCAGAGACGGGATGGTTCCCCCAGACGACACTGGAGCAGGGGCTGGAGCAGACCTTTCGATGGTATCAGGAACATCCCGAATGGGTAAGACAATTCAGCCGTGAATATCATACGACAAGAGAAGCGCGCAGCTTTATTATCGATATGGCCAGATATGCAGTTCCGGCTATCTAAATAGGACAAAAAAAGCCAGGGAAGGGTGTAGTGAATAACGCCTTCCTTGGCTTTTTTGCGCCCCCGTCGCGAATTCCGGCTTTCAACCGGCATGGACGGCCGGGCAATAAACCTATATTTACTGCACGAATCGTCGTGCGTGTTCACGTTTAAACGAATGGATCTAGTGATGTTTTTTTACATCAGCAATTCTGTCCTGTACAGCACCTTTGGCTTTGTCTTTTTTGCCCTCAGCCTGAAGGGATCTGTTGTTAGTCGCATTACCGATCTGATCCTTCACTTCGCCCTTGGCCTTGTTTACGCCTGCTTTGATTTTATCGCTAGTTGAATTACTCATATCGAACATCTCCTTCGTTTCTGGTGTAGTCCTTATTAACCGGGATGCCCGTCTTCTAAACGTTTGCTATTTTGATGCGGGCAAAAATTTCTTCCGGATATTCTGTCAGAAATGATCTGCACGAAGAGTCAGTATAAGTATAGGCATTGCATAATCGCGTGCTTCATTAAAGGAATGAGAGGATGTTATGATATGAGCAATTATATTGGAAATGGTGCGTATTGTTACGCCAATTCAGCAGCGATGCTATTGTCATCCATTGGAGAAAAGGTTGACCCGAGTCTCCTTGAAGCTATAGGTGGCTTTTCCCTGGGAGCTTTCCGCACGCAGGAAGACCTTCTCTTTTTTGATAACTGTACCTCTAGTCCGGATCTGGCTATCAGCAAAGCGATGAGCATTCTGGGATTCAGTGTGCACGAAAGTGTGCAGTTGCGGGGTACAGAGATGCCTGTAGATGAGCTAAGAGAGGCTTTGAAGCAGGGCCCTGTAATGATGGGTCCGCTGGATATGGGCAAACTCGTCTACAATCCCAACTCTCCCAACCTGGGTGGTTGCGATCATTATGTAGTGGCGTTGAACATGGAGGGCGATGAAATATGCCTGCATGACCCGGCTGGATTCCCGAATGTCTTCCTGACACTGGATAAACTTGAGGAAGCATGGAAGTCTGAATTCCCTTGGAGTAGCGGTGTGTATCGACGATGGTGGAGTCCTGAACGTATTGAACAGCCTGATCTGGAGGAGATTAACCGCCGCGCTGTTACTTGGTTCAAATCAACCCTTACAGAACAGATCCATGATACTGCTGCACATGAAGGACGGACCGGAGCTTCAGCGATTCTGCATAAGGCGGAACAGGTTCGTGCTGGATCAATCGATGGTAATGAGTGGGCTCATTATGTGTATTTTGCTCTGCCAGTAGGCGCACGTCGTGCCCATGATTATGGCTTGTTTTTTAAAACAATCCATCCTGACCTTTCTGCTTTGAAGTACGCACAATCCCGCCAATTCGGGGAATGCCAATCCCGTCTTGTCTCCCGGAACTGGGAGGCTGCTGCGACAATTATGGTGGCACTCGCGGAGACGGAAGCCATGATCGAAGCTGCTATTTTGAAGCTGGAGTGATGTAAGTGAAGCAAGGCTATGAGAAAGGGAGATATATAGATGGATTAGCTGACAATCTCCATATCAGGCCAGTGGAGGAAGAGACATTTGAGGATCGGCAAAAGGAGCCGGACATCGCGCTTATTAAGCAAGCCCAAACTGGGGATACAGAGGCTTTTGGTGAGTTGGTCCACCGTTACCGGGGGCCATTGTTCCGCTATGTGAGTGCACTTACACATGATTCTTTTCTCGCAGAAGACATTTTACAGGATGGGCTTATTCGCGCTTTCATTCATTTGGGGCAACTTCAGAATGCCGACCGTTTTATGGCCTGGATGCAGCGCATTGTGCGTAATCAGGCGTACTCACATATGCAACGCCGTGAGCAGCAGCGAGAACAACATTTTTCTTCTTTCCTTGCATTTGGAGCCGATGACACTTCATGGAGCGAGCAAGACTCGCTCGACATGACGCTGAATTCTCTTTTGAATGACGCCGATCGGAGATCGCAGGAAGCTGGCTATGATCCGTATCAAGCTGTTGCTCAGCAGGAAATGGCGAACAATCTTCACAAGCTGCTGGGTTGTCTGAATGAGAGAGAGCAACAGGTCTTCACATCGTATTGGATGGAGCAGCTGTCGCCGCAAGAAATTGCCTGCCGATTCAACCTGACAAGTGCCAATGTATATCAAATTCTGTCCCGTTCACGTAAAAAAGTGTCCCAGCTTCATATTCATTTCTCCGTAGAAGAAATGCTGGCAGAGTGGAATTCACTCGGGCAAAATCGAGTGATTCTGGAGGAACCCCTTTCTTTTCGGGAACCTCAAACCTGGAACTCGGCAGCGGCGTCCATTCACGAGATGTTAAGTTATATCGGTCCATCTCCTTCTCTCCCCATGGTTATGGGGATGAGTGGACTTTCTTTTCGTCTGACCATCCTGCCTCAGGACATACATATCGCTGGACCCACCGCCTATAACTTCAAAGAGGTGCTTACCAGAGGATTGCAACATCTGGGTTATCGTTCTCATGCGGTTGAGGCTTTGGCGAACGAAGCGGGACTCAATGCCAATCTGGTTGATCCTTCGATGCTAGAGGAGAAAGCGAAGGGGAAAAGGTTGCTAAATCCAAGGTTGGTTCGGGCCCTCTCCCTGATTCGTTACTCCATTCATCGGGGAATTCCGGCTGTGGTATGGGACCTGAATATTCCCGAGTTCGGATTGATCTATGGCTATGATGATGCAGCTCGTACCCTATACGGTACAGATTTTATTAAATCAGGAGCATTTCCCTATGATCATGTAGGCCGGGGTGTGAATCAGGAAGTATTTGTACTGGCAGCGGAATCAAATGGCATGATACGAGAAATGAACTTGCGCGCGGCACTGACAGATGTTTTGGCTCATTATCGTGGGGAGGACCCGTATACCTTGCCGAACTCAGTCAGTGGTTTGGCTGCGTATGCGGTATGGAGAGAAGCCTTAGAATATAGAAGGGTAGAACCGAATGGCCATGCCTATAACATTGCGGTTTTGAGGGATGCACGACGTTATGCCAGTAAATTTTTCGAAGAGTTATCTCTAAGCTGGGCTTCGGTTCCCCGCTATACCAGCATGATTCCAATCAGCTGCCAAGTCGACGAGCTATATCGGAGCATGACACAGAGGTTAAATACACTCGCGGAATTATTTCCTTTTCCAGAGGGAGGGCTGCCTAATGAGAAGCTTCAGGCCGATCAAGCCATCTCGATACTTCTGGAGGTGGAGGAATTGGAGCGAGCGGCTGTCGTTGCAATAAAAGCGTTGCTTGAAGGAATGCTCAGCATTCCCCAGCAATAGTTATGGTGGACCTGAATGTAACGATCAAATTGGCGAATAGTGAAACAAATATCGGAGGCTGACGATCCGTCAGGCCTTCTTTCTGTCTTTTTTGCTTTCAAGCCAGGATAGGTTCATACTTGGACAAGAAATGATGTCATTTCAGGAATAAGGCTGCACCCCTAGCTGCATAATAACGACAGTGACCAATTTCGTTGCATGAAATTTATGGTTTTGGAAAACAATTCCTGAAAAATTCAGTTGAAAAAATCCTTCCTTGTGTACATATCGCACATATGGTCATATGTGATCTTGTCTTCCTACCACATGTAGTAGGATTACGGATCTGGGACAGGAGGATAATCGATTTTAACCCGACCGCAATGCTTGACAAAAAAATCGATTTTGTTACAATGTTCACAATATATTCACAAGTGTAAAAAATTTCTTTTTCATGTTCATGTGTAAGAGGTGTAATATAGGGGTATAGAGTTCGGTTTCGGCCTGCTTGTCGTTTTGCGTCAACACATGTTGTCCGCAATAGACCCAAGATACAATACACGATGTGGGAACGGCCCTTGGGCTATGCTCATTCTATTGTGTGAAATTTGGTACATTTAGTTGTATTGGATGTATTTGTGGTTCGGCTCTGCTTGACAGGCATCATGAAAGTCGCGGACTTCTATCCCAAAGTAAAGGAGGACTTTCTCTTATGTCACAATCGCCTACTCAACAAGAGGTGCCGGTTACAGAAGGTGCCGACGTTTCCCAACGCCAGTCCTTGGACGTACTGGATCAACTGATGAAGCCTGAGGTACAGGAGTCTCTGACCGTTCTGGTGGAGAACCTGCCTAAACTGGCTGAAATGGTCACTGCAATGACCAAAGCTTATGACTTTGCACAAAGCGTAGCTACAGACAAAGTTCTGATCAGCGACACAATGAGCGCAATGGGCGAGTTTGCTAAACCTGTTGTAGACAAAGCTAAAGGTGTAGCTTCTGCTGCCATCGAAGCGAATGATCGTGCGCAAGCCGAGCAAACTTCGGTTGGTTTGTTCGCTATGCTCAAAATGCTTAAAGATCCAAACGTACAACAAACGCTGCGTTTTGCTCAATCATTCCTGAGCATCCTGAACGAGCGTGGGCAACAGCAACGTTAAGATTAGAAGAACGGAGGATGGATATGTCGAAGCAAATTTTGATCTTGGGCGGAGGTTACGGTGGTCTGTTGACTGCGCTGACTGCGCGTCAATACCTTACACCGGAAGAAGCGACTATTACAGTCGTGAACCGTTACCCTACGCACCAAATTATTACGGAACTGCACCGTCTTGCAGCAGGAAGCATTGCTGAAAAAGCAGTTGCCCTTCCACTCGAAAAATTGCTGAGTGGTAAAAATGTGAACTTGAAAATCGATACGGTGGATACAATCAAGCCGGACGAGAAAAAAGTTCTCATGACCAGCGGTTCTACTTACTCTTATGATGCACTCGTTGTTGCCTTGGGCAGTGAAACGGCATTCTTCGGAATTCCAGGATTGCAGGAGTACAGCTTCACGCTGAAATCCGTTAGCGATGCTAACCGCATTCGTGCACACGTGGAAGCTCGTTTGGATGCTTACAAACAATCCGGCAACAAAGCAGACGCTACGTTTGTTATCGGTGGCGGTGGTTTGACAGGTATCGAGCTTGTTGGTGAATTCGCTGACCTTCTTCCGGCTGTATGCCAAGAAAAAGGTATCGATTTCAAAGAAGTTTCCCTGTACACGGTTGAAGCAGGTCCTTCCATCCTGGCAGGATTCCCGCCAGAATTGGTTGAGCGTGCAAAATCGAGTCTGGAAAAACGTGGCGTTAACTTCATCGTTGGCGTAGCAATTACCGAAATGAAAGAAAATGAAGTTCTGCTGAAAGACGGAAGCTCGATCCCTACGAACACACTCGTATGGACAGGCGGCGTTCAAGGTAATGCAGTTGTTGCGGGCAGCGGAATTGAAGTGGATCGTGGCCGTGCGAAAGTTACGGAAGTGCTGCAATCCACATCCCATAAAGACGTGTTTGTTGCTGGTGACAGCGCAGTGGTCTTCCCTAGTGAAGGCGCTCGTCCATACCCTCCAACAGCACAATTGGCTTGGCAAATGGGTGAAACGATTGGTCACAACTTGGGCGTAATGTTCAAAGGTGGCGCAATGGAATCCTTCACACCAGTATTCTCCGGTACACTGGGAAGTCTGGGTCGTAAGGATGCTGTCGGCATGATCGGTGGCAACCAGACTCGTCTGAAAGGTCTGCCAGCAACCATGATGAAAGAAGCAAGTAACATCCGTTACCTTGCTCATATTCACGGTTTGTTTGCACTGGCTTACTAATACCTGTACGCCATGCAGCAAAAGGGTACTCCTCTTGGAGTACCTTTTTTATTTTAAAACCAGCATCGGTTGGCATAGGGGTTAAGTTCCTTGAAGTGATATATGAAAGTATAATCGTTGTTATCAGAAATAGTATGCTGAAAAAAAGCCTCGGTATAACCCTATAGGGTGTATGGTATATTAAAGGAAATACGTGTTATCCGCATCATCCCAGATGCTTTGAATGGTAGTAATACATAGCAGCCGGCGCTTAGAAGCGTCGGCTTTCGTTTAAATTAAAGACAAGTCTGATTTATAAAAAACTGGTTTATAAAAAAGGAAAACCGAGAGGAGAATGACATATGAACGTATTAGTAATTGGAGCGAACGGACAAATCGGCAAATTTCTGGTGCAGCAGCTGGCGCAGGAAGGGAAACATCAGGTCACCGCGATGATTCGCAAGCCGGAGCAGGCAGACGCACTGAAGCAGCTCGGTGCCAATGTCGTAATTGGCGATTTGGAAGGCGGTGTGGATGATCTGGCCAAGGCAATGAAGGATCACAATGCAATTGTATTTACAGCGGGTTCTGGTGGATCTACGGGCGCAGACCAAACATTGCTCATTGATCTGGATGGTGCGGTGAAAACAATGGAGGCGGCACAGCAGCAAGGAATTACCAGATATATTCTGGTCAGTGCGTTTGGGGCAGATCAGCGGGAGAAATGGTCGGATGCCATAAAGCCGTATTACGTGGCGAAGCATTATGCCGATCGGGCGTTGTTCGCAAGTGAACTGAATTACACCATTATCCGTCCTGGCGGTTTGAAAAATGAGCCGGGCACCGGCAAAATCTCTGTAGGAACAGACCTGAAACCGGGAAGTATTCCACGTGAAGATGTGGCTCGTGTAATCGCTGCTTCCCTTCAGGAGGAGAAGACGTATCGAATGGCTTTTGATCTGATCGCCGGGGATGAATTAGTAGAGGATGCCTTAGGTAAATTGTAATTCGTATTGTAATATAACGGGAGAATGGAATGACGGAATGAGGGGGAGCTCTGCATGAATGAAGCCGTGCTGGTGATCGAGGATGAGCCCAAAATTGCACGCCTGCTTGAACTGGAATTACAGTATGAGGGATATCAGGTAGGCAAGGCAGGCAGCGGAACGGAAGGGCTGGAGATGTATGTAGACGGGCAGTGGGATCTGATTCTGCTGGATATTATGCTGCCGGGTCTGAGTGGGATTGAAGTGTTGCGGCGGATACGTGCCAAAGATGCGATGGTGCCCATTCTGATGCTCACAGCCAAAGACTCTGTGGAAGACAAAGTATCCGGACTCGATCTCGGAGCCAATGACTATATTACAAAACCGTTCCGGATTGAAGAACTGCTTGCGAGAGTGCGCGCTGCACTGCGCCTGAGTGCTGCATCGGCTGCTGCCCATTCTTCCTCTTCGGTCACACGGGATACGGCGCAATCGTCGGAGCAGACAGTGGAAGATGAGATAGGCTGGCTCACCGCAGGCAGTTTGAAGCTGAATGAAGGAACCCGTGAGGTATCCCGGGATGGTCAATCGATTGAGCTTACCCCGCGTGAGTTCGATCTATTGGTGTATCTGCTGCAAAACCAGCGCCAGGTGCTGAGCCGGGATCAGATTGTTCAGGCCGTCTGGGGATACGATTATTATGGAGATACCAACGTGGTGGATGTGTATATCCGTTATGTGCGCAAAAAGGTCGATAACGGATTCACACCACCCTTAATACATACCGTTCGGGGTGTTGGTTACGTCCTGAAGGAGCAAGTATGAGTCTGCGCAGCAAAATCTACGGATACTCGTCCGTATTGTTCGCCGTGCTGCTGATTGCCGTCAACCTGTCGGTGTATATCGTGTTTGAACGAATGTCGATCGATAACGAGATCAAGCGGGTAGAGGCTGAGGCCGAGTCTATTGTAAAAGGAGTACGCCAGTCTGCCGGCTCTATTCCGCCGGACGACTTGCTCCGGGCCTACGCGCCGCTGGACGGCATGCTGCGGATCGTCAATTCAGACGGCACCAGCTCCCCGCCGGTGACGACCTCGGCAGAGGAGCAGCTGAGCAAGCTGTCCTACAAGTACGAAAGCGAAAAAAAATCCGAGTACACTCAGGTTGGGCCAATTGGTTATGTCTGGGTCTCTGTTCCAGTGATCTGGCCGGACGGAGAAGTGGTGAATGTACAAGTCACCGAAAGCATTGAAGATACCGAGAATCGCCTGTCTGTGCTTCGTACAGTTCTTGTTGCCGTGACCATCATCGCGCTGATTCCGGCCATCATCTCCAGCCGTATTCTGGCAAATCGGATGACACGTCCGATCCAGCAGATGACACACACGATGAGTGATATCCAGTCGAGCGGCCAGTTCAAGCGACTTCCGCTCGATGAAAAATCGAAGGATGAGCTGAAAGCGATGGGGCAGACGTTCAACCGCATGATGGATCTGCTCGAATCCAACTTCGAGCGGCAGGAGCGCTTTGTTTCTGATGCTTCTCATGAACTGAAAACGCCACTCACCATCATTGAAAGTTATGCCAGTTTGCTGCAACGAAGGGGTAAGGATCGACCCGAAGTATTCGACGAGGCGGTGGAAGCCATTCTGTCCGAATCCGTGCGCATGCGGGAGATGACCGAGCAGCTGCTATTGCTTGCCAAGCAGCCAGAGCAGTGGAATGTGCAGCTGGAGCGGGTGGATATCACCCGGCTTGCGCTGGATTCCACCCGTGCGTTTCGCGAAGCCTATCATCGGGATGTCCACTGCGATGATCCGGGCAGTATATGGGCGATTAGCGATGTGAGCAAGCTGAAGCAGCTGCTTTTTATTTTGCTGGACAATGCTCGTAAGTATAGTGAGGATGCCATTGAAGTTCGGCTGGAGGCAAAGGGGCAGGAGTGTCGGATACGTATTGTAGATACGGGAATCGGCATGAGGGAAGAGGAGTTGTCCAAAGTGTTTGACCGTTTCTATCGCGTAGATCAGGCCAGAACACGCAGCGGCGGAGCAAGCGGTTCGGGCTTGGGACTGTCCCTTGCCAAAGATATCGCAGAGGCCGTGGGTGCGCTTATTGAACTGAGCAGCACCGAGGGCAGAGGAACCGAGGCTTCCATTATTTTGCCCACATCCGTACAGAACAGGTCACTCTCATGAAAATCTCATTCTTCTCTTATATACTGGTAAACACAGTACGATTACGGATCATAAGAGAGTGCGTAAGGGGGGAAACATGATGGAAGAGCATGAGGGGCGTCCAGAAATGAAACGGGAAGAACAACGAAGCAAAGGATGGACGAAGCCAAGACGTTCATTTTGGTGGGGTGCGGGGCTCCTGGCTCTCCTTGTTGTTATAGCGGTCATGTGGTGGAAGCCGTGGCAATCAGACCGCGTGACGTTAACAGCAGATGCAGCGGCCCAATCGGTCTTGGATCAATATCCGGGAGAAATCGTGAACTCCACGTTGAAGGACGGAACCTATATCATGCAGCTCCGCTCGGAAACCGGACTGTATGACGTACAAGTTGATGCGGTTACGGCGACCGTGAATTCCATTAAACGGCTGGAGTCCAATCCGCAAGCTGAAGAGAAGACATTATGGAGCCGGGAACAGATCAAGACGGAATTACTGAAACAAACGGATGCTGAACTGGTATCGCTTGAACTTGTCGAGCAGCAGGGAAGCCCGGTGTATCTGGCGGTATTAAAGATGAAGGACAATGGTCGTGAGCAATGGACCATTGATCCGTATAACGGAGAGAAACAGTCTTCAAAGACGCTGGAAGCATCCTCACCCGACTCGACAGGGGAAGGCACCAAGACTCCATTTCTGAGCGAGAAAGAAGCAGAGCAGAAGGCACTGGCTAAGGTTCCTGGTGAAGTGGATGATATCGAACTCCGTGGAACGAATAGTGGCAATCCGTATTATCTGGTTGAAATTGACCTGGATGACGGTCGTGAGGCTATTGTGCAGGTGAATGCCATTTCGGGAGCGATTCGTTCGGTTACTTGGGATGATGACGAAGATTAAAGGTATAGATGCCATTCTGTGAGGTTCTCACTCATTTTCTCATCAATTTCTAATCTGAATCTCGCTGAACTCTCATTCCTACAGGTTAACCTGTAACTGTAGACGAGAACGAGAACAACAACGAGGAGATGAATGATGATGATGAACAAACATAAACTATGGATTGGCAGCTTGTCGGCAGCGGTGTTGCTCGGAGGATCAGCCGTTGCGGCTAGTGGGAGTGTGAACGGACAGTCGGTACAGCCTGCGCAAACGTCCGCTACACAATCAGTAACACAGACCCAGAATAACACAGGTAAATTGCTGACGGTCGCACAGGCGAAGGAAGCAGCCTTGAAAGCAACCGATGGTAAAGTGGATGATGTGGATCTGGAGCGCAGAAACGGCCAAACCTTCTATGAAGTTGAAATTGACAAAAAAGGTAGCAACGACGTTGTCGTCCGTTTGGATGCCTACACAGGTAAAATCCTTGCAGTAGTCGATGATGAAGATTACGATGACGACGATGATTATCATGGCACTGTAGCAGGTGCGTCTTCCTCCAATCAAGCTGCTTCCAAACAGGTTAAACTGACAGAGGCACAAGCTTCGAACATTGCCCTGAAACAGGTGACTGGTGGAAAAGTAACCGAAATTGAGCTGGATCATGATAACGGCCGTTATGTTTATGAAGTGGAACTGAGAACAGCAAACGGCAAAGCTGATGTCGACGTCGATGCCAACACAGGCAAAGTGCTGTCGGTTGACCAGGGTTTTGACGACGAAGATTAAGAATTCACGTTAGCACACAAGACAACGAATATGAACAAAGTGTAGTTGGAGCTACCCCAAGTCTAGCTAGAGATAACGTATATATTGGGATATGGCTTGTGTATAACAGAGGACGCTTCGGATGAAGCGTCTTTTTGCTGTTCACTCCATAAGTTCAATGTGTAATCGTACATGTTCCGCCGTATTGTTCACTATTCGAGCAGGGGCATGGCGGATACAATCGTAATCAGGAGGTGAGTGCCGAGCCAGTCTGAGAAATAGGTAATCCATGAAATGCATCATCGATCGGAGGAAGAAGAGACGTATCGATTTTATTGTAAGCGCTTTATAAATGAATGGCGGAGGTGTATTGTTCTATGAATGAGGATTGGTTGGAAAAGAAAACAAATTCACATCGTTTCGCTCGTCGTTTGTGTTATCTGCTTGCTCTAATCCTGGCGCTACAATCGCTAGGTATGCTGGTCGCTCCAGGACAACAGGCTTCCGCTGCTCCAATCAGTGTGACCAACGGAGTACAATTTAAGGATACGAACGGCAATGTCATTCATGCCCATGGGGGCGGGATGATTAAGGCTAACGGGTACTATTACTGGTTTGGGGAGAATCGCAACCCTAATGGAACGTTCAAGGCGGTTTCCGTATATCGTTCAGCGGACCTGAAAAATTGGGAGTATCGCAATGATGTGCTCACCAGCAGTTCAGCTGCCGAGCTGAACATTTCCAACATCGAACGCCCGAAAGTCATTTATAACAGTGCAACAGGCAAGTATGTTCTTTGGATGCACAAGGAAAACGGGGTCGATTACGGTGAAGCCAGAGTGGCTGTAGCGACTTCAAGTACAGTGGATGGCAATTATACGTATGTGGGCAGCTATCGGCCACTTGGCTATGATTCGAGAGACATGACGGTATACAACGACAATGGCACAGCTTACCTCATCTCGGCGACCAAAGTGAATGCCGACCTGAATATCTACAAGCTGACTCCGGATTTTCTGGGTGTGGAATCGCTTGTAACGACGCTGTGGCCGGGTCAATATCGTGAGGCACCTGCCATGTTCAAAAAGGGCGGCGTCTACTTCCTGATCACATCCGGGGCTACGGGCTGGAATCCGAATCAGGCCAAATATGCGACCGCTACCAGCATAACTGGTACGTGGAGCGGCCTGAGCAACTTTGGGGATAGTACAACCTATGGTTCCCAATCCGCATACGTGCTTCCGGTGGAAGGCTCACAGACAACATCCTATCTCTATATGGGTGATCGCTGGGCGGGTGCTTGGAGCGGGCCGGTCCAGGACTCCAAATATGTGTGGCTGCCACTGTCTTTCCCGAGTGCAACCAGTCTGGCGATGAACTGGGCAAGCAGCATTACCATTGATGCAGCTACGGGTTCCGTAACTGGAGTGGATACACCTGACGTATGGGACCCGAATGCTTCATACCAGCTGATTAGTCGCAAAAGCAATAAATTGCTCAATGTCATCGGTGGTTCTGCGGATAACGGAGCGGATCTGGAGCAGCGGGCAGACGGCGGCACAACCAGTCAGCGGTGGCAGATCACGGATGCGGGTGGCGGTTATGTCAAAATCATCAACCGATCCAGCGGCAAGCTGATCGGTGTGGAAAATGGCTCCACAGCAGATGGAACTGTTATTGAACAATGGAGCGATGGTGGCTGGGCCAGTCAGCAATGGCAGTTGGTTAGTGTGGGCGGAGGTTATTATAAATTGAAAAACCGCAGCACAGGCAAGGTGCTTGATATTTCGGGACAATCTCTGGCAGACGGGGCAGCTGCAATCCAGTGGACAGATAATGGTGGTACGAATCAGCAATTCCAGATTGTTAAGGTTCAATAAGAATTTATTTAAGGTGAGAGGTTATTCATCGAGACGATCTTGTGAAACCCTTGTCCCGCACCTATAGGCGGGACAAGGGTTTCGTGATGTTTTTACCATTGTTACGTGAATGCTCTGTGCTGGGATGATATCCAGATGATTTCTCTTGTTGCGATGTATTTCCGATCATTACCATCCCAATCTGTGGTAAACTAGTAGAATTGTAGAAATAGATAGGGACAGGGGCTGGATAACGAAGTGAGTGAAAAACAAGTACTGTCAATTGAAGGCTTGCGCATGCGATATAACGGGCGTTATGTGCTCAATGGTATTGATCTGGAAGTGAATCGAGGCGAGATGATCGGATACATCGGTCCGAACGGTGCGGGTAAAAGCACGACGGTCAAGATATTGCTCGGACTGGTGGAGGGATATGTGGGTACGGTTCGGATCTTTGGCAAGGATATCGCGGACGGTGACGTGGAATATAAGCGAAGAATCGGTTATGTACCGGAAGTCGCGGAACTATACGAACAATTAACCCCGGCAGAGTATCTGACGTTTACAGGAGAATTGTACGGGTTGTCCTATGAAGATGCTGATTATAAGGCGAAGCAGCTGATGGACTGTTTTGGACTGGAAAAATCATATCATTCTCGCATTGCTTCCTTCTCGAAAGGCATGCGTCAGAAAGTGCTGCTGATCTCCGCGCTGCTGCATGACCCGGATCTGTTGTTCCTGGATGAACCGCTCAGCGGACTGGATGCCAACAGTGTAATGGTGGTAAAGGAGATTTTGACACAGCTGTCGGCCAAAGGCACGACGATATTCTATTCGTCTCACATCATGGATGTGGTGGAGAAGATCAGCAGCCGGATCGTCCTGATTGCTGAAGGACGTGTGATGGCGGATGGTACGTTCAGGCAGCTCCAGCAGCAATCCATGGAAGGTTCACTGGAGGAAGTATTCAATCAATTGACGGGCTTCAATGAGCATCGGGCAATTGCAGAACGCTTTGTGTCCATCGTGCAGGAGGTGTACTGATATGGCGGAATCCTCCGACTTCCGCACGCTGAAGATTCTGGACCGCTTTCGGGCTGTCATCGCCAGAACAGGAGCGGATTATGATGTACTGCGTTTGATTCTGCGGGTGAAATTCCAAATGGATCAGCGGAGGGTGCCGACGGTATTGTCAGCGCGCAATGGCAATAAGGAGCAGAAAGAAGGCAATCTGTATCTGCGTTCCCTCTGGTTATACGCACTAATGGGGCTGATTATGGTTCCGTTTGTTGTCTGGGATACGGGGCACTATATGCTTCAGATGGGTCTAGTGACCGCCATGCTGATGTTTATGATCATGACATCCATGATCTCCGACTTTTCTTCGGTACTGCTCGATATTCGGGATCGTAATATCATCATGACCAAGCCGGTAAACGGACGCACCGTTGGTATGGCTCGTGCCATCCACGCAGGGGTCTATCTGCTGATGCTGACAGGCTCCCTGACGGCTGCGCCGCTGGTAGCGGGATTGATTGCCCACGGGATCGGCTTTTTCCTGCTTTTTCTGGTGGAACTGATTCTGATTAATATGTTGATTCTGGTGACCACGTCCCTGATCTATCTATTCATGATGAAGTTTCTGGATGGGGAGAAGCTGAAGGACATGATCAATATGGTGCAGATCCTGCTCTCCATCGGGATCGCTGCAGGATATCAGCTGGTCATACGTTCGTTCAGCATCATCGATTTTAATATGGTGTTCACGCCTGCCTGGTGGCAGTTACTGCTGCCTCCGGTATGGTATGCAGCAGCATTTGAGCTGCTATTCGGCGGCGGGGGAGATGCCTGGCTGTATACTTTCTCGGCGCTTGCTTTGATCGTTCCACTGGTCAGTCTGTTGGTGTACGTGAAACTGATGCCTTCCTTTGAATTGTATTTGGAGAAAATGGCACACGCAGGTCAAGCCTCTGGACGAAGACGTGGGAGATGGGATCGCATCATGGCGAAGGTATTCTCCCGTTCCAGAGAGGAGCAGGCGTGCTTTCGTTTGTCTGCCAGTATGATGCGAAGTGAAAGGGAGTTCAAGCTGAAGGTATACCCGTCGGTTGGTTTATCTTTTGTATTGCCCTATGTATTCTGGTTCACCCAATTGCAGAGTTCTTCGTGGGCAGAATTCAAGGAAAGCCCTTTCTTTTACACGCTGTATATTGTGCTCTTGCTGATTGTGTCAGTTGTGACCATGCTGAAGTATTCCGGACAATATAAGGCGTTTTGGACCTTCCGGGCAGCCCCACTGGCCAACGAGAATGTGTTATATAGTGGAGCGTTGAAAGCTTTCTTATGCAATATGTTTCTGCCCGTATTTATATTAAACGCTATCGTATTTGTGTGGACCTTTGGATTAAGAATTCTTCCTGATCTGGTCGTTATATTTTTGGTGGCAACTGCACTTATCCCGCTTTCTGGAAAGTTGTTGATGCGAAAACCGCCGTTCTCCCAATCTTTTAGTGTGGCAGGGCAGAGTGACGGCTGGCTCGTATTTGCTTTCTTTCCGCTCATGGCACTGTTATGGGGATTACATGTATTCATCCGTACCATACCAGCAGGCATCTGGATCTATGTCGCGCTCCTGGTCGTGATCAATATGCTGTTCTGGACGATGCTGCATCGGGTGAAGCGAGCACCTGTAACCGTTGAAGGTTAAGGCGGTAGTCGGTTGAGGTTGAATGATGAAGTGTAGGAGATGGAGACGCGAAGAAAATTAGCTTAAAGCCAATCCGGTTTCTTGATGACCTGGATTGGCTTTTTTACTTGTTTTAAATTCTTTACGTGATGCGATGAATTTTAACTATGGAGAAAATGATATGGTGAAGTGTAACAGTGATCTCGATTTTGGAATATTTAACGAGCCGCTAGTAAATACGCAAAATCGGTATGTTATGCATAGGGGGTTCCGTTTTGCAGGACAGCCTCTGCCAGCTGATCGGCTGCATCTGCCGTGGAGAGGGCAGACTGCGTTGCTCTCGCATAGACCTTGGACAGCGTGCCCGCAATCCCCGCCACCTTTTGGCGGATCAGGTCGGGCCCAGCGCCTTCCAGCTCGTAGGCGGTGCTGATGATTCCGCCTGCGTTGAGCACATAGTCAGGCGCGTACAGGATGCCGCGCGCCTGCATGCGGCGAACAACCAGCTCCCGGTGGCTGAGCTGGTTGTTCGCCGCCCCGGCAACGATGGAGCAGCGCAGCTCCTCCACCGTTGCCGGGGTCAATACGCCCCCTAGGGCACAGGGGGCGAACACCTTGCAGTCAGCGGCGTGAATATGGGCCGGATCGGCCGAAATGGCGCAGCTGAACTGCTCAAGGGCACGTTGTACACGTTCGGGTACAACGTCTGCCACAATGAGCCGTGCCCCGGCTGCATGCAGGTAATGGCACAGGGCATACCCGACCTTGCCCAGTCCCTGGACGGCAACGGAAATGCCCTGCAAGGCGTCAATGCCTTGGTGACGCAGCGATGTCACAATGCCAGTGTATACACCGTAGGCGGTCATCTCGGCTGTAAAATCATCCTGTGCGCCAAGTGATCCGGTCGTATCCGTCACATGTACCGTTTCCAGCCGGATCTGGTCCATATCTGCCGCTGTAGTGCCCAGATCCAGGCCCGTCACATAACGTCCGTTCAATCTCTCCAGATAGCGGCCCAGAGAGCGGAACGTTTCGTTACGCCGGGAAGCTAACGGATTGCTTCTGGATGCCTTATCTAATCCCTTATCTAATCCGTCCGATGTATCCTTGCCTTTAATGATATTCGCATGGGGTCTGACGTTCTGTTTGCCTTTTCCGGAATTCAGATTGTTGTCTGGGCTGGCCTCGCTCGATTGGATGATCATTTCGGCTGGCACATCCCACATCACAGCTTTGCCTCCGCCATAAGGCAGGCCGGAGACTGCCGACTTGTAAGTCATGCCTTTTGCGAGCTTCATTGCATCTCGAACCGCTTCCTCTTCCGATGCATACGTCCAGCAGCGGCATCCCCCGAGTGCAGGACCCAGTACCGTACTATGAATGGCAATGACGGCTTTAAGCCCGCTGCGTGGATCATGGCAAAATATGAGTTCTTCCATACCTTCCCGCTCCATCTCGTGCCACAACTGCATGACAGTTCCCCCTTTTGGTAGCCGTCGTTTCACGAATCTGTTTGCCTGTACGCCTCAATCTACCTGCTGTTGGTTCAGCATATTCAGTCACGCAGGTTTTCGCCCCTGGGTCTCAGGCCGGGTTGATAATGAGCAGAAAGGGCTCTATAATGGCAGTTCCGGCATGCCAGTGGGCAAGGAAATGTAGTCCGATTTACGTTCAACCGTTTAAAATGACCGCATAACGTCCAATGATGGAGATAGAGTAAACGTACAGAAGCGTAAATGACGTGCAGAGGAAGCGGAACAAAGGCGCGCAACAAACGGCCCATTCCGTTGTGAAAGTCAGGAAAGAGGGATTGCGATTGTTTAAAATATTGGTATTTATCTTTTTGATCCAGATTGTGTATGTATCTGCCTATACACTGCGGATGATTCTGACGCTCAAAGGACAGAAATATATTGCTGCGCTCATCAGTATGGGCGAGATTGTGATCTACGTACTCGGTCTGAATTTGGTACTCAAATATCTGACCCAGCCATCTGCGTTAATTGTATATGCTGTTGGTTACGGATTAGGGGTACTGCTGGGTGCCTGGATCGAAGAGAAGATTGCGCTCGGTTACGTTACCGTTAAGGTGATTTGTAACCAGATGGGCGGGGATGTAGCGAATGCTTTGCGGGATAAAGGATACGGTGTCACAGCCTGGGTTGGTAGTGGACGTGACGGAGATCGGCTGGTTATGGAAATTTTGGCGAAACGCAAAAACCAGAAACTGCTGTATCAGACGATTCTGGAGCTTGACCCCAAAGCATTTGTCATTACCGTCGAACCCAAACAGTTCCATGGCGGGTTCTGGACACGTTCCATCAAAAGATAAATAAGGAATATTCGAGATAATAGTAAGCCTCTTCTGGGGCTTTTTTTCATGTCCATAAGTTGAAATTGGAATGCTCCGGGTTAAATCGGGTGTTGTTTATCTGCTGATGTGAAGATCACGAAACGACCTGAGATAAGGATTATTGTTGTAATCGCTTCCAGGATTTACATTGAGGACAAGCCCTTCGTGACATGCGGATGGCAGAGATGGACGGACGTAATCAATATCATTAGGGAGGAATGGTTTTATGAAAAGCAAAATTCGAACATGGTGCAGTGCAGCGCTGGCTCTGACGTTGGGCTTTACCCTACTGTCTGGACCGACAAGTGTACAGGCAGCTGGTAATGCAGACTACAATCTTACAGGTTTCTCCCAAGGGAATACGGGTGGAGGTACCATCAGCGAGTCGGATACGTCCAAGTATAAGAAGGTATACAATGCAACGGATCTGGCTGCGGCGCTGAAAAAGAACTCCGGTGTCAAAGTCGTCGAGATTATGAACGACCTGAATCTGGGATGGAATGAAATTCCGAGCGCTGCCCAGACATCTCCTTTTGCCAAGCATAATGATGCACTGACTCATCCTGTACTGAAACAAACGGGAGTTAGCAAGCTGACGATCGACAGCTTTAATGGCCTGACCATTTTCTCAGCCAATGGGGCCAAGATCAAGCATGGAGCCATCAGCGTCAAACGTAGTTCCAACGTTATTATCCGCAACCTCGAATTCGATGAGTTATGGGAATGGGACGAATCAACCAAAGGCGACTACGACAAAAACGACTGGGATTACATCACCCTTGAAGAGAACAGCAACGTTTGGATTGACCACTGTACATTCAATAAAGCCTATGACGGGCTTGTCGACTCCAAAAAAGGAACCAGCGGTGTGACCATCTCCTGGTCCCTCTTCAAAGGGGATGACGGCAGCTCAAACAGCTGGGTTACCCAGCAGATTAACGAGTTGGAAGCGAACAAGGCTTCCTATCCGATGTACAACTATCTGCGCAGCAGTGCGGTTGGGCTCAGCAAAGCCGATATCATTGCCATTTCGTCTCCTCAGAAAAAAGGCCATCTGGTTGGCTCGACCAGCTTCGAATCAGCCAACGCCAATCTGTCCATAACTCTGCACCATAACCTGTACAAGGATATTCAGGATCGGATGCCGCGTCTGCGCGGAGGAAATGCGCACGCCTATAATATTGTGATGGATGCAACAGGGGCTCGTGCAGCCAAATCCAGAATCACTTCTGCGATGGCAACGGCGATTTCGTCCAAAGGGTACCATTTTGATATTATCGGCAATGGAGCGATCTCCACCGAAAGCGGCGCAGTGCTGGTCGAAAAGTCGGTAATCAAAGACGTACAGTTCCCGGTCCGCAATAACCAGACGGACCCGGCCGATGCAACGTATACCGGCAAAATTCAGGTGACCGACACGATGTATTCTCTGGATGGAAGCTCATTCCGTGGAAACAGTGATACATCCGGCAGTCCACTCAGCCCGGTTCCGGCCGCAGTGAAAGCTTTCTCCTGGAACGGATTCTCTTCACTTCCTTACAGCTACACTACGGATGATCCAGCGACGCTGAATGCTCGCCTTACCGGTTCAAGCGGAGCAGGTGCAGGCAAATTAACCTGGTCCAAAGACAACTGGCTGAAGACGAGCTACTAGGAAAAAATGCGAATCGGGTATTGAATCGAGTGGAGAGTTCCCGTGATCTACAGTAGTTCCTGACCACTTCATCGTTTTTTCATAAGCAAAGAGTGCTCCTGCAGCCGTAATGGCCGGGAGCACTCTTTTTTGTGGAACGGGAAGTCTTAGCTCCTTTTTAGTTAGACACGTCATCCGAAAGGGCAGGTGCAGCACTCACCGAATCACGATAAATGATATTGCCCTTCACGTGTACGCGGCCGAAGCTGCGACTCGGGTTATCAATCTTTTTGAGCATGGAATGAACCGCAGTACGCGCCATCTGTTCCACATCGACCTCAACCGTAGTTAATTTGGGCTCGGAGAGTGTGGCATAGATATCATTATCGAAACCGACCACAGAGCATTGTGCAGGCACCTGAATACCCAGGGAAGTCAGTTTCTGAACGAGCAGATGAGCGACCTGATCGCAGTTGCATACAAAAGCTGTAGGCAGCTGCTCTGGCAAATCGATTTCAATAAACGTACCTCGCTCATCGCGGTCATTAAGCACAAGATTCGGATTCATCGGCAACCGATGCTCCAGCAATGATTTGTAATAACCGAGGAATCGGTCCTGAATGCTGCTTGTAGAATAAAGATTGCCGACATAAGCAATGCGGCGGTGTCCCTGTTGAACCAGAACGTTTGTCAGCTCGTAAGCAGCGTAAAAGTTATCGGTAACGACAGAGTCGATATCAGAATGCTCGTCGTAGAAATCGAGAAACATTTTGGGAACGTCCATCGACTGGACTAGCTCGATATATTCTTTGCTGACTTGTCCAAGCACAATGAAACCATCCACTTTGTTGTCACTATAGAGCTTCGGCAGGATTAATTCCTCTTCATCCTGAACATTCAGAATATGCAGAATACCGTAGTACCCCTGATCCTCCAGATGTTTGGTGATGCGCTGGAATACACGTACATAGAACGATTGTGTAGGTCCGGTAAAACGCTCCGGGATAATAACACCAATATTATGAGTCAGGCCTTCCTTCATCGAACGGGCTGCGGCGTTATACCGATAGCCCATCTGAACGGCAAGCACTTTAATTTTTTCCTTCAATTCGCCACTGACGCCATCTTTGTCATTTAATGCTTTCGAGACCGTCACACTGCTAACTCCGAGCTTGTCGGCGATATCCCGCATGGTGATATTGTTCTTCAGCTTTGGTCGCCCCCTTCAAGCCGGTTTACGTACAATGTGCTGTCATTATGGTTAGCGCTTCCTTCAAACATAATAACAATCCATATTAGTATACATCGTTACCCACATGGAATAAAGAAATTCTGATTGGTTCTGCGCTATTTTTTCAGCATGCTGCATTTCCGTTGAAGGCTGTTGTTCGAATTTAAGCCAATTGCTTTTGTAAAAGCTTCTCATTCCGCTCAATCAGGTCACCACGCTGGCTGGCGCAATCCAGGGAACGATACGGATCAGCCGGAGTATTGAAAGTGTAATCGACCAGTTTATCCAGCGTCGTTGTGGCCACATGACAACGGGTATCGCTGGATGCGTAATAAATGAAAACCTCACCCTGTTCGTTGACCACTGCACCGTTGCAGAAAATAACATTGGACACATCGCCTACGCGCTCGTCGTCATAAGGAGCAATGAAATGCCCGCCCGGCTTGGCGATGATGCGTGCCGGATCATTCAGATCCGTGGCGAACGTGTACAGCACATAGCGAAGGCCCGCTGCCGTGTTGCGAACCCCGTGGGCAATGTGAATCCAGCCGCGATCCGTTTTGAGCGGAGCGGGCCCCTGTCCATTTTTCACTTCGTACACCGTATGGTATTTGCGTTCGTCGATGATTGTCTCTTCATCAATTACCGGATTCAGAATGTCATCGCACAGACCAAAGGCAATCCCACCGCCGCTGCCTGTGGAGATGAATCCGTCTTGTGGACGTGTATAGAACGCATATTTACCCTCTACAAATTCGGGGTGCAATACAACATTGCGCTGTTGAGGGGAGTTGGTCGTGATGTTGGGGAGACGCTCCCAGCTGAGCAGATCTCGTGTCCGAACAAGTCCGGCCTGGGCTACTGCACTGGATGTATCGAATGCCGGAGCTTTCGGGTCTTTGCGCTCCGAGCAGTAGATACCATAAATCCAGCCATCTTCATGCTGAACCAATCGCATATCATACTGGTTGGTTTCGTCGGCATCGATATCTTCCCAGACTAATGGTTTGCCCGTGAAGCGGAATCCGTCGATGCCGTTATCACTCTCAGCCAGAGCAAAGATGGATTTGCGGTCCAATCCCTCGGTTCGGATGACCATCACGTATTTGCCATTGAAATAGATGGCACCCGGATTCAGCGTAGCATTAATGCCCAGACGCTCCATGAAGTGGGGGTTCGTCGTTTCATCCAGATCAAATCTCCAGTGCAGCGGTACATGATGGCGTGTAATCACAGGGTAACGGTACCGATTATATACGCCGTTGTAGAAGGTAGGATCGATTTCATTTTGGCGTGTAAGCAGCAGCTCCTGTTGCTCCAGTAATTCATTATATTTTGGGTGTATCATCGTTATCCCATCCTCTCGATTAGTTCAATGCAGAAGCGGCTATTGTGATAGGGGCATTTCCACGGTCCGGCGATTTCGCTTTGATCCGGTGTGCCGCTTCCGTCCACTGACCAGTACCATTCCCCGCCAGCGCGGTGATCAATAATGTGCTCCTTCGTATAGGTCCACAGACGTTCCACTCTCTCCAGAAATAACGGATCACCTGTACGCTCATAGGCGTTGTAGAAGCCCACCATGGCCTCGGCCTGAACCCACCAAATGCGCGTCTCATCTACATGGTCTTCCTCCTGTTCATTCATCAGGGACCCATCCGCCTGTACGGCCACATTGGAGATGTTGTAGGCAATATCCGTAACCATCGCTGCATACTCCGGGTGTTGATCGAGACCCAATACTTTCAATGTTTCGTCAATCAGCCAGCTGGCTTCAATGTCATGTCCGAATGAGCGCAGATCGATGATGGAATTCCAATCCTTGTTAAAAAATACCCCAAGAAACTTCGTGTCCTTGTCATACACCCGTTCATATAAGATGCCGAGCAGGCGTTCCAGCGCCGTCTTCACTTGCTGATCTGGCCACACTCGGTAGAGCGTGGTGTAGGCCTCCAGCACGTGAATATGCGTATTCATCGTGTAATCCGCAATCACGCCATTCTCGCTCAGCATTTCATTGGGTTGTTCATTCCAGAAGCGGTCAAATTGCTCCTTGTATGCAGGTAATTCTGCATTCAGGCCTTGATCCTCAATGAGGGCAAAAAGCATTTTCGCCAGTTCCAGTGCTGATGCATCCCCGGTGGCGCGATAATACTCACTGAGTGAATATACGCCAAAGGATTGTGTGTACACATGTTTACTCGTGTCCAGCGGTTCTCCTTTGGCATCCACCATCCAGTACAAGCCCCCATGCTTGGTATCCAGTACATGGTCCACAAGAAATTGGTACGCGTGATCAGCGTGATCGCGCCAGATGTTATTGCCGGTCACCCGGTATGCTGCAGCAAAGGACCATAGTTGCCGTGCTGTGGCGATGCCGCCTTTGGGTGCGAGACGATCCACTTGCAGATTATTGCCGACCCAGCCATAGAAGCCGCCGTTGTCATGATCCTTGAGGGCAGACCAGAACGGTAAAATACGCTCTTCCCAGTGTTCCTTTATTTCAGTTTTGATGTCATTGGTGTGAATCATAAGTGAGCGCTCCTTCAAAGTACAGGATTCAAACATAATTAAGTTAACGGTAACTTTACTAAATAATATTAGTGTCGGATAAAAGTGTTGTCAACGAGTCGTTGAATAAAACTTTTTGTTAAGTTACAAATAATTTAATTGACAGGTAAGCGTTACCATAATAAAATTCATTTTGTAACCTTAACGATAACTTTAATTAACTTAGAAAAGGGGTCGAATCAATTGAGAAAAAACAAAGGCTGGACGCTTCTGCTCACCATGCTGCTCATCAGTTCTCTGCTCGCAGCTTGCTCTTCCGGAGGTGGGTCCTCACAGGCAGGAGAGGAAATCAGCACAGATCCTGCGGATATCAAGGGTGAAATTACCGTCCTTACGCAGCGTACAGATATTGTGGATACCGTATTTAAAGATTACGCCGCCGAGTTTAACAAGGAATACCCGGATGTCAAAGTGAACTTCCAGGCACTGGCCGATTATGAGGGACAAGTCAAGATTCGTATGAGCACCAAAGATTATGGCGATGTTCTGATGATCCCGACCAGCGTTCCAATTGCGGACATACCCGACTTTTTCGAACCGCTGGGCACATACGATGAGTTGAAAGAGAAGTACACAGGAATTGAAGAGCGCATGGTGGAAGGCCAAGTATATGGTATCCCTACAGTCATCACGTTCTCTGGAATTATCTACAACAAACAGGTCTTTAAGGACGCTGGCATTACCGAAGTGCCCAAAACGCCTGAGCAATTCCAGGCTGCGCTTCAGCTGGTCAAAGACAATACGGATGCGGTGCCATTGTACACCAACTATGCCTCCGGCTGGGCTTTGACACAATGGGAAGCCGATCTGCCAACGGTTGCAGGCAGTGTCGACTACGTTAACATTGACCAACCGAATACGGATGAAAACTTTGTGGCTGGCAAGCCGCACTACGAACTGTACAAAGTGCTTTACGACGCAGCCAAGAATGGCCTTATCGAGAAAGATCCAACGACAACCGACTGGGAAAGCTCCAAGGCTGATCTGGCCAACGGCAAAATTGCTACGATGGCGCTCGGATCATGGGCGATTACGCAAATTCAAGGTTTGACGGATACACCGGATAACATCGGATTCTTGCCATTCCCTACGAATGCAAGCGATGTAGTCGTTCCGCTTGCTGCAGACTATAACATCGGCATGAACGTGAACAGTGAGAACAAACCTGCTGCAAAAGCCTGGATTGACTGGTTCCTTGCGAAATCGAATTATGCGGTTGAGCAAGGCGGAGGCATGAGCGCAGACAAAAATGCGGAATTGCCACCGATTTTGGATCAATACAAAGACGTAACATTCTCCACACTGACTCCTGCTAAAGAAGGACAGGAAGGTCTGGTTGACAAAATCGACAACGAAGGCGAGATTGGCCTCTGGCAGCCTGACTTCAAGAAACGCATTATCGAAGCTGCCATCGGTAACCGTAGCGAATCGTATGATGACATCATGAAAGACCTGAATGACAAATGGGTGAAAGCGCGGGCGGAACTCGCGAAATAAGCAAATTGCGGCGGATGGGTCGGCCGATGGCACGATATGTGGCCGACCACTGCTGACATGCTGCGAAGGACCGCTCACTGGACGGGAGTTCTTCTTTTGATATAAAGCGGTAGAACCGCTTGGAGGTGTGGAGAGCATGAAATACTTGAAGATTTCAAATTGGGGTTACTCAGCGCAACGCATATTTATCATCTGTGCCTTCTCAATCATTCCACTGGCACTGCTGTTCACGTTTGCTTATTTACCTGTCATTAACATGTTCAAATACAGCTTCACCGATTGGAACGGATATAGCAAAAGATTCGATTATGTTGGGTTTGAGAACTACACCCGGATATTTAGTGACCCTGAGTATTTTAAAGTGTTTATTGTCAGCTTGTATTATTTTGTTGCCACTTTCGTACAAATGGGCCTGGCCCTCTACTTTGCCACGATTCTGAGCTTCAAAATCCGGGGCAAAAACTTTTTCAAAGGCATATTGTTCTTCCCTTATCTGTTGAATGGTGTAGCCATCGGATTTATCTTCCTCTTTTTCTTCAAACCGGACGGTACCCTCGATACACTCATGCAGGCCGTGGGGCTTGGACAATACACCCAGCTCTGGCTTGGGAATCCGAACATTATTAACGTGTCGCTCGCAGGCGCATCGGTATGGAGATACATGGGCTTTAACTTCATCATCTTCCTGGGTGCGATCTCTTCCATTCAAAAGGATGTTTATGAAGCGTCGGATATTGACGGGGCCAATCGCTGGCAGCAGTTCCGCCATATCATCCTGCCGAGCATTACGCGCATTCTGCAGCTCAACCTGATTTTGGCGATTAGCGGCGCAATCAGTGCGTTCGATATTCCATATATTATGACCGATGGTTCCAACGGCAGTGAGACGTTTGTGATCCAGACTGTTCACCTCGCATTTAAGTACGGCAAGCTGGGCTTGGCGTCAGCGATGGCTGTTGTGCTGCTGTTTATTGTCATTCTTGTTACGCTGGTTCAGCGTGTCACCATGAAAGGGGAGGAATGAACGTGCACCAATTCAAATACACCCTTGCGAGCATATTTAAATATGCTTCACTCATTCTCGCCGCGTTCATTGCGCTGGTTCCCATCGTTGTGGTGCTGTTTGCATCGCTCAAAACCAATGCCGAATATGCGACCAGCAGTCCGCTTGCCCCACCAGCCAACTGGCTAAACTTTGCGAATTATACCAAGGCTTTTGTGGACGGCAACATGCTGGTCGGTTTCAAAAATACGATTATCATCCTGATCATCTCCATCGTGGGTGCCACTTTAACGGGTTCCATGATCGCGTATGTGCTGGATCGGTTCAAATTCAAAGGCAAGAAAATCATGGTCGCCGCGTTTCTGCTCGCTACCCTCATTCCAAGTGTGACTACACAGGTCGCCACATTCCAGATCATCAACGCGCTCGACCTGTTCAATACAAGATGGGCAGCCATCGTCATGTACCTTGGTACAGATATCATCGCGGTGTATATTTTCCTGCAATTCCTGGGTTCTATCTCCAATGCATTGGATGAGTCCGCCATGCTGGACGGCGCCTCCTATTTCACGATTTATTGGAGAATTATTCTGCCACTGCTGAAACCGGCGATTGTCACGGTCATTATCGTAAAGGGTGTCAACATCTACAACGACTTCTACACGCCATTCCTGTACATGCCCAAGACAGACTTGCAGGTTATATCCACGGCCTTGTTCAAATTCAAGGGACCGTTTGGATCACAGTGGGAGGTCATCAGCGCGGGTATTATGATCGCCATCATTCCAACGATGATTATCTTCCTGCTGCTACAGAAGTACATTTACAACGGCTTCGCACAAGGCTCCGTTAAATAAAAAATGAAGGGAGAAATGAAACGATGACAGTTGTTGATACGAAAAACGTACACATTGTTGGGAATGCATTGCCGAATATGCCTTGGGAGGATAAACCGGAGGGAACAGAAGGACCGGTATGGAGACACTCAGCCAATCCGATTGTGCCGCGTAACCCGGTTAAGGGAGTTGCCCGTATTTTCAACAGTGCAGTGATTCCTTATGAAGGAAAATTCATCGGAGTATTCCGCGCAGAAACAATTAATGGACGTCCGCACCTACACATGGGATCCAGTGAGGATGGCCTGGAATGGAATATTGAAGAGGGACGCATTGCCTTCGTGGATGAGAACGGCGATCCCTTCATGCCGAACTATGCATATGACCCGCGTCTGGTGAAGGTAGAAGATACGTATTACATCATTTGGTGTACCGATTTCTATGGTGCAGCGCTGGGCTTGGCGAAGACGGATGATTTCAAAACATTTGTGCGTTCTCGAAAATCCGATGCTGCCGTTCAACCGCAATGGCGTGTTGTTTCCACGCAAAATCAATGACAACTATGTAATGTTGTCCAGACCAAGCGACAGCGGACATACGCCGTTCGGGGATATTTTTCTAAGTGAAAGTCCGGATCTTGTTTACTGGGGCAAGCACCGTCATGTCATGAGCAAAGGCGGTCAGGGCTGGTGGCAATCGGTCAAAATTGGTGGCGGTCCAGCACCGATCGAAACGTCCGAAGGCTGGCTAATGTTTTACCACGGTGTAACAGGAACGTGCAATGGTTTTGTTTACAGCATGGGTGCGGTCATTCTGGATCTGGAGGAGCCGTCGAAAGTGAAATATCGCTCCTCGAACTTTGTGCTGACACCGGAAAAATGGTATGAGGAGCAAGGTTTTGTGGACAATGTCATCTTCCCGTGCGCCACATTGCATGATGCAGAGACAGGACGAATCGCCATTTACTATGGCGCAGCCGACACATACGTTGGAGTGGCTTATACAACCGTTGAAGAGATCGTGAACTACGTCATTGAGACCGACGAAGTCATTGCCGGAGATCGTGAGGAAGGCAAGTTGTAATTGAAATTTTTATAGATGGAAGGGGCTTTACAGCGCAATGCATATGGAATACATCAAGGGATTTACATTTGGCTGGATGAGTGGCAGGGGGGACTTCCGCAAGCCGGAAGCGAAAGAATCCTTGCGTCTGATGGCTGAACGCACAGGCAGTTCGCATGTTATTTTTGCACTGGCGGCGCAGCAAGATCATCCGCAGGCTGTAGAGGTCAAATATGAGGGTAAACATATGGTGGAGGACGATGAATTGGTGGATATGATGCGTTACGCCCGTACACTCGGACTGCAGGTCATTCTGAAACCAACCGTCAATTGCACCGATGGCACATGGCGTGCACACATTAACTTCTTTGATATCGATGTGCCGTGTGAACCAAAATGGCATGACTGGTTCCGCAGTTATACCGCGTATCAGAAGCACTATGCAGCCATTGCAGAGCGTGAGAAATGCGAGATGTTTATTGTAGGCTGTGAGATGGTGCAGTCCGAGCGCCGGGATCAGGAATGGCGCGAGGTGATCGCTGGTGTGCGTGAAGTGTATTCTGGGCTTATATCCTATAACACGGATAAGTACCAGGAAGGCCATGTGAAATGGTGGGATGCAGTGGACGTCATCTCGTCGAGCGGGTACTATCCCATCGGAGACTGGGAAGCGCAGCTGGATCGTATTGAGCAGATCATTGCACCCTATGGCAAACCTTTTTTCTTCGCAGAAGCGGGCTGCCCGAGCCGCAGTGGATCGGCGCAGGTACCGAACGACTGGGGGTTAGAAGGTGCGGTCAGCGCGGAGGAACAGGAGCAGTTCTATGAAGCCATGTTCCGTCATGCAAGTAAGCGGGAGTGGGTACGCGGCTTTGGTCTGTGGGACTGGAGCGCGCATCTGAATCAGGAGCAGGATGCCCTGAACGATGATGGATACGGAGTTTACGGTAAACCGGCTGAGAGGGTCATTCGCCGGTTCTATGAAGGCATTGCGGTAGAGGTTTAAAAGGCAAGTCAGGAGACGCATATGATGATGAATCTGGAGATATTCTCATATGCGTCTCTTCTGTTTATGCATTTATAGCAGATTGGAGTGAGAAGCATGGGCGATATGCCTTTGGAACAGTTAAAAGAATACTACGGAAGCAGCCCGAAACCGGATGATTTCGATGCTTATTGGGAGCGTGCTCTTGCAGAGCTGAATGCGCAGTCGCTTGAGTATGAACTGGTGCCTGCGGAATACAAGTCACCGCTGGCGGAATGTTTTCACCTGTACTTCACAGGTGTAGGGGGTGCGCGTGTACATGGCAAGCTGGTGCGCCCCGTAACACAATCTGCGGATGGCCGGGGTCCGGCGATGGCGATGTTTCACGGTTATTCGTGTGATAGCGGTGACTGGTTTGACAAGATCGCCTATGCTGCACACGGTATCACGGTACTGGCACTGGACTGCCGGGGACAGGGCGGGCTATCCGAGGATAACCTGCATATACAGGGGACGACCATTCGAGGACATATGATTCGGGGAATCGATGATCCCGACCCCGACAAGCTTTATTTTCGCAATGTGTTCCTTGATACCGTACAGACCGTTCGCATCCTGATGTCGATGCCGCAGGTTGATGCAGGCAGAAGTTGGTGCTGCAAATGAAAGCAAGTGGAGTTGCATTTGAGGCATATCCTTCGCTTACGGGAACTGAAGTGGGATGGGTCGAGATTCCGTTTAGCGAGTTCAAGCCTGCACCATGGGATACCGCCAATGCTGGTGCTACGCTCAATGCGGACAAAGCGAAGAACATTCAGGAGTTCTCCATTTATATCAATGAGGCTGAAGAAAACAAGCCTGTGTCGGGCACGTTGTACTTGGATGATATTCGGGCTGTGACAAAGGAATAAGTGGCAAACGAGGATTGTGTAAAAATCCATTAATAAGTAAGAAATTTTGATCAAGGAAAAGATACCCTCCTTCAACAAGTGGGTATCTTATTTAGCTTTTAAGAAAGGTGTTTCCGAAACTAAAAGTAATTCTATCGAATTTTGTTGACAAAAGGAGGGCTCCTGCCTATTCTTAATGAATGAATATGAGAATCATTATCATAAAATAGAGAAAAGGGGTTCTACATCCATGTTTGTACAACATCGAAAATCCGCTGCCCTAATGCTCGCAACAACGCTATTGTTGCTATTGGTTATCGTGGGCTGCAGCAATACAGGGAACGGGACGGAATCCTCATCTGCTGCCACGGATCAAACGTCTTCCGCGAAGTCGATTACGATGTCATGGCCACGTGATATTGGTACGATGAATCCGCATACGTATAATCCTTCGCAACTGTTTGCCCAATCCATGCTCTATGAGCCGCTGATTAGCTACCAGAAAGACGGAAAACTGGAGCCTGCTCTGGCTGAATCATGGACGATCTCCGAGGACGGCAAAGTATATACATTCAAGCTTCGCCAAGGTGTGAAATTCTCAGATGGTACGCCCTTTAATGCTGAGATTGTGAAAAAGAATTTTGATGCTGTTATGAAAAATAAAGATACACATAGCTGGCTGGGCATTGTAGGTGTGCTCGACAAGACGGAGGTTGTGGACGACCATACCTTCCGGTTGACACTCACAGAGCCGTATTATCCGGTTCTTCAGGACTTGTCTGTTGTCCGTCCTTTCCGCTTTCTGGGTGAAGCTGGATTCCCGGATGACGGAGATACATCCAAAGGTATCAAGGAGCCGGTTGGAACTGGCCCGTGGATGCTGGCTGAATACAAGCAGGACGAATATGCGGTCTTCAAGCGCAATCCCAACTACTGGGGAACAGCACCGAAGGTGGATCAGATTACGGTCAAAATCATTCCTGACGGTGAAACCCGTGTAATGGCTTTTGAAAAAGGAGATCTCGACCTGATATACGGTGAAGGTGTCATCAGTCTGGATGCTTTCCAACAGCTTCGTGACAACGATGAGTATGTGACCCAATTGTCTGATCCGGTGGGCACTCGCAGTCTGCTGCTGAACTCTTCCAATCCAAAGCTGTCCGATGTCAGAGTACGGATGGCGCTACAGCAAGGATTTAACAAAAAGGCGATGGTTGAAGGCGTCACTTCAGGTTTGGAAGAACCAGCCGATACGGTATTGTCCAAAAACTATCCGTACACCAATGTAGACTTGGAACCGATCACGTATGACGTGGAGAAATCCAAAGCATTGCTGGATGAAGCGGGCTGGAAGCTGCCTGCAGGCGGCACAGTTCGTGAGAAGGACGGTCAGCAGCTTGATTTTGAGATGATTTTTGACAAAACGGATCCGATTCAAAAAGCCATGGCTGAGACCATTCAGGCGGAATGGAGCGAGCTTGGGGTTAAAGTAAACCTCACTGGACTGGAACTTACGGTTCAGATCAAACGCTTGAAAGCCAATGATTTCGATCTGTATTTCTGGTACAACTATGGTGCTCCGTATGATCCACATTCCTTCATTAACGTTGTGGCGAGCCCTGGATTCGGGATTTCCGAGACCTTGAGTGCCTTGCCGATGAAAAAGGAACTGGATGCGCAGGTGCATGCAGCACTGTCATCCACAGACGAGACGAAACGCCAGGAGCTGTACGGCTCCATCCTGAGAACACTTCAGGAGCAATCGGCGATCGTACCGATCTCTTATATAAAGAAAACGGCTGTATACCAGAAGAAAATTTCCAACTTTATTTTCCCGGCGAACCGCGATGAAAATCCGTTTGTAGGAATTGAATTGGGCAATCAATAAGTAGTCATTTCGAGAGTGGTAAGGTCTTGTAGCTTGATAAAAGGGAGGAACGTTTGGTGATCAGTTATATCGGTAAACGAATGATCGCGATCATTCCTATCGTTTTTATCGCTACACTCGTTACCTTTGCGCTTATTCATATCTCACCGGTTGATCCGGCCGAGGCCTATTTAACAGCCGCTCACATCTATCCGACGCCGGAGTTACTGGAGCAAAAGCGGCATGAATTCGGTCTAGATCAGCCCTTGTTTACCCAATATGTCCATACGATTCAGAAGATTGCCCGGTTGGATTTCGGCACATCCTATCTCACTAACAAACCCGTATGGGATGAGGTGAAATCAAGACTTCCAGCTACGGCCGAATTGGCCCTATGGAGCATGCTGTTTTCTGCATTGGTGAGTATTCCCTTGGGGATACTGGCAGCGGTGTACAAAAATAGCTGGATTGACATGGTAAGCCGGGCGATTTCCTATTTTGGAGCGTCTATCCCGCAATTCTGGCTCGGTTATCTGCTCATCTTCTTTTTCTCGGTTAAGCTGGACTGGCTGCCTGTGGAGGGACGTGGATCTTGGGAGAACCTGGTGCTACCTACGGTGACCCTTTCGTTGGTTCTCATTGCCGTGTATACCCGGTTGTTGCGTTCCAGCGTGCTGGACCAATTACAGGAGACGTATGTACAGTACGCCAGAACACGTGGAATTCGAGAGCGGGTTATTATGCTGAAGCATGTGCTGAAAATCGCCATATCGCCCCTCATTACCGGGATGGGGATGAATATGGGCAAGCTGCTTACAGGAACCATTATTGTGGAGCAGGTGTTTTCCTGGCCCGGATTTGGACGTTATTTTGTAGATGCG
This sequence comes from Paenibacillus sp. NPDC057886, assembly GCF_042796655.1. Classification (NCBI taxonomy): domain Bacteria; kingdom Bacillati; phylum Bacillota; class Bacilli; order Caryophanales; family Paenibacillaceae; genus Paenibacillus; species Paenibacillus sp. NPDC057886. Next base: position 463,967 of record NZ_JBHVMZ010000002.1, on the reverse strand, counting down.
ATATTTAATCGGGATATTCCCGTTATACAATGTTATGTCTTTCTTGCGGCATGCCTGTTCATCGTATGCAATTTGCTCGTTGATCTGGTGCAGTTGTATATGGACCCACGGATTTCAGCGAAAGGACGGGCAGAGCATTGATAAACAAATGGCGTGCAGTATTCAGAGGGCAAAGAGCCATCATGATTTGCTCGGTGGTCGTGTTATTTTTCTTCGCGATAGCGTTCCTGGCCCCGTGGATTGCTCCCCATGACCCTGTCAAGGTGAATCTGCTGCAAAAGCTGGAGAGTCCATCACTTGATCATTGGCTGGGAACGGACCATCTTGGCCGTGATAATCTATCCAGGCTGATCTATGGAGCAAGGGTTTCGCTTGGCTTTGCTGCACTTATTTTCCTGTCGTCTCTACTCATTGGGGTCGTTGTAGGTTCGATCTCCGGTTATCTTGGTGGCTGGGCAGACAGTCTGCTCATGCGATTCTGTGAAGGCATTATGGCATTTCCGAATCTGGTGTTGGTGCTTGGCATTGTAGGCATTTTTGGCCCGGGTCTAATGCAGGTTCTGCTGGCACTTATGATGGTACAGTGGGTGTATTATGCACGAATCTGCCGGAATATGGTCGTTAGTCTCAAGGAGCGTAACTTCATAGCAGCGGCACGCATTAGCGGGTCATCTTCCTGGACGATCATTCGCAAACATATCATCCCCAACGTGCAGCGTCCTATTGTCGTGATGGGTACACTGGAGATGGGGTGGGCGATAATGGATATATCGGCACTGTCCTTTCTGGGTCTGGGTATTCAACCACCCAATGCCGAATGGGGCGCAATGATCCATGAAGGAACAGGGTACATTCGCAGTCATCCGGAGTTGATGATCTATCCGGGCGTACTGATTCTGCTGGTGGTGATTACGTTCAACATCTTGGGAGAGGCATTATCCGAGCGGTATGGCATTGCGAAACGGTAGTTGGACGGATGGGAATGCATACGGGGGTGAACGGAACGATGGTTGACACAGCCAAGGTGTTGGAAGTTCAGGGTTTGCAAGTGAAGCTTAGAACGGCGGATGGTTCAGTTCCGTTGCTGGAGCCCATTGATTTTGAGCTGAAAAAAGGGCGTGTATTCGGTCTTGTCGGCGAGAGTGGCAGCGGCAAGACGATCACGTGTAACGCGTTGCTCCATATGCTTGACCCGCGCAGGATGGAAGTGTCCGGTAGCGTCCGCCTGAGTGGACGGGAGCTTGGCTCGCTGTCAGCCGAGGAGATGCGGTGCATCCGGGGCAAGGATATCGGATTCATCATGCAAAATCCGATGAATGCTTTTACACCTGTGTATACGATAGGCTCTCAATTCATTGAAACCCTGCGTACACACACAGGACTGTCGAAAGGACAAGCCAGGGAACAGGCGATTGCTGCTCTTGCAGACATGAACCTGCCTGAACCCGCCAAGCTGATGAAGCGTTATCCTTTCCAACTGAGCGGAGGCATGCTGCAACGAGTAATGATTGCCATCTCCATGTGTCTACGACCTGCCTTGGTCATTGCCGATGAGCCAACCACGGCCCTTGATGTGGTAAACCAGCTTAAGGTGCTTCAAGAGCTGGATCGGCTTCGCACGGAATATGGTACATCTATTTTGCTAATCTCCCACGATCTGGGTGTCATTTCGCAAATGGCGGATGAAGTTGCGGTCATGCAGAAGGGGCGAATTGTGGAACAGGCGGATATACACCAATTGTTCGATCAGCCACAGCATGAGTATACACGGATGTTGCTGGGTGCCCGGCCCAGAATGTCTCTGGGACGATGATAATTTGTTTTGAGATGGACTGAAGATAAAGCGGGCGGTGTGTGATTTCGTCATTACACGAGGTTGCTTCTGCCAAGTACAAGAGAGGATGGTGACCTGTGCTTCAGGTACGTGAAGTAAGCCATAGCTATGGCAAACGCAGCTGGCTGGAACGTTCGGGGGCACGTCCTCCTGTGCTGTCAGATATTTCGCTTACGATTGAAAAGGGTTTCTGCCTGGGGTTGCTCGGTACAAGCGGCGCAGGTAAAAGCACGTTGGGCAAAGTTATACTGGGGCTGGAGAAGCCTTGTCAGGGTCAGGTTTTGTTTCAGGGTCAGGATATTTACAAAGCCAGCAAACAGGCCCTTAAGGGATTAAGACGCGACCTGCAGGTGGTGTTCCAGGACTGTTACTCTGCTGTGAATCCGCTGATGACTGCCGCACAGATCATTGGGGAGCCGCTGGATAATTACGAGCGATTGTCGGCGAAGGAACAACGACGCGTAATTGGACAACTGCTTGAACAGGTTGGACTTAAGCCTGAGGATGGCAGCAAGCTCCCACATCAGTTCAGCGGGGGACAGCTACAGCGAATCAACATCGCGAGAGCTATTTCACTCAAGCCAAAGTTAATTGTGCTGGACGAGTCGGTCAGTAGTCTGGATATGGTGCATCAGACTCAAATTTTATCCTTGCTGGCGGAGTTAAGAGCGTCTTATGGGCTGTCCTACTTGTTTATTACACATGACATTCGGGCAGCTATGACGATCTGCGACAGTATTGCCGTGATGGATCAGGGAAGGCTGGTCTATTGCGGGGATGAAAAGGAGTCGATTTTACAGTCAGAACATCCGGCTGTGCAGCAGTTGGTTTCATCCATCTTGCCCGAGCATCCATCGAGTCGTATACCATTTGACTAACCGTTGTTTAAAGTGGTAGATGGCAATTGATAAATGTCATTTTGTTGGTTAGCGTGGAATGCAAAGTTTAACGAACCTCAGTGAAGTTATTCCGGTACAAACCTGCGAAAGGACATGCAGATCGAGGAAATAACGCCTCTACGATTCGTTAAACCATAATTAACGCTAAATAGGGGCGTCCCGTCATGAGCATGACGTATGGGACATTCCCTTTTTTGTGTCCAGACAGACATAGGCGATTCCTAAAATAATTTATAATAAGTTATGGTTTAAGCCATCTTCCGCCCAAGCTGCTCGATCTTCTCCAGCCACTGCTTCCGTTGCGCCTCGGACTGCTTGCCCACCAGATCTACAGTTGTTATGCGCACAGGTTTGATGCCTGTGAGTCCAAACGTGGAGATTTTCATCATTTTGTGTGCAGGTTCACCTTGGAACCATTTGTAGTACCAGCTCGGACCGTCCATGGTGGTGATCATGCGTGCGGTGCGACCTTTGAGCAGTTGATCCGGGAAAGGTTTTCCTTTTTGATACTTGAAGGCATAGCCTGGCATGAAGATCCGGTCAATGAAGCCCTTTAACAGGGCAGGGGGTCCTCCCCACCAAATTGGAAACACCCATACGAGATGTTCTGCCCATTTAATTGCCTCTTGAGCTTCCAACAAGTCAGGTTCAAGTGGAAGTTTATTGCGGTATCCACCGGCTAAATTCATGTTGAAATCCAACTCATTGAGGGTGATCATGCGAACCTCGGCACCTGCTTGCACAGCACCTTTACGATAAGCTTCGGCGATTGCGCCATTGTAACTTGGGGAGACGGGATTACCTTGGATAATTAATATGTTTTTCATGAAAACGACACGTCCTGACTTTTTTAGTTAATGAACACTAACCTCATGTGCAAAAAGAAAAGGTCACGAATGACCTGGTAAACACTCAGGAATTTCCTGAAAGCTGGCCCAGCATGGCCGCAAGGCGATGAACGGTTTCCCCGGTATACGGTACAAGCAGCTCCGGCAGTTCACCTTGCATACTGGAGACAGCCATGCGCGTAATGGCACCAATGACCAGAACAGCCGTGAGCCGTGAATCCTGATCCGGCAGTTCACCCCGCATAATTCCCTGATCGATCAGGTCAATCAACGCATCCAGCGGCTGGCGATAATCTTCACTGCTTCCGACTTCAATAAATATTTCATGATTTTGTGAAATCAGCAGCAGTCCGTAGGGATCTTCATCGTGCAGGTGGAGAACCTCGGTAATTAGTTGTCGGAAACGTTCCAGCACCGGACCATCCTGATGAACATATCCGTCAATCAAGGCGGTATAGTCCGCGCAGTATTGGGTGAAGGCCTCAAGAGCAACGGCATCTTTGTTTTTAAAATGTTTGTAGATCGCCGCATCCGTTACTCCAGCGGCGTCACCGATCTCTTTGACGGAAATGCCGTCAACGCCTTTGGTTGCAAACAAGCGCATCGCCGCTTGTAGGATGTCTTTCTTTTTGCTGTCTACATGAGGTTTGTTCTTCATGATTGTATAGTAAGTGATTACTAACTAAATTGCAACTGGCATTTCTAAATCTCTTATTTAACGCTACGACAAGTGCTTTCGCTCAAAGCTTGCAGGCTTGTGAACGGCAACGTATGATGGATAGAAATAATAATCGGATAGACGGGCATGGAGGATGGACCGAAGAAGAGCTGCAGAGGCAAACATCAGCGGCGCCAGCTCCAGGTCTGGGGAACGAAATGGATGGTGATTGGCGTGAATGAAAACGTGCAGGCGTATCGCTGGGTGACTCCCGAAGGGACGTTGAATGAACAATATATAACAAGCCGGGAACGGCTCTACAAAGGGATGAATGGTAAGTGCGTGGAGCGTTTCACTGTTCATACCGGGGAAAGTTATATTTTCAAACCGCTGACCAATCCTGCACAATATGGGCGAGAGCAATGGATGTCCAAGCATGTGCTATCTGTATTGCCCCCTATATATCCAGCACTAATTGCTGCATCAGACCGTGAGATTGACGCGGAACAGAGCTGGATCATCTATGAGGATCTGGGCGAACTGGTGCATGATTCGCGGGAAGAGACGATGCTGGCTGCTGCTGTACATATGGCGGAGTGGCACACGTTATCTGTTGCTGATTGGAATGAATTGCCCCGGGTGGGTCAGAAACCACCAATCCGGGACATGCTGGATGATCTGCTTGGGCAAAAGGAATCCACCGCTGATCTGTTGTCCAAGCTGGAGATCACGCTGTTCCCATCGGATTGGCACAACATCGCCGCGCTAATCCATACGGCAGAGGAGGAGTTACCTCGTGTCTTGTGTCACGGTGATCTGCATCCCGGCAACATGGCGGATGTGAATGGCAGGCTGGTGATTATCGATTGGGAGCATGCTCACCTGAATACGGCTCTGTGGGACGTGTATCATCTGGTGGATCTATCGCATCCGCTGTTCCCGAGAACCGTTACGCCTGAGCTGCGGGAGCGGATTATTGATGTTTATCTGGACGGGCTGGAGCGCCATAGCGTTCAGGTTGACCGGGTTTCTTTTAAAAGGTGGTACAGTGCATATGCCATTGTATTCTCGCTCTGGATGCTGCGTCTGATTGATGGGGATCTGAGATGTGCAGACTGTGTATGGCCCGAGGAACAGCTGCGGAACCAGTGGCACGAGACGGCAATGACGCTGGAACAGTGCATGAAACGGATGTTGTAGGGAATAGAAATGAGGGGTGCAGAACATGCGTAAAGTAGGACTCGTAATGCGTAAAATTCAATTCACGGAGGCGCAGGGCCCGCGCGTATTTGCGGATCGACTGAAGCAGATCGGGCTGGAGCTGGGTGTAGAGATTGTGTTCATCTCGCCGGAGCGCCATGTCAGCGGGTATGACTGGTTGCCGGGTTATGAGCATGAGAAAGGCGACCTGGTGAACTATGATATCGTACTGGACCAGATATATAGCCAAAATATAGAGCATGTCATCTACACCGTATCCGGGTTTACGTTTTTGAAGATGTTTTTACCGAAAAGCGTGTTGTTCCCGCACAGCTTTCCCGACCCGGCGCTGACGGGTTATGAGATGATGAAGCCATTTTATACGATGGTGGATAAAGCGATTGTGCAGACGGAGTTCCTAAAAACAGAACTGGGCCGCAATTTCGGCGTACACGACGTGAGCGTCATCCCGATCGGCTTCAACGAAGAGCTGGCGCACCGCCATTACGACCCGAGTCAGGTCGTGCATAATCGTGTACTTTGGATCGGTCGGGATGAGGCGAATCGCCGCCCGGATCTGGTGCTGGAATATGCCCGGCAGAATCCGGACAAGGAAGTGTACATGGTATTCGGTGGTCGTCGCTACGAGGAAAGCATGAAGAAATATAACATTCCGGACAACGTAAAATTGCAATTTGCGCTGACGCAGGATGAAGTATTCACCCTGATGAATTCGTCCAAGGTGTATTGGAGCTGTTCGGCCTTTGATACGTTTGCGATGCCGCTGACCGAAGCCATGGCGATGGGCAAAATGGTGGTGAAGCCGGAGCACGCCTGCTACGGCCATATTCGTTCGACGCATGCCTTTGCAGGCAATGAGGATAACTGGTTTGAACTGGTGAACATGGCGGCGGCCGCGCCGCGCAGTGTGTCGGAAGACAACCGGGAGTATGCGTTCGGTGCTTTTTCACGCACGATTATGAAAGAGGGATATCGAGAGTTTTTCTCTCGCTGGCTGGGGTAACCCATTTAGGTGCGGTATAAACTGTGCCGGGTCCCGGTAAGAGCATCCATCCGATGCATTGAAACGGAGAAAAAAGGCTTCTGATCGGGGTTTTCGGCCCGAATAGAAGCCTTTTTGCGTTGGAATAAATGGATGTCACATTGTGTTCTGAACAGGGGGTATATTATTTTGACCCGAATGAAATGGACATATTTTAGTATTTATCAAAAAAAATAGGGGTGTTATGCTGTGAGCGTAAGGAAGGAGTGATTCCCAAATGAAAGCGCTGTCTGCGAGAGAATATCAGATTTTGCATTTTCTATTGGAGCGTAGGGATTTCGTTCCGGTCAAAGAAATAGCCAGTCACATGAACTGGTCCGAAAAAACCATTTACAGGGAACTAAACGCCTTGGAGAACAATTTGGATATTCGCGGGATTCGCCTTGAACGGAAGCCGGGAACAGGTATTGCACTGGCTTTAACCCAGGAACAGACGATGGAACTGAGGAGGACACAATTGATTCCAGGCAAAAAGGTGGTGACGACCTTTTCCGTAGAGGCGAGGAGAATCAAAATATTGACGAATTTATTATATGATTCTCCTGAGGAAACCTCGATTAACAAGCTGTCAGAAGAATACTTTATTGGTAAGGCATCGATTGTGAATGATCTCAAGGCCATTGAAGAAAGGATTGCACCCTTTCATCTGCGACTGGAAAAAAGCCAACTCGGCACCCGTCTGATCGGTTCGGAGATCGATATCCGTAAAGCCATGGCCTCTCTGATTAATGAACTTGTCAATGAAGAGCAGAAGGGAGAACAAGAGCATGAGTCCCGGATTGATGGCAACACACTGGGGGAATTGATAAGACACTTTGGCTCCGGTCCTGTAGAAGGGATTCAACGCATTCTGGAAGAAACCGAGCAGCAATTAGGATATACCATAGGTGATCCATATTACATCAACATGTTGACTCACCTGTTGATTTGTATCCGCAGACTGAAAAGTGGCAAAGTAATTCGCCTGGCTGACGGGATTCCCGATCATCCAGTAACTGAACCAAATGTGCATTCCATCGCAAAAGCCATGGCTGAAAGGATTAGGGAACAATGCGGATTGGATCTGCCAAGGGAAGAGATCTATTTCATCTATCAATATCTGATTTCGTCAGGAATGAGTATCCCCTCCCTTAACCTTGAGTTGTCAGGTCTGATGGACAAAGCTTGTCCGGAGTCCAAGGCGATGGTCAAAGAATTGATTCAGACAGTCTCCGGTATGATTCGTCGGGATCTCACAACAGACGAGGAGTTGTATAAAGGTCTGATTATTCATTTCAAACCGATGCTGAACCGTCTAAAATACAACATTTCCATTAATAATCCTCTACTGGAGGATATACGCAAGGCGTATGCTGAGATCTTCTCTCTGGTCCGTTTGGGAATGCTGCCAATTGCCCAAGCCTGCGGATTGAATTCGTTTAGTGATGATGAGATAAGTTACCTGGTACTTTATTTTCAGGCATCCATTGAGAAACACAATAAAAAGAAAAGAGTTATTCTGGTCTGCTCTACTGGAATAGGCACCTCTCATTTGCTGAAAAACCGGATTAACCGTTCATTTCCCGAATGGGAAGTTGTTGATGTCATTTCGGCAAGCTGGTTTAAGCGTATAGAGGATTGGACGGAAATTGATCTGATCATATCTACCGTTAAACTGGAGCATCAGGATCTGCCGGTTGTGTATGTGTCGGCGCTCTTAAATGACATGGATGTCAGTTTAATCAAGGCCAAGTTTAACGAGGAGAGGATGAATCAACATCCAAACAAGGTGTTTTCGTTTCCGCTGCTCGGGGCGTACTTCCACCCATCTTATTTGCAGATTGAAGCAAAAACGAAGGAACAGTCCGCAGGAGGGACAGCGTCCCGTCTGAAGCTGTTTGCATCTGTACTCAAAAACGCAGGCGCTGACATTGAGAACCGAACGTTTGCCGAGGCCAAGCTGAATAAACGTTTGTCCGTTTTCCTGATCCGCAGTGATGTGAACGTCAATCCGATCGTCGGTTTTAATATTATTCAAGGCGAATCGGAAAATAGCAAACTGGAAATTGTAATCGCTTTCTTTGACGATGGACCAATAACTGAATTACTGATAGAAATACAGAGCCTGTTGATGTGCAGACATATGTATGAACAGATCATGAGGGTGACTACACCTTTGGAGCTAGTCGAGATATTACAGTCCAAGCATGACCAGGAGGAGGACCATTATGGATATAACCAAGATTATCAACGAACGGTTGATTAAGCTGGATCTAAAAGCACGAACCAAGGATGAAGCCATCGAGGAACTGGCAGAATTACTGGAAAAGGATGGCGCCCTTTCCTCCAAGGAAGAGTTTATCAAGGACGTTTATTTAAGAGAGGAAGAAGGTCAGACCGGCCTGGAGAATCATGTTGCGATTCCTCACGGCAAATCGGCGGCTGTCCTCAAAACCTCCCTAACCATCGGGCGGACAGAGCATCCGCTTGAATGGGAGACGCTGGACGGCAAACCTGTCCATGTCGTTATTTTGTTTGCAGTACGGCTTGTGGACCGGAATACTACCCACATGAAGCTGTTGGTCCAGGTGGCTGGTATGCTTGCCGATGAAGAGGTGTTGGAACGTTTGCTGCATGAGCCTGATCCGGCGCAGATTATGGATCTGTTTGCCCGCAGGGAGAGCGTATCGTAGATTAAGGGAATTTATGGATTTTAATAAAATGGAGCACACCTACATCATTTGGAGGGATACTGATGAACATTGTAGCCGTAGCGGCATGCACTGCTGGTATTGCCCACACGTATATTGCCAAGGAAAAATTGATCAAGGGTGCGATAGCCCGCGGGCATGAGATTAAAGTGGAGACCCAAGGCACCATAGGAACAGAAAACGAGCTTTCCAGGGAAGAGATCAGAGCTGCTGATATTGTCATTGTAGCCGCAGATATCAAGATCGGTGGAGAAGAACGATTCAAAGGCAAACGGATCATCCGAGTGAAAACCGAAACGGTCATTAAAGCCCCGATTAAATTCATTGAAAAGGTGGAGCAGTCTTTAGGGATTTCCTCATAAAAAGGGAGGCGAGACGATGAGCGCAAAATCCAATCACGCAGGTTCAGTAATCAAAGGCCATCTGTTAACGGGAATTTCCTATATGATTCCTTTGATCGTTGCTTCAGGGCTGTGTATCGCGCTGGGTCAAATTTTGGGAGGAGCGGATGTGGGCAAGGCGGAAGGCACCATTCCGTATATGATTAACCAGATCGGCGGTTGGGGAATGGGGCTGGTTGTACCTTTAATTTGCGCAGCGATTGCTTATTCGATCTCCGACCGACCAGGCATTGCTCCAGGATTAATTGTTGGTTTTATATGCAGTCAGATTCAGGCTGGGTTCATTGGTGGTATGTTGGGAGGATTCCTGGTGGGTTACGTCGTTCTCGGCATCCGAAAATATGTGAAGCTGCCGAAGTCGATGCAGGGATTAATGCCCGTCCTCGTTATTCCGTTTCTGGCCACACTGATTTCCGGTTTATGTATCTTCCTTGTGATTGGTCAGCCAATTGTCTGGCTGCAGGACAGCCTCACCCATGTGCTTGAATCGATGCAGGGTGGTTCCAAATTTGCACTCGGGGCCATTCTGGGCATGATGGCTACCTTTGACTTCGGAGGACCTGTTAATAAAACGATGTCGCTGTTTGCCGATGGAATGCTGGTCCAAGGGATCTATGGGCCTGAGGCTGTCAAGTTTGTCGGCTCCATTATTCCACCACTGGGGATTACCCTGTCGTATTTCCTGACGAGAAACAAATACACAGCAGCGGAAAAGGAATCATTGAAGGCCGCATTTCCAATGGGGATCTGCATGGTTACGGAGGGAGTGATTCCGATTGCGGCAAGGGATCTGATCCGGGTGGTGACTTCCTGTGTCATCGGCTCAGCGGTAGCTGGTGGACTGATTATGATCTGGGGCGTTGAGGCTCCGGTGCCGCACGGAGGATTATTCGTTGTACCCCTCTTCACACATCCATGGCTGTTTATGATATCTCTCCTCATTGGAACGGGGATATGTGGAATAACCTTATCTCTTTTAAAGAAACCAGTAACGGCCGTGGATGAAGAATTCGACGATACCGAAGACGAAAGCGTAAGCTTCGATGACATTGTGTTCAAAGTTGAGTAAGGCCCATTTAAGATGATAACGTTTCACTACTAAATCGGATACAATCCAAGGGAGATGTGAACTTATGTTGATTACGATGAAGGAATTGCTTAAGGTAGCCAAAGAACACAAATTCGCGGTAGGAGCGTTTAACGTGGCGGACAGCACATTTTTAAGAGCGGTTATTGAGGAGGCGGAACATTCCAGTTCACCGGCTATAATCGCCATCCATCCCACGGAACTTGAATTTTTGACTGATGAATTTTTCGCATACGCCAAACAACGTGCATATGCCAGCCATGTTCCACTGGTTATCCATCTCGATCATGGCGGGTCCATTGCGGATATCATCCGGGCGATCAAGTGTGGATTTACTTCCGTCATGATTGATGGTTCTCTGCTCCCTTACGAAGACAATGTGGCTATTACAAAACAAGCGGTGGAGATTGCACACGCTGCTGGCGTATCTGTTGAAGGGGAGTTGGGGACGATTGGGCAGACGGGTAACTCTATCGAAGGCGGCGTATCTGTGGTGACTTACACGGATCCGGCTCAGGCGGAGGATTTTGTGGCACGTACGGGTATCGACACGTTAGCGGTGGCTATCGGTACAGCCCATGGCATATATCCCAAACATATTAAACCGGAGCTGCAAATGGATATCCTAAGAGAAATCAACCAATTGGTAGACATCCCTCTTGTTCTTCATGGGGGCTCCGCAAACCCCGATCAGGAGGTCTCCGACTCTGTTCAGTTAGGCATTTGTAAAATTAATATTTCCAGCGATATGAAGTACTCATACTTCAAAAAAGCTCGTGAAATTTTAAGCACAACAGAGTTATGGGACCCTAACGCAATCTATCCGGAATGCATTGCTGAGGCCCAAAGCGTCATTCGCCATAAAATGAATCTGTTCAATTCAGTTGGCAAAGCGGATTTATACAAGGGACTGCGTTATGAACAACGCCAGGCTGAAAGCGTGAGCCTTTACTAAGCCTGCTGGCGGGTGCAAGGTACCATAAGAAATGTGCCAATTTCATATCTTGAAACCTCCTTGAAGCCCTCTTTCACGAATTCGATTTATCGTGAAAGAGGGCTTAATAATGTGATAAACTCTACACGTATTCAGAATATTAGCGTCAGTGGTGATTTGTAAGAAATGAGCGGAGGAGAAGGGGGCGTAATAGGTGGCAGGTCTTGTTCTATTGGTACTCCTTGTTTGGGTCGCATTGCTGTTAATCGGATGGCTCATCTATCGATTGCAAGGTCGGCGGATGACATGGGCCCAATATATTCTGCCTTGTGTGGCGGTGTTGGGCGGAGCCATTATTATCATGATTAGTGTAGATATTGGCGGATGGAACGGGATCGGCTATGCCCTGATGGGGGTATCGATTGCAACTTCCGGCTTGCTCACCCTGATCACGGTCGTTATTGTGGATGTGGTTATACGGCGGCGCAGAAGGAACTAGTCGGGACGAGTCGCCTTACAAAGGGTAAATTGGGCGATCGGATAGTTGCAGGAATGCATTCTTCTGTGATATATTGGCACTAATTATGAAAAGGGAGGTGAAGACAGGTGAATCACGAGATGCTTAACAACCGTATTAGCCAGCTGCCGATTGCTATGGCTGGCATTGTTCATACTTTTCCAACCAATGGGAGAAGTCTGTCCAATTTTGAATATACGGAAATTAACATTTGCGAGAAGATGCCTGCCTTGACCTCATTCGGACGATAAGCATAACTGCTTGAATTCTGAAGGGCCGCGGAGCTAACCTCCTGCGGCTCTTTTTGTGTTGCGGTCAGGATCTTCCAATCCATAGGAGGAACCTTATTATGATGATGATTAGCGCACAAGAACTGACTCAATACCACGGAGCACATCTGGTGCTGGACGGCATTACGTTTGAAATTATGGAAGGCGACAAGGTCGCCCTGATCGGCCGCAACGGAAGCGGTAAAACGACATTGATGCGTCTGATGGCACGGCTGAACCAGCCGGATGAAGGACAATTGATGATTAAGAAGGATACACGTATCGGTTACGTCGCTCAGGTGCCGGAAGGAATGGATGATTACACGGTGCTGGATGTGCTGAGTCTTGGATTCAGGGAGCTTATGGCGTGCCGGAGTCAAATGAAGGAAATGGAGCAGCAGATGTCCGATCCGGACTGTGCGGCCGATCCGAATCAATTGGAACGCCTGTTGAAGAGGTACGCGGCATTGCAGGACCAGTTCGAGCGCGAAGGCGGATATGAAATGGATGCCCGGATTGATCAGGTGGCGGACGGTTTGGATATTGCGAAGGAGCATTACGGATGGCGGTTTGGCTCATTGTCTGGTGGTGAACAGACTCGGGTTGTACTGGCTTCACAACTGATTGTAAGGCCTGATCTGTTGCTGCTGGATGAGCCGACCAACCATCTTGATCTGGAGCGGGTGGAATGGCTGGAGGGATTTTTGTGCGAGTACACAGGTACGATTATCCTGATCTCACATGATCGTTACTTTTTGGACCGCGTAGCATCCCGAACGTTAGAGCTGGAAGATGGAGAAGCGGAAACGTCTGCTGGCGGTTATACGGAATACATGAAAGTGAAGGAACAACGACTGTTGCAGCAATTCGAGGAGTTCAAGGAGCAGCAGAAGGTGATCAAAAAAATGAAAGAAACGATCCGCCAATTAGAAGAATGGGGCCGAGTTGGGGGCAATGAAAAGTTCTTTCGGCGCGCTGCCTCAATGCGTAAAGCAATCGAACGAATGGAACAGGTGAAACGCCCGGTACTGGAGCGGCGTAATGCCGACTTTGATGTACGTCCTACAGACCGTACGGGAAAACGGGTGGCTGTTATGGAACAGGTCGAAAAGGCTTATGGAGAACGCCAAATTCTGCGTGGTGTTTCGGGATTACTCGAATATGGCGATAAAATTGCCCTTATTGGACGCAATGGTTCAGGCAAAACAACGTTGTTCAAGCTGTTGCTGGGAGAGGAACAACCGAGTGCAGGCAACCTGGAGTGGGGTGCACGTGTGGATGTTGGCTATCTGGCTCAGCAGGAGGAACCTTCGAATCCGAAACTGAATGTGCTGGAGTATTTCCGACTGGAAGCGGGCGTGGAAGAAGGAGAAGCACGTGGGATTCTGGCCCGATATCTATTCTATGGAGCAGATGTATTTCGCTCGGTAGGACAGTTGTCTGGCGGGGAATGGACACGGCTAAGGCTGGCTCTGCTGGTTCAGCGCAAGCCGAATGTGCTTCTGCTGGATGAACCGACCAACCATCTGGATATCGCTTCAAGGGAAGCACTCGAAGAGTCGTTGGTTGATTTTGAAGGAACGGTGCTTGCCATCTCGCATGACCGTTACTTCGTCAATCGACTCGCTTCCCGCGTGTGGGAACTGGAGAACGGGCGGATGACCGCGTATCTGGGAGACTATGAAGCCTATCGCGAGAAGAAGCTTGATCTGCAAGCCCGTGCAGCGGTGGCAAATCAGGCGACAGCAGGAGCGAAGGCGTCACCCCGGGGTACTGCCGCTGGGGCAGAAGCAGGAGTTTCTTCCCGCGGGACTTCGGCTGCTGCGGGATCAGGCAAGCTGAACAATTCACCCTTCTTCCAGGCTGGGAAAACTGGAATGAGCCGTGATAGCGAGCGTACTGCGGAGAAGCTGGAGCAGGTTATGGCATACCTGGAGACCCGGCTCCGGGAACTGGATCAACAACTCGAAACGGTGGCGAATGATCCGCTTGCTTTGGAACAGATGTGGAATGAGCGAGAGCAAATATCAGGAGAATACAATGAACTGCTCACCAAGTGGGCCGAATTATAAGCCATATGTGTAAGCTGGAAGGTCATTGGCAACAGAAACAGCAACAGCAATAGGAGCTAGCAACAGCTTGAGCAAGGAGGCTGTCTCATAAGTCATGCATTGGCTTTGGGACAGTTTTTTGCGCTTCAGGGACGACTCCCAATGATTCGACGGATTCAAGTATCCGACATCCTAACGAATGGAGGAGACCCTATTGGCTTCAAAATCCACACACCGAATATCTAACGAACCACAGAGATGTTATTCCCTCATGTAGTGGATGTTATCGTTGTTTGAGGCTGTTTTTTTCCGAAATAGCATCTATCAGGTTCGCTAAAATCTGTATTTCACATGTAATCACCATATAAGGCTTGTGCGATTCGTTAACGCTTGAACCCCATGCTTGGGGAACGAGATCGGTAACCTGTTCTTTTTTACATGTCATCGGGAATAGTGTAACTTTTTTCCTTCGCGTGCGTTAAATACGTTTGTGTGTAATGAAACGGCTCCTCTTAGAGCTCACAGAAAGGCAGGTTATCGTTATTTATTATTCATTGACTTATCGGAACTGGTCGGATGACCGGCAGGTGGAGACGGGGGTATTGGAGCAGGTTTCGGTCACTCGCGATGAACTGTTCATGCGTAAGCTGGTCGATGCTACCCTGATGAAAAATAAGCTCTGGGCGCATCTGTCCAATGAATGTGAGGATCGTCGGGAGCATGCAGTCTACGTGACCGAGTATCACAATCAAAAACCTGTGGAATACGGCACAGCGATTGCGGACGCTGCACTGGCGATGTGCAAAATGTCCTCCATGTACAGCGCGGAATATATGCTGTGGAATGGGAGTGCATTTCAGGAATTGGACTTGGCAGAGTCCTCCTCGTACACGATGGAGCTTGCCGAGCAACTGCTGGACCATTACATGGTCCGGGGCGGTACGACCTATGAATTTGTATATTCCGTGCTGGATGCGGATCGCAAGAAAGTGTTGTTTTTTGCGAAGGAGGTGGATCTGTAATGGGCGAAAATCCTAAACCCAAACCCGGATCACGTGCCAAGCTGGTTGCCTTCTCGCTAATACTTGCGGTTCCAGCCGTATTATCCGGTTGCAGCAGTAACAGCGACGAGTGTGACCCGGAATACGATACCGGATGTGAATATGACTCCAGCAGTGGGCACTATTACTACGGTGGCGGATCGTCCTATCGGAGCAACAAAGACAGCAGCTCCTATAGCAAATCCAGTTCGAAATCGAGCGGCTTTGGCAGCTTCTTCCGCAGTTCGGGAGGTTAGAACCTGATGAGGCATGTATACCAGCTGCCATTCAGCCATGAAGAAGTATTTAGGGGCGAAGCAGGGCAGCAAGTTCCCTATCACCGAATGTATGGCAAGCAATATTGTGTACCTGCATTGACGGTCTATTCCCTTGCGGAGATGCAGGAACTGTGTACAGCAGTCGAGGCTGTAGACGGGATTTTTTGCAAGGTGATGCGTTTTATCCAGCGATATATGCCCGATTCTTTTCTGGAGCAGCAGTTGGGCATTCATCCCGGCCTTATTCCGGCAGCGCGTATGGAGATGGTGACAGGCGGGATCACTCGGCAGGACTGGATTATTGGGGAAGCGGGACCTAAATGTATTGAAAATAACACCGATACCCCAACCGGCATACCTGAAGCAGCTGCTTTGGAAGGTATTTTGGTGGGGATGGCTGAAAAAACATCGTTCCATGCTCCATCCAAAGAAATGGATGATCGCATCCGGGTATGCTTTCGCAGCTGGCTGGGCGCTTATGCGCGGCAGGGGTTGCAGGGCCCGGTGACCTTTACTTCATTTGGGGAGCATGTGGAGGATCGGACCAATACGGAGTATCTGATGAAGCTGTGTCAGGAGGCGGGTTATGAAACGTTCTATGCTCCACTGGAGGAGTTGGAGATTATTCCGGGAGAGGCGCTCTACCATCAAGGACGCGAGATCAACCTGCTGTACCGCCTCTATCCCCTGGAATATCTAATCGATGATCGAGATGAAACGACCGGGGTGGACATCGGCGCAGCTCTGCTTGAGTTGGTGCAGGATGGGCGCTTGGGCCTGATGAATCCTGCACAGCATGTGCTGATGCAGAGCAAGGGCTTCATGGCGGCGATCTGGTCACTCTATGAACGCAACGAACAAACCCCGGAATATTGTGGATTTCGGCTGTTTAACGATGCGGAGTTAGCTTCCATTTCACGGTATCTGCTACCTACCTATTTCGAAGCCGGACCTTTTGAATGGAGCGCAATGCCTTATGTGGCCAAAAGCTATTGGGGGCGCGAAGGTCGAGGCACCTCGCTGCTGGGTGAGGGATCGGATCATCATGCGGGCCAAACGGCTGCATCTCATCAGCTGTACGCCCACAAGAATCCCAACACAATAGACGAACTGCAAGAAGATGAGGAAATCGCAGCCTACTATAATAATCAGCCTAAAATTTATCAGCAGCTGGTTCCGATGGAACAGGCCGTGATTCAGACAGAGGATGGCGAATACAGCGGTTATTTGCTTACAGGGGTGTTTGTCATCGGTGGACGTTTTGCCGGTGTGTTGCCCCGGATCGGAGAGAAGGTAACCGGAGATATGGCCTATTATTGTGCGGCTGTGATCAATGAACGGATGGATGACGAGGAGGATAAGGAATGGACAATTTGGGATTGAACCTGCTGAATGTAGCGGTAGGTGTAGGCATTTTGCTGGTTGTATTGGTATGTGGGTACTTCGCTTTTAGCCAATTGACCCGGTATAACGATAGCGAGGAAATTGCGAAAGGCAACGAGGCGGCAGGCATGTATATGGGCAGCAAATTGCTGGGCCTATGTATCATTGTGGGTATGGTATCCTTCTCCACACATTCTTGGCTGGATATGCTGCTCTGGTCGGCGCTTGGAATCATTATTTTGTGTCTGGTCTATATTATATTTGACTTCCTGATTCCCAAGATGCGGGTATGTGACGAAATCGCACGAGGCAATATGGCAGTAGCACAGCTGCTGCGTTCGATTATCATCGGCGTTTCCATCGTCATCGGTACGTTTTTGATGTAAAATAAACCCTAGCGATAAACGATAATTTAGATTGAATATTTAACGAAGAAGGAGCGCGGCATCATGAGAAAAGTCATCATCGATACAGATACAGCAGGAGACGACACGATTGCGATCCTGACGGCACTGCACCATTTCCAGGTGGAGGGCATTACGATTACAGGCGGGAACGTACAGTTTGATCAAGAGGTTGAAAATGCCCTGTACACGGTACAGGTTGCAGGACATGGCGGCAAGGTGCCTGTGTACAAAGGGTGCGAACGCCCATTGATGGCCTATGGTGAGGCCCAACACCGCACGGTGGAAGACGTACATGGCGATGACGGCATGGGCGGGGCCCATTTCCCGAAGGCGGACCAGCGTCCAGAGGCAGGGCATGCAGTTGATTTTATCATTGAAAAGGTACACGCACAGCCGGGCGAGATCTCGCTTCTGGCCATTGCACCCCTGACCAACATTGCGATGGCCATTCAGAAGGACCCAACCATTATTCCGGAGATTGCTCACCTCTACATCATGGGCGGAACGAATAATGCACTGGGCAATATTACGCCAGCCGCGGAGTATAACTTCTATGTGGACCCGGAAGCAGCCAAAATTGTATTGCACGCGGGCATTCCGATCACCATGGTTGGCTGGGAGATGTGTACCCAATATTCCGTTATGGATGATGATGATCATGCTGAGATTGCAGCACTGGGTACATCTGGTGCGGATTTCTTCACCGCCATCAACAAAGTGGTTATGCAGTTCAACAAATCGGTACATAAACTGAATGGCACCACTCACCCGGATACGTTGCTGATGGCTGTTGCCGCAGATAAGTCGCTCATGACCAAATCCGGTCAGTATTATGTGGATGTAGAAGCAGCAGGAGAGTTAACACGCGGATATAGCGTTGTGGATATTAACGGGCGTTTCGGCAAAGAGCCGAATGTACGTGTCTGCGAGGCCATTGACCGTCCGAAATTCAAATCCATGCTGCTGGATGTGCTCTCCGCTATTCAATAAGTTCAAGCTGGCTGATACGTGTAGTCCCCCTGATCACATATGGATCAGGGGGACTTTTTTCGTTTGCCCGAATTAGTTTTGCTGTAACAAAAAAGAGCGAATTCCGGAGGTGACCATTTCATGGTCTTCCTCATCTGGCAGCCCGGATACGGTAATGGTGCCGATTTGTCCCTTGTCCTCCACAATCAGTGGAAAAGCACCGCCAGCCAAAACATAGTCAGAGGAAGGCAAACCAAAATCATGTTCAAGCGTTTTATCCTCGCTTCTCAGTCTCAGGGCTGTATGCCAAGAGCTGGAAGAGAAGTGATTCACAACGTTGTTCTTGCGTCGAATCCAGTCTTCGTTGTCTGGATGGGTGCCTTCCATGGCATGCAAAAAGAGACGATGCCCCTTGAGTGTGATGTCGATTGTAACCGCCTGTGAACGACGTTTCGCTTCCTCGACCAAACGTAGTCCGAGTTTGAGCGCTATTTCAGCATCGAATGTCCAAAATATCAATTCCTTTTCTTCCTGCTGCATTTCCTTTAATTTCTCTGTCATCGTTAGGTTCAAATTACGGACAGCTCCTTTACGTGTGTGGTTAATGTCTACATTCGACGTCGATCATTAGGGTACCTGCTGCATGCAGACAGGAGGGCAAGGTGGGTTTTAACCCGTTATATATGGTTCTGTATGCTTGCTCATTTGGAGACATTGCCTCGCCTGTGTTAAAGTGAAAGGGAACGTTACACCAGAAACCTTCGAGGTTTACATAGGTTATGGCGAAGTCCGGCAGGAGGAGTGGCACATGTTATTTTATTTTATAGCACTGCTGGTTACCTTGGTTGATCAGGGAACCAAGATGGCAGTGAGGATGTATATGGAAGTTGGCGACACGATGAGACTTGGCGACTCGGGCATGCAGTTGCAGCATTATGAGAACAGTGGGATGGCAGGCAGCCTTTTTCAAGGGAATGCGCGTCTGTTCGGTGTGGTCGCCATTCTGTTCGTGGCGGGCATTTTATATTATCGGAGAAAAGGTGAAATTCGCGGTTTCTGGATGCAGGCGGGTGCCGGCTTCATGGTCGGCGGTGCCTTGGGTAATGCAATCGACCGTTTTATCTACGCACGCGTAACGGATTTTCTCGTATTTCCGTCGGGACGTGGTATTCTCAATTTGGCGGATGTAGCGATAAATGTTGGTGTGGTTATGCTGGTCATCGGCATGCTGATTCGTGCATTTCAGAGTTACCGAGCCAAGCGTTTACGTAATGCTTTGCCGAAAATAGAGCGCTCATAATAAGTTAACAACAGCTTTGATGTAAGCAGTGGTAACTGAATACATGAGGGACATTGGATAAATTCCGATGTCCCTTTTTGTTATGTCGATGACCGGGCTCGCGGTCAATGGGCCTGATTCAATTTTACCGAAACCGTTTTAGGAATAATAGGACACATTATAGTCAACGCTCTTAGTATGAATCGGTGGAAGGATTAACCACATGGTTATTTCACTAATTTAATGGGTAAATCTTTACGTATATAAGCTGAGGGAGGTACAACATGAGAACATCGCTTACCAAGGCACTCGGGTTAATGCTGCTTTGTGGAATAACGGCTGTACTTCTGTCTTCCTGCACCAGCGGGAATCATGCCAACGGCAAAGTGCAGGTTGAATTTTTTCAGAACAAACCCGAAGCCAAAGGAACCTTTGACGAGTTAATCAAAACATTTAACGCCGAACACTCCGATATTCAGGTCACTCAGGTAAATCCACCCGACGCGGAGACGGTGCTGAAGACACGTGTGGTGAAGAACGATGTGCCAGACATTATGGCGATGGGGGCAACCGATACCTATTCCATTCTTGCACAGAGTGATATTTTCGCCGATTTGACCGACAGTCCACTGTTGAAAACGATCGATCCCAATTACATACAGATGCTGAAGGATGTCACGGGCATGGATGAAGTGACTGGTGTTCCTTACGCAACAAATGCAAACGGCATCATGTACAACAAAACGTTGTTTAAGGAAATGGGTCTGGACGTACCCAAGACCTGGGATGAGCTGATTGCTACAGCCCAAAAAATTAAGGATGCGGGTAAAATTCCGTTTTACTTCACATACAAGGATGACTGGCAGACAAATCTGCCGTTCAATGCACTCGGGCCTAACTTGGTTGGTATTGATTTCTATCTGGAGCGTCGCGAGAACAAAGTGACCTTCAAGGAGAAATACCGCGAGGTTGCGGAGAAGCAGCTGGAGCTGATGAATTACGGTCACGGCGACAACTTCGGTAAAGCGTATTCGGATGGTAACCGTGCCTTTGCCAATGGCGAAGCATATATGTACATCCAGGGTACCTGGGCAATCTCTGAAATTCGCAAAGCCAACCCGAATGTGGACCTTGGTTTCTTCCCCTTCCCGACAGGCAACGATCCGAGCCAGATTAAGCTGGTGAACGGAATCGACTCCCTGTTTACCATTGCAGCGGATACACCGAACAAGGAGCAGGCCGAGCAGTTCATCGCGTTTCTGCTGGAGCCTGAAGATATAGGCAAGTACATTAAGGAACAGACGCTGTTCTCTGCGGTGGAGGGTGTAAAACAAGATGATCCTGCTGTACAGGAACTGACACCTTACATTGAGCAGGGCAAGGTTATCGACTTCGCCGATCACTATATTCCGGCTGCGGTGCAGCTGAATTCCATCGTACAGTCCTTTTTGCAGAACAAGAACATCGACAACTATCTGGATACACTCGACAAAGAATGGGACAAGGTAGCGAATCGGCGATAACGCCTTGTCCGAAGGAGGATGGAGTATGAACAAGCGCATCGCGCCCTATTACTGGATGACGGTTCCAGCGGTAGTATTGTTCTTCGTATTTATGACGCTGCCGGCCCTCCAGGGGATCTATTATTCATTTACGAACTACAACGGATTCGGTAAAGGTTATGATTTTGTTGGATTCAAAAACTATTTCAATCTTTTTCAGGATGATAATGTAGGCAACGCCTACTGGTTTACCTTCAAGTTTGCGATCGTTGTAACGATCCTGACGAATATTCTAAGCCTGCTCATTGCACTCGGGCTAAATGCCAAGATTAAGTTTCGTAACTTTTTCCGTGGCATCTACTTCTTGCCGAATATTCTGAGTGTATTGATCGTAGGTTACATATTTAACTACCTGTTCTCCAACGTATTCCCGATCTGGGGGCAAAACCTGGGGATCAACGCCCTATCCACGAACATTCTGGGCAGCGAAAGCCTGGCATGGATTGGGATCGTGATTGTGGCCGTTTGGCAATCAGTTGCATTGAATACGATTCTATATTTGGCGGGCTTGCAAACGATCCCTACGACATTGTATGAAGCATCAAATCTGGACGGCGCCGGCAAATGGCGTGAATTCTGGAGCATTACGTTTCCACTTATTGCCCCGTTCTTCACGATTAATATGGTGCTGGCGATGAAAAACTCATTGATGGTCTTTGACCAGATCGTGGCCTTGACCAATGGTGGGCCGGGACGGGCAACACAGTCCATCTCCCATCTGATCTACACGGGTGGTTTTGAAGGCGGCGAATATGCGTATCAATCTGCGAACTCGGTTATCTACTTCATCGTTATCGCGGTGATTTCGATTCTGCAAATCCGGTTCCTGCAAAGAAGGGAGACGGATCTGTAATGAGAAGCCGTTTACGTACCAACTGGCCCGTTATGTTGTTAATTGTTCTGGGTACTTTGTTCATTCTGTTCCCTTTATATATGACGGTAACGATCGCATTGAAGAATCCGGAGCAAATGGCCCAATCGGTATTTGCTATTCCGACAACGCTTCACTGGGAGAACTTTGCAAGTGCAATAGTTATGACAAACTTCTTCCAATCATTCCGTAACAGTGCCATTGTGACTGCATCAACAGTCATCCTGACCTTGCTCAGTAACTCTATGGTTGCTTATGCGATTGCGCGGAATATGGAAAAACGGAAGTTTTTCAAAGGGTTGTACTATTACTTCGTCAGCGCGATGTTTATTCCGTTTCCGATTATCATGCTGCCGATTGTTAAGCTGACTGCATCACTGGAAATGACCAATCTGCTGGGTCTTATCCTGCTGCATACGGTGTATGGTCTTGCCTTTAACGTATTTGTGTATGTAGGTTACATTCGGTCCATTCCGGTAGCGTTGGAGGAAGCAGCCTTCGTAGATGGAGCAACAACCTGGGGCACGTTCTGGAAAATCATTTTCCCATTGATGGCGCCGATTAGTGCAACGGTTGGTATTCTGACCTGTCTGTCCACTTACAATGACTTTCTGCTGCCGCTCATTATTATTAGTGATCCGGCACAATACACACTACCGCTGGTGCAATATGTGTTCCAGGGTCAATTCAATACCGACTTCAACCTGGCGTTTGCATCGTACCTGCTGGCGTTGCTGCCAATGATTATCATCTATCTGTTTGCACAGAAGTGGATCATCAACGGTGTGACGCAAGGTTCAGTGAAATGACGAAGAAGCGGGCGGGCTCATTGAGCCCGCCTTTTTTGATTTATACAAACTTCCGCTTATGAAGCAAAACTGGATTGAAGTGATTGATTAAGATAGAAAACTATGGTATTTTCTAGTCGTTAGTTTAATCGCTAAACAAAGTGCAATGAAGGAGTTCAGCGAGCCACAGATGTAAACATTATAATCTCTGGCGATGATTGGCCTTAATAAGTCTTGCACACTCAATCGTCACCCAAGATGAGAAACGGGTGGCGATTTCTTTTACATGTGGGGAGGAGAATGGGGTTTGCGAGGCAATTTGGGCAGATGGAACTCGTTACGCAATCAGATCTTTGTTGGTTTTGTACTGGTGATGCTGGTGGTGTTATTTATTGCGGGAATCGCCGCCTATGACCGGGTATCCGGTTTGCTGAAGACCAATGCGGAGAAGCATATCCATCAAACTGCTGTTCAGGCTAATGGCAGACTGGATGCCTTAATCGCACAGGTTAACTCTCTGACAGCCCAAGTGGCAGATGATTCTTACGTGCAGCGTTTGCTAAGCCATGAGAAAGCTGGGGAACCGGCTACGTTTAATCAACGTCAAGCACTCTTGCAGGTTGTGAGCAGCTATCCGTCCTTTATGAGCGGTGTGCAGAGTCTGGAAATCTATACGACAACTTACAGCAGAATTTTTCCCATGGATGACCGTTCTTTGGATGGAAGGCTCGGGCGGAACTGGATTGCGGAAGCAGACGCCGAGAAGGGGAGACTGGTCTGGGTTGGTCCCGACCCGGAAGATCCCGGAGTCATTATGGCTATTCGGCGAATCAGCCTGATGGATCGGGATTTCGAACCTGGCGGTTATGTCGTGGTGCGGATGCAGCGCAGCTTTTTTCAACTGAATGATTTGGATGCTGAGGACGATGTGGAGGATTCTATTCTGCTGGTGGATGCTGCAGGAAGCGTAGTTACATCCAATCTGGAGGCTAGTCTGGATGTGGAGGCACTCCTGAGCAGTGACAGCTCTGTAGTCCAGACCCGGGATGAGCCCTATATCGTCGTTAGACAGCATTCCGAAATGACGGGATGGACGCTCGCGGTTCTTACTCCTGTGAGCGAGACGACGGAGGGTGTCTCCATTCTTCGGACGGCACTGCTTATTTCCGGTTTGTTTGGCGTCGTGTTATTCCTCATTATGTCTTTTCTCTTGTCCACCATGATTACACGTCCTATCACCCGACTGATGAGGGCCATGCGCAGTGCACGTCCGGGGGCCATGAAGCCCAATATTATGTTCAGCTCAACGATGGAGATTCACAGGCTCAATGAAGTATACAATCAGATGGTATATCGGCTGAACGAGTTGACCCAGGAGATATACGAGAAGGAAATCATGCAGTCAAGAACAGAATTGAAAGCTCTGCAGTCGCAGATCAATCCTCATTTTCTGTTTAACACACTGGAGGCATTCTATTGGTCACTTGATGACAAAGGAGACGAGGAAATGGCGCGTATGGTTGTGGCAATGTCCCGGCTATTTCGCTACATCATCTCCAGTCCCAATCAGGATGAATGGGTTACCATTGCCGATGAACTGGAGCACGCGGAGCGTTATCTTCGAATTATGGAGATGAGGCTGGGAGAAAGGCTGCAATGGGAGATCAGACTGAGTGATGCGATGCGCACCGTGAGGATTCCCAAATTGCTCATACAGCCCTTGGTGGAGAATGCCATTCTTCACGGGATCGAGAGCAAAATCGAACCGGGAAAGGTAAGCGTCCATGTAGATGCTTCAGCGCAGGAGGGTCTGGTCCGCATCGAGGTTCGAGATGATGGACCTGGCATGGATGATTCTCGGCTTCAATCTGTCGTTCGTGCATTGAATGGTGGACCTGCTGTTTCCGACAAGGGAACAGGTGTGGGGCTGGTTAACGTGCATCGCAGGTTGAAGCTTTATTTTGGCAGTCAGCTTGGCGAATTGTGCAGAATTTTCATTACGAGCAAGGTTGGTGAAGGGACTGTCCTTTGCTTTGAAATTCCGAAGGATACGGAGGGTGCATATGATTCATGGCAGAACGATTCTAATCGTTGATGATGAGCCGCGTACACGAGAAGGAATTCGCAAGACGCTGGAAGGCTGGTCGGCTGGTCGTAATGAAATTCGAACTGCGGCAAGTGGAGTAGAGGCAGCGGCATGGCTCCAGGAACAGACGGCGGACCTTTTGATTACAGACGTTCGCATGCCGGAATTCTCTGGACTGTCCCTCGTTGAAGCTGTTCAGCAGTTTCCGAGCAAGCCGGTGGTGCTGATTATGTCAGGACATGCCGACTTCCAATATGCCCAACAGGCCATCAAGCTCGGCGTGGTAGATTATTTGCTTAAACCGATTGAGAAGGAACAGTTAATTCAGACAGTAGAGAAAGCGCTGCAACTCGGTGACCAGCAGCGGCGTATTCAAACGATGCAGAAGCTGGTTGACCCCAAGCTGCTGGATGCCAAGGAACGGGGAGACCAGAGGCTTAATCCCCAGATCAGTGAAGCTGTTGCTTATGTGGAAGCCCATCTGAGCGAACATGTTACCTTGCGGGAAATCGCTGATATGCTGCACTTGAACTCAAGTTATTTTAGCGTTCTGTTCAAGGAGCAGATAGGAATCAATTTTAGCGAATATCTGACCCGTACACGTATTCAGCGGGCGAAGGAGATACTCGTACAGACGGCCCTGCCCATCTCGGAGATCGCCGAACAGGTCGGCTACCAGACGGATAAATATTTTATCAAGGTATTTAAAAGCCTGGAAGGGCTCAGCCCAAGCAAATATCGTCATTCCATTGCGTTTCGCAAAGAGACTAAATAACCATAAAATAGTGGAGTTTTTCCAAATCATCCTGGTCTTATGGGGGAGATGTACCCATGCTACAATTTTATTAAAGCGGTTACATCAACCGAATAACCATTACAGGGGGTTAGGAATATGAGAAAAAAGCCAATAGCCATGCTACTGACATTGACACTTATCCTCGCCGTGTTTTTATCCGGATGCAGCAATTCAGGTTCTGATGGAGAGAGTGAAGCGAGCGGCAGTGGCTCTGACGGAAAAGTGACCCTCAAGTTTATGCATCTCTGGCCAGCAGGCAGCTCTGCACAGCAGAATAAGCTGGTCAATGAGATCATCAAACAATACCAGACCGATCATCCCAACGTGACCATCAAACAGGAAGTACTGGAGAATGAGCAATATAAGAACAAATTGAAAATCCTGTCCGCTTCCAATGAACTCCCGGATGTAGGCGTAACCTGGGCTGCGGGTTTTCTAGAGCCTTACGTGAAGGGCAATCTGTTTGCTCCGCTGGATGACCTTCTGAGTGGTTCACTCGAAGGAAAATTCATTGCCGGAACAACCGAGGCATATGCCGTAGACGGGAAAACCTATGCGCTCCCGATTGAGCTGAATATATCTCCGATCTATTACAACAAAGACATTTTTGCTCAATACAATCTGCAACCCCCGGCCACATATGATGAATTCCTGAATGTTGTGAAAACGCTGACAGACAATGGTGTGGTTCCCATCGCTCTCGGCAACAAGGATCGTTGGACCGGATCTCTCTGGTATATGTATCTGGCCAATCGCTTAGGCGGGGATGCATTGGAGAAGGCCATCAATGGCACAGGCAAGTTTGACGATCCTGCCCTGATCCAGGCGGCAGCCGAAGTACAGAAGCTGGTGGATATGAACGCCTTTAACAAGGGCTACAACGGCCTGTCCAATGATGAAGGCAAATCGGAATTCATGAATGAGAAAGCTGCCATGTACCTCATGGGCACCTGGGAACTGCCGAACTATACCACCAATCCGGATGTACCGCAGGAGTTCAAGGATAAAATCGGATTTTTCAAATTCCCGACGATGGATGGCGGCAAAAGCGATATTAACAGTTGGGTCGGCGGCCCGGGTGTAGGCTTGTTCGTCGCACAAAACTCCAAGGTGAAGAATGAAGCTCAGAAATTCGTTCAATATTTTGTGGAGAAATGGGGCGAAAGCTCTGTAACCGAAGCGGGTGTTATTCCGGCAACGAAAGTAGACACAGCCGAGGTACAACTGCCCCAGCTTTATACAGACCTGCTGAATGAATTGAATCAGGCCAGCAGCCTGACATTATTCGCCGACGTGCAGATGAAACCGACGGCAGCCCAGGTCCATCTGGACATGATCCAGGCATTGTTCGGAAAAGCGGTCACTCCTGAGGAATTTGTGAAAAATCATCAGGAAGCCATTGATAAAGGCAACTAACGTACAACGCTCATAGGGAGGATATTGTGATGGATAAAGTCATGTCCAACCGTTTAGTCGCTGCGTTGTACGTGCTTCCCGCACTGCTGCTGTTATTGGTACTGATCTATATCCCGATCGTGCTGACCGGATATTACGGATTGATGCAGTGGGACGGGATCGGCGCAATGACCTTTATCGGTTTTGAAAATTATGCAAGATTGCTTCATGATGCAACGTTCTGGCAGAGTGCATATCATACCTTTCTGCTGGCCTTGTTCTCTGCACTGAGCCTGATCGGTTATCTTATAATTGCCCTTGTGCTGTCAGGCAAAATTAAGGGAGCCAACCTGTTTCGGAAAATATATCTGATTCCGATGCTGCTGTCCTCGGTAGCGATTGCCCAGCTGTGGTTGAAAATTTACCATCCCAGCAACGGTGTGCTTAATTCCTTTCTGGAAGCAATCGGGATTGCCAATCCGCCAGCCTGGCTGGCGGAGCCATCCCTGGTGCTGTATGCCCTGTTCGTACCGATTTTGTGGCAGTATGCCGGATTCTATATTCTGATCTACTACGCTGCGCTCAAGAATATCCCGGAATCGCTGGTTGAAGCAGCACGGATTGATGGAGCGAGCCCTTGGCAGATTGCCTTTCGAATCAAGCTGCCCCTGATCACGGAAGTGATCAAAGTGACGATCGTGCTGGCTGTCGTCGGCTCACTGAAGTACTTTGACCTCATTTATGTGATGACGGACGGTGGACCGAATGGCTCCAGTGAAGTGATGGCTTCCTATATGTATCATCAGGCTTTCCGTGGATTCGACTTTGGTTATGGGAGTGCCGTTGGTTTCTTCCTGCTCGTGATATGTCTGGTCGTAACCTGGCTACTGCGGAAGGCTACGGCATCCAAGGACACCATTCAGTATTCTTGAGTGAAGTGAAATGAAAGGAGGTCCATCCCTGTGAAAACCGATACCACGGTTCGGTTGCCAGCCTATCCGGGAACAGGCACGGGACCCACTGTGCTGAGAAGGCTCGGCTATGTCCTGCTCTACAGCCTGTTGATTCTGGTGGCGCTGCTGCAGATTCTGCCCTTGATATGGCTACTGCTGTTCTCGCTAAAAAACAATCAGGAAGTATTCGATATGGCACCGTTCGCCCTTCCCGCGACTCCGCGTTGGGAAAACTATGTGAAGGTGTGGACGGAAGGCAACATCAGTTTGTATTTCTTCAATAGTGTCTGGATCACGGTGGTGTCTGTCGTGTTCACCGTGCTGTTCGCGAGTCTGGTCACCTTCGCCATAACCCGCATGCGCTGGAAAGGGCGTTCTCTGGTGCTCGGATTGTTCATGGTGGGTATGATGATCCCTGTGCATTCTACGCTGATTCCGCTGTTCAGCCTGTTCCTGAAGCTTCATCTTACGGATCATCCATTGTCGATCATTCTGTCATACATCGCGTTTAATATGCCGATCACGATTATGATCCTGCTTGGCTTCTATTACGCCCTTCCACGGGAAGTGGAGGAAGCAGCGGTGATGGACGGTTGCTCTGTCCATCGGATTTTCTTCCGCATCGTCCTGCCGATGACATCTTCGGTGATCGCCACGACAGCAATTATCAACATGATATATGACTGGAATGAGTTCATCTTCGTGAATACGTTCATCAGCACAGATGCGTACAAGACGCTGACCGTTGGGGTGCAGAACTTTATTGGACAGTACACAACGGATTGGGGAGCGATTGGTGCCACACTGATGATCAGCATCCTGCCCATCCTGATCGCTTTCCTCGTCTTGAGTAACCGGATTGTGGAGGGCATCGCTGCCGGATCGGTAAAAGGATAGACCTAAGTATTCCACATCAGTCATTGGCTAGCTTAAATCTTGGACCCTTACATATCCCGATCCAAAAGGGATATGTAAGGGTTTTTGCTCATCGCCTATAGCGCAACTAAAATGAAAGAAATGAAAATACCTATTATTGGAATTTCAAAAAACTTTCAAGTTTTTTCGCAAAACTACTGCATTTTCAAACTACCTGTGCTAACATACCCTAAGAATTAAAGCCCACACGGGAAAGGTGAGAAAATGACAGCAATATCCTCAACCAAAGAGTCCCTGCGTTCGGATGCCAAGGATCTGAATCTGATTCGGCTAACATGGCCTATTTTCCTGGAACTCTTCTTGTTTATGTTGATGGGGAGCGTGGATACGTTCATGCTCAGTTCGGTGTCCGATAATGCAGTATCCGGGGTCGGAGCAGCCAACCAGATTATTTCCATTGCGATTCTTGTGCTGGAAGTCATTGGTCATGGCGCTGCTATTGTTGTGGCACAATATATTGGTTCGAAGAAGTTGAGTGAGGCGGCACAGGTCACAGGTAATGCGATTACGCTTAATCTGATTGTTGGACTAATCCTGAGCGGAAGCTTTCTTCTGTTTGGAGGACATCTGCTTACACTGCTTCATATCCAAGGTGAAATATACGATTTTGCCTGTTCTTATATAAGTATTGTCGGAGGCGGGATCTTCCTTCAGGCGCTGATTAACGCGCTGGCCGCGACGATTCGTACGCATGGTTACACCAAAGAGACGATGTATGTTTCCGTTCTGATGAACGTGATTCACGTCATTGGTAACTACGCTCTCATTTTTGGCCATTTCGGCATGCCGAAGCTTGGTGTAGAAGGGGCAGCGATCTCCACGGTCGGAAGCCGTCTGATTTGTTTGATTATTTTCTTCTGGTTGCTCTATCGGGTTATGGATGTAAGGGTGGAGTTTAGCTATTACATCAAACTTTCGAAGAAGTTTATCGGCAAAATCTTGCGAATTGGTATTCCATCTGCGCTGGAATCGGTTGTATATCAGTCCTGCCAGCTCGTCTTCACACTGTACGTGACCTATCTGGGTGCTGAAGCGATGGCAACCCGGCAATATGCGGGTAACATTTCAAGCTACATCTATCTGTTCAGCATGGCTATCGGAATGGGAACATCCATTATTGTTGGCCGATTGGTCGGTGCGCGCCGCAAGAACGATGCATACAAACGCGTATTTGACAGTGTGAAGTGGGCACTGCTCGCCACGGTTGTGATCGATGTAATTATTATTCTCTTCCGTGTTCCACTGATGAGTGTCTTCACGGATAATCCGGAAATTATCAAGCTGGGTGCACAGGTCATCCTGCTCAGTCTTCTGCTGGAGACCGGGCGAACCTGCAATATTGTGATTATTGGTTCCCTTCGTGCCGCAGGTGACGCGAAGTTCCCGGTGTACATGGGACTGATCTCCATGGTCTGCATGAGTCTGCCGCTGGGCTACCTGCTGGTGTTCAAGCTTCACATGGGGCTCGCTGGTGTATGGCTCGCGATTGCCGCAGACGAGTGGACACGTGCTGTCATTATGTATTTCCGCTGGAAGAGCCGGGCTTGGGAGAAACATGATCTGTTGGATCATGAGGAGGAAGTTGGAGCTCAGCCGGTGCCGGCAGTATAATGTTGTTTTGGAAAATAACTTCGATTTGAGCGGGGTATAGAAATAAAAAGGCGCCGCACTTGGAGCCGTTAGTCTTATTAAAGAAGAGCCAATCATGGGATGGAGCATTCCTCCTGATGATTGGCTCTTTTTTCGTTATTTGTGCATTATTACCCTGTTATCCCAGAGAGGTTCAGAGAATAGGTTGGGTCTGTATCGGAGGTTGTCACCAGAACAGGTTAGCAAAAATGATCAAAACGAGATGTGCAGGCTCACGTATAGTAAGGATATGGAAAGGGGCTGGACTTTATTTGAATTCATACAGTGAAATGATTCAGCAAAGTCTCTACTTTATTGAAACGAATCTGTACGAGGATATAGGGCTTGAAGAAGTGGCGTCTGAGGCTCTCTTGTCACCCTATCATTATCATCGGGTTTTCCGCAGGGAGGTTGGCATGACCGTTGTAGATTATATCCGGCATCGCCGAATGAGCTATGCGTCTGCTGCACTGCGTTCCACCAACGTGGGTATTTTGGACATTTCTCTGGCGTGCGGATTTGATAGTCAGGAAGCTTTTACTCGGGCATTCAGAAAAATATACGGTATGCCGCCTGGACGTTTTCGCAAATTGTTCGATCTAAGATTATTTGAAGGAAAAACCAGAGGGGGAGAAATACAGATGAATGAGTTGTCAGTGATCAAAGGGTGGATGTTGACCGGAAGTCATCCACAAAATTATGAGATGGGTATTGATCCTGCTGAAGTGCATCAGGGCAAGTCATCGGGCTATCTGAAAGCTGTTACGCCGATGGAGAGTAATGAGTTTGCCACCATGATGCAGCAGTTCAAAGCGGACAGGTACGTGGATAAACGGATGAAATTATCCGGTTTTGTGAAGACAGATCGCGTTGAAGGATTCTGCGGATTATGGATGCGTGTGGATAACAATGCTCAGGATGTACTCCAATTCGATAATATGCATGATCGGCCAATTACAGGAACGCAGCCATGGAATCAGTACCATATTGTACTCGATGTTCCACAGGGCAGTGCGACCATCTCATTCGGGGTTATTTTAAACGGCAAAGGCAAAGTTTGGGTGGATAGTTTCCGGTTTGAAGAGGTTGATCCGAATACACCATTGACTCATATGGAGACAGAGTATGAGATGTCGGACGAGCCAATGAATTTGTCTTTTGAAGAGTGATCAGATATGAATGCAGGTTCAACGTTAAGCTGAAGGAAGTATGGGAATTATGATATAATCCTGGTGAAGAATGGAGCTGATGCTGGATGACGGATTTGCTCGATCCACGAGTGGATTTTGTATTCAAACGTATTTTTGGAAGTGAACAAAGTAAAGATGTTTTGTTAGCTTTCCTTAACAGCACGTTTATTGAAACCGGTGAGTCGCCTCTTACGGAGATTACACTTATTAACACGTTTACGGACAAAGATAGTCCGGAAGATAAACAATCCATTTTGGATATCAAAGCGCGTACGGTGGAGGGCAAGTTAATCAACATTGAGATGCAGCTGTTTAATCCGTATAATATGGAAAAAAGGACGCTGTTCTACTGGAGCGAAATGTACTCTCACCAGATCAAGAAGGGCGAAAACTATAATCTTTTGAAAAAATGTGTGACGATCAATATTTTAAATTACTCATGTCTGGACAATGAACGATATCACAATGTTTTTCATTTACGCGAAGATCATACAGGTATTGGTTTGACAGATGATATAGAAATTCATGTAATGGAATTGACCAAACTGGATCAACACCCTGTCCCTATGGACAAGGGCGGACTGGTGAACTGGCTTTTATTCTTAAAAGGGATTGATCCATCAAACTGGGAGGTGCTGGCGATGAATGAACCGATGCTAAAAAAGGCGATGGACACGCTGGAATTTCTGAGTCAGGATGCAGCTACGAGAATGGCTTATGATGCACGGATGAAAGCACTAAGCGATGAAAAATCGATGATAGAAGGTGCGCGTGCTGAGGGAGAAGCCAAAGGGAAAAGAGAAATGGCGCGTGAGCTGCTTGCATTAGGCGTTGATATGTCTGCTGTGGTGAAAGCCTCTGGACTCTCTGAAGAGGAAATCAAAAAACTGCTGCCTAAGCAGTGATATGAAACTGAAATTACACTTTCCAGGGCTGATCCAATCACGGGTTGGCTCTTTTTGTTGTGTTTGGGGTATAAAAAAAGTGGAGCGAAGTCCAAGCTGAGAGGATAAAAGCGTTTCTTGTAAAATCGTAAAGTCCTCCATAGCAAATCAGGCGATACCTTGTTAACATAGATCCAAAGAATACGATAACTCATGACATATATAGAGGATGATTCCGATGAATAAAAAAGTACTGGTCGTGGATGACGAGTCAAGCATCGTCAGTGCCATTGCTTACGCGCTGCGGCGCGAAGGATATGAAGTAGAGACAGCGAATGACGGTGAAGAAGCATTGGTCAAGGTAGCCTCATTCCATCCGCAGGTCATGATTCTGGACGTCATGATGCCCAAACTGGATGGATACGGCGTATGCCGCAGGCTGGAGGACCGGGAGGATATTGGCATTATTTTGCTGACCGTCAAAAATGATATCGTGGATAAAATCGTTGGCCTGGAAATGGGCGCGGATGATTACATGACCAAACCCTTTGAGATCCGCGAGCTGCTCGCCCGGGTAAAGGCACTGATGCGCCGTGTGGAGAAAAGCAGCCCGTCCCCTGACGACCAGAAGAACCAGACTATCGTCAATGGAACACTACGCATCCATATCGCTCACCGCACCGTGACGGTGAATGAGGAGAAGCTGGATCTGACGCCAAAAGAGTTCGATTTGCTGACCATTCTGATGTCCAACCCCGAGCGTGTATACACACGGGATGATCTGCTGGACCGGGTGTGGGGCATGGAATATGCCGGGGGCACACGCACGGTGGATATTCATATTCAGCGGCTGCGCAAAAAAATCGGTGACACCGATCAGCAAAAATTGCAGACGGTATACGGAATTGGCTATAAGGCAGCAGCCCCTGAACCGGGCGGATCAGTATGAGAGTCAGCATCAAGCTGAAGTTCAGCGTTTTTCTGGCCGCATTGCTAATCCTGACCGTCGTTGTGCTCAGCTCCCTGGTATTGCGAGGTATTGAGCGCAACCAGCAGACGCAGATCGAGACCATTCTGTCCCAGCAAACCCGTCTGGTGAATCTGAATGTGCGGCAGTCTTACTATACCGAGTCCGTTCGTCTGGAGCAGGAGGTTTTTTTACAGCAAAATGGCCGCAGGCTGGCGCAGGAGCTTGCGAGCTCCACAGGTCTGCCCATCGCACTTTATGATATGAAGGGACAGCAGGTCGGTTCATCGATCATGTCTGAGGAAAGTGCGGATATCACAGCGACGCTGAACTATGCGCTGCAAAATAAAATTGCTTACCATGAACAGGGGGATACCCTGCTATATATGGCACCGCTGGACGGACCGGGTGGACAGATGGGTGCTGTGCGCATGCAGTATCCGGTTCAGAGCTATCATGAATTCTATGCTCGTATCCTTCAGTTGTTTATGTGGGCGGGGATTGCGGTTGTTGGACTAAGCTTCATTCTGGGCTATCTTTTCTACAACCGTTTTGCCGTTGCCATAACCCGCTTGAAGAGGTCTGCCGATTCCATCCGTGAAGGGCATTATATTACCGAATCACCTGTGAGACACAAGGATGAATTGGGTGAGCTGGGACAGGGCATTTATTATATGAGCACATCGATTCAGCAAAATATTGAAGCCATGCATGCCGAACAGCAGAAGCTTCAGCTCGCCATCGAGAAGCTTCAGGCCCTGGAGCAGCAGCAGAAACAATATATCGGCAACATCAGCCATGAGTTCAAGACGCCGCTTACGTCAATTAAGGCGTACGTGGAGCTATTGGACATGTATAAGGATGATCCACAATTGCTGGATGATGCTACAAGCAATATTGGTAAGGAAACCGAGCGGCTGTACGAAATGGTTGAGAAGGTATTACATTTATCTGCCCTGGAGAAATATGATTTTGAGAATCAGGCGGAAGACGTGGAGGTTCGTGCTCTACTGGAAGATGCCTGTGGCCGGATGCGGGGCAAAGCCGAGAAGTTTGCGCTGAACATGGAGCTGGCGTTACTGCCTGCGGTGATCCGCAGCGATCGGGAGAGCCTGATGCATATTTTCATCAATCTGTTGGATAATGCGATCAAATATAATGTGCCGGGAGGTGTCATCCGGGTAAGCAATGAACTGCGAATGCAGGAGCGACAAGCGGTTATTCGCATCTTCAACTCGGGTACGCCTATTCCGGATGAGGCAAGCGAGAAAATCTTTGAACCCTTTTACACCGTCAACAAAGACAGGGCCAGAAAAACCGGGGGAACCGGGCTGGGACTATCACTCGTCAAGCAATTTGTAGAGAAGCAGGGCGGTACCATCACATTGTTGCCGAGCGATCCGAAACATGGGGAAGGAACGACGTTCCAGCTGGTTTTCCCTTTGGCTCATTCAAGTTTACAAGTTGGAAACAAGTCTGAATAACTTTGGAAGTATGCGATGTGTATGCTTGGTCTATAGAAAGCACTCAGGAGGGACCATGATGAATTGGAAACAGGCGGCTTTGGGCACACTCGGGGCAATCGTCCTATTATCGGCAACAGCATGCGGGGGAACAACGAAACCAGGGGATAGTACACAGAACGGGAAATCAGGCACGGATATTACGGTGAAGGACAATACCAATACGTCGGTATACCAGAGCTTTAAGCTGGAGAAAATCGATAAACTGTCGAATATGCGCGGGGTAGCGTGGCTAAGCAATGACTGGATTTTGTCGGATAAAGTAAACGAGTCCATGAAGCCTGTCACGGTTGAGGGTGAGAAACGTTACCCGCATAACTTATACATGTATGATCTTACGAAGGGTACTGACACGCCCGTGAAGGAAAGTGAAGTGAATCTGGGCTCACCCATTGTGTCCCCGGATAGTCAGTATATTTTTTACAGAGAACCAGAGGAATCGACAGGCAAGGGCTTCATTCTGAATCTGCACAACGGGGAAGTGATATCTGCGGGCAAGGACGACGGCTTTGTCTTCGAAGGGGCATGGCTGGATAAGGAGCACGTGGTTTTCCCAAACATGAATGGGGATATCGTATCTGCAAGTGTGGATGGAACGACCAAAGTGCTGGTCAAGACGGGGAACTTCAATATAAGCAGCGTCAGCGTTTCGGGTAATGTGATTTACTACATCACAGGCACGGACGGACAGTTGAATGCCTACGATACGAAGACCGCTGAAGTGAAGCAGGTGCTGAAAAGTGTAGAGTGGGTCATTCCGTCCAACGATGGCTCAAGACTGGCGATTGTGAAAAAAACAGCCGATACCAAACGGGCGCTGGTGCTGACCGATCTGGAAGGGAATGAAAAAGCCACGCTTGCCAGAGGCACGCAGATTTTCGGCACGAGCTGGTCCGGTGACGATTCCAAAATCGCCTACACAATCAATTCTGAAAGTGATGATGAAAAAGGGCTGTTCGTCTCCAATACGGAATCGGCGGAGCAGTTCCAGATCTCGGCCGATATGGATAACGCATCTGATCCGCTGAGCTGGAGTCCGGAAGGCAATCGAATTTTGCTGTCACAGGCAGTGCAGGAAAATGAATCGTACCACTTTGTTACCTCGGTCATTACGATTTCGCAGTAATCATCGCAGTAAATCATCATCGAAGAAGAAGCAAATTAGCAGGTGGGCCCGGCTCATATCGAGTTGGGCTTTTTCTGTACCTTTAACGCAGGTTTTCTGGGTTATACTGAAGAGACGAGAAGTAAAGGGGGAACGATCATGGATGAAAAGGACTGCCGTCTGCTGCTGAGCGTTTCCGAAGAAAGCAGTCTGACCAAGGCTGCGGAGCGCATGTTTATGACCCAGCCGGCTTTGACATACCGTTTGCAGCAATTGGAGAAGGAATTTGGCGTGCCACTCATCGATAAAACGTTAAAAGGTGCCAGATTCACTCCCGAAGGAGAGCATCTCACTATCTATGCCCGTAAAATGCTCAATGAGCTTAACCAGGTCAAGGAACAGCTGTCGAACATTCGTAATGAGGTTAAGGGAACGCTGCGCCTTGGGATTGCCAATCATTATTCGTTGTACAAGCTTCCTCCATTGTTAAAACAGTTCAAGGAGCTGTACCCTGAGGTTCAGTTTGCTGTGACCTGCGCTTTGAGTGTAGAGGTTGTGGAACTGTTGATGCGGGATGAAATTCAGGTGGGTGTCATACGGGGGGAGCATCCATGGTATGAGGGTAAACATCTGCTGCACGATGAACCGGTCTGCATTGTATCCCGTGAGCCCATTAATCTGGATGAACTTCCCGAGCTTCCGCAAATTGCATTTCAGGAGCCCTTGACGAAAACGGGAGGTTCTCCCGTGAGCCCATTCCGAGAGGGCGTAGCATCCTGGTGGTATGAGCGCTATGAATGTTCACCAACCGTAGCGATGCGTGTGGACAGCTATGAGACATGCAAGGAAATGGTGCGTTATGGGCTTGGTTATGCTATTATTCCGGGTATTTTCGTATCTGCTTCGGATGGCCTTCATCAGCAGGGACTAATCCGACAGAATGGACAGGAAGTGCGGCGTAATACGTGGTTGGTGTATAAGGAAAGTGTGCTGCAACAGGCAACGGTGGGTCGCTTTGTTGATTTGATGAAAACGGCAGGAACACAGCATGTTGTGGACGGAGGCTAGATACAGACATAGCGGAATAATTGCCTTACTTCATGCATAATTATCCGATATTTTCTTATCAAAAAAGGGATTTTATTGCTATCGGGCAGTGTCGTTTTCATCGGGAGTACCCATTCGAAGGATGTACATAAGATCAAAATGTATACCGAGGTTGTCTTGGCTAATATGGAAATGAACCAGTAATATACTGACATCTAATGATATCCATATGTTATTATCTAGCGAGTCCATAAAATTTTTTATGGGCTATTCCTTAATTTTTTTGAATTTACTTATGGCTTGGTCACACATACAATATATCCAATCTGATTGTATATTTATTCGATTGAATTGAATATAGAAATGCTGTATTTGGAGAAAGGCGGCAAAACAATATGTATCCTGACCCTGCTCATATGAAGCAAAAAATCAAAGAAACCGTAGATCGGCTAGACCCCGATTTGCGGGAATTATCCCTGCGCATTCACGCTAACCCTGAGCTTAGCTTTCAGGAAGTCCAAGCACAACAATGGTTAACCGAACCGCTGGAAGCAGCCGGATTTCAGGTGGAAAAAGGCATTTCAGGCCTCGACACCTCGTTCCGTGCTGTATGGGAAGGCCAGCCAGGCGGACCCACGATTGCACTGCTCGCTGAATATGATGCGCTGCCCCGCATCGGACATGCTTGCGGACACAATCTGATCGGAACCTCTGCTGTAGGTGCAGCACTGGCGCTCAAGGAAGCTTGTCCTGATCTTCCGGGACGGATCATCGTTCTTGGCACACCGGCGGAGGAAGAAGGCGGCGGCAAAATCATTATGGTGAACGATGGCGTATTCAATGAGATTGATGCCGTCATGATGTGTCACCCGCAGCAAAAAACGATGGTACTGAGAGGTGCGCTGGCTTGTGTGGATGCAACCTTTACGTTCCACGGCAAACAGGCACATGCAGCCTCGTCTCCTGAGAAGGGCATTAGTGCACTGGATGCCTTGGTCAACGCGTATGCGGGAATAAACTCGCTGCGTCCTTATTTGAAGGATGACGTTCGGGTTAACGGGATCATCACCAAGGGTGGAGATGCGCCCAACGTGGTCCCTGAGCTGGCTGAAGCCGTATATATCATTCGGGCGAAGACAGTTGAAGAGCTGAAAATCGTCATGGACAAAGTTTATCGGGTCGTATGCCATGCTGCGGAAGGCGTTGGGGCTACGGTAGATATTACAGAAGGCCTGATCTATGCCGAGCGGAATAACAATAAGACTCTGGCGGGTCTGTTCCAACAGAACCTGGAGGATATGGGCATTGAAGTGCATGATCCACCGCAAACAGGCGGTGTGGGATCGTCGGATATCGGTAACGTAAGCCAAATCACCGCTGCGATCCATCCATATATTCGGTTAGGTGACGCGACAACACACACACCTGAATTTGCCCGGCTTGCCGGAGCAGAGGAAGGCATGATTGAACTAAACCGTGCGGCGAAGGCACTTGCACTTACGGCGTTTGATCTGTACGCAGACAAGGCAGCATTGCAGCAGGTACGGGATGAGTTTGAAGCGTGGAAACAACAGAAGGACGAGGGATGATGAATTGGAAAATATAACAAAACAACCACAACAACGGCGTAAATGGTTCAAGATGCCTCACACCTTCGTCATCTTGTTCATTCTGGTACTGGTTGCTACCGTGCTGACCTACATTATTCCCGCAGGGGAATTTGATCGGGTTAAGGATGAAGCGACAGGCAAATCCTTGCTCGTTCCAGGTTCATACCATCATGTAGAGGCCAATCCAACGGGACTATGGGATATTCCCAAGTCCATCGTTCGCGGACTGGTTGACTCTGCTGACGTTGTATTCTTTATTTTCATCATCGGCGGAGCATTTCAGATCATTACGAGTACGGGAACGATTGAAGCTCTTACAGGCAGGGTAGCCCGTTCGTTCGCCAATAAGGGATTGTGGGTCATCCCGGTATTCATCACCTTGTTCTCTGTTGGTGGATTCACGATGGGTATGTCCACAGAGGTCATGGTCTTTGTACCAATTGGGATCGCCATCGCGCGTGCGCTGGGGTATGACGCTCTAACAGGTACGGCAATGATCTCGCTGGGGGCCTCGTGTGGTTTTACCGCGGGACTGCTTAATCCGTTCAACGTGGGACTGGCTCAGGCCATTGCAGAAGTTCCAATCTTCTCAGGCATGTGGCTGCGCGCGATCATCCTAGTGTGTCTCATCTCTGTGACAAGTATCTATATTATGCGGTATGCGTCCAGAGTGAAGTCCGATCCAACTCGCGGTTTGGTGCATGAATTGGAACAAGAACAAGCAGCAGATGCACCTGCGGTAGATTTGAACAAATTGCCAACGATTCGTATCACACATATCCTGACCATCATTACCATTGTAGCTGGCTTTGCCCTGTTAATCTGGGGTGTATCCAAAGAAGGCTGGTGGATGGAGGAACTGGCGGCTCTCTTCCTGAGCATGGGTGTGATCTCTGGTCTTGTCTCCGGATTTGGCCCTAGCCGAATTGCCAGTGAATTCGTCAAAGGTGCAAGCAGTATTGCCTATGGTGCCTTTATCATTGGTCTGGCGAGAGGCATCATGGTTGTCCTCGATCAGGGTAACGTAATTGATTCCGTAGTATACGGAATGTCCACGGCGGTTGGCGAATTGCCGTCCTCCGTGCAGGTATTGGGCATGTATTTCTTCCAAAATATCATGAACGTGTTCATCACCTCGGGTACAGGTATGGCCGTAACAACGATGCCGATTATGGTTCCATTATCGGATCTGCTCGGGGTTACCCGTCAGACTGCCGTACTGGCGTTCCAGTTCGGAGACGGATTCACCAACATGATTCTGCCAACGTCTTCTGCCTTGATGGGCAGTCTCGCGGTATCCGGCATTCCGTATCAGAAATGGGTTAGATTCTTCTGGCCGCTGATGGTAATGTGGATCGCTATGGGAATTGTATTTATGCTTATTGCCAATGCCATTCAGTATTCTTAAAAAAGCAAAGAGCCTGTGTTCTGTGGTAGCCCTTCTCAAACGGTTTTGAGAGGGTACTTCCAGAACGCAAGCTTTTATTTATGGCTTGTTATTTCGACATGCTCAGTAATAACTTCACTGCTTCTGCACGCGTAGTGTTATCTCTAGGAGCAAAGGTGTTTAGTCCTTTACCGTTCAGTAGCCCGGACTTTTGTAAGCCAGCGACAGCTGCTCTGGCCCACACCGGAATCTGTTCATCATCTGCAAAGGTGGAGCTGGCGCCGGATTCTGAATTGAATTGCAGAGCGTGGGCCACCATGACGGCCATCTCGGCACGGGTTACGGCGTCATTGGGACGGAAAGCTCCGTCGGTATCTCCCTGAATGAATCCCGCTTGCACAGCACGTGCTACAGCAGACTGGGCCCAAGCTCCTATTTGTGAATGATCGGTAAAAGAAAGTGTCGCTTCCGTGTACTGTGTGTGCAGTGCGTTCATCAGCATCACCGTAAATTCTGCACGCGTAATCGATGCCTCCGGTTTAAATGATCCATCTGTATACCCTTTCACAATACCCTCATGGACAGCTTGCTGGATGACATCTTCCGCCCAATGACCCTCGACATCATTAAACGCAAACTCTGCTGGAGTCTTGGGTTGATCCACTGCAAATACGGCAAATTTAGTGAAATGGTCTACGTCCACCTTGATTTGAGCACCGTCAACAGAAGGTTTTCCCGCAGAGACCCAAATCTTGTCTTGTTCATCAAAGTAAAATATTTCCGCCTGCTGAGTGCTTTTCAATATCGATGGATCAAATGTCAGCGTTACTGTTACAGGTACATTGAAATTTTGTGTGAGATTCTTGATCAATTCGTACACCGGACTAAGTAGTATTGTCTGATTGGTCAGCAGGTCTGAAGAATCTGCAACCTTGTCAATCGTGACCTTCAGTCCCTGATTCGTTGCTCCAGCAGGGATGGATAAAGCAATCTCCTTGCCCAAGCTTACTAGTCCCGCCTGTCCTGCTGCAAGGGTTAATCTGCCATTATCGGATGAAGTAATCGTGCCAGGTGTCGTAGAATTACCGGAGGAGCCATTGTTGTTCTGGTTACTGGACCCACCATTGCCATTCCCGTTACCGCCTGACGGAGGCGTAGGATTAATGCTCCATTTGGCATACAGGGTCAGATTGGCAGCAATCTCCGTTTGGCTAAAGTTAAATAGCGTGCTAAGTTTCGGGTCCGAATACCAACCTGCAAACGTATAGCCAGAGCGGCTTGGTGAAGCAGGGGCAGAAAGGTTCTTCCCGTGTTCTACAATTACATCGGCTACTGCAGATCCTCCAAGTGTATTGAAGGAAACGGTGTATGTGTCGGCAGCCCATTTCGCATACAAGGTCATATCCGTTGTTACGCCTGTAGTATTGAAATCGAAGGCCTGACTCAAACCTGAATCTGTATACCAGCCAACGAAGGTGTGGCCTGTTAGGGTTGGATCAGTTGGTGCAATGGCCTTGTCGCCGTAATTTACCGTTTGTTCGGTTACCTCAGAACCACCGTTGCTGTTAAACGTCAGAGTCCGTGGCGCATAAAAGCTGAAATGAATGGTTGTAGTATTGCCTGCCGCATCAGTGACAACCAGTACATGTTCACCTTCAATACTTACGGTATCCCCACTCAAAAAGGGTGCGTTATTGAGTTTGGCTGTTCCCTCATTAAAGGAGATTGTCGGGCCTGCATCGTATATTCCATTATCTGCGACTCCCGTTACAACAGGAGGGACCGTATCAATGGAAAAGTGGACTGTTGTACTGCCAATGTTGTTGGTTACCACCAATGTATAATCTCCATCTTCCGAAACGGCAGTGCCGCTAGTGTATGCAGCCCCATTTAGGAGTGCTGTACCGCTATTAAATGTAGGCGTGACCGTGTGATTGTACACATCCTTGTCACCTACCCCGCTGACTATTGGCGTAGAGCCCTGCTCAACAGTTAAGATAACAACCGCTGGGTCACTCGCACCCGTTGGATTGGTTGCAGCATAGGTAAAGCTGTCACTACCCACATAATTGTTATTCGGCGTATATATAAACGAACCGTTAGGATTGAAGGTTAGTGTACCGTTCATGGGCCCACTTCTCAATACGGCTGCAAAAGCATCACTATCATTGGATAGCACGCCTGGCGAAGCTACGGTCAGGGTGGTGTTTTGTCCGGTTGTGTAGCTGTCTGCTACTGCACTGGGCAGGATACCGCCTTCTAATGAAGGAAATGCTCCTGCGTTGGCAACATAATAAACCAATGGTGATTGGCCGCTGTTCAGATCAGGTACTTTAAAATCGGTTGAACCATTGCTACCAAACCTGTAGCCTAATAGGCTAAACAATTGCTGGTTGTTGTTGATGGGGAGTGCGGAGCCATCTGCCAATATCCAGTTATTCAAAGGGAGTTGCACCAATAGGGGAATGATTTCGCCTATATACTCGCTTCCTGTACCTCCGTTTTCAGCACGATATTTGGGGTTGTTGGAGATGGCATAATGAAGGATATCCCCCTTGGGTTTGGGCAAATTGGGCAACTGGAATGAAGTCCCCTCTCCACCGAAAGTTGTGCCAATCACCTGATACAGGTTGGTATATTCAGAGATGGAAAGGGACTGACCGTTTGCAGCGAGCCAGCCGGAGGGTGTAAAGGCATAAGGGAATAAGCGAACTTCGCCCAATACCGATGCTACGACCTGAGACTGATCTTCGTCACGGGAAGGGAAGGTCCCGGTCATGGCTATGTAATAACCCATTCCCTTGGGTGCGGCATCCGTGAGGTCGGGCACTGCAAACGTCTGAGTACCATTGCCGCCAAAGTTGGTGCCAAGCAGTGAGAAAAGAGTGTTATTCTGGGTGACCGATAGGGTCTGTCCTTTAGCATACATCCAACCGGAAGGGGCCCCATTGTAAGGAAATAATTGAATTTCACCAATATAGGGTTGTACCGCTGCGGCGTGTGCCCGTTGTACCATGCTGTAATTG
Source organism: Paenibacillus sp. NPDC057886 (assembly GCF_042796655.1). Lineage (NCBI taxonomy): Bacteria > Bacillati > Bacillota > Bacilli > Caryophanales > Paenibacillaceae > Paenibacillus > Paenibacillus sp. NPDC057886. The sequence continues at coordinate 420,405 of NZ_JBHVMZ010000002.1, read as the reverse complement.
TTCCATAGACCACTTAATCCAATCAGGAATACCAACCAAACGATGCTTACTTTCTTGAATAGTGTTACACTCACGATCTCATCCCCATTTTCCTTCTAAAATATGTTCACGTCATGCTTATTCCCGTCCACCGTACTTTTCTAATTCACAGTGGTAAGCCATATAATGATGAGCTTAGTTTAAATGATCCATATGCAAAAAAGAATAAAATTTTTGTTCGAATTTAAAATAAATCTTCAGATTTTCCAGATGCACATCATATATGTATGGAATGTTCCATATCTTTCATCCCTTTCTATACATTTATATTGACTAAGCTGTTCCGCTTCCGATAAACTAGAATGCAGGAATAAAAGTCGAATGTTCAAAGCAGTAGTTCGAGACCATGTTTCGAACGGCTGTTTATTTTCTTTTTTATGAGCAAGGTTGCAACGTTGGAGTCTTGTCGGATGATCCGGCCAATAACAACATGGAATAGGAACAGGTGATACACATGTGTAACAGCGCGTACCGCGTGCTTTTATATTATAAGTTCGTGAAGATTGAAGACCCTGAGACGTTTACGCAAGAGCATCTGCAATACTGCAAGGACCTGGGGGTAAAAGGCCGTATTCTGATTGCCTCGGAAGGCATCAACGGTACCGTATCCGGTACACCAGAGCAAACCGAGCAATACATGAAGGATATGCACGCCAATCCGCTGTTCAGCGATATGGTATTCAAGATTGATGATGTCGAAGAGCATGCGTTCAAAAAAATATTTGTTCGTCACAAAGCAGAGCTGGTTACATTCCGTTATGAAGAAGAACTCGACCCGAACGTACTCAGTGGTAAACGTCTGTCTCCGAAGGAGTTCTATGAACAGCTTCAGCAGGATGATGTCGTTGTCATCGACGGCCGTAACGATTATGAATATGAGATCGGTCATTTCCGGGGAGCGATTCGCCCTGATGTGGAATCATTCCGTGAATTCCCGGAATGGATTCGTGAGAACCTGGGTGATCTGAAGGATAAAAAGGTCATTACGTATTGCACTGGCGGTATCCGCTGTGAGAAATTGACTGGCTTCCTGATGAAAGAAGGATTCCAGGACGTTGCCCAATTGGAAGGCGGCATTGTCACGTACGGTAAAGACCCGGAAGTACAAGGTCGTTTGTTTGATGGCAAATGTTATGTATTTGACGAGCGTATTTCCGTGCCGATTAACCGGACGGATGAAGATATCGTGATTTCCAGCTGTTATCACTGTGGAACGACACATGATCGATATATTAATTGTCCAACCTGCAACCTGCAGCACGTAAGCTGTGAGGATTGCGAAGAGACGCATAACCGCTTTTGCTCGGATGCCTGCCGGGAGGCAGCGCCGGTAACCGCATAAGCAGGGAGAGCAGGTGCTGATCGTGAAGCGCGAAGAGGAACGAACGACGCGTGAACGAATTTTGTTCATGCTGAAGCAGCAAGGCACAATGACTGCTAGGGAAATGACAGCTGAGCTTGGTCTGACTGGCATGGCAATTCGCCGTCACCTGACGGCACTGGAGCAGGATGGATGGATTGAGGTTAGGGAAGCCAGAGCTACAGCTGGACGTCCGTCCTCGGTGTACCATCTGACGGTGCGCGGGGACAGCTTTTTTCCCAAATCATATTCGTCACTGACCCTGGAACTGCTGGAGGAACTGTCGGATTCAGCAGGCAGCGGGGTTGTGGATGCATTGTTCGAGAGTCGCCGGGACAAACTGCTTCGCATTGGACTTCCCCAGATGGAAGGACAGGACCTGGCTGGACGTGTCGAGGAACTTGCACGCATTCAGAATGCAAATGGATATATGGCCGATGCCTCCAAGGAAGAGGATGGCACCTATGTGCTTACCGAGCTGAACTGCCCCATTGTGCAGGTGGCAAGTGTATACAAGCAGGCTTGTCGCTGTGAACTGGAGTTGTTCCGTTCATTGTTGCAGGCCGATGTGGAGCGCACCGAATGTTACGCTGATGGCGGCAAGAAGTGCACGTATCAGATTCGCGAAGCGGCAGGGAACTAGAATGTATAGAGATTGTTTCGATCACTCGAAACAGTCTCTTTTTTTTGTATAAACGTTATGTACGAGGAAATCTTATCGTACATGCACACTTGACACATGTATCTTGTTGCAATAACATACGTTATATAACATATGTTATTTTTAAGAAAAGGAGAAAGAAATGCCACCAAGATCTGAGATTACGCAGGAAAAAGTGTTATCCGCCGCTTTCGAGCTTGTGCGGGAGCAAGGGTTTGAGGCGATCACTGCACGAAACGTCGCTCAGACGCTCCATTGCTCTACCCAACCGATCTATAGCCTCTATAACAAGATTGAAGAACTGAAAGCAAGTGTGTATGACAAAGCTGCCGAATTTGCTCGCGATAGCATGATGGAGTATAAGGACAGCGCCAATTCTCCTGCCCTGAACCTGACCATCGGTTTCTTGTACTTCGCGCAAAACGAGAAACAGCTATTTAGAGCCTTGTATCTATCAGGTTATCGACAATACAACCCGCACACCGATCAGTTTCTGGGCGAAGAACTGACCACGTATTATATGCGATACAGCAAACGATTGCAGGACGTTTCCTACGAGCAACTCAAGCGCATTTTCTTAAAACTAACGATCTATTTAATCGGCATTGGAACGTTACTGAATTCTCATACCCTGGAGCTGGACATGAACGAAGCGATTGAGATGATCCGGGAAATGTATGAGATGTTGCTGCATAAGGAAAATCTCACGTATTGAATCCGAAGAGGGAGTGAGCATAATGGTCCATGGGCTCGGTAACAAAATTGGAGAAGGTGGATGCGCGGAGGTATTTGAATGGGAGGATGGAAGCAAAATCATTAAGTTGGCTAAGCCTAACACGATCCCGGCTGCTATACAGGCTGAACTACACCATTGTCGAATTGCTTGGGCATGTGGGCTACCAGTTCCACGACCCTATGACCTGGTGAACGTTGAAGGCCGATCAGGTGTTGTATTTGAACGGATTTATGGTGAGCCCATTATAAAGCGATTTGTGGACAGAGCAGTAGAGCAGTCCAGACTGCAGCAACCCATAGATATAATGGATGATTACGTTGACGCCGAGATTACAGCACAACTTTTTCATCAAATTCATTCCCATTCAGTGGCCGATATGCCGAGCCAGCGGGAAAATATCAGGAATGATATCCATAGAGCGCAATATTTGACGGAAGCGGAGAAGGCAGCCGTGATCGCCGAATTGGACCGATTACCCATAAGGCAGCAGCTATGTCACGGAGATCCAAATCCAGGTAATATTTTGCTCAGGAATGATGATGCAGTCATTATCGACTGGAACAATGCCTCGACCGGAAATCCGGAAGCTGACTTGGCTGAATATGTCATTATGATTCGATATGCGATCTTGCCTCCGCATCTGCCAAATGAGGCTAGTGTTGCCCTCGATGCTACGAGGGAGACCAGCATTCGCTTGTTTATGGAGAAGTACGAGAAATTGTCTGGCATCAGTTATGCAGATATTGAACCCTGGATTGCTCCTGTTGCAGCACGCAAACTGGTTGCCGACGGGATATCCGAAGAGGAAAAGGTTTTGCTTATAAAAGAGATTAGAAGAAGACTCCGTATTCGTTAGCAAAATTCAATATATAAAAAAGCTAAAGGCGTCATCTGCACAATGTTGTGGATGGCTTTTTTTGTTTTATGTAAAGTTTTCTCTCACGTATCTGCAATGGAACCAAATTGGAAGCGGTTCAACCATTGACGGAAAACAGGTCGCACTTTAATATTAGGGAAACAATGAAATATCAACACGAGTCATGGACCTCAGTCGCATGAGAAAAGTCTATATTTGTCTGCTTTTGTCGGTCAAAGCAACAATGCGTTGAAGCGTTCGTTTTATCCCGCCCTATCGTGTCACTTGGATAACGATGAGGGTATCAATATTTTAGAAGATGGAGAGGGGTTCTCACACATGAAAAAGAAGTTGTTAATGTCTCTGATGATGGTTGCATCCATGATCGTAGCGGCTGGTTGCGGAAATAACACCGGCGGTAGCACAACGACCGAGGGGTCAGGCAGCACAACAGGTGAAGGTACAGCAGAAAAATCGTATCGCATCGCGATCTCGCAGATTGTCGAGCATCCATCGCTGGATGCCACACGTGAAGGATTTATTGCAGCGCTGAAGGATGCGGGCCTTGAAGAGAACAAGAACTTGACGATTGATTACAATAACGCACAAGGGGATTCAACGAACAACCTGTCCATTGCCCAGAAGATTGCCGGGGATTCCAAGAATGATCTGGTCCTTGGGATTGCAACACCATCCGCACTGGCTCTGGCTCAACAAGTAAAGGACAAGCCATTGCTGTTCGCAGCGGTAACGGACCCGCTGGGTGCTAAGCTGGTGAGTGACATGGACAAGCCAGGCGGTAACGTAACAGGTGCATCGGATACGAATCCGGAAGCGATCGTGCAATTGGCTGATTTTATCGCCAAATATTTGCCGGATGTGAAGACGGTAGGTCTGGTTATTAACGAGGGCGAACCGAATGCGGTTGTAATGGCGAACAATGCCGAAAAAGCGCTGGCAACACATAATATCAAGCTGGTCAAAGCACCAGTTACGAACACGTCCGAAGTAAAACAGGCAACCGATTCTCTGGTTGGCAAAGTGGATGCCTTCTATATCACGCTGGATAACTCGGTAGTTAGCGCAGTGGATACAATCATCCAGACAGCGAACAAAAATAAAATTCCGTTCTTCTCCAGTGACCGGGATACCGTGGAAAAAGGGGCTTTCGCAACTGTAGGTTTCAAATACTACGATCACGGATACCAAGTTGGTGAAATGGCTGCGGACATTTTGAAGAATGGTACGAAACCGGGTGACATGAAAGTCACCGTGCCGGACAAGCTGGATCTGATTCTGAACCTGAAAGCTGCTGAGGCTCAAGGCATCACCGTTACCGATGAGATGAAGGCAGAAGTGAAGGACCAGGATAACAACATTATTCAATAATCTGACCGGAAGATCCTCCGGCAGTACGGATGCGAGGCGGACGTGCAGGCGGGTTCGCCTCATTCTTTTCGATAGACAGGGAGGAAGCAATGTGAATTTGACTTGGGGTTCAATTGAAGGGGCAATCGAGCTTGGGTTGTTGTATGCACTGATGGCACTGGGTGTATATATTACATTCCGCATACTGGACTTCCCCGATCTCACCGTAGACGGAAGTTTTACAACTGGAGGCGCAATCGCGGCGGTCATGATATCCAACGACTTCTCTCCTTGGCTCGCTTGCTTGGCAGCAATGGCTGGAGGAATGGTGGCTGGCGCCTGTACAGGTCTGCTGCACACCAAAGGCAAAATTAACGGGCTGTTATCCGGTATCCTGATGATGATTGCTCTGTATTCAATTAATATGCGTATTCTGGGTGCACCGAACAAATCCATTATGGGCATGGACAATCCCTTCTCGGGGAGCATGTCATGATCATCATTATCGTGGTTGTGCTGGTATTCAAAATTATGCTGGATCTGTTCATGAAAACAGATATCGGACTGGCACTACGTGCAACTGGTGACAACAAACGTATGATTCGCAGTTTCGGCGCGAATACGGATGTGACCACCATTGTTGGTGTTAGTCTGTCCAACGGACTCGTTGCGCTGTCTGGAGCCTTTATTGCGCAGCAATCCGGTTTTGCAGACATTACGATGGGAATTGGGATGATCGTTATCGGACTGGCCTCCGTTATTATCGGTGAAGCCATTCTGGGTGCAAGAACCGTATTCTGGGCCACGCTTGCGGCTGTCGTCGGTTCAATTATTTACCGGATTGTGGTTGCGATCGCACTCCAGGTCGAATGGTTTGACACATCCGATCTGAAGCTGATCACCGCGGTGATCGTTATTATTGCACTTGTTTTCCCGACGATGCAGCGCTCCATGAAGCAGAAAAGCCTGGCTCGCAAACGAACCGAAGAGCTTATGGGGTCGTCGAGCCAACAGGCGAAGGGAGGCATGTGATCATGCTTGAGATTACACAAGTGACCAAACTGTTTAATCCGGGAACGACCGATGAGAAGACTGCGCTGGTTGGCGTAAACCTGACGATGAATCCGGGAGACTTTGTGACGGTAATTGGCAGTAACGGAGCGGGGAAATCAACGTTGATGAACATTATCTCAGGTGTCATGAAGCCCGACATGGGCGATGTGCTGATTAATGACCGTTCCATCAAAAGCCTGCCTGAGCATAAGCGCAGCAGCTGGATTGGCCGTGTGTTTCAGGACCCGATGGCGGGTACGGCACCGCATATGTCCATTGAGGAGAACATGGCGATGGCGTACAAACGCGGCAAGGGCCGTGGACTGGGCTTTGGAGTTACCCGTGCAAGACGGGAGATTTTCAACGCCCAGTTGGAGAAGCTCGGTATTGGGCTCGACAAACGCCCCAATGCCAAAGTGGGCCTTCTGTCCGGCGGTGAACGCCAGGCGCTCAGCCTGCTGATGGCAACATTCACCCAGCCGCAAATTTTGCTGCTGGACGAGCATACGGCTGCGCTTGATCCTTCTCGTGCGGAGCTGATCACGAAGCTGACTGAGACGCTTGTACGAGAGATGAGACTTACAACCCTAATGGTCACACACAATATGGAGCAGGCCATACGTCTGGGCAATCGTCTAATTATGATGGACAAAGGCCGGATTATTCTGGACGTTAGTGAAGAGCGCAAGCGAACGCTGACTGTACCTGAGCTATTGGGTGAATTTGAACGTATCAGCGGCAAAAAAATGGCCGATGATCGCGTGGTGCTGGGTTAAATCCAGGAAGCACCTTGCGATCACCGAAGAGAGCCAGTACATCTCATTACATAACCTTTTGCGTTCTCGCAAAGGGTTTTTGTGGTATGTTGAAACAGAATAAGGACCACAATTAGTAAGCATACATAGGAGGGCCAAGCATGTCGTTACAATTCGATGAAGGAACATACACCGTAACCCGGCGTACCGATTCCATTCGCCTGCTCGCGAAGGAATTTGCACTGCTGCATTTTCTGTATGAGAACAAGGAAAAAGCCTTTACTCGCAGCCAACTGCTGGACCGGGTATGGCCCCTGGAATATCCGGTTGAACGCACCGTGGACGACCATGTATACCGTCTGCGCAAGAAACTGAAACGTTGGGAAGAAATTGCACTGGAGACCGTGCGTGGTTATGGTTACCGGCTTACCATTCGATCGAATATGGCGATACTGCCCTCCAATCCTTCTGCTCAAGATCAGGAGATGCGAGAAGCGATTCATGGATTGTTCCGCAAATATCATCTGTATGGGCAGGGCAAATCGATGCTCACGCTGCTGGATCAGCAAGAAGCGCTGGGCATTGAGATTGATCCATTTTATCAGTTGTATATCCACTTTATTCAGGGAGATCTGGAATGGTTGATTACAACGACGGAAATTCCCTTCGAGGAACGATTATATTGGTTACTGATTTTTACACATACCCTGATTGAACCGTCGGAGAGTTTGCCATTGTATGAAAAGGCTCTGAATTCATCCGCATTGTCTGCAGATCAGCTTCGTGAACTTCGTATTCTGAACATTGTTGAAGTCTACGCAGAAGTGGGCCAGTATGAACGAGCCAAAGCTCGACTCATTGAAACGTATCATGTGATGGAGAAAGATAAACTAGTCCATTTCAGACTTCCGGTAAAGCTCTCAGAGTTGTATGTGGAGCTGTGGGGGGGCAGCGGCGAAGCGGTAGAGAATCAGATGGCTGCTCTGCGTTCCGGGTTGAAAGATGCGCCATACTTGCGGGAAATCGGACGCTTTCAAATTATGGAAGGTCTATGGCTGCTCAGACAGGGGCGAATCCGAGAGGCAGAGCCGAGAATGGACGATGGTCTGGACGTATTGAAAATGACACTGAACGCTCCGTTATATCTCAATTCGGCCTACCAGATATTGTTGTTCATGGCACACCACCGGATAGAGGGGCGTCTTTGCACTAAATACCGTCAAGTTCATGCAGATATCTCCAAAAGTTACGGCGTGCCTGTTTATGGACAGCAAATTGTGGAAGAAATCGGCACATTTTTATCCCCGTTTTCCCCATCCTCTGATCTTCCTCTGATATAACACCCTTATGATTACAGCCAAGGAACATACAAGTCAGCAACAAGGCTGTAATCAGGGGAGGAAGTATAACGTATGACCGTCATTTCAAATGAACCCAATCCATCATCCATTTCGTCCAATGGCTCATCCAAAAGCCTATGGACCAACTTCCGCTTCATGCGGATGTTTATTGCGTATTCGCTCGCGACCTTTGGAGATTGGTTTGACGCGCTCGCCATCCAGGTCATGGTCGCTTATCGTTGGGGTGCTGATCCACTGATCATTGCCCTTATTCCGGTATGTATGGCTGTTCCGGGTATCGTACTTGGATCGGTGGCAGGTGCACTGGCTGATCGTTTGCATAAGGTGAAAATCATGATGATATGTGATGTGATCACCGTTTTGCTAACGATTGGAATTCTGTTTGCGCCAAGTGCGGCATGGCTGTTGCCGCTTCTTGCTTTGCGAGCGATGATGGGGGTATTCCATGTTCCTGCGCAGCAGGCGCTCACACGCCAAGTGGTAGCAGAGGAGCATCTGTTTCAGGCATCGTCGCTGAACGGTTTTGTGAACCAATGCTCCAAAGTTGCCGGACCACTGCTGGGTGCAGTCATTGTGGCCGTATTTTCACCGCAAGTCTGTATTTTAATCAATGCTTGTACACGTTTGTTGTCCGGAGCCGTATTATGGCCTTTACGGCGTCTAACCGAGGAATCGGAACCGTCTGCATCGGACGGCAGTCCTTTGGAAACGGGGGAGACCACGGAGTCCTTATTCAGCCAATGGCAGAAGGGCTGGCGTTTTATTCAGAGCAGCCGCACCCTTCTGAGTACGATTCTGTTTGGTTGCTTTGGATTAATGGCGATCCTCATGATCGATTACCAGTTTACGACGCTGTTTCGGGAGATCAAGCCGGGTAACGAAGCCCTGATCGGCTGGCTGGGATCATCTGCTGGGGCAGGTGCAGTTGTAATTATTCTGTTGTTGAATCGGCTTCCCCGAATCGGATATGGCTGGGGGCTGGGTGGAGGATATGTGCTGATTGGTGCCGGAATTGCTGCGCTTGGTTGGGTCAGTTCCCAAACGTCCGAGCTCTGGATCATCATCTGGGGGTTATGCATCGGACTGGGCAATGGCCTGTTTATGGTGACGTTGAATTACCTGCTGCAAAAAGAAACCCCTCCTGCCTATGTAGGCCGTGTATTCGGTATTCAAAACTCGCTTTCCAGTGTCGTGCTGGTCGTTGCTCCACTTGCTGGCGGTGCGTTGATTCGGAGCGTGGGGCCTAGTCCCACATTTCAATATATCGGGATGGCGACACTGGCCATTGGCTTGGCAGGCATGCTGCTGCAACGGATCTTATGGGAGGGGAAACAACCATATCCGGCAGAGTCGACAGGAGAAGTTGGACAGAAGTCGGTCAGACAACCATGAATACCATCGTTACGATAAAATGCAGATGAACCATGAACAGCCGCTACGGTTACTTATCCTAAGCGGCTATTTCCATGTATTAGAGCAGTACATCATGCTTCCCACCAAGAGAAATAGGACGTGGAGGCCATTAGCCCCCCAACAGTGAGTGAACCGCTCCCGGTCAGGTTAATGGACTGACCGGGAGGAACCACGTAGCGTCCTAGTTCATCGGATAGAAAAGGACCTACCTGCTAGGGCAAAGCCAATAAGGTTGTAACACCTGTGGGAGCAGCCGAAGAGAATCGTACTGTTGCAATACTGGTGTTACTGCTTGATAAATTGTTGTTTACTGGTGTGAGTGCACTCGGTGATGTCAGTGTTCCATTTGCAGACAGATTCATGGAACCGGTGAAGGTAGAAAGCAAGTTAAGCGCGACCGTGATTCCACCGGAGAGCCGTGAGATATATACAGTTTTACCGCTCCCGGCGGGGTTGGTCAGTTGTACAGTAGCAATAACACTGCCACCCAGCAATCCTAGTGTTGTAGAGTTGGTTGAACCTGCGTTGTACAGATTGCCGGTACTACCTGCATTATTCTCAGGTGGAGCCACAATGCCGGGGGAGGTAAAAAACGGCCTATGCCTGGCGGGAACGTCGCCGCCCAGAGAGAGCACTCGCTATCGTTGAGGAATGAAGGCCGATGTATGCTGACTTCCCCGATCTGCTAGAGCTTGGTGCTGTGTTGGCCCTCGATCAGGGACGGGATACTGCGGCGCTCGACTTGCTCAAGCAGGCCAAAGCGGCAGCTTCCACAGCCAGTCGATATACGTCCGTTTCCGGTGCCGGAACGTATCGCAGCCTGACTCTGGAAGGCATGGCCCATGAACGGCTGGGCTGCAGCAGGCGGCCACGCCCGACGCAGCCCGCGCAGCCGAAGCGCTGCTGCGCGGTGCCCCGGCCAGCTGCGCCACGCCAGCGCCGCAGGCCGTGCACGCCGCGGCGCTGGCGCTCGCGCGCGTAGGCGCCTGGGCCGCATGGCTGCGCCTGCTGCAGGCCCTGCCGCCCGGCCAGGCGCCGGCGCTGCTCGCGGCGCTTCCGCCTGCGGCCCGCTGCGCGCGCCCGCGAGCGTGCGTGAAGGGCTGCTTGCGCTGTTCGGCACGCCGCATGGCGCGCAGCAGCCCTTCACGCACGAAGTGCCCGCCATGGTACTGGCGGGCACGCTCGCTTTGCTCGCCGGGCGGCAGCGCATTGCGCGTGATTGGGCCGAATGGGCCCAAGTCACTGCACGGCACCCTGCCGCCTCCGGCAGCCCGGCGGCGGCAATCCCGCCGGGCCTGCACACCCTGCTGCGCCTGACATCACCCGGCGCAGCGTTCACCGAAGCATACGCCAACCAGTGCAGAATGCTGCTGGTTCATCTCTAACGACTTTGGTAATCAAAGAATTTAGAGTTGATCTTGTTCTATGATCCGTTTATCCATCCCAATTACTCTTTACGAATAACAGCACGAAAACAACGGATTGCCGGGCCATACATGTCAGACCAGATGGCATCCTCTGGTTCTTTCACGCTTAGCTTGCCCTCGATCGTCAGTCCAGTGACAGCCATAATGGTCTCCAGCAGATCAGGGCGCATCTCGGGCACATCAAACGTGGCAATCAACCGTCCGTCCGGCTTTAGCACCCTGGCGAATTCGCGAAAGGCCCGCAGCATCGTTCCTGTATCCAGATGCTCCAACACAGAGATGCAGAATACGCTGTCAAACATCTCGGATGCATACGGAAGCTGAGCCAGATTGGCCTGCGCAAGATGCAGTCGGTCCAGGCTTGATTCTGGCAGATCACGTGCGGCCTGCTCACCAAAATCAGAAGCGATATCCAGCCGGATCGCTTCTCTGGACAAAATGCGCTCATCCCAATCACAGGCATGGACTTCCCGGCAGTACTCTGCCAGCCAGAATTTGAATGGATGGGATATACCACAGGCAGCGTCGAGTACGACATCTTCCTGACGTGCAAACTGGCGTGCCCATTCGTACTCGTACGGACGGCTCCACCACGCAGGATGCAGTGGAAAAACCAATGTATCCGTTTTGGGGTCACCCTCCCGAATGTATCTTGATTCCATGAAATCCGTTGCATTTGGCGTATCCATCATCCCCGAATTCCCTCCTTTAATCCTGCTTCTGACAGAAAAGATTCCAATACCGTACTCCACCTGCGCCGCCACTGGGATATATCGTAGGACAGCGCCGTCTCGCGGGCATAGATACCCAGCCGCTCCCGCTCGGCCCTGTCCTGAACGAGACGCACCAGTGCAGCGGTCAGCGCTTCTTCATCTGGAGGTACCAGCAGCCCGTTGAAGCCATCCTGAATCAGATCATTCAGTCCGCCAACATTGGAAGCAACAACCGGAAGCCCACAGCTCATCGCCTCCAGACAAGCGTAGGACGTTCCTTCCGAGAAGACAGTTGGGATCACGGCGATATCTGCCTGATGGTAGGCCTCGCGGATATCCCGAAAATCATACGTGCGATGTTTGATTCGATCAGCATGGGGGTGCGTGCGATGCCAATAACGGAAGGATCGGCCCACCGTACTGCCTTCGACCAGCTCGCCGGCAAATTCGACCTCCAGATCGGGAAAGGCCCCGAGCAGTCGGTCAGCTGCCAGCATCATCGGAATAATGCCCCGCTCCATGCTGATGCGGCGAGGATATAGAATGCGCAGTGGGCGCGAAGGGTTCACATAAGTCGCAGCCGTTGTGTCATCGCCCTGTTCCTTCAAATGAACACCTATCAGCTCACTTGGCTGCAGACCAGCTGGACCCTGTCTGATATTTGCCGAGTCCAGTTCTTCAGCAATTACTGTCACCTCGGATCTGTCCGCCCGCACCACGCCGTCTCCATCGTTTCTTTCCCTAACGAATGACGTAGCATTTAACCCCGAAATGACAACTCCAGCATGATCTTCATGGCTTGCAAGATCTTTCTTCCATGCTGCCAGCCATTCTTCTTCCTGTTCAAGCTCTAACGTACGCCTTGGCGGAGCAGGTGTGAAATAGGAGGTATCCACTGCATTGGGAATGAGCACAACCTGACCGGGATCGGCAAACGTACAAGCAGCACGGCAAAAGGTCTGAAAATGCGAATCGACTGACACGATGCGTACAAGTCCATCCAGTGCCAGCTGAATATGCTCAGCGACTTGCTGCTTGGTTTCGAGCGGCAGCGCGGGACGATCCCAGTTAATTCCATGGCAGATGCCAAGACTGCCGGGCTTGTAGGCAATGGGCTGCCATAGGCAGCTTGCATAGATCACAGGCCCTCGTGCGGCGGCGGCCATTCGGGTAAAAGCTTCGGGCACATCATTCATATCGTAGGCATACCCGTATACATCGATCTGTTCCGTGCGGGTCTGAAAAGCTTCAAAATAGGACAACTGATGAACCTCGGGGATATGTCCCAATCCGCGGATGACGCTGCACAAATCAAGGACGTAACGCTCCAGACCGCCCCCGAACACCCGGCTGAACTCCCGGTTATAGCCATCGGTAAAGCTGTGTGTCAATATGCTGACCACGCCCATCTCACTGCTCCTCCTTCCACGGAATCAGTCGGGGCTCCGGATCAAGAATCGATTCATAATGTTCCAGGCTTCCCCACTCGCCATGTGGATCAATTCGTTTATAACGCAAATATTTCCGAACCCGATCCTCCAGACTTCCTGCCCAGCCAAGATGCTGCACCTTCAATTCCGTGCTGATTCCGGGCAATACGGTGCAGGGCAAGGGAAGGCGGGGAACATGATGATTTTGCTGCGGATAAAAGTAGGGATAACCCGGCATATAGCGGACCAGGGAAGCGGTATGACGTCGGTGAAGCCCCCAAAGGTCATCTTCCCGGTAGTGAGTTCGTCCGCCCCACATATCGTAGAAACGGAAAGCGATCCAATCCGCATGCTCCTGGTTAATCAGAGCGCGTATCGCTTTCTTCGCTTCCGTGCTGTATAGCTCATCGGCATCAACCGAGAGCAGCCAATCCGGCGAGGTACCTGCCGCTGCCTGCCATAAAGCATTCCGTAATCGCCATTCCTCCGCAAATAAAGGCTTCTCCAGCACTTCCAGACGAACGACCTTTGGATAGGCTCTGCATATATCGGGTGTTCCATCTGTGCTGGCATCGTCCACAATGACGATCTCATCCACGAATTCACTGAGATCGTCCAGCACTTCCTCCAGATATCGCCCACGCTCGTTACGTACCTGAAGCATGGCGGTCAGTTTGTTGCCCTGACTTTTACGAACCCGACGAACGGAAAACGGCTCTCTAAATAGGTCTGTTTCCTGGTGTTTTACAGCATCCTGATCTCCTTGGCCCTTTGGGTCAGCGTGCAGCGATTCCAGCGTTTCAGTTGGAGTATGTGTTGTTTCGGATCGGATATCCCTATGCACTATCGGTCCATTCACATGTTGTCTGCGCTTCTTCGGGTCCAGCATCATGGCACCTCCCCCAGCAATTGCTGGACGGCTTGATCCAACAGTTCCATCTCGACGATTCGTGCAAGAGCATCTTCATCCTCCAGTGCCGTCTCCAAAAATTGTCTCACAGCCCCGTGACGTTCTCCGCGCAGAGCCAGGGCTAGACCCGACAGCTGCCGATAATCCTGTCGGCTGGGGTTATCCTGAATATCTACTGCGTGCACCAAATCTAATGCATCTTCAACACGTCCAGTCTCCCGATAGATACGAAATTTCCAATGCCGTGCCGTTTCGCCTCCGAGTTCATCCAAAATATGCAATGCGTTTCCATAATCATCATTGAGACGTAGCAGTTCTGCCCGGACGAGCTGCTCCTCCCCGGCCTCCAGCCAGCGGCAGAGTTGTTCATAATGGTACCGTTCCTGCTCGTTGCCTGCGCTGATTCCATAAACTTGCAACGCGTTCTCGATTTCTCCGGTCCTCGCATGAATCGCAGAGAGGAATCGATAGTGGGAGCTTACACAATCATTGCGCCCGTTTAATACTGCGTGAGAGAAGGCTTCCTTAAGTGAAGCGGCCGCTCTGGAATCTTCAAGCACATATTCATAGGCTGCCAGCAAAAAGGAAATCGTCTCATGCGCTCCTGCTTTGGATCGAAGCTGACGATAGAAGTCGGCACGCACACTGCATTGCAGCTGGGTGACCGTATTCTGAACACCCGAGAGTGTTTGTCGCAGCGCATGCAGGAATAGCAGTTCATAGTCCCGGAGGGGGACTTCGAGGTCATTCTTTTGCATGACACCAGCAGGAGAGGTATCCTCTCCATTCAGCCAGATGGCGCATACGCCCTGGAATACCAGCTTCATATAGCGTGTTTCTGAAGTGGTGCCCACAAGATCGGCGATTCCGACCAGTCTTGAAATGCAGCTCTCCCATAAGGGGGATTCTGCTTCTTCACCAACCGGCTCGGGGAGAAGTACAATACAGAGCTCCGGATGGAGCGAGGCTGTGGCAGTCAGCCAGTAGGGATGAGCAACCACTGCAACCGTACGGGGCTCCTGTAACAGTTGTTCAGCTTCGGAAAGGGTGATGACGGTGATATTCGCAGGCATTTCCTCGGAGCGTTCCAGACTGCTGACATAATAGACAGGCCCTTCCGCTACCATTAGAGCAGCGATGTCTGAATAGGGAAAAGCAGACCATCCTCCCTTCCGGGGGAAAAGAACATAACGAAAGGCAGGCAGGGCCGTACTTGACTGTTCTGCATCTACCCCTTGATGAGGCTCCGGGTCCGGGATTGGAGACAGCTCTTCCATCGATGAATCACCTCACTTGATTTACATTTTTGTCCGTTCATGGATTGAAGCAGCACCATCTGATGAATATCGGATTGGCGCGCTTTGAATGATATCAATGAAGCCAATAATTCAATATGTAATGCCTTTGTTACCCAGCGTATTTTATGCCTGACACTAACATATGGGCGTTCCGTCCCAAACATGAGCATCTTCCGTGAATAGACGAAGCTGGCAAGCCCTAAGATTAGGTTTGTTTTTTTCTATTGTGTGACCATCGTCACTTTTTTTTGCTGTCATGGCAGGGTTTGTGATAATTGTCACATGTATAAAATAGTCTATCTGGCACAATACGTTCATCAATACGTGTTTGGCTGACAGAAACTGAAGAAGGGGCTTCAATGCCAAATACGAAAACTGTGATGTGAACAGAAAGAAGGGGTAACGGTATGGATCCGATCATGTTATCGCGTATCCAATATGCGCTCACAACGATTTTCCATTTCTTTTTTGTGCCGCTGTCCATCGGTCTTGTGCTGCTGATAGCCATTATGGAGACGTTGTACGTAGTGAAGGGTAAGGAAGTTTACAAAACGATGGCCAAATTCTGGGGCAAGCTGTTCCTGATTAACTTTGCCGTCGGTGTGGTGACAGGTATCTTTCAGGAATTCCAGTTCGGCATGAACTGGTCCGAGTATTCCCGGTTTGTCGGGGATGTGTTCGGTGCGCCACTGGCGATTGAAGCCTTGCTGGCGTTTTTTATGGAGTCTACCTTTATTGGACTCTGGATTTTTGGATGGGATCGTTTGTCCAAAAAAGTGCATTTGGCTTGTATCTGGCTGGTATTTGTCGGTACATTCCTGTCCGCGCTCTGGATTCTGGCAGCCAATTCATTCATGCAGCATCCGGTTGGCTTCGAGATTAATAATGGCCGAGCCGAGATGAATGACTTCTTTGCACTGATTACGAATGGTCAACTGCTGGTAGAGTTCCCGCATACGATCTTTGGTGCCCTGATGACAGGCGCATTTGTGGTAACCGGGATTAGTGCCTACAAGTTGATGAAGAAGCAGGATGTGGAGATTTTCCGCAAATCGTTCAACATTGCCATCATTATTGGCTTGGTTTCCTCGCTGGGGGTTGCCTTCTCGGGTCACTTCCAGGCGCAATATCTGGTGGAGACGCAGCCGATGAAAATGGCGGCCAGTGAAGGAACATGGACGACGACGGAAGACCCTGCACCATGGACGGTGGTAGCCTTTATCGACCCGGACAAACAGGAGAATTCCGGCGAGATCAAAATCCCTGGATTGCTCAGTTATCTGTCCTATAGCAAGTTCTCTGGCAGTGTCAAAGGCATGAAGGAACTTCAAGCAGAGTATGAGCAAACGTATGGACCAGGGGACTATATTCCACCGGTACGGACGACGTTCTGGAGCTTCCGCATCATGATTGCTGCGGGCGGATTGATGATTTTGCTAGCTCTATACGGTACATTCCTGGCGATGCGCCGGAAGTTGGAGGGAGCAGGCAAGTGGTTTATGCGTCTGATGGTGTTTGCCATTTCCCTGCCGTTTATCGCCAATACGTCGGGCTGGATTATGACTGAGGTGGGAAGGCAGCCGTGGACGGTATTTGGTTATATGACAACTTCAGCAGGGGTATCCCCGAACGTAAGCGCAGGCCAGATTTTGTTCTCCACCATTACTTTTACAGCAGCTTATACGGTTCTCGGAATTGTGATGGTTTATCTGTTCGTTCGTGAAATCAAGGCAGGGCCATATGCAGTCGAGAAGCCGGAGGAGCATGATGAATCGGCCGATCCGTTCGGCGTGGATGGGGGTTATTCTGTTGTCACTAAGTGAGTTGTGGTTTTTGCTGATTGCCGTCCTGTTTGTTGGTTTTTTCTTTCTGGAAGGTTTTGATTTTGGTGTGGGCATGTCCACTGCAATTATCGGTAAAACGGATCGTGAACGTCGTACCCTGATCAACTCGATTGGTCCGTTCTGGGATGGCAATGAGGTCTGGCTGATTACGGCGGGGGGTGCCATGTTTGCAGCCTTTCCGCACTGGTATGCCACGCTGTTTAGCGGTTTTTATCTGCCGCTGGTCGTGGTGCTGCTGGCCTTGATCGGCCGCGGCGTTGCCTTTGAATTCCGCAGCAAGATGAGACATGAACGCTGGCGCAAAACATGGGACATCATCATCGTAGTCTCCAGTGCGTTACTGCCATTCCTGTTCGGGGTTGTTTTCGCTACCTTAATGAAAGGCCTGCCTATTGATGGGCAGATGCAGCTTCGTCCAGGCTTCCTGGACATCGTTAATCCGTATACGGTGGTAGGCGGGTTGAGCGTGACATTGTTGTGTCTGGTGCATGGTTTGCTGTTTGCTTCATTGCGGACTGTCGGTGACCTCAGGGAGCGTGCCCTGAATACGGCCAAAAAACTGATGCTTCCGCTGGCCGCAATTCTCGCGGTCTACGCCGTGATGACATACTTCATGACCGATGTATTTGCCGTACGTGGCTGGGCACTCTGGATTATGGTTGTCCTGGGCGCTGCTTCATTGGGTTTGGCGGCTTACTTCGTACGTCAGAAACGTGAAGCCTGGGCCTTCGGCATGACGGGAGCCGTAATTGCCATTGCGTTTGCCTCCGTGTTTATCGGTCTGTTTCCAAGGGTCATGGTAAGTTCTATGGGTTCGGCGTTTGACCTGACGGTCTACAATGCGGCATCCGGTGCATATTCGCTGAAAGTGATGACGATTGTGGCTTGTACGCTGCTTCCGTTTGTACTCGGCTATCAGATCTGGAGTTATTACATTTTCCGCAAACGTCTGAACGATCAGCATCACCTGGAGTACTGATATGGGACGGGGGCTGCTGAAGCTGCCGGGCATCCGGCCAGTACTTGCGCTGGCCTCAGCGCTGGTACTGTTACAGGCGATGACGATTATCATGCAGGCGAAATGGCTGGCACAGGCGATTACGGCATTGTTTCAAGGTTCACCCGTAACGGAGCAGTACCCGGTGCTGCTGTTTTTCCTGGCCGCTTTTGCCGCCCGCTATGCCCTATCGTTCTGGTTGCAGCTCATCGCTTCGCGGTACGCGGAGAAGACAGGAAACGATCTGCGCAGACAAATGGTGGAGCAGTGGTTCCGGCTGGGACCGCGTTTTGCCAAAACGGAAGGAACAGGGCACCTGGTTACGCTGGCACGCGAAGGAACAGCCCAGTATAAGACGTATCTTGAACTGTTTATTCCCCGCATGCTGGGGATGGGGTTCACGCCAATGGTTATTCTGTTCTATGTCTTCAAGCTGGATATGATGTCCGGGGTGATTTTGACGCTGACACTGCCGATCCTGATCGTGTTTATGATTTTGGTGGGACTGGCTGCACAGCGCAAGATCGATGGACAGTTCAAGTCGTATAAAGCGTTGGCCAACCATTTTGTGGATACGCTGCGTGGACTGGAAACACTCAAAACACTGGGACAAAGCGGTAAGCATGGAGAAACAATCATTCGGGTCAGTCAGCGTTATCGCAAGGCTACGATGTCTACTCTGCGTATGGCTTTTCTGTCCTCCTTCGCACTCGATTTCTTCACCATGCTGTCGGTGGCTTCAGTGGCGGTTGGGTTGGGGCTGCGCCTGACGGAAGGACATATGCTGCTTGGGCCAGCGCTGACCGTACTTATTCTCGCGCCCGAATACTTCCTGCCTGTAAGAATGGTAGGCGCAGATTACCACGCCACACTGGACGGCAAAGAGGCAGGGGAAGCAATCAGCCAGATGATTGAACGGGGGAAATTGGCCGAACGTAAGCAAAAGGAAGCATACACGAGTGCTGTTCTACAGGGTGTGGCAGAAAAGAACGAAGAATCCTCTTCGCCTGAGTCTTCTTCTGGCCCAAGCGATATTTCTCCATCCACCATACGGGTGGTCTTGCGTGAGGTGAATGGCCGAAGTGGCGTCGCTGCCTCCTCATCGAAAACCTTCTGGGAGGCGACGAGCAGATTGGCGCTCACCAACGTACAGGTACGGCATCAGGAAGACGTGCCATGCTCATTGAATGATGTAACGTTTCAGGTTTCCGGCCTTGGCAAAGTAGGAATTATCGGAGCGAGCGGAGCAGGGAAATCAACCCTGATTGATGTACTGGCAGGCTTCCAGCAGTTTACTTCAGGCCAGATCTTATATAACGGCCAGCCCTTCTCTCCAGAGATGATGGAAGATTGGAGAAAACAAACGGCGGCCATCCCGCAGCATCCAACTATTTTCAGTGGAAGTCTGGCGGATAATGTTCGATTCTATATGCCCGAAGCTTCGGATGTGGAGGTGGCTGACGCTATTCACGCAGCCGGTTTGCATAAGCTTGCCTCCTCATTGCCGAAAGGGTTGCAGGAGCCGATTGGGGCTGGGGGAAGGCAGCTCAGCGGCGGGCAGGAACAGCGGGTGGCTTTGGCGAGAGCTCTTCTTAGTGGCCGCCCGATCCTGCTGCTCGATGAGCCGACTGCGCATCTGGATGTGGAGACCGAGTATGAACTGAAACAGACGATGCTGCCGCTGTTTGAGGGTAAGCTGGTGTTTCTGGCAACACATCGACTGCATTGGATGCCGCATATGGACCGCATTATCGTGATGGATGGCGGTACGGTTGCAGAGACAGGAACACATGAGGAATTGTTGGCCCGACAAGGTGTTTATTACCAGATGATTCAGGCCCAAATGGAGGCGGTGTAAGATGAAAGCCGGATATGAGCAGACAGAAACAGCCCGGAGCGGTGACAAAAAGAATAGCTGGCTCACTCCGTACATGGCACAGTACCGCTGGAGACTCGTGGCAGTCATTGCGCTGGGGATATGCGCTACGTTATGTGCTGTGCTGCTGCTTTTCACCTCCGGATTTCTGATCTCCAAGTCGGCCCTCCGTCCTGAAAATATTTTAATGGTATATGTACCTATTGTGGGTGTTCGTGCATTTGGGATTTTCCGTGCCGTATTTCGGTATGCCGAACGTCTGGCCGGACATGATGCCGTTTTGCGTGTGCTTGCAGATCAGCGCGTGAAGCTGTATCGGATTTTGGAGCCGCAGGCACTGTTCCTACGCTCCCGCATGCAGACAGGAGACGTACTCGGTGCTCTCGCAGAGGATGTAGAACGACTGCAGGATATTTACCTGCGGACGGTATTTCCAGCGGTTACGGCACTCGTGATGTACGGTGGCGTTGTTGTGGCTTTTGGCAGCGTTGATCTGGGGTTTGCACTGTGGATGGGGTTGTATATGCTGTTTCTGGTTGCCGTGCTGCCTGCCATTTCCCTCCGTGTGACGTGGAAGTTGCGGGTGCGACTGAAGCGGGAAAATGCCAAGTTGTACACTCGTCTGACAGATGGTGTGCTTGGCCTCGGGGATTGGATAGCGAGTGGACGAGCTGAAGAATTTGTGCGTCGGCAGGAAGAGACTGAAGGACAGGCAGATATGATTCGACTCCGCTTGCGGCAATGGACGCGCTGGCGTGATCTGGTCGCGCAATGCGTGATCGGACTGATGGTGGTATCGGTGACCTTATGGGCGGGAAGTGCGGCTTCTGCCGGACAGCTGCCTGCGGTCATGATTGCTGCATTTGTGCTGGTGTTGTTTCCACTCACGGAAGCACTGCTGCCTGTAGGAGATGCCGTGGACCATATCCCGCAGTATCGTGAATCGCTGGAACGATTGCAGCACTTGGAAGGTGAAGAGAATAAGCCAGAACAGTCTGGAACCGAAGAAGCGAATGCAGCAGCTGGAGCCAAAAAGGATATGACCACAGGTGTACCAGACAGCAATCTGGTAGCTGGACAGCAGCTGGGTTCCCCGGATCGTACGGAAAGAGCTTCGGATCGACGCATCCGCCTGCGCATTCCGCCCAGGCTGCGAGCCGACATTCAGATCGATCAGGTGAGTTATCGTTATACGCCAGTTGCCCCGTATGCGGTGCAGGAGGTGTCTCTTCATCTTCCTCAGGGTAAACGCTTGGCTATTCTCGGTCGCAGTGGCGGTGGCAAATCAACCCTTCTGAAGCTCATTCAGGGAGTGCTGCATCCATCCGCCGGAAACGTATTTATCAATGATCTTCCGGTACAAACGTTGGGCGAAAATGTAACGGATGTCATTGCGGTACTGAACCAAAGTCCACATCTATTTGATACAACGGTAGCCAACAATTTGCGAATCGGTCGTCCACATGCAACAGACGAAGAAATCCAGCGAGTGGCTGCGCAAGTAGGTCTATCCGACCTTATTGAATCTTTGCCGCAGGGTTATCATACACCGATGCTGGAGACAGGGCTTCGTTTCTCCGGTGGAGAAAGGCAGCGGATTGCGCTGGCCCGGGTACTTCTTCGCGAAACGCCTGTCGTTATTTTTGATGAACCGACGGTAGGGCTTGATCCTGTGACGGAGCGAGCGCTCATGCGAACCATTTTGGACAGCATGCAGGGCAAAACAATGATCTGGGTCACTCATCACCTGATGGGAGCGGAACGGATGGACGAACTTATTTTTATGGAAAATGGACAGATTACCATGCAGGGTTCTCACGAACAATTGCTAGTCAGGGAAGAGCGTTATCGCCGTCTCGTTGAACTTGATCGACCGGGTTGGGCAGATGGGCAGAAACCTGCGGTCCCGCTGCCACCTGTAGCTTTCAGATAAGAGCGAATATAAGGTCAGTTGCAGGGCGTGTAGTGAAAAGGGTAGAGGGCGAAGCCAGAGGTTTGCGCACGACACGGTAGCTGCTACCCTATTAAAAGGTTAGTTCGCATCATCAGCGACATAGCAAAGAGACGAGCCACAGGATCAGTGGGCTCGTCTCTTTTGTTACAACCTTATGTTGTAACGTTTGTTTCTAATATTACATTTCTACCAGCATCAAAATAATGGATGAGAGGCAAAGACAAGTGCTGATGAGATACAGGACGCCAACCACCTGTTTGTGATTCAGACCTGCACGCAGCAAGCGATAATGGGCTTGACTTGCATCTGCCTGATAGATGGCTTTGCCTTGAATGAAACGTTTGATGACCACAAAAATGTTGTCGAAGATCGGCACACCGAGCGCCAAAATAGGGATGAAAATGGACAGCATGGTCGCTTGTTTGAATGCACCGTCTAGAGCGATTACCGCCAGGATAAAGCCGAGAAATGTAGCCCCTGCATCTCCCATAAACACTTTGGCTGGAGCTTTGTTATATTTCAGATAACCAAGGGTTACACCGACCAGCGTAATGGCCATGAGGGCAGAATCGGTTTGGCCTTTGGTCATTGCAACGATAAACAGTGTAATGGCTGAGATGGCAGATAAACCGCCTGCCAGTCCGTCCATGCCATCCGTGAAATTAATAACTGTCGTCACACCGAAGATCCACAGGATCGTCAGAATGAATTGCAGCCAGATCGGGAGCATGATGTATTCGGAGTTGAAGGGATTCACGAATCCCGTGAACGCAATGCCGGAAGCAAATACGAGCACTGCCGCCGAGACCTGAATAACCATCTTGGGCAGGGCGGGGAAGTCTTTGCCTTTGGTTTTGTACCAGTCATCGACGGTGCCAATGGTTAACAGCAGCATGCCGCCAGCGACCAAGGCCGCGGTTTCCCATGAAATTTCTTTCGTCAGAACAATGTATGTCAGGAAGAATCCAGTAAATATCGCGTAACTCGCCGTCAGTGGAATGGGCTGCCTGTGCAGCTTGCGCTCCACGTCTTGCCGGGGCTTGTCCACAAAATCGAGCCGATGTGCCAGTCGACCAAGCGGCGGAATAAGCAGAACCACGACAGCAAAAGACAGCATAAAAGCCAGTATGTATACCATAAATTCGCTTGATTCACTCCTATCTACCAATTTCCCCCTATTATACGAGCTAAACAGGAAATCTGTCGATGTCATTATTGTAACCTAAGCTTCATTCAAACTCGAAGGAGAGCATTCTAGCTTAAAGTTTCTGGGGCAGATAGGAGCCAAAGATGGAAATTGCCGCATCTGCGCTATAACCGTCATCGCCCTGCCAGGTTGCGGCAAAGTGGAAGTCGCTGTACCCACCTCTGCCTTTTCGTGGCGTATCCTGCGGAACAAGCAGACCGGATGCTCCCCAGATTTCGAGGATTGCGTCGCGTTCCTGTTTGCTGGATGGCAACAAACCTTTCCACCGCTTTTCTAGCCCGCGTGCGCTCTCATGCGGCTCGCAGGTCTGCGCTGCTTCAAGCATGCTCACAAGTATAGCGAAATCTGTGTCAGTCACTTCATAGATGGTTTCCTTGTTGGTCAGCAGCAGATCCAGATCCATCAGGCAGTATAACAGGTTGTTGTGGCGGACTCCGCCCCATTTGACCCGTTCAAAGTTCAATACGTTGAGATCAACGTCTGTATACGTTTTGTCCGATTGAAGTCGCAGGAAGTTACAATCCCCGCAGGAGCTGGTGTTGGCATGCAGCGCACGGCGTTCCTCGTAGGTATGCAAAGGCAGTTGCGATGTTAAAGCCCAGCTGGAAAGCGCACTGCGAAGGTACACTTTTTTTGTAGACAAACTGTGTAAAAATGCCGATACTACCCGTCGCTTGATGGAGTTGTCCTGATGAATCTCATGCAAACGTGCGACGATCTCATCATGGGTAATGGTCAGTGGATCGAACATCACACCTTTGCTCTTGGCATATTCAAAGTCATCCCCCGAGAAGGGAGCCGATATTGTTTTCCAGCCGTCGCTTCCCCAGAAGGTGCCCAGCAGAATTTTTGCCGCTTTTTTATCCAAGCAATCAGCCTCCTCTATACAATCCATAAGATGATGTATCGCATGAATCAAGCTTAGTTTTCCTTAATGTGCATATTCCTCGGTTGTATTCAGAATCAGTTCAACAAGACCGGGAAAGCGGGTGCTCAAGTCTTCCTTTCGCAGAGAATAAAAGTGCTGTTTGCCATCAATGCGGGGACGGATAAGGCCTGCTTCACGCAGGATTTTGATGTGATGAGACAACGTTGATTTGGAAATATGGTCTACTTCGAAGGCGGAACAGTTTTTCTCGCCAGAGCTAGCCAGACAGTGTGCAATTTTCATCCGTACCGGATCACCCAGTGCGTTGCAGACTGTGGTCAGATTTAATTCCGAAGCCATAGGTATCGTTGGAGTTTTCATATCTATGACGGTAGCATATTCGACAATCTCTTTCAATGTTTGATTTTTTTCGAACTGATGGTTGTTCTGGGGATGGAAAGTGTGGTACATTTCATTTCAGTTAGTTTGAAATTTTTCGAACTATAAGATGGAAAACTGGATTGTATACTTTAGGAGGAATACGAATGAGCACAACAAGCACGACGACAATGTTAAACAACTATTTTCGTTTATTTGACGCTTCCCGTACAGACGAACGTGCGATGCAGGATCTGTTGTCCCTATTTACAGCGGATGCAGAGATTGTGCTGAACGGCACCAGCAGAACAGGATTCGATGGTTTTATGAAGGCTTTCTATGAATACAATAGCGATGTGAAACACATGTGGGACGAATGGAAGCTTCAACCGGACGGCAGCTATCAAACGAACTGGGCGGTATGTGGACAAGCTGCGGACGGAACGGTATATGCCAAAACAGGCATCGATATTGCTCGTGTGAATGAGGCGGGACAGATTGTATATTTGGAAAATGTGCAGGCAGATAAGGATGCATTCAGCAAATATAACCAGTAATTCTCAGGTACCTGTAGACAACCTATAACTCCACAGCAGCTTCATGCTGTGGAGTTTTGTTATGCCCATATGTCAATCATTTGTTTTTTTATTCAGCATGCTGATTGCCACTATTTTGCTTAACATGCTCATCAGCACGTCATTAAGTGTAAAGGGAGCGGAGGAGTAACGTGGATCATTCTTATTATATTTTGTGAAAAAAAAGCCTGCATGAAAAAGGCCGTCCCCCGTTGCACTCGGGGACGGCCCTCATGAATATGCATCAGACTGGTCATCGGGATGTCATATGTTATTACGAACCGGGCGCAGTTCCCAGTGGCCATCCATAGCATGGATAGGGTGAACGGCTTATGGCGTTTGGCAGAAGGAAGGCGCGGCCTGTGATGAACTCGCTCACTTGCCTACTCACTCACTCACCCAATCCACTTACTTCTGCAACGTTTTATTCTGAAAAGCAGCGATATCGGCATACTCCTCTTCAAATTTGCGTGAGATGCGGATGAAGATTGGCAGCAGTTCGCGATAGATGCGAACGCTATCCGGGTCTGGCTGATGCCGATGCGTCGATCCAATCATGCCGGAGACGGCGCTGAGGGAATCGATGCGGCCAAGGGCATACAGCCCCAGTACGGCTGCCCCAAGACAAGAGCTCTCGATACTCTCGGGAATGATGACATCCTGGTCGAAAATATCAGCCATCATCTGGCGCCATAGCTCAGAGCGGGCGAAGCCGCCCGTCGCCTGAATCTTTTTGGGACGTCCGATCTTCTCTTCAATCGCCAGCATGACGGTGTACAGGTTAAACAAGACACCTTCGAGAGCAGCGCGAATCATATGCTCCTTCTTGTGATGCAGCGTCAGGCCGAAGAATGAGCCGCGTGCACTCGGGTTCCATAGTGGAGCCCGCTCACCCGTCATGTACGGATGGAACAGCAGGCCTTCCGAGCCTGGTGGTACATTTTCGGCAACACGGGTCAATACTTCATACGGATCAATCCCGAGTCGTTTCGCTGTCTCTACCTCGGATGCCGCAAACTCATCCCGAATCCAACGGAATATAACCCCGCCATTGTTGACCGGACCGCCAATCACCCACGCATCCTTAGTGAGCGCATAACAGAAGAAGCGCCCTTTCGGATCAGTGACCGGCTTGTCCACGACGGTACGAATCGCTCCGCTGGTACCGATGGTAACCGCCACGACGCCTGGATCAATGGCGTTTACGCCCAGATTGGAGAGCACGCCGTCACTTGCCCCGATGACAAATGGCGTCGTATCCGCAATACCCATCTCCTTGGCATACTCAGGATTCAAGCCTTTCTTAAGTACATGTGTCGTTGGCACAAGGCGGGACAGATGATCCGGAGTGATGCCTGCGACATGTAGAGCTTCCTCGTCCCAGTCGAGCTTTTCGAGATTCATCAATCCCGTAGCAGAGGCCATAGAATGGTCAATCACATACTCGGAGAACAATTTATAAAAGACGTATTCTTTCATTGAAATAAATTTGTGCGTCTGTTTGAACAGTTCAGGTTGATCTCTGGTTAGCCACATGATTTTGGTCAGAGGTGACATCGGATGAATCGGTGTACCTGTTCTCAAATAGATTTCGTGACCGTTCATTTCGGTTTTGAGTGCTTCCGTCCACTGGGCACTTCGATTGTCTGCCCATGTCATCGCCCGCATCAGCGGTTTGCCGTGTTCATCAACAGGCAGAATGCTGTGCATGGCTGAACTGAACGATACAAACAGGATTTCATCCGGTTTGATGCCGGCTTTAGAGGTCGCTTGTTTAACCGATTCTACTACCGCTTTGAAAATATCTTCCGCATCCTGCTCTGCAATCGCAGGAGTAGGGGTATACAGCGGGTAATCGGCACCGCCTTGAGCCACGATGGTTCCGTTCTCTTCAAACAGGACGGCCTTGGTGGAGGTGGTGCCGATATCTACGCCGATCATATAGGGTGAAGAAGCCATTTTGTCATCCCTCTTCCTTGAATATATAAGTGAAATGAATGCTGTTACACGTTTACACTCCGCCCACGTGGCGCTATTCATCCAACTTATATGCATCTGGTATTTATCTATAGATAAGAATATCAGACTTGAGGGATGGATCAAAATGCTGCTATCCTTAATCCTTCACAGCTCCTGCGGCAATATCGGAGATAAACTGGCGGCTGATGAACAGGAACATCACGATCAGCGGAATAACAGCCAGCAATGTACCCGCGATAACCATCGCGTAGTCCGTATTGTACAGTCCATTCAATTGAGACAGCGCAATCTGCAGCGTATACTTTCGCGCATCCGTCAGGACAATCAGGGGCCAGAGATAATCATTCCATACGCCAATAAACGTGAACGCGCCGAGGAAGGCAAACGCAGGCCGCAGAATGGGCAACGCCACGTTCCAATACAGCCTGAAGAAATTACAACCGTCAATTCGTCCGGCATCCAGCAGGTCATTCGGTATGGACTCCGTGGCATATTGACGAATCCAGAAGATGCCGAAGGCGTTCACCATGCCCGGAATAATGAGGGCTTTGAAGGAACCGACCCAACCGAACGTGGCCATAAGCACGAAGGAAGGGACCAGCGACAGCTGGGAAGGCACCATCATGGTGGCGAGCAGCAGGACGAAGAGCCATTTTTTACCCGGAAATTCAAACTTCGCAAACGCAAACCCCGCCAGTGAATCAAAAAATAGCACCAGTACCGTCACCAGGCCGGACACAAACAGCGTATTCATAAATGCGCCCCAGAAGTCAATCTGCTGAAGCACTCGACTGATATTGTTCCACATTTCGCCTCCGAACCAGAGCTGAGGTGGGAACTTATAAATGTCGGACGTCGTCCGGGTAGACATTACAATCAGCCAATAGAACGGGAACATGGAAATGAGCATGCCCCCGATAAGACCGGTATACAAAACCAGCGATTTGAGAGATTTGGACGTCATGAGCGCTCCCCCCTTGTCACATCAGGATGACTTGCCTTGAACCAGCTTCCAGTTCACAATCGAGAACAGGGCGATAATGAGGAACATGCCCCAGCCAACCGCAGCACCATAGCCGAAGTAGTTGTTAATGAACGATTCACGGTAAAGGTACAATACAATGGTCATCCCGGCCGCGCCTGCACCGCCATCGTTCCCCACGAGAATTTGAGGTTCGGTGAATAGCTGCATGCCGCCGATCGTTGATGTGATCACAGTGAACAGAATGACAGGACGCAGCATCGGAATCGTAATTCGGAAAAAGGACTGTATCCCGGATGCGCCGTCAATCTTGGCAGCCTCGTACAATGTCTGCGGGATGCTCTGAAGTCCGGCCAGATAGATGACTGCGTTGTATCCTGTCCAGCGCCAGACCACCATGGAGGAGATCGCCACCTTGATGCCCCAGGGTGCATTCAGCCATTCCACCACGGGAAGTCCGACGGATTGCAGGAGATAATTGAGAAACCCGTAGTTGTTGGCAAACAGGGCACCGAATATAATGGCGACGGCTACGATGGACGTTACGTTTGGCAGGAAATAGCCTACCCGAAACAGCGTACGGAATTTCACAAACGGTGCATGAAGCAGAAACGCAATAATCAGGGCAAAGAACAGCATCGGAATGGTAGCGTAAATCCAGATCATGAATGTATTGCCCACCGCTTGCCAGAATTCAGCATCGGTCAACATATATTTAAAATTGTTTAGTCCGTTATAGGTCATCACACCAATGCCATCCCATTTGTGAAAGGCCAGATATAAGGAAAAACCGATCGGAAACAGTCCAAACACGGCAAACAGAATGTAAAACGGGGAGATCGCCACATAGAGTGCACGATGTTCCCACATCCGGGACAAGAGTGATTTCTGCCGATCCAAATCCGGACTTATCTTTCCGGGATCTGGGGTGAGGCGAGGTTCGGTTACAGCCATATGAATTCCTCCTTTGCGGATTGCCATCTCATAAGAGTGTCTGAATTAACGCTGTAACTCCCGCTCAACACGGTGAACCGTATCGGGCCAGACCTGCTCCGGGTTGGCATTTTGCTTCGCAATATCATTCAGCCGCCGAGTAATGATGTTGTGCACTGAAGGGTATCGTTCGCCAAAGAAAGCCTCTGGCACATGCTGTGCCGATTCGGCAAATACAGGCCCTGTTGCCTGTCCGCCGAAGAAGGGTTCTTCTTCTTTCATCGCCGGTGTATCAAACACCCCAGGTGCCGAAGGAAACAGGTTCAACGTTTTATACTGTTCAAGCTGGTTTTCCGGGCTTTGCAACCACTGGATGACTTCGAACGCTTCTTTTGGATGTTTGCTCGACTTCAAAATGGACAGGAATGATCCGCCGTTATTGCCGTCTCCACCAGGAGCGCGGGTGACCCGCCATTTGCCAGATGTATCCGGTGCAGCTTCCTGCAGTACCTGCTTCATCCAGACCGCTCCCACAAAGGAAGCAATCTCACCATTATTCATCGCTGCGTTCCAGCCCGGGGTCCAGCCGTCTGCATTAGCGAGCAGCCCTTTTTGCTTGAAGGATACGGCGGTATCCCAGCTCTGCTTGACGAGTGGGGAATCCATGCCGATAAACGAGCCGTCCGGACGGAAATACCGTTCGGTTCCTTGCGATAACACTTGATTGTAAACGGTTCCAATATTGTCGGTTAGAAATACCTTGCCTCCGAACTTTTCCTTGATCTTTTCTCCTGCAGCAGAATAGGCATCCCAGTTGTTGATCTGACGAGCCACATCTTCAGGCTCGGAAGGCAATCCGGCCTCTTTAAACAGATCTGCACGGTAGAAGAGGGCTGTCGGTCCCGTATCCATAGGGAAACCGATCATCTGTCCGTCCGGTGTAACGCCTTGCTTCCATTTCCAATCCAGATATTGGTCTTCGACGTCACCTGCGCCAAGATCATACAGATTATAGAAACGGTCCTCGCTGGGAAAGAGCTCCATGATCCAATCGTTCAATGCGACAATGTCTGGCTCACCTGAGCGCGCAGCGAGTGTCGTTTTGAGTTTTGCCTTGAAATCACCACCGATTTTCTGGGCGGTCAGTTCAATATTGGGGAACCTTTCCTTGGCCTTGGCAATCAGCTTATCATCGATTGAACGGTTCCAGTACCATAATGTAAGCGCTACCTTTTTGTTGCTCATTGAATCGTTCTGTCCCGGCCATATGGAGCATCCGCTCACCAGCATGACACAGACTAGCAGAATGGCTGTCCAGCATGTTCTTTTCCGGCGGATCATGTGATAACCCCCTCATCGTTAAGTTTGAGGCATGAAGTGCGATGGACTACAACATAAGTGTATGAGCAGTTTATAAACTCATACCCAATATTCCTAAAATGAAACACAAATTTGTGTCGGTTACGTATCATAAATTTATTAGTTACTTTAGAAACAAAAGTTACTTGACACAATATAATTTTTATTTTAAACTTGCTTACATAAAGTAACTAATGATGATGACAATAATATAGATAAGTATTTTGCATAATTCGATTCCCATCGCTAACGGGTAGAAGGTATAGACGAATAGGATCACTTCGATCTATATCTTGCTGATTGGAGGACGCTTTAAGGATTTATGCAAAATGCTCCGATACGTATGATATGCAATCCAGTGATCCATTTTACGTCTGGATGCGAATCAATTCATAACCAAGATGGCTTAACAGGAGGAACTTACTAATGATTAATTCACATATTATTCAACTGCTTGCCCCCAAAATTCAGACTTTTCCGAGTGGAAAAGATTTCATATACCTCGTTGGGCCGATTAAGCTTCCGGTGAACCTCGATGGAGAGACACATACCTTCCAGTGGTACAGCTGGATGAAATCGGAGAAAGCTATGGAAAGCGGCGAGCTGATTGAATCTCTCGCTACTGCCGAACTGGCTGAACGTCAGCAATCCAGCGTACTGGTGTACGGTGACTTTGCCGAAGCTCAGGAAGCATTGATTCGGATGCACAGCATCTGTCATACAGGCGACATCTTTGGCAGCAAACGTTGTGACTGCGGCTTCCAGCTGGAGCAATCGATGAAGATGATTGCTGCCCATGGAGCAGGCGCACTGTTCTATCTGGCAAACCATGAGGGTCGTGGCATCGGTCTGTTCAGCAAAGCGATGGCGTACCTGTTGCAAGAGGAAGGTCTGGATACCGTTGATGCCAACCTGCAGCTTGGGTTCACAGACGATGCGCGTAATTATGATGATGCGATTGCCGTATTGCGTGCGCTTCGTTCAGCACCCGTTACATTGATCACCAACAATCCACGTAAGCTCGCTGCTTTGCAGGAAGCGGGACTGAATGTAGGTGGACGTGTTCCACTGTGGGGAGATCGTTCGTCCTTCAACGAAAAATACTTGCAGACCAAAGTGAGCCGTTCCGGTCACTTGGCAGAAAATGATGGATGGGCTGGCGGAGAAAACTTGCTGCCGCATGCCCAGGCTTGAGCACTACATCAAATCTTACAATATGATTGACTTCAGGGCATATGGAGCAACGATGCCGTCCAAAATATAAAATCATCATAAGCTGTTGTTGTACACCCGACATGATTTGGGGTATGACAGCAGCTTTTTGTTATGAAAAAATTATAAACCGACAGGTTCACAGCCTGTCCGATTGGAATTTTCTATATCTGTATTTAACATTTTTATGAAATGAAGGCAAAAGGACATGTTACACTAATGCTTATAATTCTTATGAGTTAAATTGGAATTATGAGAAAGTTGATGTTATCCTACAAATCAATATAGACCAGGGAGCTATTCCGGAAAGCTATCAGGTGATGAAATGAACAAGCTGCTTGAAATTGAACATCTGCGGGTCACGTTTACAACGCCAAAAGGAGAGATAACGCCTGTAGATGACATTAGTCTGGATATAAATCCGGGTGAAACGGTGTGTATAGTTGGTGAATCGGGCAGTGGTAAAAGTGTAACCTCGTTGTCTATTCCCGGGCTCCTCGGATCAAGAGGGCGAATCACAGAGGGTCATATTCGTCTGGATAACGTTGAACTTACCGGACTGAGCGAGACCCAATTGAGAAAAGTCAGAGGAAAGCAGGTATCCATGGTTTTTCAGGAACCGATGACTGCGCTCAACCCTGTAATTCCAATTGGGGATCAGTTAATCGAAGTGGTACGTGTCCATGCCAGAACACGGCGCAGAAAAGCCGCGGAAACTGCTCTGCAAATGTTGCGAAATGTAGGCATTGCGAGGCCTGAGGCTGTAATGAAGGAGTATCCCCATTCATTGTCCGGCGGCATGAGACAACGGATTGTCATTGCGATGGCTCTCATATGCAAGCCAAAGCTGCTCATTGCCGATGAGCCGACTACAGCGCTGGATGTAACCATTCAGGCACAGATTTTAAATCTGATGAAACAGCTTCGCCAGAACAACGATACGGCCATTTTACTCATTACTCATGATCTGAGCATCGTGGCGGAAATGGCAGATCGGGTAGCGGTAATGTATGCAGGACAGATTGTGGAGCAGGCTGATGTGAACTCCTTGTTCGACAAACCTGTGCATCCATACACGCAAGGTTTGATGAAATCGGTCCCTTCGCTGAATGGGGGAACTGAACGTCTGGTGCCGATTCCCGGAACGGTTCCTTCACTTGCTGATCTGCCCGCGGGCTGCAGATTTCAGGAGCGTTGTCCCTATGTGACCGAGCCTTGCAGGCAGGAGCAGCCGCAACTGGAACGAGTGGGAACAGGGCATCTGGTTAGATGCTGGCTCCCACATCATCAGCCACAATCTCAGGCAGCAGGAGGATAAAGTATGAGCATGAATCATGTTGCTTCCACGGAAGATCCATTGCTTCGCCTTGAGGGGCTGAAGACGTATTATCCGATTCGCAAAGGGGTTTTGGGTCGTACCTCGGGGCATATCAAGGCGGTGGACAATGTGGATCTGGACATCTTTGAAGGTGAAACGGTCGGTCTGGTTGGCGAGTCTGGCTGTGGGAAGTCGTCCATAGGACGAACGATGCTTCGATTGGAACCGGCTCATTCGGGACGCATTGTATTCGAAGGCGAGGACATTACGAATTACTCGCACCGCAGAATGAAAAAGTTAAGGACAAAACTCCAAATCATATTTCAGGACCCGTATTCTTCACTGAATCCACGAAAAAGAGTAGGAGATCTTATTGCAGAGCCCATGCTTGCCCACCGCTTGGCTTCACGGCGTGAAGCAGAGATTCAAGTAAGTCGGTTGTTGGAACTGGTTGGACTCCCACAATCGGCCAAGAGTCGCTTCCCGCACGAATTTTCAGGTGGACAGCGTCAGCGTGTCGGTATTGCACGTGCGCTCTCGCTGAATCCCAAGCTGATTGTGTGCGATGAGCCTGTATCCGCATTGGACGTCTCCATACAGGCCCAAATTCTTAATTTGTTTCGGGATCTGCAGAAAGAGCTGAACCTGACTTATGTATTCATCGCGCATGGCCTTGGGGCTGTTAACTATATCAGTACCCGGATTGCGGTCATGTACCTGGGCAAAATTGTGGAAATCGGAACGAAGGAAGATGTATTTGCGAGTCCAAAGCATCCTTACACACACAGCCTTTTGCTTGCCAATCCCGTTTCACACCCAAAACTAAGGGAACAGGATCGGTTCATCTTGGAAGGAGATGTTCCAAGTCCGGAGAATCCGCCTAATGGATGTCGATTTCATACCCGTTGCCCATATGCAGATGCAAAGTGCAGGGAGGAAGAGCCTGAATTGTCAGGCTCCAGTACATCTTCTCACAAAGTGGCCTGTCATTATCCGTTGGCAGAGGGGGTGTAAGTCAAATGGTTCCGTATATCGTTCGTCGGCTTCTGATTGCACTCCCTGTATTACTTGGTATTACCATCATTAACTTTATCATTATCAACCTGGCCCCGGGTAATCCGGTGGACATGTATATTGATCCCAATACTTCTCCTGAATTGAAGGAAGCCAAGAAAGAGATGCTGGGCTTGAACAGTCCGGCGATTGTGCAATACGGAAAGTGGATGCTTAATCTGCTTCAGGGTAATCTCGGATATTCTTTTAGTTCCTTCGCACCGGTCTCCGACCTCATCACCGAGCGAATCGGGCCGACGCTTTTGCTTGCATTCACTGCACTACTAATAGGACTCATTATAGCGATCCCGGCCGGGATCTATAGTGCGGTCAAGCATAATACGAAAGTAGACTATATCCTTACCGGATTGTCCTTTGTCGGGACCTCCATGCCGCAGTTTTTTCTTGGACTGGGGGTAATCTATCTTTTCTCGCTGAAGCTGGGCCTTCTGCCCTCCGGCGGTATGGGTGTGCTTGGAGGGGATGGGGGCTTCCTTGACACGCTGCTTCATTTGGTTCTTCCCGCTGGTGTTCTAGCGGTAGGAATTGTTGGAAAGAAAATACGCTATGTTCGGGCAAGCATGCTGGATGTGCTGAACCAGGACTATCTTCGAACCGCAAGAGCCAAGGGAGTTGGCGAGTTCATGGTCACCCACAGACATGCACTGCGGAACGCGCTGCTACCGATCATTACCGTGTTTGGCATGGAAATTCCCCTGTTGCTGGGTGGCAGCATCGTGATTGAACAGATTTTTCAGTGGCCAGGTATAGGACAGTTAACCATGCAGTCCATTCTTTCGCGCGATTATCCAACACTGATGGCGCTGAATCTGGTCGCAGCCGTTATTGTGCTGGTTACGAACTTGCTGACAGACGTCGTCTACTCTGTCGCAGACCCAAGAGTCAAATATAACTAAGCCGGGAGGGAAGAGAGCATGAGAACAGCATCCGACCTCCAATTGCAAACAAGCACCACCGTGGCCCAGAACGCGGAACAACGTTTGAATGCGGAAGAGGACAGTCATATTAGGCAAGTAGCAGAGCGCTTTGTACGTAACCGACTGGCTGTCTGTGGTCTGGTTGTCATTTTGCTGCTGTTAATCATGGCATTATTTGCACCATGGCTTGCGCCGCAGTCTCCTGAACGGGTAACCGCATATTTCTCTGCCGCTCCTTCCAGTGAACACTGGCTTGGGACGGATCAGGTCGGAAGGGATGTGCTTAGTCGCCTTATTGTTGCTTCGAGAGTTTCTTTACTTGTTGGCTTTGCCACGGTTGCCCTTTATGTTACGGCAGGTACGTTCATCGGATTGATCTCGGGTTATGTTGGAGGATGGCTGGACACAGTCATCATGCGTATTACGGACATGTTCATGGCCTTCCCTTTTCTCATGGTGATTCTGGTCATTGTAAGTGCGCTGGGGGCAAGTTTGCAGACCATCATCATCGTGCTTGCTCTATTTTCGTGGCCTGGGGTGGCGAGACTGGTGCGAAGCAGTGTGCTGACCATCAAGCAGCAGGATTATGTGCGGGCAGGCACTGCGCTCGGTCTTGGATCAAGACGCATTCTGTTTGGACATATTTTGCCGAATACACTCGGTCCGATTATCGTTAATGCGACATTTGGCGTAGCCAGCGCAATACTGAGCGAAGCGGGCCTCAGCTTCCTGGGCATGGGTGTACAGCCGCCTACGCCAAGCTGGGGCAACATGCTGAGTGATGCCCAATCCCTGACCGTACTGACTGATCAGCTATGGCTATGGATACCGGCAGGCCTGATGCTTCTGATTACGGTATTGTCCATTAACTTCGTGGGGGATGGACTGCGCGATGCATTGGACCCTAAGGAGTAGCACTTATTCGGCAAAAGAGAGCTGTTTATGACAATTGTTTACACACATTTTATATATGAAATCGGAGGGGATTTACAGTGAAGAGTAATCATCGGAAGAGGTTGTCCTTTGTTATGTTATTGGTGCTGGTGGTCATCAGTGCCTGCGGCTCCAATACAGCCAGTAATGTAGAGAATTCGGCAGAGGGCACGGGAAATAACCAGGCTGCCAACTCAAGCGCCACGGTATCTTCCACCAAGGATAAGACAGTCACGATCGGCATCGTCAATTCTCCTCTTACTCTGAATCAGATCAATGATCAAGGGGACTCCGCGTCGAAGAATGTACTCGCGTTAATTAACGATTCCTTGCTGGATATCGATTCTTCCTTCGAATTTCAGCCCAAACTGGCCGATTCTGTGGAGACGCAGGACAAGCAGCTCTATACGATCAAACTGAACAAGGACGCCAAGTGGAACGACGGACAGCCGTTTACAACGGCTGATGTGCTGTTTACCTTGCAGACGGCTTTGAATCCGAAGGTCGAGACGTCGCTGCGACTTGGTTTTATCGAAGGCTTGAACGATGCAGGCAAACTTGCTGAAGGCACAACTGATATTTCGGGCTTGAACATTGTGGATAATCACACGTTTACAGTCAAAACCAAAACGGCAATTGACCCGAATATTTTCAAAGAAACGTTCGCGACCAAAATTCAATTTTTACCCGAGCATATTCTCAAAGACGCTCCTGTGGACCAATTGGCCGTTAATCCCTACTTCCAAAAGCCTGAGGTAACCGTCGGCGCATTCAAATTCGCTGCTTTTGCGAAAGATCAATATATGGAAGTGGTTAAAAACGAGAATTATTACCGCCCCATCGCGAAGCTGGACAAAATTTATGTCAAAGTGCTTCCAGCCACCAATCTGATCGCCCAGTTAAAGACAGGGGACATACAGATGAATTCGCTACCGGTTGGTCTGATTCCGATTACGGACTATGAGAAGGTGAAGGCGCTGCCCAATATTAATCTGGATTCCAGTGGCCCTTCTGAGCCAGCCGAGCTGTTCCTGAACAATAAGGTATTTGATAACCCCAAAGTTCGTCAGGCTATCGCTTATGCTTTGAACCGCCAGCTGATTGTGGAACAGCTTCTCAAAGGTCAAGCCGAGGTAATTGACGGAAGTGTGCCGAGTGACAACCCTTATTACAACAAGGACCTGCCGCTCTATAATTATGATCCGGAGAAGGCCAAGGCGCTGCTTGCCGAAGCTGGCTGGGATTCCAAGAAAGTCATTCGTTTTCTGATTCCGGTAGGAAACAAAATCCGGGAGCAGGCCGCAGATATTCTGACCCAGAATCTGAAGGATGTCGGCATTAACGTTGAGGTACAGAAATATGATTTCGGAACACTCATCCAGAAAGTACAGAAGAATGAGTATGAATTGACCATTTTCAATCGCGATTATTATATTGAGCCAAGCCTCTATTTCTCCCTGTTCTCCAGTGGGAATGCCAATAATTTCATCGGATACAATAATCCGAAGGCGGATGCACTGATCAAGGAGGGTGCTGTTGAGGCTGATGAAGCGAAGCGTCACGTGATCTATAACGAGCTGCAGCAAATCCTGCATGAGGACCTGCCGACCATAAGCATCTATTCCGAGAAAAGGCTGCAGGCTGTATCCAAAAATGTTCTGGTAGGTAAGCCGATCAATATCGGCATGTTCAATAACGTAAACGAGTGGGATGTTCAGTAACCATTCAAAGGAGCCATTCCGATGATTATTGAAGCCCCTTAAAAGGTACTGCATAGAAATGGCGCAAAGCTGTTGAAATTGCCATTAGCATGAAAGCAACACAAAAAATCCTTTCGTTGGTAAACAACGAAAGGATTTTTGTATTGTAAAGTCTGCTGTCTTCATCTTCAAGAATATTTTGGATAGCAGATATCTATCCTTGCCCTTCCTTAATTGAATAAGGAAGATTGTTCAGGAAGTTTTCTGAAGCGAACCCTAGCACTTCTTGTTCGGTGTATCGTTTGAGCAGGGCATCAATCAGATTTTGTGTTTTCCCGGCGTGTTCCAGATCTTCCACATAATGAATTAGGCCATCAAAATCGGAACCCAAACCGATATGCTTCACGCCTCCAATGGAACAGAAGTGGTCAATATGTCGAAGGACATCATCTATCGATGCATCTCCGTCCTGATCGGATTTCAGAAAGTCAGGAAGATAGAGTATGTGAACAGTGCTTTTTTTGGCAAAGAGTGCTCGGGCCTGTTCGTCTGACAAGTTGCGAGGATGATCATATATACCTCTGGCATTGGAATGACTGGCGATGGGATAGTCGGCTTGTTCCAAAACCTCCCAGAACCCGGCTTCATTCAGGTGGCTTACATCGGATAGCATATAAGTCGTTTGATATTTTAAATCAGAATGACCTTTTCCTTATGGTTGCCCAAATACATCATGATGGCCTGTAATACGGCTTGCTGTCGGAACACATTGGGTTATACAATATAGGCAATCTGATGGATGCAGGAGGAACGCAGGTGCCATTTGAAGGACAGTGCATGTTACCGGCTGCCAAGAGCATGAAGCAGTTTGAAGCGATGATCGACGGTCCTTACAGGTATGGGGTTCTGCTGGACACCCATATAGCACAGCTACAGAGTTTGCTCGATGAGGCACGGCGGCGAAACAAAAAAATACTCCTGCATGCCGATTTGGTGCAGGGGTTGAAGAATGATGAATACGCAGCAGAGTATCTGTGTCAGCATATTCGTCCGGCAGGATTGATCTCGACGCGGGCAAGTGTCATTCAGAAGGCAAAACAAAAAGGGATTACAGCCATTCAACGAGTCTTTCTGCTGGATACGAATGCATTGGAGAAAAGCTATCATCTGCTGGCGAAGACACAGCCGGACTTTATTGAAGTGCTTCCCGGCGTGATTCCGCATATTGTTACGGAGGTTGCGGAGCAAACAGGAATACCCATCATTGCGGGCGGATTGATCCGTACACCGAAAGAGGTGGAGCTGGCGCTGGAAGCCGGGGCAACGGCTGTTACCACGTCCAACTTCGACCTGATCCGACACTTTGGGGAATCGCTTACAAAACCGGAACAATAATCATTAGGCCGAGCATTTGGCATTAAGGCAAGCTTGTGTGAAATCCAAAGATGCAACATGCGATACAGGAGGTTGTCTGTATGGAAAAATATATATTGGCCCTTGATCAGGGGACGACGAGTTCCCGGGCCATTCTGTTTAACCGGAGCGGGGAGATTGTGCATATTGCACAGCAGGAATTTCCGCAGTACTTTCCCAAGCCAGGCTGGGTGGAGCAGAACGCTAATGAAATTTGGAGCTCCATTCTGGCGGTGATGGCTTCATGTCTGGCCGAAAGTGGAATCAAGCCGGTCCAGATTGCCGGCATCGGTATTACGAACCAGCGGGAAACGGTTGTGGTATGGGACAAAGAAACGGGCCGGCCCATCTATAATGCAGTAGTCTGGCAGTCCAGACAAACGGCTGATATTTGTGATGAGTTGAAGGCGAAGGGACTGAGTGACCTTTTTCATCGTAAAACGGGTCTACTCATTGACCCTTATTTCTCGGGAACCAAGGTAAAGTGGATTCTGGATCATGTGCCTGGTGCCCGGGAGCGCGCAGAGAAGGGTGAACTCCTATTTGGTACGATCGACAGCTGGCTGATCTGGAAGCTGAGCGGCGGTACACATGTCACCGATGTATCCAATGCTTCTCGCACCTTAATGTACAACATCTATGATCTGCAATGGGATGAGGAATTGCTGCATATCCTGGACATTCCCAAAGCGATGCTTCCGGAAGTGCGCGGTTCCTCCGAGGTGTACGCACATACGGTTGACTACCACTTCTTCGGTCATCGGATTCCGATTGCCGGAGCAGCAGGAGATCAGCAGTCGGCATTATTCGGTCAGGGATGTTACACAAAGGGAAGCATGAAAAATACGTACGGCACCGGATGTTTTATGCTCATGAATACCGGAGAACAGCCGGTGCAGTCCAACCACGGGATGATTACAACGATTGCCTGGGGCATTAATGGCAAGATCGAGTATGCATTGGAAGGTAGCATCTTTGTCGCAGGTTCGGCGGTACAGTGGCTGCGTGACGGCTTACGGATGCTTCGTTCCTCGAAAGACAGTGAGGACTATGCATCACGTGTACCCTCTACAGATGGCGTTTATATGGTGCCTGCATTTGTGGGTCTGGGCAGCCCTTACTGGGACAGTGAAGTTAAGGGAGCGGTGTTTGGTTTGACGCGGGGAACCACCAAAGAGCACTTTATCCGTGCAACCCTGGAAGCGCTGGCGTATCAGACCAAGGATGTACTGGCGGCCATGGAATCCGATTCAGGTATTCCGGTGAATGCCTTGCGCGTCGATGGGGGAGCGGCGGCTAATGATTTTCTGATGCAGTTCCAGAGTGATATTTTGAATATTCCTGTTGAGCGTCCCAATGTGAACGAAACGACGGCATTGGGTGCGGCTTATCTGGCAGGACTTGCAGTAGGATATTGGAATAGCGCAGATGAATTGGCGAATCACGAGAATACGGAACGTGTCTTCCATCCGGTTATGGTTGAGGAAGAGCGTACAGAACTGTATGCAGGGTGGCAACGTGCGGTCAAGGCAGCGATGGTTTTCAAATGAGTGAATCATACTTCATATGGACATTTGTACTTTTTCGTTAAACATCTACAATAAATGATATTTATTGGTGGAAAATGAGGCATAACTTACAGGGTTTATTTTCCTTGAGAAGAGAAAACATATATCCACTAAAAGGAAAAATAAATGATTAGTGGATCAGTTTGAAATTCCATCCGCAGGCAGAACAACTTTTTGAAATTTTTTTGAATAATGTGTCATTTCAGGCCTTCACGCCGCCGGAAATGTGTGATAGGATTAACTCACAAGTTAAAAAATGATGTCTGGAGATCGGGAGAGACCACGTACCGCTCAGCAATTGCTGAAGCGAATGACGTGGTCTTTTTTTTTGCTTTTGTGAGTAAAACAAAGGTAATGAATGGGAGGAATCGGGATGACAGCATCGTTCTCGGCGAAAAAGCGTACGGAAAATTTGGATCGGATGGCGAATGCACATTTTGACATATTGATTATTGGCGGGGGAATCACGGGTGCCGGGATTGCGCTGGACGCAGCTTCCCGCGGATTGAAGACAGCACTGGTGGAGATGCAGGATTTTGCCGCAGGTACATCCAGTCGTTCGACCAAACTGGTGCATGGCGGTCTGCGATATCTGAAGCAATTTGAAGTGAAAATGGTGGCTGAGGTGGGGCGGGAGCGAGCGGTGGTGTACGAGAATGGGCCGCATGTGACGACACCGGAACCGATG
Source organism: Paenibacillus sp. NPDC057886 (assembly GCF_042796655.1). Lineage (NCBI taxonomy): Bacteria > Bacillati > Bacillota > Bacilli > Caryophanales > Paenibacillaceae > Paenibacillus > Paenibacillus sp. NPDC057886. Next base: position 379,249 of record NZ_JBHVMZ010000002.1, on the reverse strand, counting down.
CTGCTCCCCATCTTTACGGATGGTACCTTTGGCCGCTTCAGTACGTCCGTTGGCCTGATGGTGTATGACCGGCTTGCCGGAGTGAGGCGTAGTGAACGACGCCAAATGTTAAATGCCGGAGCCGTCTCAGACAGTGAACCTTTGTTGCGCAAGGATGGGTTGTTAGGTGGTGGACGCTATGTGGAATACCGAACAGACGATGCCCGGCTTACCATTGAAGTGATGAAGGAAGCGGTGCAGCGCGGTGCACAGGCTGTGAACTATGTAAAGGCAGCAGAATTCCTGAAGGAGAATGGGGTTATTACAGGCATCCGGGCTGTGGACCAGATCAGCGGTCAATCTTATGATTTGCGGGCAACCAAAGTGATTAATGCTTCCGGTCCATGGGTGGATGAGCTGCGCAAGATCGATGGTTCGCGCCAAGGCAAAACGTTGCAGATGACGAAAGGCATTCATCTGGTATTCGACGGTACACGTTTCCCGTTAAGGCAGGCTGTATATTTTGATACACCGGATGGACGAATGGTCTTTGCTGTCCCCCGGGATGGCAAAACCTATGTAGGAACAACAGATACCGTCTTCGAAGATGATCCCGCACACCCGTTAATCTCCGAGGCAGACCGGGGTTATGTCATCGATGCCGTCAACGTCATGTTCCCGGACGTACGGATTTGTGCCGAGGATGTGGAATCCGGTTGGGCGGGTGTGCGTCCGCTTATTCATGAGGAAGGCAAAGGACCTTCCGAAATTTCGCGCAAGGACGAAATCTGGGTATCTCCCTCAGGGTTAATCACCATTGCCGGGGGCAAATTAACCGGGTACCGCAAAATGGCCGAAATGGTTGTTGATCTGACTGCCCGCCAGTTGGAGCAGGAGAGGGGAAGATCCGTTGGACCATGTATAACGAAAGAGATGCCTATCTCCGGAGGCCATGTCGGCGGTTCCGCCGGATTTGGTGCATATGCTGAACGCAAGATCAAGGACGGCGTCGCACTTGGACTTGATCGATCTGCTGCGGAGCGATTAGCCCGAGTATATGGTTCCAATGTAGATGCATTGTACGAGCGGATGCCTGATCCACGGGCAAAGGCCGAGCTGCATGGCATGCCACAGGAACTGCTGCTGATGCTGAGTTATGCCATCGAAGAGGAGATGGCTGTGACACCGGCAGACTTTTTTGTGAGACGCACCGGAGACCTGTTTTTCCGCATTGACGAAGTTCGTCAGTATAAGGCAGCGGTTATTCAGTATATGGCTGGACGCCTGGGTTGGCCGGAGGAGCAGGCGACATGGTTTGCGAATGAACTGGATCAGTTACTCTTGGAAGCATCGGGCAAAATTTAATGCAGGATTTCGCATCTGCGGGTCGAATGGAACATGTAAGCGTGTAACAAGGAGAGGGGATTACATCTATGACTTTACAGATCGGAATCATTGGAACAGGTTGGTTCAGCAAGGTACATGCAGATATTCTGGCACGAATGGAAGGCGTTCGTGTAGCAGCTGTCTGCGGAACAGCGCTGGAGAAGGCGGAGGCCATGGCTTCTGTCTATGATGCTGTTGGCTACGGTGAACTTGAACATATGTTAGATACTGAAAAGCTGGATGCAGTCTATATCTGTGTACCCCCGATGTCTCATGGAACGATTGAAGCCGAATTGATTCGTCGGGGTATCCCGTTCCTAGTGGAGAAACCGCTGAGTACAGGCATGGATATTCCTCGTCAGGTGCTGGATCAGGTACAGAAGTCCGGATTGTTGACCTCGGTAGGTTATCATTTCCGTTATCAGGAGGCTGCACAGGTACTGAAAGAAGCGATGAAAGAGCAGACCGTCGGTATGGCGCTTGGGCGCTGGATGGGCGGAATGCCGGGAGTCGCCTGGTGGCGTCGTCAGGACGGCTCCGGGGGACAGTTTGTGGAACAAACGACCCATATCGTGGATTTGCTGCGGTATTGTGCTGGTGAAGTGACAGAGGTATACGCTGTAGCGGCCCAGCGCAGCATGCATGAGAAGCATGAGCATGTCACGGTAGCTGATGTGGCGAATGTAACGCTCAAGCTGGAGAGTGGAGCAATCGCAAGCATTGCCAACACCTGCCTGCTGCCAGATGGTGAGGGCGGTGCAGGGCTCCAGTTCTACACAGATGCCGGAGTCTGGGATTGGACCCCTGAACGTCTTCTTCTGCCAAGTGCTGCCCCTCATGCAATGGCAGGTCAGGAGATTCCAGCAGGGCATAACCCGTATGAGCGGGAAAATGAAGCGTTTATTCACGCCCTTCGTACCGGAGATCGTTCGGGGATTTTGTCCGATTATGCGGATGCCTGCCGTACGCAGGAAATTACAACGGCGGCATTGGTTTCGGCAGATTCGGGATTGCCGGTACAGCTCCAGCGTTCCAAACATCTCTCTCACTAATCCTTTTATGACGTAACCAGAAACGTAACCCATGAAAAAGACGCCTGAATGTGGACTGATCCGAAGATCAGTTCAATTCAGGCGTCTTTGTGTTGTACGTGAATCAGAATCTGGCTACTTATTAGTAGACTGCTGCTGTTTCAACCAGTCTGAGGACCAGTTGTATATCTGATTGATGACAGGTTCAATGGCTCTGCCTTTAGGCGTCAATTCATACTCTACGCGAGGCGGAATTTCAGGATACATATGCCGGGTTACTATACCTTCCATTTCCATTTCCTTCAGACGTTCGGATAACAACCGACCGCTAATCGCCATTTCAGCTTCCAGCTCTGTGAATCGTTTGGGTCCGGATAACAGTTGGTACATGATGAGCAGTACCCATTTCTTACCGATGATATCCATGGCTTGAGTAATGAGACAGGGACTTGGCGATTTTACTTTTCTCAGCTTCAACGTGTTCACCTCGATTCAAGTATGGATGAATTTCTTCGTATATATAAAAGTGCGTGGCTTTCTGCCGCTCTGACCAAAGTAAGGGACAATGAAGTCAACATGTTACTACGAAATGTACTGTAACATACCTTTTGTATGTATTATACACTATTCGTCAAAAAATTACTTGAATAAATAATGTTATTATTATATACTCACTTCATAAAAGTAAGTTAATGATTATTAATGTGTATAATATCAGCACATACCAATTTCGCAGTGCAAACTGCTAATTTTTAAAAATAGAGTTACGTTGTAACTTTTACATAGATTGCTTTTTATACAACAGATGGATATGGACATTCATTTTCAGGAGGATTATACATATGAACAAAGGCTTAAGAATTTTGGGATATATTGCGTTGGTTGTGCTTGCAGGTGTATTTGTAATGACAGGGTTTAACAAGGTTAGTGGAGCAGAGATGATGGTACAGACTTTCGAAGGTTTCTCCTATCCTACATGGACGATGTATCTCATTGGTGCAGTAGAGCTGCTCAGTGCGGTGGGTCTGTTGATTCCACGTACTCGTCTTCTGGCTTCAGGAGTATTGACGTTTATTCTGATTGGGGCTGTGGGAAGTCATCTGATTTACGGACAATATGCGGCTGTTCCTTTCCCGGCGGTGCTGTTGGTTGCCAACATTGTCGTTCTTATTATGGGCATGCGTAAACTTGAAGCAGAAGAAATGGATATGGATCTCGTGCAGGTCTAAGAGATCGATTCGGAATGTTCCAATACGAAAAAGATGACCACTGCAGTGGTCATCTTTTTCGTGTTTTATTGCCGAAGGGAGTGTCCCATAAAAGGATTACTCAGAGATTAAACCACGTGTGATCATTCGCAGCGTATGCTTGGTATCCGATTGCTGAATCCAAGTGTCACATACCTGACGGACCCAATTCGGGTTGGTTTTGCCAGCATCGTTCAGCCAGTTGCTGACAGAGTCTTGCACATATTTATGAGCATCCGATTTCACATGGTTGAGTAGAGGCAGGGCCATCGCAGGATTTTCTTTTAACTCCTGAATATGTTTGGCCCACACACCGTGGGGTCTTGTCGATTCTATGGCAAACCGTCGGATCAGTGGGTCAGGATCTTGTATCCGGTGTCTGGATTGGCATATTCTTGGGCACGGTTGTGATGGACGTCATACTGTCCATTTCGATCAGGTCTGCCTCGGACAAGGAGAACATCAGATTGAATTGTGATAAATAAAGAATTTTATCCATACATCTCCTTTCCATTACCGTAAGAATATAAAAAAAGAAGAACCCACGAGTTCAAAGGGTTCTCTTGCAACGGGACTTCTTGAAAACGGAAGGTCTCCTGATTATAAATAATCGAATAAATTCCTATTATAGTAGTTTTTTAAGTTGGGAGACGCGTCCTTGGCTAATGCCAAGCTTTTCCGCAATTTGCTGTTGAGCCAAACCGGGATTCTGTTCAACAATTTCCTTCATCTGTTGCAGCATGCGTGCCGTCTTTGGCCGCAGGTCCGGGTACTCTTGGTTGGCAGCTGTAGTCCCCTCTTCCCATGCAGGAGATGAGACAGTGGCGGATTCGGTAGCAGGACGCTCCACGGGTGCAGGAGCCTGTTTGTTCTGAGGAACGAACCATTCGGGAGTGTCATCCGGGTGTTTTAATTGAATTGCACAAGTCCGGCAGATGAATTGCTCTTTGAAATACATTTCCGTATCCACATCACCGCAAAAAATACACAACGTTGATTTGTACTTTCTCAAAATCAACTCTTTCCCTTCAATGAAAAACTCGAGCGGATCGCCGATATGGATTTCCATCGTATCCCGCATTTCTTTGGGAAGGACAATTCGTCCAAGGCGGTCCAGAGATCTCTTCATTCCGGTTCTTTTCATCGCATCTCCCCCGCAATATTCACAATTAAAACCTGTCCTTATTGTAAGGAAGAAAGGGCTTTAATACAACAATAATATTTCAAGAAATAGGGTTAATTCCATCTATTATGGGAAAATAAGTTTGGATAGCACGGGTGCAACCGCCAATGTGAACAATGCGGCCAGTACCATGGAGATGCTGGAGATGGTTCCTGTCAGTGAACTGAGCTCAAATGCCTTGGATGTGCCTGTTCCGTGGGCACCGGTTCCAAGCAGCGTCCCACGTGCAATCTCGCCATCAATGCGCAGCATTTTCACAATGGATGGTCCCATAATCGCCCCCAGCAGACCGGTCATGATGACAAAAACCGCCGTAACGGCCGGAATGCCTCCAATGGTAGCCGATACATTCATGGCAATAGGGGTCGTGATCGATCTCGGGATCAGACTATGAATGAGTCCGGAGTCCAGGCGCAGCCATTTGGCGAGCAGGGCAGAAGAGAGAACTGCCACCATGGAGCCCGTCATAACGCTGAAGACGATCTCGGAAATATGTTTTTTGAGTACATGAAAAAACGTATAGAGCGGTATGGCGAAGGCCACCGTTGCCGGTTGAAGCAGCAGACTTAACCATTTGCCACCACTGCTGTAGGCTGCATAATCCGTACCTGTTGCGAGCAGCACCCCGACGACAAGAAGCGGCGTAATCAGCAGCGGAGACAGATAAACTTTGGGCAGGCTGCGATACATGCGTTTGGCGACCCAGTAAATACCTACGGTTAACAAGAGGCAGAGGAATCCAATCATCCGGTGTGACGCTCCTTTCGTTTGGCGATTCGGGTGGCAACAAGGCCTGTGCAGGCCATGACCAGAAATGTGCTAAGCAGAACAATAAACAGAATTTGCAGTCCGTCTTGCTCCAGCATTGGCATGTAGTTCATAATGCCGACGGCTGACGGGATGAAAAACAGCAACAGCTCACCGAGCAGCCAGGCAGCTCCAATTTCGATCCAGCGCAGCTTCACGACCCGGGTTTGAAGCAAAATAAACAGCACGATCATGCCAAGTATGGAACCTGGTACAGGCAGATGGAAAGCACGGGCCAACTGGTCCATGAGCAGTGAAAAGGCCATCAAGAGCGCAACTTGCAAAATGCCAAGGCCCCATTTCTTCACTTCAATCCCTCCTTGTATAATTAACGTGATAATATTGTGTTGTTTATGAAAATGAATGGAAACGTTGTTTGATATAACAAATTTTACATCGCATTCTTTCATGAGTAAAATGCATATTAAGAATGTTTACCATTCCATTTATCTATGAGAAATGGGGATCAGGCGATGGATATCCGCCATTTGCAATATTTTCTGGAAGTTGCTCGGCAGCAAAGCTTCACCAAAGCGGCCGAAGTGCTGTTCATTACACAACCGACGATTAGCAAAACAGTCAAAAGCTTGGAAGATGAATTAGGTGTAACGCTGCTGGATCGTTATGGCAAGAAGGTAGCGCTAACGGATGCGGGGCATGTCTTTTTCCGACAGGCGCTGGAGATTGAAAAATCATTTCGCAGCCTGTCGTCCGAGCTGGACGATCTGATGAATCTGAAGAAAGGACACCTTCGGATTGGTCTGCCACCGATGGTGGGGTCCAGCTTTTTCCCGATGATTATCGGTGAATTTCATAAAGCTTACCCTCAGGTGACCATTCAACTCTTCGAGGATGGTGCCAAAAAGGTGGAGGCCGACGTGATCAGCGGTGCACTGGATATCGGTGTTGCCGTTCTTCCAACGGTGGATGAACTGGTGGATCATTTCGTTTTTGTAAAAGAGAAGCTGAATTTGCTCGTACATCCTTCGCACCCACTCGCGAATAAAGAGTCTGTCGCGCTGCGTGAACTGGAACATGATGCGTTCGTGCTGTTCCGGGAAGATTTTGCGCTGCATGACCGGATTATCGCCGCGTGCCAGCATGCGGGATTCCAGCCCCGGGTGGTGTATGAGAGCTCCCAATGGGATCTGCTCAGTGCCATGGTAGCAGCCAATCTGGGTGTTGCGTTGCTGCCAGAAACGATCTGCCGTGAGGTGGATCATATGCGTGTGCGCATTATACCCGTAATGGAACCCGTGATTCCGTGGCAGCTCGGCATGATCTGGCGGAAGGACCGATATTTATCCTTCGCAACCCGGGAGTGGATCAGTTTCACACAGTCCATGCTGAGTGAATAATCGCGATGGTTGATCAATTGGCTGTTAGCAAGATGATGTCTCTGCTCCTATTAAATGGGGAGAGGGGGCAACAGGGTCGTAACGCCAAATAAAATCTAAAATTCCAAATGGAAAGAGCCCATGAATCAGGTCGTAATCTGACCTTTCATGGGCTCTTGTCTGTGTTCATCATGGATTAAAATTGTTAAAAGTAAAAAATAAGTTCATTTTGCATGTTGGATCATTTGATCATTTTACTGCATTTCGATTCGGTAACTGACTCAGATAACTGTTGGATAAGTGTAGAAGATCCAAAGCCTGCTCGTACTGTTCCTTCGTAATATATGCGGAAGAGGTCGATTTCTCTTCAATCGGCATGACAGATGCGGGCACGGCCGGTTCATCCTCCAGACTGTTCGGATTCGTCCCCTGATCAAGCTCTGTAAGAACTACATTCTGTCTCCCGGCATCGGCAAGAGAGTAATGAGTACCATCACCGTATCCCGTCTCAGGAACGAACAGTGAAGCATCGTTCAATACGGAACCGGAGGGCAGATAATAGCGTTCTGGCAGCAGATTATTTCCCTCACGCAGCAAATCCTGCCCGAAATACAGTTGGTTCTGGAGAGAGGCACCGGTCAACCCGGCGATCGTTGGCAGAATATCCACCTGTCCTCCGATCTGTTCCAGTTGAGCTGCTGGCGTGATGCCAGGAGCCGTGACGATGAGTGGAATATTGATCATGTCCGCAGAAGTATACTCCCTACCATAGATTTCCTGCATCAGCTTCTCGTCAGTCCGATCCAGCGAGTAGATAGGCAGACCCAGATGGTCACCGTAAACGACCAGCAGGCTATTTTCCCATAGTCCGCGTTCCTTAAGTCCCTCTATAAATTGCCCCACCGCCTGATCGGCATAATGCTGGGAGACAAGATAATCCCCTGGCAACGTATTAACGTACCGTTCCGGCAACGTCAGACTTTTCTTATCTTCTGGCAAATGGTAAGGATGGTGCGCAGACATGGAGATAATTTGTGCATAGAAAGGTGACCCCGCTGCCTGCATGGCCTCGAGTTTATCCAGTGTCTTGCTGTACAATACTTCATCTGATGCCGAGAAGGCGATGGAATCCTCTGTTCCGAAATAATTTATGTCATAATACTGATCGAATCCAAGAGCCCTGTATAACTGATCGCGATTCCAGAAGTGTACATCATTCGTATGGAATGTGGCTGTCTGATAACCGTTCGCGGACATCAGTCTGGGCAGACTTGGCAACTCCTTATTGGCATAGACGGTAGTTGCAGCCCCGTTGGGCGGTGTGTAAAACGATGTATTTACCACAAACTCGGCATCCGACGTATTTCCCTGTCCGACTTGCTGATAAAAGTTCGGGAAATACAGGCTTTGTCCAGCCAACTTATTCAGATTGGGTGTAACTTCCTGTCCGTCCAACTGCAATCCGATCAGGAAGTTCTGGAATGATTCGAGCTGGAGGACAATGACGTTGCGTCCCTTAGCCGCCCCCTCTTCCACAACAGCGGGCAGTTCTGTCGTTTGTTTAATCTCGTCAATATGATTCTGATCGATTTGATCGAGGGGTACGGGTTTGTCAGGCCGATCCGCCAGGATGGTGTACGCTTCGTAACCGAGAATCCCCATCTGCTCAGCCTGTGTAATCTCACTCATACTCGCCCGATTAGGGTATATGTTGAGCATGCACAGCACCATCGACAGAATCAGAATGACCGAGGCAATCCGTCTTCTGGTGCTTCGTTCAAGCGGCACTCTGCCTGGGCGTTCGGTCCCGCCGAGCTTGATCCGCCGACGAACCAGAATCCCCGCGATCACCAGAATATCTGCAAAAATAAACAAATAATACGGATCGAGCAAAGAGAACATGCTGCTCTTGACCGAGGTTACCTGATTAACCTGTGCGAGCGCGTGATAATTGACAATGACACCATAATATTTGTAGTACATAATGGCTGCGAAGAAGATGCCCGATAGCACCAGATTAAGTCCGAGATATAACCACATCCGTCGCTTGGCTGCGAACCACTCAATCAGACAGAAGCAGATCCAGATCAGCGGCAACTCTGTCAGCAGTGGTTTCCAGACGGGGATGTCATCGAAGATCACAATCCAGGCCAGAGAGCTTTTGATCATCATAATAACGGTGAATACTATAAACGGTCCGCTTAGAAACCGGGTGAGTGAATTGCGTGACAAGTTACCGCCTTCCTTCCTTTCCGAAGTTTCATTTAACAAGTATTATGCTATCTCATGGCATGTCGTGTCAAAAGCACCGAACTTCTTGGCTGCTCGCTTCTCTCGATTATTAGAAAAAAAGAGGGAGGCGCTTGGATTCATTCATGACCTCGCGTATACAAAAAGCCCCTTCCATTGAGGAAGAGGCAGAAGGGCTGTCATTTTGAATACAAATGATGCTTGCCCAAAGTGTGATCACAGTATATCTGTAAACTTGTATACAGATTCTGGAGCATACTATCAGGTTTGCTCCCTTTCGTTTACTCTATGGTGAATGTCGTGACGAATGAAGGTCTTGGAAACATGGTGGGCTTCTGAGCTGTCAGCCCTTCACTCGTGCTGCGGTTGCGGTGAGCATGGTTATAGGCTTGAGACTGCTGCCAGTTTTTGAAGTGATCTTCGGACTGCCAAAGTGTAAGTACTACATACGTATCGTCCTTTAGCGGACGAAGCACACGAATGCCGACAAAGCCGGGCTCGTCTTCCACTTTGCGTGCACGGTTCTTGAAACGTTGCTCGAAGTCGTTCCGTCCGTCTTCTGTTACAGGTATATTGTTCAGAACGGCATAACCGCCGCCTGTCCAGGAGCCTGCGGCATCGAAGGCTTCATACGCCGCTACGTTGTCATCGGACTCGATGTTCATCAGACGTTCTGTCGATTCAATGGCCAAACGAACCTGTTCCTCGCTGCGCAAAGTCAGATGCGGATATGCAGCAAGTGCATCCGGAATCGGTGAAGGGACCAAATAGATATACATAGAAGCTGCCTCCTCATTTACGTACATTCTATATAAGTTTAACTACACTTTTACACGAGAACGTAGAGGACAGAAATAAGCTGGAGAAGCGAAGCTAAAAGCTTTCTGCAAGAAAGCTGCATCGTAAGCATAAGCTTCGCCTTTATCCCCGGATGTTTACTTTTGTAAAAATGAATCAAAAAAATCTGGGGATAACAGCGATCGGAAGATTGTTCTGTCATCGGAGTAGCAAGTGTAACACTATCTAGTTCAACTTATACACCCCAACATAGCATATGGGAAGGGGCGAGTCCAATCCGCTGATTGGCTGGTTTGAGCACCGCTTTTCGTGATAAAGTATAGAGACTACAATCAGAACGGGTGATCGCATGACAACCGCAATTCGAATATCAGTCAGGCCTTTGGTGGAATATGTGTACCGCAGTGGCAGCATACGTCCAGGGTTCCGCACCAATGCATCGATGCAGGAGGGAACCCGGATACACCAGCGGGTGCAGAAGGATTACACAGAAGATGATCTGAAAGAAGTGGTTCTCGAAGTGGAGCTGCAACACGGAGACTTGACGTACGTGGTGGAGGGACGATGTGACGGGCTGATTCGTCTGGATGGCCAGCTGACGGTGGATGAGATCAAATCAACTGCGGCAAATCTGGACGATCTGGGCGACGGGGCCCCCGTACACTGGGCGCAGGCCATGATGTATGCCTATATGTACGCCGTTCAGCATGATGAACCACGTATGCAGGTACAGCTTACGTACGTGCACACCGTGAATAATGAAGAAAGACGGTTTCGGCGGATGCTGGAACGGCAGGAGCTTGAACAGTTTGCAGCAGAGCTGGTCGCTGGCTACGCGCCGTATGCAGAGATGATAGTGTCTTATGAAGAGAAGCGCGATATAAGCGTGCGAGAGCTGCCTTTTCCTTTTCGCAAATACAGGGAGGGACAGCGCAAGCTGGCAGGGGCTGTATACAAGACGATCCGCGAGGGACAGGGACTGATGGCGAAAGCACCAACGGGGATTGGCAAAACGATGTCAGTACTGTTTCCCACGGTCAAGGCAATTGGTGAAGGGGAAGCCAAACGATTGTTCTATCTGACCGCAAGAACGACGACGCGAGTTGCGGCAGAAGAGGCTTTTGCCCGGATGCAGGCGGAAGGATTGAAGATGCATGTGATCAGTCTGACCGCGAAGGACAAGATCTGTTTCAAGGAAGAGGAAGCCTGTGATACGGGACAGTGTGGCATGTGCGAAGGATATTATGACCGTATTAATGGGGCCGTGCTGGATATGCTGGAACATGAGACGTTAATGACACGCCCGGTTATTGAACAGTACGCACGCAAGCATCGGGTATGTCCGTTTGAATTTTCACTGGATGCTGCGTATGCAGCCGATGCGGTGATCTGCGACTATAACTATATTTTCGACCCGCGTATCTCTCTCAAACGCATGCTGGAGGAGCAGAAGCGCAAGACGGTATTACTGGTCGATGAGGCACATAATCTGGTCGATCGGGGTCGAATGATGTTTTCGGCGGAGCTAGAGAAGGCCGTCTTTCTGGATGTCAAAAGGGAGTTCCAAACGCTGGGCAGCAGTGTGACCGCCGCCAAAGCCATCGCGGATCGTACAGGCGCCATCGACAAATACCTGATTACGCTTCGCAAAAATGGTGGGGATGAGGGCAAATTGCTGCAACAGGAGGCGCCGGAGGAACTGATTGAACTGCTGGAGCCTTTTGTCATGGTTGCGGAGCAATGCCTTGTTGAAGGTGGTTCGGGAAATGCCGAAACGGATGAATTGCTGCTGGAAGCCTATTTCACCGCACAGAATTTCCTGCGTATTGCCAAGCTGTACGATGAACGCTTCATTACTTATGCGGAATGTGTACGAAGTGAAGTACGAGTGAAGCTGTTCTGCCTGGATCCATCCGTGCTGCTGCGACAGACTGCCAAAGGATTCCGCTCCACCATTCATTTCTCTGCGACATTGTCACCCCTTGGTTATTACCGGGATATGCTAGGCGCGGAGGAAGAGGATTATACCCTTCGTATTCCTTCACCTTTCCAGCGGGAGCAGCTGGATGTGAGATTGCTGCCGTTATCGATTCGATATCGGGATCGTGAACGTTCCAGACAGCCTATTGCCAATATGCTGCGCCAGTTGGTTGCCGAGTGGCCTCATAGCAACCTGCTCGTCTTTTTCCCATCCTATCCATATATGCGCGAAGTACATGGGACGTATATGGAACAGCCGGGCGAGGCAGAAGTCGTGATGCAGGAGCAGGGCATGAGTGAAGAGGAAAGGGAAGCGTTTCTGAACGCGTTCCAGCCGCATCCTGAACGAACACGATTGGTATTTGCCGTTATGGGCGGTGTATTTTCCGAAGGTGTGGATCTGCCGGGTGATCGTCTGAATGGAGTTGTGGTGGTCGGGGCCGGACTTCCCCAGATTGGTCTGGAGAACAACGTACTCCGCGATTATTATAGTCGTACAGGGCGCAACGGATTCAATTATGCCTACGTTTTCCCCGGCATGAACAAGGTATTGCAGGCAGGTGGAAGGCTGATACGTACGGAAGAGGACAAGGGCGTGCTGGTGCTGGTCGACGATCGATTCACCGAGGAACCGTATCGATCCTTGCTGCCCGAGGAATGGCAAGACTACACACGGATTTCACCCCAATAATGATATTTAGATAAAGATCAATCGCAGACTTTTTCAGCTTTCTTTTCTATGCATGATTGAAGGATAGGCCGAAAAGGGTATTACTTGGATAGCATACGAACGAACAAGGACGATACAATGCGTGCCGTGGTCCGCTTCGAAAGCAATCAAGGAGGTCGGTTGGGAATGAAGAGAAATCATACGATGATGCAGTTTTTTGAATGGCACCTGGCCGCAGACGGAAACCACTGGAAGCGACTGGCGGAAATGGCTCCTGAGCTGAAATCGAAAGGAATTGATACGGTATGGGTGCCTCCCGTGACCAAAGCCGTATCTCCTGAGGATACCGGTTACGGCGTATATGACCTGTACGATCTGGGCGAATTTGACCAGAAGGGCAGCGTGCGCACCAAATATGGCACCAAGCAGGAACTGGTCGAGGCGATTGCCGAGTGCCAGAAGAAAGGCATTGCCGTCTATGTGGATCTGGTGATGAACCATAAGGCGGGTGCAGATGACAAGGAAGTCTTCAAGGTGATTGAGGTCGATCCCAATGATCGAATGAAAGAAATCTCCAAACCGTTCGAGATTGAGGGATGGACCAAATTCACATTTCCGGGCCGCGGGGATCAATACTCCTCTTTCAAATGGAATGCCGAACATTTCAACGGTACCGACTTTGATGCCAAGGAAGAACGGAGCGGTGTGTTCCGCATTGCAGGGGAGAACAAGAACTGGAACCAGAATGTCGACGATGAGTTCGGAAACTATGACTATCTGATGTTCGCAAATATTGATTACAATCACCCGGATGTCCGGCAGGAAATGCTCCAATGGGGAAAATGGCTCATCGATACGCTGCAATGCAGCGGTTTTCGACTGGATGCGATCAAGCATATCAACCACGAATTCATCAAGGAATTCGCCGCCGAGATGATCCGCAAGCGGGGGCAGGATTTCTACATTGTGGGTGAGTTCTGGAACTCCAACCTTGATGCATGTCGTGAATTTCTGGATACGGTTGATTATCAAATTGATCTGTTCGATGTGTCCCTGCATTACAAACTTCATGAAGCCTCTCTGGCAGGCCGGGACTTTGATCTTTCCAAGATTTTTGATGACACCCTGGTGCAGACACATCCGACGCATGCTGTAACGTTTGTCGATAACCATGATTCCCAGCCGCATGAAGCACTGGAATCCTGGGTGGGTGATTGGTTCAAGCCGAGCGCATATGCGCTGACGCTGCTGCGTCGTGACGGTTACCCGGTTGTCTTTTACGGTGATTATTACGGCATTGGGGGTCCTGAACCTGTTGATGGCAAGAAGGACATTCTGGACATTCTGATGTCCGCCCGTTACGACAAAGCGTATGGAGAGCAGGAGGATTACTTCGACCACGCGAACACGATTGGATGGGTACGTCGTGGGGTGGAAGAAATCGAAGGCTCCGGTTGTGCAGTAGTTATCTCGAATGGTGATGATGGTGAGAAAAGGATGTTTGTTGGCGAACACCGTGCTGGCGAAGTCTGGACCGATCTGACGCACAGCTGTGAGGACAGCATTACTATTGAGAAAGACGGCTGGGCCACTTTCCATGTATGTGGTGGGGGCGTCTCCGTATGGGCTCTTCCGGATCAGGGCGAGGAATCTTCCGCTCAATAATACGTTGAGGATCAGTGGATCTTCATATAGACTGTTAAACCACCTGAACTGGCGATCATCTGCCAGGCAGGTGGTTTTTTTATGTTAGGTGGACTAATCTTATTCGTGTTATCCTTATATGGAATAATAAACCAATATAATGATCTCAATTAATATCGATTAGTGATCATCTTTGATAGATCATACCGAGGGGGGAATCGGGTGAGGCAACAACTACACTTGGGGTTGTGGCTGCTTGTAATGGCGGTTTGTCTGGGGGCTTGCGATTTGGGAACAAACAAAGGACCAAGGGGGGAACCGAAGCGAACGGATGATTATACGTTGAATACCGAGCGAAGAGATTTGACCCAACGTTTGCTGAAAAATTCGGATTCCTTTCAGGAGCGTTTGCCAGATGATTATAGCTTGACTGCTACTGTTAGAGTTCATCATGAATCTGATCTGGACCGCATTATATATGAGATTTCTGTTAAAGAGGCCCGGGTACCGATGGTCAATGTAATACAGTCTTTTACACTTGATCCATCCTTGATGAACAGCATTAACGCCACTGAGCTCCTCAACTCCAATGCGGGAAATACGCACGAGACTACTCTGGGTCCTGGAAAAGAACCGTTGGGATTGAGTTTACTCAGAGATTATATTTTGAAGCCCAAAGCGGAGATCCATAGCAATATCATTAAAACTTATCAGGATATGTATATCAAAATTTCCTACGGACCAAATGATCAGCGTACGGAAGATTACGTTCATGTTAAAGCCAAACCATCTCCTGAAACTATTGAATATATGAAATCATGGAAAACAGATCAATAGAAAGGCAGCACCCGAAAAGCCCCTTCAAAGGAACCTGAATGGATGCTGCCTCTTTATTTTGGTGATACATATAGTTCGGGTTGCGTACTACACTTCAAGTTCAAATGACTCCAGCGTACCTACCATTCTTAGATCATGCTCTTGGTTGAACTGTGCACGCTTGTCCGCATTGGCATATTCATCATGATAGTGCATGAGCACAGTTTTCTGTCTTACTTCGGCTGGAAGCTGTTGCAGATCCTTCAGTGAGGTGTGTGATTTGATGACCAGATCATGCATATGACATTCGTGGAAAATAAGCTGTACGCCTGCAGCGGCCTGCTCGACCCGTTCCTGATCCAGCGTGCTATCTGCACTATAGTAGAAGTAGGGCTTTGCAAGAAGTCCATTGCTGACCATACCCGGCACGTGCTGTGTTCGAAAAGTCTCAAACGTCACGCCCCCCAGCTCAAATGTGCCTCCATCCGGTAAAGGTACGATATCATAATAGTCGCTCATCGTGCGCTCCCCATCGGTTGTATAACGCATGCCTGGGGATAAAATATTCCATAACGGATCAACCAGTTCTTCGTGGATAAACAGACGTGGCTTGCGGTCGCCCACAATCTGTGAATAATAGCCGAGCATCTGTACTCCGTTAATATGATCTTCATGCAGATGGGTAATAAACACATTGTGGATAGCCGTCATTGGAAAGCCGTATTCCTTTAATGCTTTTGCATTGGATTCCGGAAAATCAATCACCAGATGTGTATCGCCGAATTCGGCCAGCATACTGTTGTGATGTTGCTCCACGCTGAACATGTCTCCTGTACCGAGAAATGTTATTTTCATCCATTTCATCTCCTTCTATCATCTTCAGATCAGCATCAATTAGATTAAAACCAGTATACCTTGTTCCAGGAAATATGCCTAAATCAACCTTTTGTGATAACGCTATCATTTTATATTGAACTTTGTGGGCAAACAGTGTAGCGTAAAGATTGGGAAGTGAACCCATATGAACGTAAACTCACCTAAAGGGAGCGTGCGAGGCGAATGAAGTCTTTTCTGGATGAACAATTTTTGCTGCACAATGAAACGGCGATCAAGTTATATGAGGACTATGCGAAGGACTTGCCGATTATTGACTATCACTGCCACCTGAGTCCACAGGAGATCTACGAGAATAAAACCTTTGGCAATATTACAGAGGCCTGGTTATACGGTGATCACTACAAATGGCGGCTGATGCGCGCAAACGGAATTGAGGAGCAGTATATTACGGGTGGAGAGGGCATAACGGATTACGATCGTTTTCTGGCGTATGCCAAAACCGTACCGATGATGATTGGTAACCCGCTGTACGCGTGGTCTCATTTGGAATTACAGCGTTATTTCGGTGTCTATGAAGTGTTGAATGAGACAAGCGCCCCGGCCATCTGGGAAAAAGTAAATGCCAAGCTGACCAGTGACGGATTCGGTGCACGTGATCTCATTACCAAATCCAATGTTACCGTGGTATGCACAACTGATGATCCATGTGACTCCCTGGAATATCACCTGAAGATTCAGGAGATTGAAGGATTTGATACTGCTGTACTGCCTTCCTTCCGTCCGGATAAAGGGCTGGAACTGAATCGCGATACTTTCTCGGAATGGGTAGGCAAGCTGGCGCAGGCAGCCGGAACGGCGATTTCCGATTATGATTCGTTCCTTGCTGCACTTGAATCCCGGGTGGATTTCTTCCATTCTGTAGGTGGCAGAGTATCGGATCATGCACTGGACTATGTGCCTTTCGGTGTAGCTACACGGGAGGAAGCAGGGGCTATATTTGCCAAGGCTCTCGCTGGGCATAAGGTTAGCCGTGAGGAGGAGGATAAGTACAAGACGGTCACTTTGACTTTCCTCGGCAAACTGTACGCAGATCGGGGCTGGGTGATGCAGTTCCATATCAATGCTGCCCGCAACAATAACAGTCGGATGTTCGCCCTGCTTGGTCCGGATACCGGATATGATGCGGTTAATGATACGCCGCTTTCCTCGGCAGTCATCGGCCTGTTGGATGCACTTGATCAGGAACAGGCGTTACCAAAAACAATCCTGTATTCCTTGAATCCTCGAGACAATGAAGTGCTCGCAGCGATCATCGGAAGCTTCCAGGGCGGCGGCGTTCCGGGCAAAATCCAGCTTGGTGCAGCATGGTGGTTCAATGATACGAAGGACGGCATGCTCGCTCAAATGAAGGCGTTGGCGAATGTAGGTCTAATCAGCCGTTTTGTCGGCATGCTAACCGATTCCCGCAGTTTCCTCTCCTACACAAGGCATGAGTATTTCCGCCGCCTGGTCTGCAACCTCATCGGTGAGTGGGCCGAACAGGGCGAGGTACCGCATGATATGGAACTGCTTGGACAGATCGTACAAGGCATCGCCTACAACAATGCGAAGGAATATTTTCCTTTTGCTTCCGCGTTGAAAACTGTTTCTGCTTCGCAGTCCTGATTCGGTAAAATAAACGTCTTTCTTAACTCATATAACCCGACTCTTTCGGGTAATAAATTGCTCCCCTAATGTATTCGGGTTAAAGTATCAACCTGACGACTTGAAGGGAGCTTCTTTCATGTGGGTCCATACCATTTATCCCACATCTATTCCAGCTCGGACAGCAGCTGGGCGTATAGAGCAGACACTTCAGGAGAAGGGCCTGTACCGATTTCCTGAAGCAACTGATTCGCAAAATGCGCGTACTGTTCGATCAGCGCCTCTCTGTTCTTCTGTGTAGTTAACGCCTGCATGAGCAGCATTAATGCTTCCTCGTCCAATTCGTTGCGAGAGAGGAGCTTCTTGAGTAAAAGGGTGGCTGAGCTGATGTCGCGTACTCTCAGCAGGGTCTGACATAATCGACGGGATAACGCGGTATACATGATTGACAATCGCTCGATCTCACTCCAGGCCCAGGTATAGACATTATCCCCGAATAAATCGCCCACATATAATTGCTCCAGTGTTCGCGCCTGTTCGATGTCCTCCTCGGATTGAATGACAGAAAGCTTCTTGCAACCCTCTTCAAAACGAAGAAAATCTACGTTGATATCCGTCAAATTCAGGGCGTAATGGTTGTTGTCCGTGTGAAGTACTTGTTTCAATCCGTACGCATCCAGCAGTTTACGTAGTTGATAGACCGTCGTATTGAGATAGACTTCCGCATTTTTCTGCGGCATGCTTCCAAAAATATCTTCAACCAGTCGTGCCCTGGACACCAGCCGGCCTTTATGAATGAGCAGATACGCGAACAGTTCTGCGCTTTTGCTGGATTTCCATTTGGTTTTGATGCCTTGGGGACTATGGATCTCAATTCTCCCTAAACCATTGAATTCCACAGGTCCAGCCTGTGAGACCTCCGTGTTCTCAGCCACCGGGTGTTTACGCCACTCCGCAAGGGCTCGGTGAACAGTCTGCTGAAGTCTATTCTGATCCACAGGTTTAACCATATAGTCAAAGGCGAAGACATCAAAAGCCGATAAGGCATATTCCTTGTGAGAGGTGATAAAGACGATTCGCGTCTGTTTTCCCAGCTTTCGCAGCCCCTCTGCAAATTCGAGTCCGCTCTCCCTGGGCATGTTAATATCTACAAAAATCAAGTCTACCTCATGATCGGCCATATATGCTGTTGCGGCCGTGGTATCCAGAAATGCGCCCACAATCTGGACTTTCCCGATCTTGGCCAGCATTTTTTTCATAATGAGATGCATGGCTTTCTCATCATCCACCAGAATGACTTTCATGCGCCAATCCCCGCCTTCATAGAGAATAGTGGCTGTGCTGTTGTGGTTTCAGGAGGAACCGGAACGGAAAAGTAAAAATTGCTGCCCTGTGAGAGTTTGCTGTCAAACCAGATCTCGCCACCGTTCAAGCGCACGAACTCTCTGCACAGATTCAATCCAAACCCGATCCCTCGTTCTCCAGCTGTGCCTGTGGCTGACATCGGATACTCGTCCTGTAGAAGAGATTGGGCTTGTTCATCCGAGATGCCTTTCCCGGTATCGCTGACCGATATCACAATATGCTGATCCACCCGTTCAGCATTTAATGTGATTTGTCCTCCCGAATTGGTGAATTTGATACTGTTGGATAACAGGTTTCGAAGGATTAGATCGAGCATATCCTTGTCTGCATATACGGAGATCCCCGGCGAAATGTTTGAAATGATCTGAATCTGCTTATTTTCACTGCGCAAGCGAAGCAGACGAATGCTCACTTCAACGGAATGGGTCAGGTTCCGCTCCATGGGATGAAAGACCTGGCCTCCGCCCTGACTGCGAAACCATTCGAGCAGTCCTTCCACCAAAGCGAACGTATTCTGGATCTGTTGCCTCATCTCCTGAACAATCTCCTCCGAATCCCCGCCGAAGTCCTGTATTTCTTCTTCGAGCAAATCCATCAGATTGACAAGAACGGCAATGGGATCACGAATATCATGGGCGACCACACTGAACATTCTGTCCTTGAATGTGTTCAATTCAGTTAGTTGTCTGGCATTATCCCGCAGCTTATCCTCTGCCCGGATAGCTTCAGTCACATCGCTGAGCAGGAGCATTCTGCCGATGGGTTTCCCGCCGCGGTGTGTTACCAGAGAAAAATGCACATTATAAAATTTGTTACTTTGCACGCCGGATAGCTGAACCTTGCTGGCAAAAGAGGGTTGCTCAATCAATTTCTCCAGTAGCAGTGGGTAATCAGCAAGGACAAGACTTGCGGGCTGACCAATATTTTTGGGGTGCAGTCCCTCAATAACTCCACGTGCAGAGCGATTGAAGCTGGTTAATACGTGGTCCAGATCAAAGACAATGACAGCATCCTGCATGGACTCAAATACCTTTTGCCAAGCCAGCGGAGCCAAACGAAGCATGTTGAATTGAA
Organism: Paenibacillus sp. NPDC057886; assembly: GCF_042796655.1. NCBI lineage: Bacteria > Bacillati > Bacillota > Bacilli > Caryophanales > Paenibacillaceae > Paenibacillus > Paenibacillus sp. NPDC057886. The sequence continues at coordinate 359,201 of NZ_JBHVMZ010000002.1, read as the reverse complement.
AGATTCCCCACATATAGAAGACACCAGAGATGATAAATCCAAAAGGTGAGATATCGATGGGTGAATGGAGGACGCCACTTAAGTAAACAAGAGAAAAACCGAATGGCCCCCAGGAACCTATAATCATCAGTGCGATTTGCTTTTTCATGCGTGGTATAGCACGGCGGAACATCTGTACAAGGAAGAAAACACCAATAAAAAATAGTGTGTAGGAGAACAGGACATGAACCTGATATAAGGGCCCTTTCTCAAAAGAGAACAGAGGGAAACCTGCGGAGTTATCGATCGTCATGCTCTTGTAGTACAGGTGGTGCCACTCGTTGGTAATATGTGCGATAAACGTAAGGAGAGGTACAATTAGCAACAATATAACGTTACGCTTGCGTACCCAGGCTTCTCGGCCCGTATATTGCAGCACCATGAGAAAGAAAAAGACGGGGCCGAGCAGGATGCCGATATATTCGATTCGAAGCCAGAACCGGATATGTTCCAGATTCCCGCTAACGATCTCAAATGCGTATCCGAATGTATAAAAGGAACTGACAAACATCCCGAGGCCGTAACTAACGGCAATGGGCAGGTTCCTTCTTTTGTAGGAGAGGTAAGCCAACATTAAAGAACAGCAGGTTGCAGCCATCAGCAGTGCAGATAAGTACAGATTATAATTCATAGATGAGCCGCCTTTAATCAAGTCATATTCTTGCATTATATGCATTTAATTTTATCAGAAAGAGAATCAAAAACATATGTGTTTGAAAGGGGGAATTTAAAATTTTATTTGTTTGAAAAAAAGCCCGCTCTGCCTTCGAGAGGCCGAGCGGACTGATGTGATCTAGACTTATTGGATCGAGTCCAATAGTGTACCAAGCTCGGGGTTGGATTGGAGCACTCGCAGCACAATCGTCAGTGCTTCAGCACGGGAGGCTGAGTTCGCGGGATGGAACTCTCCTTTTCCGTCTCCTGTGATGATTCCGGCTGCAGCAGCCTGCTGAAGTTGCTCTTTATTCCAGGTCTGTTCAAGGTCCGTGAAGACAGGGGCTTCCGTCGTGATTACATTCGTCAGATCCATAATGCGGGAAATGATGGCGATCATCTCGGAACGCTTAATCTCCTGGTTTGGCTTAAATGTTCCGTCGGGGTAGCCCGACAACACGCCCTTACCTTGCAGGGAACGAATGGAAGCTTCCGCCCAGTGACCGGACACATCACTCATTGCACTGCCTTGGCTGCTGGACAGATCAAATACTTTGGCGATCAGCGTTGCAAACTCGGCACGTGTGATGCTGGCGTTCGGGTGGAAGGAGCCATCGGAATACCCTGTTACGACTCCCAGCTTCACGAAGGTATTCACTGTCGTTGCAGCCCAGTGTGTGCTTGTATCCGATAATTGTACAGCGGGATTAGACTGTGCTGCTTTAATTTTTTGGTTGAGGCTCGTCATAAGGTTATCCAAATTCACGACCTGCTCGTTGAATTTCGGCCCTGGTACAACGGTTGGTGTGGTAGTTGGCTCGGTAGTCGGCTCTGGCTTTACGACAGGTGTTGGTGCTGGTGTTGGGGTGGTGGTAGGCGTTGAGCTTGAACCGCCACCTGAACTACCTCCAGTACCTCCACCTGAGTTGCCTCCGGTACCACCATTGTTGATCGCGGTGATCTCAACGGTTTTTGTTCCGGACACGCCTGAAAGATCTGCTGCTTTGGCTTGAACCAGAACGGTTCCTGCGGAAGTTCCAGTCAGTACTCCGTTCGTATCAATGGTCGCCTTGCCTGTTCGGTTCTGTACTGTCCATACGATCGAACGATTGGTAGCGTCGGCTGGCAGAACATTCGCGGTCAGCGGAATGGACTGGCCTGATTGCACAGAATTGCTTCCACTTACGGTAATGGATTGGACCATAACAGGTGTAACCGTGATCTCAACGTTACCCAATACTTCGCTGCCATCTATAGCTTTGGCTTGAACCAGAACGGTTCCTGCCGAAGTCCCAGTCAGTGTTCCGTTCGTATCAATGGTCGCTTTGCCTGTTCCGTTCTGTACTGTCCATATGACCGAAGAATTCGTTGCATCATCTGGCAGAACATTCGCGGTCAGCGGAATGGATTGACCCACTTGTACAGAGGTGTTTCCTGTTAGGGTAATGGAATTCACCAGAACGGGAAGTGGGGTGATCGTAACTCGAACACTGCCAACGACTCCGCTACCATCCGTTGCAGTAGCATATACCAAGACGGTTCCCTGATCTCCGCCTGTCAATTCACCTGACTCTGAGTCGATGGTTGCTGTTCCTGTCTCATTGGTGACAGACCAGGTTACGGTAGGATTAATTGCGTTCGTTGGGGTCACCTCTGCATTCAGGGACAACGTTTGGCCCGTTGGAATAGAATTGGCGACGTTCGTGCTGTATAACTTGATGTCGGTCACGACATGAAAGAGATTATCCGTCAGAAGCTTCGATCCGGAATATACACTAATTTTTTTATCGATTTGAGGAGAATTGGCTTGAATAAGGAACGTGATGTATCCGTTTGTCGTATACGAGGAAAATCCTCCATTGGCTGTCATTTGTCCGCTATTCATCCGCGGATTGGTGTTATAAAACGATAGGTTCGAAGTATCGCTTTTCAAAAAGATTTCGGTCTGACCATCCACGAGATTATCTTGACCGTTATATACGCTAAGCGTAACGCTTACGTATCCAGGACGAGAAGCATCCATCTTCGGCGCTTCGGTGAAATCCACATGATGAGCGGACATGGAAGGTTTTGTGTTCGCAATGGCGTCGATATTCAGTTTAATATCTGAAAAATTACTTGTGTCATAGGAATATTCCGGCACCCATGCGATGCCGTTGCTTTCAATATATCCACCGACCGTTAATTTACTAATATCGAGTGGAACGGTAACGGTGGTATCGGCTTCTGGATTTGGAACGTCAGCTACAGTTCCATCCGCATAACGGATATAAAGCTGTTCATCCGCACTCGGCTTATCATTCTTAAAAACAACCTTTGCGGAAGAGTAGTTCCCCACGCAACCGCTTAGCAAGGCTGCAAACAAAGCCAGCACCAAGCCTGTTTTTCCTACTGTAAACCTGTTCATTTAGAACCTTCATCTCCTTCAAATTGTGACTAATTGCTTTTAAAACAAGTATATCTGCCGCCAATGACGGGAAAATGACAAACCCATTACCCCAAGTCAATATAGGCTCTTGGGGTGTTAAATTTACGTATGAATTTGCTGTTTGACATTCAACTTTTGCAGGAATATACTTAGTACACCTAATTAATTGATTGGCTATTTAATTGCAATACTATTTAATAGATGTCCTATGGTGTTGTATTTCTAGGAAATGATAATGAAGGTAAGGGAGGGACAATAATGACTGGCATAGATCCGGTTGCCCAGAAGCTTTTGTATTCCATCATGCAGTTTAATAAAGGCAAATGGCGGCAACATAAACCACACGGGCGCAATCATAATGAAATCATGGTTCTGGGTTGTTTGCTTCACGGCATGCATCCGGGAGAACGATTGAATTGGCAGGATAATCCGCCTAATTTCAATGATACGATACATTCAAATCATCCTGGACTGAAAGTATCGGAAATCAGTGCTTTGTTGCGTGTGAAATCACCGACGATTACTCCTGTCATTCGGGGGCTTGAAGACGAAGGGCTGGTTGAACGAACCATGGACCCGGAGGATCGGCGCGCAGTTCGCATCACCATTACCGACGCAGGCCGAGAGATTATTCGGGCTGCTCATCAGGAGCGCATGGAGATATTCAATAAGCTCGTTGAGCATTTGGGCGAGGATGACAGCCTGCAATTAGCCGAGTTGTTGACCAGGGTGTATACCTTTTTTGATATGCGGGTTCCCCAGCAGTCCGAAGCACCTACACAAGGAGATGATAAGCTATGATGAAACTGTTTCGCATGCTTAAGCCTTACCGAATCCCCATTTTCTTCATTTTGGGTTTGGTGTTGTTACAGTCGCTAGCCGAGCTGTATCTGCCAACCTTGATGGCGGATATCGTTAATGACGGCATAGTAAAAGGGGATGTTCCGTACATCTGGCAGATTGGTGGCTGGATGCTGGTGATTGCTATAGCAGGCACGGCTTGTTCTGTGACAGCCAGTTATCTTTCCTCCCGTACAGCGGGTGGATTTGCCAAACAGCTGCGCAGCAGAGTGTTCCGCCATGTGGAGAACTTTTCGCTGCAGGAATTTGATAAATTGGGTACAGCCTCGCTGATTACCCGTACTACAAATGATATTACGCAGGTTCAGAACGTATTAACGATGATGCTGCGTATGATGGTTATGGCGCCCATGATGTGTATCGGTGGTATCTTCATGGCGGTATCCCAGGATGCTAAACTATCGACTATTTTCCTGGTTGTCCTGCCTGTCCTGGCTGGAGCGATTGCCCTGATTGGTGCAAAGGGTCTGCCTTTGTTCAAACAAATTCAGAAAAAACTCGACCGACTCAATCTGGTTCTGCGTGAGCAATTAACAGGAATTCGGGTGGTTCGTTCCTTTAATCGTGGGGAACATGAGCGTGTTCGCTTTAATGGAGCCAATACGGATCTGCGAGACGTTTCCATTAAAGTGAATGTGCTCATGGCAACATTAATGCCTGTTATGATGCTGGTGATGAACTTTTCAATGATTGCCATCCTTTATTTCGGTGGACAGCGTATCAACAGTGGGAATATGGATATTGGTTCACTGATTGCCTTTATTCAGTATGCGATGCAAATCATGTTCTCCCTCATTATGGTCTCCATTATCTTTGTCATGATTCCAAGAGCTTCGGCTTCGGCAGAGCGGATCAACGAAGTATTGGATATGCATCCGGATCTCAGCAATCCAGAGCAGCCTCGTCATATGAAATCGCTGCAAGGCACGATTGAATTCAATAACGTGACATTCCGTTATCCGGGTGCAGAGAATGCTGCGTTGTCAGGCATTTCATTTACGGCACGCCCGGGTGAGACCACAGCCATTATTGGGGGTACGGGCTCAGGTAAATCCACTTTGCTCAGTCTTATTCCGCGTTTCTATGATGTAACGGAGGGCAGTGTACGGGTAAATGGAACAGATGTCCGTGAGCTACGGCAGGAAGATCTGAGGGCCAAAATCGGATTTGTACCGCAGAAAGCGGTTCTTTTCACCGGAACGATTGCGGAGAATATCCGCCACGGGAAGGATGATGCTACGATGGAGGAAATTGTTCGAGCCGCTCAAACGGCCCAGGCAGAGAACTTCATTACGGAGATGAAAGACGGTTACGACAGCGTCATTGCGCAGGGTGGTAACAACGTATCGGGTGGACAGAAGCAGCGTTTGTCCATTGCACGCGCACTGGTTCGCCGTCCGGAAGTATATATTTTTGACGACAGCTTCTCGGCTCTCGATTTCAAAACGGATGCCAAACTTCGTGCTGCCCTGAAGTCTGAAACGACTGAAGCAGCAGTGCTAATTGTAGCTCAGCGTGTAAGTACGGTTATGGATGCGGATCGCATTCTGGTTATGGATGAGGGACAAATTGTTGGTTCGGGAACACATAAAGAGCTGCTGGAGCACAATGAAGTGTATCGCGAGATTGTATCCTCCCAGCTGACAGAGGAGGAGATCGCATGAGTGAACGTACAGAACGCAAGTCACCTCGTCCCCCTGGCGGACCGGGTCATCCCGGAGGCGGAATGGGCATGCGGCCTCCCGTGGAGAAAGCGAAGGATTTCAAAGGCACACTGCGACGCTTGATGCGTTATCTTCAGCCCCACAGCTATCGTTTGCTGGGTGTGCTGGTCGCTGCAATTCTAAGTACCGTGTTCAGCATTATCAGTCCAAAGGTTATGGCGGAAGGGACGGATATTCTCAGTAAAGGTGCCATTGCCATCCTTCAGGGTGTGCAGGGTGCCGGAGTTGATTTTCCTGCCTTGATGAAAGTATTGTATCTGCTTGTGGGACTCTATCTGTTTAGTGCAGCTTTTATGTACATTCAGCAATACCTGATGGCTGGTGTAGCTCAGCGAGTTGTGTATGACATGCGTGAGCAGATTAGCGCCAAAGTTGGACGTCTGCCACTGAAATATTTTGACTCCCGTACCCACGGGGAAACATTAAGCCGGGCGACAAACGATGTGGACAACATCAGTAATACGCTCCAGCAAAGTTTGGCGCAGTTCATTACGTCTGTAGTTACCATTGTTGGGGTTATCATCATGATGTTAACCATTAGTCCATGGATGACCCTCATTACCATTTTGACACTGCCATTAAGCGTAGTTGTTGTGATGCTGGTGGCATCCCGTTCGCAAAAACACTTTGCAGGCCAACAGAAATCACTTGGTGAATTGAATGGGCATGTCGAGGAAATGTACACCGGCCATAAGGTGGTCAAAGCCTTTGGACGGGAAGAACATTCGGTAGAGCAGTTCGAAAAAGTCAACGAAGAACTGTATGAATCCGGTTGGAAAGCCCAGTTTATCTCGGGTATTATCATGCCACTGATGACGTTTGTAGGTAACCTTGGTTACGTGCTGATCTGTGTGGTCGGCGGGATCTTTGTTACGCGTGGTGCCATCTCCATCGGGGATATCCTTGCATTCACACAGTACTCCCGTCAGTTCACTCAGCCGATTAACCAGATTGCCAACATCTCGAATATCATTCAGTCCACCATCGCTTCGGCGGAACGGGTATTTGAATTGCTGGATGAAGAGGAAGAGGTCCCAGAGTCTTCGAAACCAGTACAATTGCAGCAACCACAGGGTGCCGTTGCATTCCATGGTGTGAATTTTGGATATAAAGCGGATGAGTTACTCATTCAAAATATGAATATTGATGTAAAACCGGGACAGACGGTAGCCATTGTCGGGCCGACTGGAGCGGGTAAAACAACGCTGATCAACCTCCTGATGCGTTTCTACGAAATTCAGGACGGTCAAATTACGATTGACGGCGTTAATATCGTGGATATGGAGCGCGGCAAGCTGCGCAGCCTGTTTGGGATGGTGCTTCAGGACACATGGCTGTTCAACGGAACGATCCGTGACAACATTGCCTATGGCCGAGAAGGCGCAACGGAAGAGGAAGTCATCCGAGCGGCCGATGCGGCCCATGCCGATCACTTCATTCGTACCTTGCCTGATGGATATGACACGGTGCTGAATGAAGAAGCATCGAACATTTCACAGGGGCAAAAGCAATTGCTGACCATTGCGAGAGCAATTCTGGCGAATCCGGCCATTCTGATTCTGGATGAGGCAACGAGCAGTGTCGATACACGGACCGAAGTGTTCATCCAGAAAGCGATGAATGATCTGATGAAGGATCGTACCAGCTTTGTCATTGCCCACAGATTGTCCACCATTCGCGGAGCCGACCTGATTCTCGTTATGGATCATGGTAACGTGATTGAGCAGGGCAATCATGAGGAACTGATGGCGAAACAGGGCTTCTATGCCGATCTGTACAACAGTCAGTTCACGGAGCAACAGCCACAGGCAATCTGATTGCTGACAGCGTTAAAAATAGCCGGGCACCCTCTGGGTGATCCCGGCTATTTGTTTGTGAATGGTGTGATTCAGGGCAAGATGCAGTGTATCATGCGATGCAATGTACGATGCAAGGGATGGTGCCTCGTCTCCAACGCTAACGAATCGAGGACACCTTATATCGGGGAATAGCGTGGAATGCCAAAGCTAACGAACGGAGCACAGAATGAGGAAATAAAGCGTCTGAGGTTCGTTAAACCGATGGAATGGTGGTAATTGGCCCAATAGCATGTGCTCGGTTCGTTAAACGTGGATTCACTGCTATCACGAATCATTTATTTATTTACTGATCGTCAGACTCCTTCGCAGGTACATCTGCGTTGTCGCTGGATGACGTCTTTACTTCCAGTTTTGGATCTTCGTTTGTCTCCTCAATCGCAGAAGGTGCCGGCTCACCCGGTATCAATTCACGCTGCTCGATCATGCGTTTCACGACCTCATAACAGTCCTCGACATGTTTGTTGCCGACATACCGCATGGCGGTGAAGCTGAGCGCGGCTGCCAATCCCTGACCTGCAAAAGGGACAAATTTGGCGACCGATTTGGTAGCTACGCGTACTCCGACCCTTTTCAGCACCTGTACCACCAGCTCTTTGGTAACCATACGCCCGATGACTTTACTTCCGATGGACATGACGAATCCGTAGATCATGGATTTGGTCTCAGGGTCCATACCGTCGAGCTGCTTTTGCGATAATCCGAATTTATTGTTAATGGCAGGTAGTAGCTGCATGAGCATTCCCACATCAGCCAGGACGTCTGTACCTGGAAGAGGAACGAGTGTTGTACCTGCGGAAGCGGTAGCTCTCTTTTTGACCATGGTGCGGCATTCCTTGCGAACTTGCTCCAATTGTTCCAACGTTGCCGGAATCATAGGGAATCCCTCCATTCGTATATGGTATAGATATAACCGTTTTGACTCGTTTTGAATGGTGTTTATTACAGTGAAAATTGGTGACCTTGGCATATGAGTGTAAAGTAACCTTTTTCCTCAACCGTACGTCTAGTAAAAAAAGGAAATCAGTGAATTGCTATGACGGTATCTGAGTATTACGGATGAGGGGGCATTTCGATGCATGCACGGTTAAGAGTGTTACTGTTATTATGCTGTATAAGTGGGCTGATCATTACGAGCTGTTCAGCAAAGGGGGAACCGAACCAGATGAAATCCAATTCGAATCAGGAGCTATCCGAGTCAGAACGAGAAACTGCTCTGAAAGAGATCGAACCCGAAACAATCCAATCCATGAACACCATGGGGCTGCACATCCTTCAACAGATGGGTACCAAAGAGAAAGCTGATGGGAATAATCTGCTGATCTCTCCTTACAGCATTACGGCTGCAATGGGCATGGCATATAACGGCAGCGTAGGTGAGACTAGGCGAGAGATAGCAGAGGTCATGGGCTGGTCGGGGCTAGAAATGGAGCAAGTGAATGCTTCTCAAGCGGCTTTGCAGCAGTTGTTGACCCATCCGGGAAAAGGCATACAGATCGGTATTGCGAACTCCATGTGGATGAAGGACGGAATCCCGGTAGAGGAAACGTACCAAACAACGGTACAGCAAACGTATGAAGCCGAGATCAGGACACTCAATGGACAACCAACACAAGCAAAGGAAGAGATCAATCAATGGGTGAAGCAGCACACCGAAGGCATGATTCCAAACTTGATGCAGGAGCCGCCTGAAAAGGAAGCCCTGATGATTCTCGTGAATGCCATCGCATTTGATGGTAACTGGATGGATGAGTTTGACCCGGAATACACGACGGACGAAGAATTCAAGCTGGCAAATGGAAAGGGGCTTTCTGTGCGGATGATGCATCAGACAAAGCAGTTCCAATATTCGGAGAATGAGGATTGGCAGGCGGTTAGGGTGCCTTACGGAGATGGCCAGATGCATCTGCTTGTCGTTTTGCCGCGAGAGGGACGTACGCTGGATGAGATTCAGCAGCAGTTGCTGGATGACCCAAAACGGCTTGATCGCGGCTCCGAATACAGGTTAGTTGAGCTGTCCTTGCCACGTTTTCGTGCGGAGTATGGCATGAGCCTGAAAGAGACGTTGCAGCAGATGGGGATGGATATGGCCTTTGATCCTTATGCCGCTAATTTCACGGAAATGATTTCTCCAGGGCCGAACTTGCAAGCATACATTGGTCAGGTACTGCATCGTGCGGTGATGGAGGTGAGCGAACAAGGTACCGTAGCAGCGGCTTCAACAATAGTGGGAATGGAGGCTGGAAGTGCTCCACCCACAGATTGGATCAAAATGGAGGTCAATCGTCCATTTATGGTTGCTGTAGTGGATAAATCCACTGGAGCATGGTTATTTGCCGGTAACGTAAACCAACCGGATGAGATTCCCTCCCAGTAGCAAGTAGTCTTCGTTATCCAAGTCTGCTGACGTGTCGCTCTCGGAATTCATTCTCCAGCATGCTCATCTGAATGGCATCGTGGTATTGATGATTGTAATACAAGGCATCTCGCCGTACGCCTTCGCGCTGAAATCCGAGCTTTTCATATGTACGAATGGCTCGCTGATTGAAGGCGTAAACTTCCAGCTCGATTCGGTGCAGGTTGCATATGCCGAAGCCATAGTCCAACATAAGCAGCAATGCCTCGCTGCCATAGCCTTTTCCTTGATGCTCTGTATGATCAATGGCGATCCGAATGTGCGCACTGCGATTCTTGGTATGTATGTCCATGAGGGCAATGTCACCGATGATCTCGTCATTCTCCTGCAAGGCAATCAGCAGCATCAAGCGTGAGTCATCCTGGGCCGCATTTTCAATGTAGCGTTCTACTTGGGGGCGGGTGAAGCTGTTTTGTGTCCCGGTGAGTCTGCGCATCTCGGCGTCAAACAATCCGGGGAAATAGGCATCAACGTCAGTCGATTCAAATGGACGCAGATAGATACGTTTCGTTTCCAATAGACGGGGGATGCGTGGGGATAGTGTTGGTTGGGACATGGGTTATTCCTCCTGTGGTTTCAAATCGTCATGCCATGAGTATAGCTGATTACTGTATACTTCCAAATATACAGTTTGGACAAATTCAACAGGACAGATGAGGTGCAAGTCATGAATCAATTGCCGAAACTGGAGGGAAACGACAGCATCCCAATCTACGTACAGCTCTCGAATCACATCAAAAAGGAAATCATTCAGAGGGAACTGGTGGAGCATAACAAATTGCCTTCTGTACGCAAGCTGGCCGAGATGCTGGGCATAAGTACAACTCCCGTAGAATGGGCATACCAACAATTAATCGCCGAAGGTTATGTATACAGCCAGCCGCGAAGAGGATATCGGGTGCGTCCCATGACAGATAGTTACAGGAAAATTCAAATTCCGGTGGGAACCGAGCAAAAGGATATGCAAATTCCTGAACACCACCATAACGAACGAAAAATAGAGCGAAATGCGATTCGCCCAACAAGAGTGGTCGAATTTGATTTTCACATGTCACGCAATGACTTCAGCCTGTTCCCGTTTGGCAAGTGGCACCAGTATGCGAATCGCATCTGGCGCGAAGAGGCAGAAGAATTATTGTTCTACGGAGATCCACAGGGCGAGTGGGGCCTACGCTGTGAAATTGCTAATTATCTTGGACAGTTCAGGGGCGTAAACTGTTCTCCAGAGCAGGTAGTATTGGGTGCAGAGCAACACTTGTTAATGTGTTTGCTTGTGCAGACGTTAACTCACGCGAATGGACTACAATCTATAGGCGTAGAAAATCCGGGCTATCGGCTGCTGCCGGGCACATTCCGAAATTATGGTTATCAAGTGGTTCCAATCTCCCTAGATGATGCAGGATTAGATATATCAAAACTGGATCGTTTGGGAGTGAAAATAATAAGTGTCTCACCTTCGCACCAATTCCCTCTGGGCATGACCATGCCTATTGCCAGAAGATTGGCTTTACTGGACTGGGCGGAGCAAACGGGGGCATACATCATTGAGGATGATTATGACGGCGAATTTCGGTATCATGGACGACCTATTCCTTCCATGCAGGGTTTGCGAGAGGGCAGTAGGGTGATTTATATGGGCGAATTCTCCCAAGTTCTCGCACCTGCACTGTGTGTTCATTATATGGTACTTCCCAAGAAGCTGATGGTATCCTTTCGGGAAATGTACAAGACGATCCTGTTTGAACAGTCAGCTTCACGTCTTCATCAGCGCACTTTGGAAATGTTTATGCATGAGGGAGAATTGGGTAAACACATCCGTAAAGTGCGCAACGTTTATAAACGCAAACATGACTTGATCATTCAGGCAATTCGACATTATTTCGGAGAAAAGGTTGAAATAATTGGTCAGAATGCCGGGTTTCATCTGGTGCTCAGAATTGGTTCAACACAAACAGCCGCGGAGCTGGTGGCTGCGGCGTTAAGCGCTGGTATACAGATTAGTTCAACAGAATACTTGTGGACGGATGGGAGTGAACCAGCAGATGGCAAAAGGGAATTTATTATAGGGTTTGCTGGTATTGAGACGGAACGCATTGAGCCGGGCATCGCCGCATTGGCAAAGTCCTGGAGAGATCTTTACGCCTTGTGAGCGGCTCCGTCCAAAAATAAAGCTACCAGTTCACGTGACAGATCGGCAATGGTCGCATGCATGTCGCGCACGCCTTCACGGTTTGCCAACATCAGCAAGGACGTGAACGCGTGGGCAAGCAGCATCGGATTAGCAGATCGCAAATAACCTCTGTCCATCTCCCGCTTGAAGTGGGTGGCGAGGACTTCATAGATGCGGACTTCGGCATCACGGATCTGGGCGAGCTGATCTGCATCCAGATAGGTATTGGCTTCACGCATCATGGTCTCGGTATCGACGTGGGAGTGTTGCATCCGTCCTTCCGCAACTTTTTCCAGCCGCTCTTGTAATGTACCGGGTGCATCCATACGAAGAGCTGTTTGCTGCATGCCCATGGCCATCATACTGGTGATGGCGACGGTGAATAGCTGTGGTTTGCTGGAAAAATGATAATAGATCGATGCTTTGGTCACACCGCATAGCGTGGCAATTTGCTGGAGAGAGACGGGCTCATACCCGTATTCCATAAATAGCCGCGAGGCGGTCATCAGTATTTTCGACTGGGCTGATGCCTGATCGGCACCGGCCTTGGGCCTGCCCGGTGAGCGGGGAGGGTTCGTTTTTTTGCTCATGGTTGTATACCTCTTTACTTATCATGTTGGCTGTACAAAAGTGTTCATAAAATTAGTATTTGCAATATTAACCTTCCGGTATATATAATTAAGTCAATTATACTATGACCCGTGGTTCATTTCTATATTTATCACATAAAAACGGCTTCATAGAACCAAAATAGGGAGATGAAGAGACAATGCAAGAAGGTTCGGGCTACGGCCGCTGGGTTGCCGGCAAACGAAGCAAATGGATTACACTGTTGGTATGGATCATCATCGCGGTTGTTCTTGGTGTGGTGTGGCCTGCTGTAGGTGACCGTGAAACGAATAACGCGCAGGATCTGAGTGATTCCAAGCCATCGGTACAGGCAGCAGCGGTTGCCCAGAAAGAATTTCCCGGCGGCGAAGGAGTTCCTGCTCTCATCGTATGGCGTCAAGCTGGTGGGCTGACGGATGAACAAATTAAGAACATTCAGGCGTTAACCGAGCGACTGGATCAAGATCCGGTGGAGCAGCAGCAATCGGTGGTACCACTATATCAGTTGCCGCCACAAGCTCTGAAAGGCCAACTTTCGGAAGATGGAAGCACCTTGGTTATGCCACTCTTTTTCAATCAGGAAGCTGATTCTTCACAGTTGAAGGAAGGCATTGAAGCACTTGAGCAGAAAACGAAAGACATTTTCGGTTCCGACCCGTTCGAAGTTGCCATTGATGATGCTAACGCATTAAGTGCACGGGTGACAGGTCCGGTGGGGATATCCATTGATGCGAGTGGACTGTTCTCATCCGCGGATGTATCTCTGCTGATTGCAACCGTTGTGCTCGTATTGGTGCTGTTACTGCTAATCTACCGTTCGCCTGTACTGGCGATTATCCCGATTATTGCGGTGGGGTTCGCCTATATGGTCACCAGTCCGATTCTCGGATTTATGGCGGATCAGGGCTGGATTACGGTCGACGCGCAGTCCATTTCTATTATGACAGTGCTATTGTTCGGTGCAGGAACGGACTACTGCCTGTTCATGATCTCCAGATTCCGTCAAATTCTCTATCATGAGCCGGATAAAAAGAAAGCACTCTTCCAGGCGATTACCGGATCGTCCGGTGCGATCGCCATGAGTGGATTTACGGTCGTTGCGGCACTGCTTGTGCTGCTGTTCGCAGAGTACGGTGCCTATCACCGTTTTGCCGTACCATTCAGTCTGTCCATCTTCATCATGTTTATTGCGAGCCTGACGCTGGTTCCGGCATTGCTGGCGATCTTCGGTCGGGGTTCATTCTACCCGTTTGTACCGCGTACGCACGACATGGAAGTGGAACGTGCGAAGAAAAAAGGCAAACCAGCGCCTGCTCCGCGCAAAATCAAGGAAAGCTGGATTGGCCGTACCGTGGTAACCAAACCTTGGACAGTTCTGGCGATTACGCTGGTGCTGTTGGGTGGACTGGCTGCTTTCTCTAGCCAAATCAAATTCACGTATGACTTGCTATCGTCCTTCCCAGAGAATGTTGCATCCCGTGAAGGTTTCAAAGTCATTGGAGAACAGTTCTCGGAAGGTGAACTCGCTCCGGCGAAAGTGATTATCGATACAGAGGGCAACGAGACGGATCTGAAACAGCGTCTGGAATCGCTGGATTACGTAAGCAAGGTGGGTGACGAACAGCAGGGTGCCGAGAATGCAAACATTACCGCCTATGATGTAGAGTTCAATCTCAATCCATACTCCATGGAGGCGATGCAGCATATCCCGGATCTGCGGGCAATGGCCGAACAGGCGTTAACAGACGCCGGAATAACAAGCGTGGACAGCCACGTCTGGATCGACGGTCAGACGGCTGAACAGTATGACATCGAAGTCACCGGAGAGCGGGATGCCAGCATCATTATCCCGGTGGTGATCGGAATGATCACGTTGCTGCTGCTGTTATACCTGCGTTCCGTCGTAGCGACGGCGTACCTGATTGCGACAGTAGTACTATCCTACTTCTCCGCACTGGGTCTGGGTTGGCTCATTATTCACTATGGGCTGGGGGCAGACGCCATTCAGGGAGCGATTCCGCTGTATTCCTTCGTATTCCTTGTGGCGTTGGGTGAGGACTATAACATCTTCATGATCTCAAGCATCTGGCAAAAACGAAAAACGATGCCCTTTCGCCAAGCAATCAAGGAAGGCGTGGGTGAAACGGGATCTGTTATTACTTCCGCAGGTCTGATTCTCGCAGGTACGTTTGCCGTATTGGCAACACTGCCGATTCAGGTGCTGGTGCAGTTCGGTATTATCACGGCTGCGGGCGTCCTGCTTGATACGTTCCTTGTTCGTCCTTTCATGGTACCAGCCATTACAACGTTGCTAGGCAAATGGGCTTTCTGGCCAGGCAAGTATGTGCCTGTTGCAGAGAAGGTCAAAGAGAAACAAAATCAATCTATGTAATAAAGGATGGATTCAGACAAGGACAGTGAGGCCACAAGCCTGCTGTCCTTATCTTTTTACCATTTTCAATACTGGAGGTTAGACGGGGCAAGTTCTGAGATGGAATGGTGAAACTGTAAAATATCCGCAGAATAAGGCGTGTTTCCTGCTTTCTTTATGTGTGGAAGGTTTACGTAGCCAAGGGTTTTGGGACATAATAGAGGTAACGTCAGCCACAGGCAGACGGACGGGATGAACATCAATGGGACAACCAGGGGGAAGGATGAAAACAAGCATGACGAACCAACTTAATGTGTACTTTAACCATGACGGCGGCGTGGATGACCTCGTATCGCTGTTCATGCTTCTGCAAATGGACAATGTAAATGTAACCGGTGTATCGGTTATTCCGGCAGACGGATATCTGGAGCCAGCTACAGATGCCAGCCGTAAAATTATCGATCGCTTCGGCACATATTCCGTAGAGGTAGCGAAATCCAACTCCAGAGGTAAAAATCCGTTTCCTGCGGCGTGGAGATTGCACTCCTTCTATGTAGATGCACTTCCAGTATTGAACGAATCCGGCAAAATGGAAGCTCCTTTGTCTGCCGTTCCGGCTCACCAGCATCTGATTGAGAAAGTGCGCAACACTGAAGGCAAAACGCTGCTCCTGTTCACAGGACCGCTGACTGACCTCGCGCGTGCACTGGACGAGGCACCAGACATTGAAGAGAAAATCGACAAGCTTGTATGGATGGGTGGTACGTTCGAAAGAGGGAACGTCGAAGAGCCTGAGCATGATGGTACAGCAGAATGGAACGTATTCTGGGACCCGGAAGCGGCTTACCGTGTATGGCAGAGCGGCATCCAGATTGATCTGGTAGCCCTGGAAAGCACAAACAAAGTACCTCTGACACCTGCTGTACGTAACCGTTGGGCTGCAGAGCGTCGCTTTGAAGGCGTTGACTTCCTGGGTAACTGTTACGCAGGATGTCCGCCACTGGTGTACAGTGAAACGAATTCCACGTACTATCTGTGGGATGTGTTGACTACGGCTTCCGTTGGACGTGAGGACATCGTGAAGAAGAAAACAGTGAACTGTACTGTTATCCCGGATGGTCCAAGCCAAGGCCGTACGGTGGAACAAGCAGATGGACGTCCAGTACAACTCGTGTATGATACCGATCCAGAAGCGTTCTTCACATACATGACGGATTTGGGCAAAAAAGCTGCTCCGCAGCGTTATTAATTCAGGCAGCCGCGAGGCTAGCCTCCATTAAAAGGACAACAATAAAAAGCCGCAGGCAGAGTGAACAGGAATGGGGTAATTCCCATGTTCCCGTTCCCTGCCTTGCGGTTTTTTTTGTATTCATCTGGTGGGCTCCATTGATTGCCCATCTGCAATCGAATTTATATTTTGAATCGGCTTATCAACCCGTTCAATTCACTGGACAACATACGAAGGGATTCTGCAGACGTGCTCATCTCATCCATCGATTGCAGCTGCCCGTCAGTTGCAGCGGAAACCTCCTGAATGCTGGAAGAGGACTTGCGCGAGATATGTTCCATATCCTCAACGGAAGCGGATACTTCTTCTGCACTGGCGGAGAGCTGCTCGGAAGCGGCGGACACTTCGTGCAGACGTTCATTCATCGTCTCAATGCCGGAATGAATGGACGTGAACGAACGTCCTGCTTCCTGAACAACAGCAAGACCGGCCTGAACTTCTGAGGTACTGGCTGACATATGCGAAGATAAAACGGCAGTCTGGCGCGTAATTTCGGCGATCAGTTCAGTCACATGGTGGGACGATTGCTCCGATTCCCCGGCAAGCTTCCGAACCTCGGAAGCAACAACGGCGAATCCACTGCCATGTTCCCCGGCACGAGCAGCTTCAATGCTTGCATTCAATGCCAGCAGACTGGTCTGGGAAGCGATACCCTTCATCATGTGGGCTACCGATTCAATTTTGCTGGAGTACTGCGCAAGCTGGGAGGTGGAGGTTTCCATCTGGGTGTTGGCCTGATGAATTTTGTCCATGCGGTCGATCGCTGTGTTGATGTTGGTCTGACCCTGTATCGCGTTATGGGTCGTCTCCTCGGATACATCAGCCACCATGGAAGAAGAATTAGCAATATGCTGCATACTGCGTGTAATTTCCTCCATCGCTACAGTAACTTCTCCCGCGCGTGCAACCTGCTCCGCGGCGCCTTTGGCTGTGTGGTCAGTGTGCTCGGCAATGCGCTGGCTGGCTTCCGCTGTCGCTTGCGCGTATCTGGATACTCCTTCGGCTGCTTGCAGCAGGGAATCGGAGCTTTTGCGGATGCCCGTCATGACATCCCGTGTATCCGTGACCAGATGTTTGAACTCCGAAGCCAGCTGTCCAACCTCATCTTTTCGTCCAAGGTCGACATCAACGGTCAGATCCCCTTTGCCTACCTCAGCAATGATCTTCTTCAGTTTCACCAGAGGACGGGTCAAATAATGAGCAAATCCATAGACCAGCAGCACGCTGAGCAATACGATGGCAAGGGCAGTCCAGATCATGGTCATCCGATTACGTGTCATCAGCTCGTAGACGGCGGTGGAGTCCAGGTCGGCACCAACCAGACCAAGCAATTCCCCATTGGCCCCATGAATCGGCACATAGGCTGTAATTGTTGCGCCGTATTCATCCTGGGTCAGATCGCCCCGGAAAGGTTCGTTTTGTTCAAAGGCTTGCAGCATTCCTGCATATTGATTCTCTTCAGGGGACCCGTATGGCGAGAAATCATCCTCTTCCACATCCGGAGCAGCGCCATCCACCACGTAATAATACGATGCGGCTCCATTCTCTTCACGCTTACCAAGTGTATACAGATACTTCAACCCATTGGCCTGACGAAGCTGGCTGAATTGTTCGCGCAATGTGTCGTAATACTCGGTTTGATCCTGTCCTGTACTTAGCGGCGCATACAGGGAGGTGTCGATGGATTGTGCTGCCCGTTCGGCAACAGCCTGTGCCTGCATGCCCATCGATTGTTCAACCAGCTGTGCAGATGAGCGATACATGGTAATGCCAAGAACGGCTCCTGCCGCCAGCATCAGACAGGAAAAAAATAAAAAGATACGCATAAACAAACTGTTCATTAGTAGAAATGTTCCCCCTTGATATGTAGGACTATAAATTCTTATATTGAAGCTGGATGAATCGTCTTATTGGAACTGCGTTTCCTTCTTTGCTAACGTACGTATATGTATTTCATTTCTATTTAAAATATCGGCATCTGCATGATAAAGAATTAGCCCCCGGATCAAGTAGATCAGGGAGCTTATCTTGTTTGAAACGTATAAATGGATATCCCATCCCATGGACTCCCCATGATTGCAGAAACCATTTGCTGTTGTTACTACAAAGAGGTCATTACATCGTCCCGCCACCCTGACGAATGGAGGCAGGGATCTTCTCTGGTCCCTGATTAATATATTTATTAATAAAGGTTCCTACTTTGGCATCATCGAATTGGTCCAGCTTCATCGTTTTGGTCCATGCCGTCACGACGACCTCACTGCCATTGGGAATGTCCTTGTTCGGTACAGCGAGAATACCTGATCCAGCTTTGCGGAACTTGGCAAGATACTTCAAATGCTCTTTCAGCTCATCACTTGCGTTCTCACGATAATAAATGATGATATCCCCATGCTCCAGATTATGTACCAGGTATGGATAGCCGGGGAAATCGGTGTAAAATCCAAACTTGATATCATGCGGGTTATGAGGCCCCGACGTCGGGATGGTCATCTCATATTGAATCGGTTCTTCCGTATGATCGGCTCCGTAGTATTCATCGTCGGTCACGTCGATCGCAGCACCAGCATTCAGATCCGTAACATCATACTTGGTAAGTGCGCCCTGCATGAAGAAAAGAACAAACGCAATGATCGACACCCCCAGTAGTGCATGAGCAGCCAGGCGGATGGATCGGGTTTTCTTTTTAATCAAAGCTCGTTCATTCTTCTTCATATGTGCTAGTACAGACTTCTGGGTGCGTGAAGACCAGATATAAGCTGCGATGGAGAGCAATAGAACGACTGCCCCAATGATAAGCCACAGGTAGGATGTGCCTGCCTCGTGGTCCATTTGCATATGATTCATGTCCATATCGATTTCCTCTGCCTTCCTTAATAAGATGGATGAATTTTACACTACATTATGTAGTGTTGATGACAATGGTACAGGTCCCATATAAGCATGGAGTGTTTCTCACCTCATATCCTTACGTAAAAAAGAACATACCTTTTACACTACACATTATAGTGTATGAAACGTAACGAGTGCAATCCGCTGACGTTGAAAACCAAAGAAGGCCCTCCTCGCATAAGCGGGAGAGCCTTCGTAAGAGCTTTTGAACTAGATACTACAGACGACCGTATGGAGAATACATCAGGCCAATCAAGCCAATGATCGTACCGCCGAGCAAGCGATAAAGCATATAAAACAAAACAACGTTGGCAATCAGCACACTGTACATGCTGTCGATGGCTGCCTTGGTCCGGTTCAACGGGTACTGGAACAGCACCGCGTTAAGCGATACAAAGATAATCAAATACGAGACAACAAGGAAGAAGATAGCGATGGAATACGAGATAACAATAAACAGATTTGCCAGAACCAGCGACGCTACAGCTGGAACGAGTAATGTACCGAACTGGGCAACCAGCGTTTTGGGACGGAACGTTATTTTTTCAATCTTCAATATGGCATAGATCAATGCGATCGCAACAATCAAGGTAATGGCGGTGAACAACAGCGGTCTGATAAACCCGCCAATGAACAATCCGTCCACATCCATCCGGCCGAATGTAATCAAAACGTATGTAGAGGATAGAATCGCAATCAGAGCCATCGTGATCCAGCCGTTAAGGGAATGCTGTTCACCGACGGTTTTCATGGTTTGATAAGGACGGGTGAGCACACTAAGGAAATAGGATAGATACTGTTTGCTTACTTCTTTGGCTTGCTGAACTTTCTCATTTTGTACGATGTTGTTCCACTGATTGGCGTTGTTGTCTCCTGAAGATGAAGGGTCATCTGTACTGGAAGAGTCGGATACATGTTGTACAGATCTGGGAGCAGAAGGTGTGTTGGATGAAACGGGAGTGTGAGAAGATGTCGCCTGGGTACTCGACCAACGGGTATATTCGGGTTCGGCAGCAGCCGATTGTTGATCCCGAGCGGTATCTGCAGTAGGGGAGGAAGGAGTCAGATTAGAACCGCACCTCTCGCAAAAACTGGCATTTCCATTTTCATGATTACATACTGGGCATTTCATGGCATGAGCCTCCAATTTCATAAATTAAGATCATATAGACATTTTGTCTCATTTTAACGGTTGATGACGAAGTTTGTCTATGTTTTCAAAGGAATTAATACCCGGTATTTTCCACCTGAGGATGGGATTAAACCGATCCTCTTATTTTCATATTGACATAAGTATACGCTGGAATTATGATGTCATTACCGAAATTGATAATCATTATCATTAAATGAACGTTAATCCAAGGGTTTGTACTCATCGACATATTAATCGCAGGAGTATAGACAAATCAGTCTAACCAATGGGGAGTGTATCGTGTTGAAAAAAATATTGGCATTGCCGGCTGTTGTGCTGGCAACTTCGGTTTTACTCGCCGCTTGCGGCAATAATGAAGCTGCTTCGGACAAGCAGGCAGAGACATCTGTTGCTCAAAGCGAAAATCAAACTTCCACAGAAACCACGGATGCAGCAGATCAGGAAGCGGCCGGGAGCGATTATACAACCGCAGTGGATGGCTATCGCGTGTTTGCAATTGAGCAGATCGATGAATTCGTGAAGCAAACGGAGAAGTTCACGGACGCCGTGAAAGCTGGTGATCTGGAGACTGCCAAATCATTATATGCACCAGCTCGTATGTATTATGAACGCATTGAACCGGTAGCCGAGGCACTTGGGGATCTGGACCCGAATATCGATGCACGTGACGGAGATGTGGAGGCTGCCGACTGGCGCGGATTCCACCGGATTGAGAAGGCACTATGGGAAGACAAGACGACCGAAGGCATGACCGAATTTGCGGATACCTTGTTAAGTGATGCGAAGCTCCTGCGTGCCAAAGTCGAGACGATGGACATCGATGTGAGTCTGATGGTAACGGGTGCGGTAGAACTGCTTAATGAGGTTTCCTCCAGCAAGGTAACCGGTGAAGAAGAACGTTATTCCCATACGGATCTGTATGATTTTGCAGCGAATGTAGAGGGAGCTCGCGAGATCTATAACCTGCTCAAGGATGATTTGGCTGCCAAAGACAAAGATCTGAATCAGCAGATAGCGGACCGATTCGATGCGCTCGAGAAAGAACTTGCTCCATTCAAGGATGGAGACGGGTACGTTTCCTATGAGAAGCTGAAGGATGAAGAA
The DNA here is from genome assembly GCF_042796655.1 of Paenibacillus sp. NPDC057886. Taxonomy (NCBI): domain Bacteria; kingdom Bacillati; phylum Bacillota; class Bacilli; order Caryophanales; family Paenibacillaceae; genus Paenibacillus; species Paenibacillus sp. NPDC057886. The sequence goes on along the minus strand of NZ_JBHVMZ010000002.1, from coordinate 337,636 downwards.
GTGAAGAAGCTGAGTCAGAACCTGGATGCATTGGCCGAGCCGCTGTCGAACATGGGACAGGTACTGGGAGTGTAGAACGATGACTAAACAGAACAAGGATTCGCTGAAAAAGCCGTTGTCACGGCGTGAAATGCTGAAGCTGACCGGCGTGGCCGGACTGGGTCTGCTCTTGGGCGGAGGCGGTACCAGCGGTCTGATGGCGCTGGGCCGCAAAAGCAGTCCGGCGGCATTGGCTGAGACCACGCCGGACAAAGCACTGCTCTTCTATGGCAAGCACCAGGCGGGTATTATTAGCCCGGCTCAGGATTTCATCTGCTTTGCCGCCTTTGATGTGACGGCGGGAAGCGCGGATGATCTCCGCCGTTTGTTCAAGAACTGGACGGCGGCTTCCGCTGCCATGGCCGTCGGAGAGATGATAGGCGAACATAATACAACGCTGAATACGCCGCCGACCGATACGGGCGAAGCGGCAGGCCTGACACCGTCACGAACCACGTTGACGTTTGGTGTGGGGCCCTCTTTGTTTGACGGGCGCTTCGGGCTGCAGGGCCGGAAGCCCAAGGGCCTGCGCGATCTGCCGGCATTCGCCGGAGATGCGCTGGACCCACAGTGGTGTGGTGGCGACCTGTGCGTGCAAGTCTGCGCAGACGATATGCAGGTCGCCTTCCATGCCATCCGCAATCTCGCGCGCATCGCACGCGGGCATGCGGTATTGCGCTGGACGCAGGAAGGTTTCCAGCGCACAGGCCGAGCTGACCCTGCCGGTGGAACACCGCGCAACTTGCTCGGCTTCAAGGATGGCACCGGCAATCCGGATACCACGGATGCCGTGCTGATGGACCAGACCGTCTGGGCGCAGCCGGCTGACGGTCCGGGGTGGATGGCCGGCGGCAGCTATATGGCCGTCCGCCGGGTTCGCATGCGTGTGGAGGTATGGGACCGCTCCACACTGAAAGACCAGGAGGCGACATTTGGACGCCACCGGGACAGCGGAGCGCCGCTCGGTAGCCGCGGCGAGTTCGATCCGGTGGATCTGCAGGCCAAGTCTGCCGATGGGCAGCCTGTCATTCCGGCAACGTCACATCTGCGTCTCGCCAAGGGTGACGGCAGTCAGCAGATTTTACGCCGCTCCTACTCGTATTCCAGTGGACTTGATGCCAAGACCGGACAGCTGGATGCAGGTTTACTGTTCATTAGCTATCAACGGGACCTGGAGAAGCAGTTTATTCCGATTCAGGAACGACTGGCAAAGAACGACAAGCTGAACGAATATACCGTGCACACGGGCAGTGCTGTATTTGCCTGTTTCCCCGGGATTACGAATGGCGGATATATTGGCGACACCTTGATCTAATAAAAGGTTAGACGGCACTGAACGGTTTCAGAGGAATGGGGAGGATGACAATGATGGGCAGGATCGCAGATCGGAAAGCGCAGAAGCGGCTGTACAAAGGATGGTTAATGCGCTCCTTTCTGATGCTGCTGGTGTTCCTGATGGTGGGGTCCGGGGTAATTCGTCTACTGGGTATACCACACGCTTCTGCTGAAGGGCTCCAAAACAATAATCAGTCTGTGCAAAAACAACTGGATAGTCTATTGCCGCCTGTGGGCAGCGCCTTGGTTGAAGCGGGACAGGGCAAGCTGACAGAAGCCACAGAGGACTTAGCCGAATTCAGGCAACTGTGGAATGATGCCAGCACGTTGGTGCCGGAGCAGAATGCAGATCAGGTTGCGACGACCGCCAGCGTTGTAGGTGATGCCTTGTCCAAAGCCGAACAGGCACTGTCTGGCAATGATTCTGATGCTGCCAAGAAGGCACTGGCCGATCTGGCCCGTGCGACCAATCAGTACATTGAGGCGTTTCAGGGTGCGGAAGAGAGCAGTGATGCAGGCCGTAAAGCGGCCGAAAGGCTGCTGCCAGACGCACGTAAAAGTTTGAGTGCAATGGAACAGGGCGATTGGACCCAGGCAGAGATTGCCTATAAACGGATTGTTACGGCCTGGAAAGGCACCGAAGCTCCAATTCGTCAGGATCATTTTGGCGTATACAGCCAGTTGGAGAAAGACATCAGCCTAGTTCGAATTGCAATGCAGGCCGAGCCCCGCAAGGCAGAACAGGCAACAAAGCGTATGCAGGAACTGGTCACGTTGCTCACAGACTACAGTGCAGGGACGCTCAAGGAAGGGGAAGTTGAGGATACATCAGCATCCTCAGACGCTTCTTCATTGTCCGACCTGCTGAAATTACTGGAGCAAATAGAGCAGCAGATCCAGGCGGGGGATGCCACTTCTGCTGCGGCGGGATTGGAGCAGTTTATCGTGGCCTGGCCTTTGGTTGAAGGTCAGGTACAGATATCATCTCCAGCTTCATATACGGCTATTGAGAATGAAATGGCGGAAGCATCCGGGTATGTCGTCTCCAATCCGCCAAATACGGCGAAGGCATCCGAGGTTGTAACCCGCATGATCAATCGGCTGGAGCCGTTAACGGCTACCACCTCATACACGGCTTGGGATGCGGCATTGATTCTGCTTCGCGAAGGATTGGAAGCCATTCTGGTACTGTCTGCATTGCTCGCTTATGCCAAGAAGAGTGGCGAGACTGCGGCCCGGCGCTGGATCTGGGCGGGAGCTGGTAGTGGCCTGCTGCTCAGTGCGGCGCTGGCTGTTGTACTGTCGCTCACCCTGGCTGTGGCGTCATCGGGCAGCACACGGGAGATGATTGAGGGGTATACGGGGCTTGCTGCCGTTGTACTGATGTTGACGGTTGGACAATGGATGCATAGCAAATCGAATACCCGCTCCTGGAATAGCTATGTACAGCGACAGGTGGGCGGTGCACTGGCCCGGGGAAGTCTGTGGTCTCTCTTCGCTGTGGCAGGTCTCGCCATATTGCGAGAAGGTGCGGAGACCGCAATCTTCTATATCGGCATGGCGCCTGCAATTGAGACCTCGCAGATGTTGATCGGTATGGGGGCAGCATTGCTCATCCTGATTGTACTGGCAGTGGCCATTATTCAGTTCAGTGTACGGCTGCCTGTACGATGGTTTTTCCTGACCGCTACGCTGCTGATTTATTATCTGGTATTTCGTTTCCTTGGAGAGAGTATTCACTCCCTTCAAGTCTCGGCAACCCTTGGGGCTCATGTCGCACCGAGTCTGCCGACAGTTGGCTGGCTTGGCATGTATCCGACATGGGAGACCTTTATTCCACAACTCGTTGTTCTGATCTTTATGATCTTTAATTTGATTCGTACAGAGGTACGTTCAGCCAAAGGAGCATCCAAGGCATCCGTATAGCATGGAGTTACGAATCCTGATTAGAGGCTGCGTCCTTTTGGCGTCATATTGTGACCGCCTCATACAAAGGGCAACTATAAGGCCCTATAAAAAAAGCCGTATCCTTCACGTTCTATTCTGCGTGAAAGATACGGCTATTTATTTTTTGAGAAGTATATGAGATAAGTTAAACGGTTTGTGGATTGGCCGTCATCATTGTGGGCGTGGACTCCCGGATGATCGGTTTGGTCACAATATGAGAGACCTGATAAGGCTGTGACGGATTATCAATCCGGGATAACAGCATCTCGGCAGCCTTGATGCCCATTTCGTTGCTGTAAATATGAACAGTTGTTAATGGAGGCTCAATAATCCGTGATTCAGGCGCGTTATCGAATCCGCAGATGACGATATCCTGCGGCACTGTAACATTCCTCGCTCTCAATGCTCTAATCAAATCGACTGCGATAAAGTCGTTGGCGCATACATACGCATCAGGCAACGACTTCAGCTCGGCTACCCGCTCGTTCAACCAGCCTGGCTTCGAGAAGAACAGGCGGTCATCATCCACAATGCATTGGGATGGATCGACCTGCAACCCCGCTTCCAGCATGGCCCGCTGATATCCTACCCAACGTTCATTGAAGCTTTTGCAATGATTGTAATCCCCGGCAAATCCAATATGGTTGTAGCCACTCTCAATTAATTTTCTGGTTAACTGATACGTGCTATGCTCGTTCTCCATTAGCAGCAAATCGGCATGAAATTCCGGATAACATATGTCGGAAGCGCTATCGATAAAGATCGTGGGAATTCCGAGATCGGTAATAAGCTGAGTATATTTGAGATCGAACAATTCAATGCAAATGATACCGTCCACGTTGGAAATATCAAAATTGTTGGGAAGTGTAAGTGAATCCTGATCAACCTCACGCACGATATGAATGGAGAGATTGTACCCCTCTGCGCTGATTCTTTTCTCCAGACCACTAATTAACATCGAACCAAAGTGGGATGTATTGGGCAGATTTTCCGTTAACAGGGCGATATTGCTTGGAGCTTTGGTTAGAATATGCTCATTTTCCATATAGGCAAACTGTTTATATTTAAGTTCAATTGCTTTTTTAATTACACGATTACGTGTCTCATCCGGGATATTTCCGCTATCATTCAAGGCTTTGGAAGCTGTATTCCGGGAGATGCCCAAAGCATCCGCGATGTCCTGTATCGTGACTTTTTCTCTTGCCATCTAGTGCTTCACCTCTAATGATCATATGGTCGTCCATAGTATTATCTTAGTCAAATGTATAATAGATCGAAACAAATAGCAATCTTAATTTTACATATGCACAATTAAGTTTACATTTATAACTCAGATTATGCGTTTTTATATATATTCAGAAGTTTCGTTAAAAATGATGATTCATTCGATATATCCCAATACTAATAAGGGGATAACAGGTTGAAGGGGAATAAATAAACGTTATATATACAATGGAATGCACATTCAGAACTTAAAAAACACACAAAATGTTATCAAATGCACAATTATTTTTTACATTACGTATTGACTAACGCCTAGATTACCTGCTAAATTGTAAATTATTAAATGAGCAATTGTAAATATTGAAAGCCCTTACTGCAAACAATTGTCAACTTCAGGAATGAACGGAGGTCATGTGTTGGATAACACGGTGGATACCAAAAAGGGTACAGGAAGGGCGTTGAAAGAGAGGACATCAACCGGTCACAAGATGCAGCAGTTCAAAAAGAATTATTTTTTGTATTTGTTACTCGCACCCGCTCTCATCCTGACCCTTATCTTCAAATACATCCCGATGTACGGAGCCATTATCGCATTTAAGGATTTTAGCCCGATCAAAGGCATCATGGGCAGTGAGTGGGTGGGCTTGAAGCATTTTGAAAAGTTTTTGGCTTCGCCCAATTTTGATGTCATTTTTATGAATACGCTTAAACTCAGCTTTTTTGGATTGATATTCAGCTTTCCGGTACCCATTTTGCTAGCTCTCATGCTCAATCAGGTACGTAAAGCCGGAGTGAAGAAAAATATCCAATTGTTTCTGTACGCCCCTAATTTCATCTCCGTCGTCGTTGTTGTGGGTATGCTGTTTATCTTTCTATCCCCGACAGGGCCGATTAACCAGTTCGCCACTTGGATTACCGGTCAGCCAATCATGTTCATGTCCGAGTCGGAATATTTCCGCTGGATATACATTTTGTCCGATATCTGGACCGGAGCGGGCTGGGCTTCCATCATCTATGTCGCCGCTTTGGCCAATGTCGATCCAGAACTTCACAATGCAGCCAACCTGGATGGAGCGAATCTCATTCAGCGTATTCGCCACATCGACCTTCCGACGATTCGACCGATTATGGCCATCGTATTTATTCTTGCTGCTGGCGGGATCATGTCCATTGGATTTGAGAAGGCTTACCTGATGCAGACGTCCATGAACCTGCCTTCCTCCGAGATTATTGCCACGTATGTCTACAAGGTGGGCTTGCAGTCCGGAGATTACGCTTATTCTGCGGCAGTGGGATTGTTTAACTCCGTCATCAATGTCATTTTGCTGGTTACTGTGAATCTGATCGTGAAGAAATTGAATGAAGGCGAAGGCCTCTATTAGGAAAGGAGTGTTATCCATGGTAGTCAAACATACGGGACTGGATCGTCTGATCCTCGCGCTGAACGCGATCTTTCTCACCTGTGCCGTACTGGTTGTGGTTGTCCCCCTGATTTATATCGTTGTTGCCTCATTCATGGACCCAACGGTGCTGCTGAACCGTGGACTGTCCTTCAATGTGTCCGATTGGAGTCTGGATGGGTATCAGATGATTTTGTCCAATCCGGCCATGATTCGAGGGTTTGCCAATGCGGTGCTGTACTCGGTTTCCTTTGCACTCGTGACGGTGACCGTTTCGATATTTGCAGGGTATGCCTTGTCTGATGAAAGGCTGGCTGGGCGAGGATTTTTCATGATTATTTTTATCATCACGATGTTCTTCGGTGGCGGTTTGATCCCTACCTATCTGCTTGTTCGTAATCTCGGCATGCTGGACACGGTATGGGCTATTATCATCCCAGGCGCAGTCAACGTCTGGAACATCATTCTCTCCAGAACCTTTTTCAAAGGGGTACCGCGAGAACTGAAAGAAGCCGCCAATGTGGATGGCGCCTCCGAGATGAAGATTTTCTTCCAGATCGTCATTCCGTTGTCGAAACCTATCATTTTTGTCCTCGCGTTGTACGCGTTTGTAGGGCAGTGGAATTCCTATTTTGACGCCATGATCTATCTGGATAATCCGAACCTCCACCCGTTACAGCTCGTTCTGCGCTCCATTCTAATTCAGAATCAGGCTGCGCCAGGCATGATCAGTGATCAGCTTGCGATGGCGGAACTGAAACGGCTCTCGGAAATGATCAAATATTCAGCCATTGTCATTTCGAGTCTGCCACTCATCATTATGTATCCATTCTTTCAGAAATATTTCGAAAAAGGCGTCATGGTAGGTTCACTCAAATAGTGAACAGCCTGAACATAGAACGTTCGACCCAACACAATCCACGGAGGTCATTATTATGAAAAAAGTGAACAAGTCCAGAAAAGCCGCTACAACGGCATCCATCTCCATGTTGTCAGCCATGCTCCTGCTCTCGGCGTGTGGTGGGGGAGGAGGCGGTGCGGCGAGTGAAGCCCAATCACCTGATGGCAAAGTGACTTTGAATTTTATAACACAGAGTTCTCCACTGGCTCCCGCCGATCCGAACGAGAAGCTGATTAACAAGAGACTCGAAGAGAAAACCAATGTGCATATCAACTGGAAGAACTATACGAGTGATGTGTTTGCAGAGAAAAGAAACCTGGCGGTAGCCAGCGGTGATTTGCCGGATGCCATCTTTGACGCAGGTTATGGGGATTATGATCTCCTGAAACTGGCGAAGGATGGAGCCATCATTCCACTGGAGGACATGATTGAGCAATACATGCCGAACCTGCAAAAGGTGCTGGAGGAAGCTCCCGAATACAAGAGCATGATTACGGCTCCAGACGGACATATTTATTCCTTTCCCTGGATTGAGGAGCTCGGAAGTGGCAAGCAGCGCATACAGGCGGTTGATGACTTGCCCTGGATCAACGTGGAGTGGCTGAACAAGCTTGGACTGAAGATGCCAACAACAACCGAAGAACTGAAACAAGTGCTGATTGCGTTCAAAACCCAGGACCCGAACGGCAACGGCAAGGCTGACGAAATTCCGTTGTCTTTCATTAACAAGCCGGGTGGAGAAGATCTGACATTTTTATTTGCAGCATTTGGACTTGGGGAGAACTGGGACCACACCGTGGTGACCAACGATGGGAAAGTGGTCTTCACGGCAGCTGATGAAGGCTACAAGGAAGCGGTCAAATACATTCACGAACTGGTTCAGGAAGGTCTTGTGGATGTGGAAGCATATCAGCAGGATTGGAATACGTATCTGGCCAAGGGCAAAGACAACAAGTATGGCATGTACTTTACTTGGGATAAGGCCAACATTACAGGTATGAATGATACCTATGATATTCTGCCTCCGGTTGCTGGTCCCAATGGAGAGATTAATGTCACACGTACAAACGGTATCGGTCTCGACCGGGGACGTATGGTTATTACGAGCAGCAATAAAAATCTGGAATCCACAGCGAAGTGGGTGGACCAATTGTACGATCCGCTCCAATCCGTACAGAACAACTGGGGAACTTACGGCGATGAGACACAGCAGAATATTTTTGAATTGGATGAAGCCAAAGGCATGCTGAAGCATCTGCCGCTGGAAGGCGCTGCACCTGTAGAGCTCAGACAGAAAACGAGTATTGCAGGACCACTGGCTATCCTCGACAGTTACTATGACAAATACACGACCAAACCGGAAGATGCCGCATGGCGTATGGACCTGCTCGATAAATATATGGTTCCACACATGAAAGCAGAAAACGTCTATCCAAGCGTGTTCTTCTCGATCGATGAACTCGACCGCCTCTCCACCATTGAGACTGATCTGTTCGCCTATGTGCTGCGTATGCGCACGGAATGGTATCAGAATGGAAAGATCGATCAGGAGTGGGACGCTTATCTGAAAGAGCTGGATCGTCTGGGATTACAAGAGTGGCTGCAGATTAAACAAGCGGGATATGACCGCAACACCCAATAAAACAAACTGGATGAGGAGACTCTTGCCGTACATAGCTTTAGGGTGCGTGAGCGAAGCAAATTCTCCTCTTCAACGGTTTGATTCAAAGGAGTAAACCAATATGTCTACCATTTCAACAACCGATTACCGGGGCGTTTATCACTTCTCACCCAAGGAGAAGTGGATGAATGACCCGAATGGCATGGTATTTTTCAAAGGTGAGTACCACTTGTTCTATCAGCATCATCCGTTTGGCACAACATGGGGACCGATGCATTGGGGACACGCGGTGACCAAGGATCTGGTTACCTGGGAAGAGCTTCCTGTGGCTTTGGCGCCGGATGAACATGGCATGATATTCTCCGGCAGTGCCGTGGTGGATTGGAATAATACGTCCGGATTCTTTGACGATGAGCCAGGACTGGTGGCTATTTTCACCCATCATCGGGAGGTGCCAAACGATCATCCGATTCAGCGGCAGAGCCTCGCATATAGCAAGGATAGCGGAAGAACATGGATTAAATACGAGGGCAATCCGGTACTGGAGCATGAGTCATTCGTGGATTTCCGTGATCCCAAAGTTTTCTGGCATGAGCAGACCAAGGAATGGATGATGATCATCGCTTGTGGTCAGACGGTATGTCTGTACCATTCTCCCGATCTGAAGGATTGGACATTGGGCAGTGAATTCGGCGCCGGGATCGGTTCGCATGATGGCGTCTGGGAGTGCCCTGATCTGTTCCCGCTAGCCGTGGATGGAGATGTGAGCCAGGAGAAATGGGTGATGCTCGTCAGCATTGGTGCAGATCCGGCCTTCAAGGAAGGCTCCAGAACGCAATACTTCACCGGAGATTTTAATGGGATTACATTTGTTCCTGATGAAGCTTCACATACCGTTCGCTGGCTTGATCATGGTCGGGATAACTATGCAGGGGTCAGTTGGTCTGACATTCCGGCAGAAGACGGCAGACGTCTGTTTATGGGCTGGATGAGCAACTGGATGTATGCCAATCAGACGCCAACGGAAGGTTACCGCGGCGCGATGACCATTGTGAGAGAGCTGACATTGGAGAAAAGGGACGGAGAAGTCCTGCTGGTTCAGCGTCCTGCGCGCGAACTGGAACAAGCCCGTATACCAGTATTGTCCTTACAGGATGCTTCCATCAGACAAGTGAGTGAGCAGTTGAACGCCTTACACCTTGTAAACTATGAGATTCATGCGGAGTGGGCTTCTGATCAATCTGTTCAATTTGCATTACGAAGTGGAGCGGACAACGAAACGCTCATAGGCGTGGACGCTAGTCAGAATGAGGTATATGTTGATCGCAGTCGATCGGGTATTACCGATTTTCATGAACATTTCCTGGGTCGCCATGCAGCTGGATTAAAAGCAGTGGACGGCAACCAACATCTGCGTATCTTTGTGGATTGCTCATCCGTAGAGGTATTTGCCAATGACGGTCAGGCGGTTATTACCGATCTGATCTATCCGGATGCGGGTTCCAAGGGAATCTCTGTTCAGTCCGGAAATAAGGATTTAGTATTCGCTTCGCTTCATATCTACGAGCTATCCCCCATCCGAGCTGAAGGTCAGTCGGAATGATCGTGAGGGGGACAGTAAGATGCGTATAGGAGCAATAGAAGCGGGTGGAACGAAGTTTGTATGTGGTGTAGGTAACGAGCGAGGGGAAATTGAAGATTGGTGCAGCTTTCCAACGGAACATCCCGAGACCACACTGGCGAAGGTCATCGACTATTTCAGGGACAAAGGAGTGGCGGCGATCGGGATCGGCTCCTTTGGTCCGATTGATCTGCAACCGGATAGTCCCACCTATGGTTACATTACGACAACGCCCAAGCCAGGATGGGCAAACTGTAATGTTATTGGATCATTGAAGCGCGAATTCCCGATTCCCTTCGGATGGGATACGGATGTGAATGCAGCGGCCCTTGGAGAAGTCACTTGGGGAGCAGCAAAGGGACTGGACAATTGTGTGTATTATACGATCGGCACAGGTGTTGGGATTGGACTTGTGGCAGGAGGTAAACGTGTGCATGGATTGCTGCACCCAGAGGGTGGACACATCCGGACGAGACGGCACCCAGAGGATCATTTTGCCGGATTATGTCCGTATCATGGCGATTGCCTGGAGGGAATGGCTGCGGGGCCAGCCATTCAAGCCCGCTGGCAGAGCCCTGGCAGCGAACTATCGGCAGACCACCCGGCCTGGGAGATCGAATCCTTTTACATTGCAGAGTCCATAACAACGGCCATTCTGCTTCACTCCCCGCAAAAGGTCATCTTGGGCGGAGGGGTGATGCAGCAAAGTCATCTGTTTCCCATGATCCGCGATCAGGTTGTACGGAATCTGAATGGTTATGTGAATGCAGCCCCAATAACGCAACACATTGACCAATATATTGTCCAGCCTGGATTGGGCCAGCACGCAGGACTATGCGGCGCCCTCGCATTGGGTTTAGAGGCATTGCAACATGAAACTTATGCTTCATAGTGTTTGATATGTATAGACGTCCCAGAAGGGGCGGATGCAGGTTCACTTATCTAAGAGACTGCGCCGTCCTTTGTGGGATTTTTGTCTGATCTACTATGTGAAAAGAGGTAATGCTCATGAAATTCATCTTCCGTTCCATCGGTTGTGTTCTATTAACATGTGTCCTTGGATCTTCTTCTGCTGGAGCCTATTCCACTGCATCTGTTATGGAGACAAATGTCTCGCAAAGGATAGAGCAGACCTCCAAGGAATCAGCAAAACAGGGGGAGGCGGTTCAAATGTTAACCAAAGTGTCTAAGGCAATAACGAATTTGTCAGATTGGACATTGCAGGGTAGAGGCAATCTGGAAGATACCGATGAAGGACTCCGTCTGACTTCGGACGCCGGGGAGAATGTGATGGCCATATCGGCCACACGAGCCGATAATTTTATCTATGAAGCTGATTTGATGATTCAGGATATGAAAGCGGATACGAGCCTTGTTTTTCGATCCAATGATACAGGTTGGTCTTCATATATGCTGCAAGTGGTTCCTCAGGCTGGTGTGATACGTCTAAGAGATGCCAGTGGACAGCCGGGAACGTTAAATGTAGAACATAAAGCAAAACTGGAATCTGGAGGCATCTATCATCTGAAAGTGAAAGCGGACGGAGAGAGCCTTCAGGTATATTGGGATAATCGGTATGACCCGGTGATTGATGTGAAAGACAGTGCCTACTCGTCAGGGAATCTGGGGCTCCATGTATGGGATGGGTCGGCTTTGTTCCAGAATGTGCAGGTTAGTACCATGAATGGCAATATCGGCAAACCGATTAGCAGCGTAGGTGAATGGCAGCCGGATTTGAAAGGATATAAAGGGAAAGCAAACGCGAAGGGGAAAGGAAGAGTCATTTACGAGAAAGCGGCATCTGATTTTGTATATGAAGGAAATATATCTCTGGCCAATGCGAGTACCTCAGCAGCGCTGCTATTCAGGGCAAATGCAGATGGAACGAAGGGATATGAAGCAGCCCTGATTCGGGAAGGACTAGAAGTTCGGGTACAACTTCGAAAAGCGGATGGAACCGTGCTCGCCAGCTCGAATCGTAAGTATCCAAGTCAATCGGGGGTGAGGCATCACATCGAAGTTATAGCCTCGGGTAGCCTAATTAAGGTCTATGTGGATGGGTACACGCCTGCCGCTCTTGAAGTCACAGATAAAAGCTATTCTAGTGGAAATGCTGGACTAGTCGTTCAACAAGGTATGGCTTATTTTCAGGATATCTATGTGACGGAAGAGTCGGTGTATTACAAGGAAAACTATCGTCCCCAGTACCATTATTCTCCGATTCGGGGATCGGCAAGTGATCCGAACGGACTGGTTTACTACGAAGGAGAATATCATCTGTTTCATCAGGATGGAGGCACCTGGGCTCATGCAGTCAGTTCTGATCTTACGAATTGGAAGCGTTTACCTATCGCTTTGCCATGGAATGATCAGGGCCATGTGTGGTCGGGATCAGCAATTGCTGATCTGAATAATGCCTCCGGTCTATTCACGGATTCGGGCGGAAAAGGTCTGATTGCGTACTACACTTCCTATCATCCGGATAAACCTGGTGGCAATCAGCGTATCGGCCTCGCCTATAGTACCGATCAAGGCCGGAATTGGCAATATGCTAAAGATCGTCCGATTGTTATTGATAACCCTGGCCAGAATGATGATGATCCGGGAAGCTGGGATTTCCGTGATCCGAAGGTCGTCCGGGATGAAGATCACAACCGTTGGGTGATGGTGGTGTCCGGAGGGGATCATATCCGGTTCTTTACTTCAACCAACCTGCTCGATTGGACCTTAACCGATAACTTCGGATATGGCGATTATGTTCGAGGTGGTGTGTGGGAGTGTCCCGATCTGATTCAACTGCCTGTAGATGGAACGGGTCAACGTAAGTGGGTGCTTATGATCAGTACAGGGGCTAATCCGAAAACCCAAGGATCAGATGCGGAATATTTTGTAGGCCAACTAACCGCTGATGGGAAATTCCTGAACGATCATCCGGCAGGGCACGTGTTGAGAACGGTCTTTGGTAAGGAGTTCTATGCATCGATGTCCTTTGCGAATATGCCTGATCAGCGGAAAGTCATGCTTGCATGGATGACGAACTGGGATTATCCGTTTGAATTCCCAACTTCCTCATGGAAAGGACAACTGACCATACCGAGAGAAGTCTCTCTTCGAACCACGGATGAAGGAGTACGTTTGGTACAAAAACCAATCGCTGAACTCCAGACACTGCGGCATAGCCTTTATAGTGCACAACAAATGATGATTGGACCAAATTCAAAAAATCCGCTGGATGGCCTCACGGCGGGTGCGTATGAGATTGAAGCTGAAGTGGAAATTCCGGCAAACAGTTCTGTAACCGAGTTTGGTTTTCAACTGCGTCAAAGAGAAGGGCAGAAAACCACTGTAGGATACAGAGTGAATACGCAGAACATGTTCGTGGATCGCACCACCTCTGGTGACGTAAGCTTCTCCGACTTATTCACCAAGGTTCATGAGGCTTCGTTACAACCGGAAAATCGAAAGGTGAAGCTACGTATATTCGTCGATGAATCCTCTATTGAGGTCTTTGGCAATGATGGCAAGGTTGTCTTCTCGGATGTCATTTTTCCAGATCCGGCGGGAAGGGAGATGGCTTTTTACAGCCTTGGTGGGGAAGTGAAGGTGAGCTCCATGAAGGTGTACGCCTTAGATAACATCTGGAGAAAGAGCACGTCCTCTAAGTCTCAGGTTATTGCAGATATGCAAAGAAGAACGGCGAATGTTGGGCAGACACAAACGCTGTACGCCGCGGTGGAAGGCAGACCCGGAAAAGGTGCCACTCAACCGTTGAAATGGAAGGTAAGCAATCCTAAAGTGGTGCAAATCGTTTATTCTGATAAAATGAAAGCGACGGTTCGAGCTGTGGGTGGAGGCGAAGCAGTAGTAATGGTATCAACGGCAGACGGCAAAGCTTCTGCCCAAATACCGATTACGGTATCCAGTGGCATATTCCATACCAACTTATCTGGCTGGAAGTCGGATAAATCATCTGCCCAATGGCTTGTTTCCAAACAAGGCATACAGGGCAACTATAGTGGAGATACACAATATATCGCACAGGAAACGGCAGGGGATTTTCAATATGATGCTGATCTGACGCTGGGTGGTCAGGCTGGAGCGGGGTCCATGGTATTCCGTGCAAGTGAGGATGGACGAAGCGGCTACTACTTGAATATTGACCCTAACCTGAAGTCCATCCGACTATTTTATAAAGTGAATGGGAAATTCGAAAATCGACAGGTACTTGCTCAAATCCCGAGATTCATTCGTAAGGATCATACGTATCACATCCAGATTCAGGCGAACGGTCCTCGGATCCAGGTTGATGTGGACGGTGAGCGAGTCATGGATCTTCAGGATGGAACGTTTGCCGAAGGACATTTTGGAATTCACGTATTTGGTGGGAATGCGTCCTTCCAGAATGTGAATGCAACCCATAGCAAGAAAGCAGAATTGGAGCAGGTGATGATTCATAACGCAGGACGTCCTGTTGCGATGCAGGCTGTTCCATCTGAAGCAGGAGAAGTGATAAAGGTTGTTGACGAGGCAGAGAATGCAAGTGAAGGCTTCAAATGGGTACTTGTACCAACAGGCGATGATTCCGGCTCTTACTCTATTCGAACCTTAGGCGGAATGTCTCTTGATTGGGATGTAGGACAGAATCGTATTCAGCTCTATTCGTATCTGGGTTATGCGAATCAACGCTGGATCATTTCAAAGAATGAGGATGGGACGATGCGCATTACAAGTGCTCATAACGGGAAAGCACTTGGCATTTCCGAGGATGGTGTGGAGCTGGTAATGGATGAGTTTCGTCAAAAGGACGAGTATCAAAAGTGGGTTTTTAAGTAACAATAATAGCGAAAAGGGATGCAGGTATCTCCAAGCGCGCTCACGGTTAACATTTACGAATTGTTTTCGCTAGTTTATACCTATCGTTCGCTTTTATGTGTTATTTGCATGTTAACTATATCTTTTGGGTTGCCTAAAATCGTAGATATATGTATAATCAATCGTGTTAACACGTCGAACGTACGGTAGTAAATGATGTGGGTGAGTTCATGGAACTGCTGGACAGCAATGAGAGCAAGAAGAAGATGTGCCAGTATTATAACGAAATTTCGAAGGAACTGTTCGGCTTTGGGACCACTCTCCTGAGAGTGACCATTGATCAGAACATCGTGACCTTCTACGCGAAGCACCGACGTTCACCGCGCTCTGACGCCCTGGAAGGGGAGGCCCCCGGCTTGAAGCTGGAAGTGGACTTCCGCATGTCTGTCTTGTATAAGAAGAAATTCAGGGAGAAGTTGGAGCAGCACATGGGTTTGCCAATCGAAGCTGTATTACGGGATTACGATGCGTCCACGCAGTGGGCCATTACGAATGTGATTTTGGAACAGGCATAGGATGGATCGACAGGTTCGATTCATGCGTTGCATACGGTTCTAGTTCATGATTCTGATTCCGAACAATTTCATATGATGGCGTCTGTCTTCGGATTGATTCTGAAGCAGAAACCGATGATGTACCGGCAGCGGGTGTCGCTTTCCTTTGTTTACGAAGAAAAGTGTTCTTGTTTATACAAGAATGCTTTTCTTTTTGTTTTTTTAAGTTGAACTAGCCCTAAATAACGCATGCACCCTTCGAAAATCAGAAGACCTTCCGATCGCTGTTATCCCCAGATTTCTTTTATTCCCTTTAATAAGGTAGAAATCTTGTGATAGCTTATGCTTCCGAAGCAGCTTTCTTTCAGAAAGCTTTTAGGCGAACACTTCGTTTCTCCAGGTTCTTTCTGTTTTCTACGTGAAATGCGTTATCAAGCTAGTTCAACTTAATGGTTTGGGTTGTTAAATCACACATATCAGGGGGAATCAGGATCATGATGAAGAAGTGGATTAGCGGTTTGGCGGCAGTGGCAATGACATCGGTATTACTAGCAGGTTGCGGCAGCAGTACAGAGAATGCAACAGGCGGATCAGGTAGCGGAGGCACGGCGCCAACCAAACTGGTCATCTCCACTTGGGGGTTCTCGGAAGATTTCTTCAATGAAGAAGTATTTGGTCCATTTGAAAAAGAACATAATGTAGACATCGTGCTTGAAGTGGGTAACAACGCTGAGCGTTTGAACAAAATTCGCCAAGGTACATCCAATGTCGATGTGATTTATTTGTCCGATTACTATGCACAGCAAGGTATTGATGAAGGGTTGTTTGAGAAAATTGACCGCTCCAAAATTCCGAATGTGAACGATATTTATGATATTGCCAAAGCACCGCTTGGCGAAGATTACGGCCCGGCCTACACGGTTGGACAGCTCGGAATCGCTTATAACCCGGACCTCGTTTCCAAAGAAGTCACTTCATGGGCTGATCTGTGGGACCCGGCGTTTGCCAATAACCTGACCATTCCGAACATTACGGCAACAGCAGGCCCAATGGTGTTGGATGCAGCTTCCCGTGTAGCCGGAAACGATACGTTTAATGAAGATGCAGCATTTGCGGAACTGAAAAAATTAAGCGGCAATGTTGTTAAATTCTACACGCAAACATCCGAATTCGTGAACATGTTCTCCCAGGAAGAGATTGCTGGCGGACCGATTATGGAAATGTACTTCAAAGACCTGAAAGCGGCAGTACCAAATGCGAAATTTGTTACACCTAGCGAAGGTGCGTATGCCGTTATGAATACAATCAACGTCGTGAAAGGCAGCAAGAACAAAGAACTCGCCGAAGAATTCATCAACTGGCAGCTAAGCCAGGATGTTCAAGCCAAATCCGCCAAAGCCAAAGTGGACTCCCCGGTTAATACGAAAGTTGAATTGACTGCCGAAGAAGCTGAAGGCGTAACGTATGGTGCAGAAGTCGTTGGCAAGCTGAACAAGCTGGATATGGAATTCGTGAATCAACAGGCCAAAGCATGGACAGATCGTTGGAACCGTGAGATTGCACAATAAGCATAATTAGCGTTAGAACGATAAGATTTAGAAGCGGTATAGATTGTGCTCAACTAACAAAAATTTGCAGCAAGCAACCATTTAACGGCAGAGGAGTTGGGAATGTATGAGTGAAACAGGAAATCGCATCATTCTGGATGTGGATACTGGTATTGATGACGCGCTGGCGATCTTGCTGGCTGTGAAGAGTCGGAAGCTGGACATTCTCGGAATTACCACGGTCTGTGGAAACGTATCGCTCCAGCAGGCAACGGATAATACATGCAAAATTCTCGAGCTGGTGGGAGCACCCTCCATTCCGGTCATTGCCGGAGCGGCTGGGCCACTCACACGCAAGTCTCACTATGAGCACCGAGTACATGGGCAAGACGGATTGGGTGGTGCGCTGCCCGATCCGGCCGTGTCCAAGCAGGCAGATGAAGGTTTTGCGCCGGAATTTATCGTTGAACAAGCGAAGTTGTACCCAGGAGAACTGACACTGATTATGACTGCGCCGTTAACAAATCTGGCGCTTGCGTTAATGAAGTGTCCTGAGCTGCCTACATTATTGAAGGAAGTCATCTTTATGGGTGGCGTCGTTCGTGGACATGGCAATGTTACACCTACTGCGGAGTACAACACGTACGCCGATCCCGAAGCCGCACGCATTGTATTGCATGCAGGTTTCGAGAAGCTTACCCAGGTTGGCTTGGATGTTACCCGCCAAACGCTGCTGAATGAAGAAGCTATCGGACGATTAACTGATCCGGTATTGCGCGATTACGTGGCACAGAGCACGGAGATTTACATCAAGCGGTATGAAGAAATGAACGGGATACGCGCCTGTGCCCTGCATGATCCACTGGCCGTTGGTGTCGCACTTGCCCCGGAACTGGTCGGACGCAAATCGTATTACGTCGATGTAGAGACAGCCAGCCGCCTGTGCGATGGCCAGATGGTATGTGACTTCCAAAACCGTTTGGGCGAACAACCCAACACACTCGTCTGCGAAACGGTAGACGCCGAAGCATTCCTTGAGTTGTTTATCAACGCGTTAAATTCTTAATTGCTCGACCCAATAAGATATTTATACGATTGCGAAGAGTGCAGAACCGATCTGGAGAAGCGAAGCGTTCCCCTTTATCCCCCGATTTTCTCCATTGATAAGGAATCAGAAAAATCGGGGGATAACAGGGATCGAAGGACGGTACTGCAATCGGAGTATCCGAGTATAAATCTCTAATTCTTATGTCAGGAGTACCGCGATGAAGAAATCAGTATACTGGCTATTGCTGCCGGGATTTGTGTTTTTGGCGGCATTTATGATCATTCCGATTGTCCTGACGATCGGATCGACGTTTTTTCAGGAAAACTCCTTCACGTT
The DNA here is from genome assembly GCF_042796655.1 of Paenibacillus sp. NPDC057886. Classification (NCBI taxonomy): domain Bacteria; kingdom Bacillati; phylum Bacillota; class Bacilli; order Caryophanales; family Paenibacillaceae; genus Paenibacillus; species Paenibacillus sp. NPDC057886. The sequence goes on along the minus strand of NZ_JBHVMZ010000002.1, from coordinate 319,251 downwards.
TGAAGGATACATGCATTTTTTCAGAGACCCTTACTTTTTGAAAATATTGCTTACGACGCTGCAGGTCAGCGTGGTCACCACGATCGTCTGCGTGGTGCTCGGATTCCCGACAGCTTATTATATTTCACAGAAAGCGCCGCGCCGCAAAGGTATTCTGCTCGCGTTGGCAATCTTCCCACTTCTGACGAGCCCGGTTGTGCGCTCGTTTAGCTGGATGATTATTCTCGGACGCAAAGGGCTGATCAACAACGCCCTTGTTGGGCTTGGTATCGTGGACAAGCCGCTGGATATTCTGTATACGCCGGCAGCCATGATGATTGGTTTGACCCATCTGTTCCTGCCACTTATGATCATTTCCCTGGTCGGTGTGCTTGAGAACATCGATGGTGATCTGCTCAAGGCAGCACAGAGCCTGGGTGCATCCCGGTTCACGGCATTCCGCCGGGTGGTGTTCCCGCTGGCTGTGCCAGGGCTTGTTATCGGAGCCGTACTTGTTTTTGTCGGAAGCCTGACGGCTTATACGACGCCTGCGCTTTTGGGAGGCAAACAGCGCGTAATTGCGACGTTCCTCTATCAGAACGCCATGACCCTGAACGACTGGTATCTGGCCTCGGTCGTTGCCGCGATTATGATTGTCATTACGTTTGTCGTGGTCGGTGTCATGAACAAAATGGCCAAAACTTTAAATCCGAAGGGGTAGACATATGCGGGAGAAACATATCGGGCTGGGCCTGTTCAGTCTGCTGGTCTTTATCTTTCTGCTGGGCCCGCTTCTGATCATCTCGGTGACTTCGTTTGAACCGGGGACGGTACTCAAATTTCCTCCGGAGGGCTTCTCCCTCCGCTGGTACGAGAATATTTTCAACACAGGCGGTTTCCTCCGCACGTTCCAGACGTCCATCATCATTTCCCTGCTGGGGAATTTGCTGGCGCTGTTGCTCGGGGTTCCGGCTGCGTATGCACTTAGTCGTTACGATTTTAAAGGCAAGTCCGTGCTGAATGCATTGTTCTTGTCCCCGGTACTCATTCCGGGAATCGTGCTTGGTTTTACATTGATGAAATACCTGATCGTGATCTATCATCTGCCGATGTATTTGGGTCTGCTGATTGGTCACACGATTATTATGCTTCCATTTATCATTCGTGTTATCGCATCGAGTCTGTCGAGCTTTGACTTCGCAGTAGAAGAAGCAGCCCTGAGTCTCGGCGCGGGACGGGTTAGAACGTTCTTCCAGATCGTGCTGCCCAACATTCGCTCAGGAATTCTCGCGGCGGTGCTGATTGCCTTTCTGGAGTCGTTCAACAATGTGGACATTTCCGTGTTTATGACCGGGCCGGGGGTAAGCACATTGCCCATTCAGATGCTGACCTATGTAGAAAATTATTTTGACCCAACCATTGCAGCCATTTCCGTGCTCTTGATGGTATTAACTGGACTTTTAATGTTCGTGATCGAACGGATCATGGGCGGATTCTCATACTTTACTAAACGTTAATTGGAGGCGCAGAACGCTATGGCATTGCTGACATTGGATCGCGTATCGGTGGCTTACGATAACCAGACGATCCTGAAGGATTTTCAATTGGAGCTGGAAAAAGGTAAGCTGCTCTCCCTGCTCGGACCGAGCGGTTGCGGCAAAACAACTACGCTGCGCCTCATCGCCGGATTCCTGGAAGCAACACAGGGCAAGTTTATGTTCGGCGGCAAGGATTATACGAAGGTTCCGGTAAACAAGCGGAATTTCGGATTTGTATTTCAGAGTTATGCGCTGTTCCCGCATCTGTCTGTCTATGACAACGTGGCCTTCGGCCTGCGGATGCGCAAGGTAAAAGACAAGGATATTTCTTCACGCGTAATGCGCATCCTTGAAGTGGTGAACCTGAACGGCTTCGAGAAACGCTTCCCGCAGGAACTGTCCGGTGGACAGCGTCAGCGTGTGGCGATTGCCCGCGCACTCGTCATTGAACCGGATTTGCTGTTGTTCGATGAACCGCTCAGTAACCTGGATGCCAACCTGCGGCTGAATATGCGGGTTGAAATCCGCCGGATTCAGCAGGAACTGGGCATTACGACACTTTATGTCTCTCATGATCAGGAGGAGTGCTTCTCCATCTCGGATCAGGTTGCGATTATGAACAAAGGTGTAGTCGAGCAGCTCGACCGCCCGGAGACGATTTTTAAATACCCGGCCACAGAATTTGTAGCCCAATTTATCGGCTTCCACAATTTTATTGAATTCGCAGAGCGTAGTGATGCAGGAGAGGTGATCACGCTGAAAGCGGGTGGTCGCTTGTTCACGGCAACTGCGCATCCCGGAACAGCACGTCCCGGTGCACGCAAAGGTGCGATTCGCCCGGATGATCTGATGGTTAGTGGAGATACCTCTGGGGACATGGCAAATGCTTTGCCAGGGATTATTAAAGTAAGCACGTACCTTGGACGCAGTTATCAGTACGTCATTGAGACAGAACTTGGGGACTTCACAGCCAATCAGGAGATGGAGACACCTTATCTCAGCGGACAGCGGGTTAATCTGATTTTCCCGCAGGATAAACTTGTCCTTGTGGAATAACAGCAGGAAGCAGAAGCAGCAAAAGAGGTATTTTATCAGCTGAATCCAGAGCAACATAGCTAGTTGTAGCTGCTGCTCTGGATCGCTGTAAGATGCTCATGAAGAAGGAGATTATGCCCCATGCGTGCAGATCAACTAATTAAGAATGTACATGTGTATAACAGTTATTATAAACGATTTGAAATGAACAACGTGGCTGTACTGGACGGTAGATTTATGTATGTTGGTCCAGGCGGACCGGAGATGATTGAAGCCGATGAAGTGATTGATGCACGCGGGCGTTATATGATTCCGGGCCTTATTGATATTCATCTGCATATTGAGAGTACGATGGTGACACCGGCAACCTTTTCCCATGGCCTGATCCGCTGCGGAGTAACGTCCATTGTGGCGGAACCGCATGAGATGGCGAATGTGTTTGGGCTGGAAGGTGTGCAGGAGATGATGTCGGCCAGTCGCGAGACAACGGTGGACATGTTCTACGCCATCCCAAGCTCCGTTCCGGCGACGCCGATGGAAACAACAGGTGGTTCAATCGAAATCGAAGACATGGATGTGCTGCTCGCTACTGGAGAGATCATCTGTCTGGGTGAGATCATGAACTATGTGGACGTCATCCGCGATCCGGAATGCAAGACCAACCAGATTCTTCAGCATATTCGCAAAAACTATCCCGATCTTGTGATCGAAGGTCATACACCGAAATTGCTTGGGTTGGATCTGCACCGACTGATCTATGCGGGCATCGATTCCGATCATACGCATCAGAGCATTGAGGGCTTGCAGGCGCGAATTGCGGCAGGCATGTTCATTGAAATTCAGGAAAAATCGATGACGCCAGAAGTCATGGAGTACCTGATTCAGCATGATGTCGCTCAGCATTTCTGCTTCGTAACGGACGATGTTATGCCGGATTCTCTGGTGGAACGGGGACATCTGGATCATATCGTACGTAAGGCCATTCGGATGGGTATGCGCCCCGAAGATGCGATTTACGCCGCAACCTCAACCCCTGCATCCCGTATGAAAATGACTGATCGAGGTAGCATTGCCCCAGGCAAAGTGGCGGATTATGTGCTGCTGTCCAACTTAGATACACTTGCAGTAGAGCAGGTATACAAAAATGGCCGTAAAGCTTATGACGACTACGAACCGTACAAGCAGGACCGAATTAGTGGACAGTTCCCACCTCACTTTTACAAGAGCGTGCAATTGGATCTGCTGGGAGCCGAGGATTTTGCGATCCGTTTGTCTGATCCGAAGGTGAATGGGCAAAGTGAAGCATCTGACTCAGATGCGCAGTTATCTGAAAATGGTTTAAACAGCTGCCGGGTCATGATGGTGAAGGATGGTTCAACCTTTGTGGAAGAGCATATTGCAAAGGTTCAGGCTGCGAATGGTGAACTGCTCTGGGAAGAGAGCGAATATGGACAGATTGCGACCTTTGAACGTTATGGTGTGAATGGCAATCGGGCACACGGTTTGATTGGTGGAGACACGATCAAGCGAGGTGCCATTGCAACAACATATTCACATGATAACCACAACCTATTGGTCGTAGGGCGCAATCGTGAAGATATGATCTTGGCAGCTAACACGGTGATTTCGAGCCAGGGTGGGTTCTGTGTGGTGGAAGACGGCAAAGTGTTGTCTCATCTCGAACTTCCTGTGGGTGGTATTTTGACGGAAGAACCGCTGGCAGTAGTATCCCACCAAGTGAAAGAGCTGCGTGCAGCGATGTTGTCTCTTGGTTATGTGCACTATAACCCGATCATGTCCATCAGTACCCATTCCCTTGCGGTAAGTCCGGCTCTGAAAATTACCGATCACGGCCTGATTGATGTGAATGCAGGCAAGGTTGTACCGTTAATCATCTAATTCAAATACACACATTTCGTAGGTATACCTCTAATTAGATTGTTGATTTGGAATAGTGTTAATAAGTTAAAGTGAAGAATTAGAAAAAGGTAGGTATACTGTAGAGAAAGAATACAGTGCACCTACCTTTTTTTGAAGCTCATTTATGGCAATGATAACATTTATATTTTCGATGTGAATTATCAAAGCGTCTTCATTTTCTTGAGAGTTACTGCATAGTACACTGATCTTATGGCACAACTGATCATAGGACCCATGATTATTAAGTTGCTGTATGTTGGAACAGTACTGTAACTATAATGAACATAAATTAGCACTGATGCCGAAGCAACAAAAAGGAAGAGATTTAAGACTAAGTTGTATATTTTTCGCTTGTGTTCTTTGGGATATAAGGAGAATGCCATATAGCCTACCTCCTTGCAATATTCGTTTTAGAAATATGCTAGCATTTATCAGGATTTATTTCCACATTATTGTAATTATTAATTAAATTTATGAGATCGAATAAGGGAGATCCATCATGTTATTTAATGACAACGCCCCAAAAGCCATCTTTTTCGATGTAGACGATACCCTGTACGACCACTTGCAGCCGCTGAAAGGAGCACTACAGGAGGTTCTTGGTTTACCAGACGATTTCCCTTATGGGGAGGCATACCATCATTTCCGTTATTATAGCGACTGGTTGTCTGCCCAAGAAGACTTGTCTGCTGTACCCGAACCCGAAGCGGTGGAACGCATGCGTCATCGCAGATTTGAGCTGACCATGGCGGAATTTGGACATCCCCTACAATCGGGTCAGGCGGAAGAACTGCAAGCACAGTATCTGAGTAGACAGTTCCAGATCGAGCCCTTTGAGGGAGCATATGAGCTTATTCGAAGACTTCTTGCAGAAGGGCATACGGTAGGATTAATTACCAACGGAGAAGGGAATCATCAGCAGCGGAAGCTCGAAGCGCTGGATGTATTCAACCTTATTCCCGAGGAACGGATTTTCATATCGGGTACCCTTGGTTACGCCAAGCCGGATCGCAGATTATTTGATCATGTAAGCAGGCGGACGGGATCAGATTCCGACTCCAGTTATTACATCGGCGATTCATGGCGCAATGATGTTGTAGGTGCAGTGGATGCCGGATGGAAAGTAATCTGGTTCAACCATCGTGGGGCTCTGCCAGAATCAGAACATCGGCCTCATCATGTTGCGCGCAGTTATGAAGAGGTAAGCCGCATCCTTACATGCGAGTTGGTTCAACAATAAAGCGTGTGCTATGTGCGTCGGTGCAGTCCTGACTCCTCATTGAGGATCAGGGCTGTTTTAGTTGTTGTATACGACGTGAGGATTGTCATTGTACATCGGTGGAAATCGAGGTATAGATACTGTGTGTAAAGGTGTTTAAAAGGGTCTTCCAATACGGGCCAAAGATGAAGCTTAGCTTCATGGAATCTTCATTCGAAAGAGTAAGCTAAAGCCTTCACAAAGGATAAAGGCGGTGTTATAATTAAAACAAGATTTAGATTAAGTCTAAATTAAATAAACGAAAGCAAGTTAAATGACGTTATCAAAATCAAAACTATATCGTATTCGAGAGGGGATAAATTCCATGAGCACAATTCAAACTAGAAACAATACTTTTGCAAACCATGCCACTGAACTTCAAGAGGTCCTGAACCGCCAGATCGCAGGTTGGTCTGTACTGTACACCAAATTGCACCACTTCCACTGGTATGTGAAAGGTCCTCATTTCTTCACACTGCATGCCAAATTTGAAGAGTTGTATAACTTGGCTACGGCGAATATGGACGAAGCCGCAGAACGTCTGTTGGCCATTGGTGGACGTCCGGTCGCAACAATGGCTGAGCAAATGAGGTTGTCACCTGTTGAGGAAGCACAGGGACAGTTGTCCGCTGAAGGAATGGTAGAAACCGTAGTTGCTGATCTACAAGCGATGGTGAATGTAATTAATCAGGGTATTCAAGCAGCTGGCGAAGCTGAGGATAATGCGACCGAAGATATGCTGATTGGATTCACTGCTGCATTGGATAAAGAGGTCTGGATGTTAAACGCATTTCTGGGCAAATAAGCTAAGTTAGTCTGCATTCTGAACAACGATATGTAGAGTCCGTGAACAAAGTGCCCGTTCGCTTACAAATCCGGTGTGCTTGCCGTATAATGATGGCATTCAAGATGTATAGATTGGTGGAGTGAATAATGCGGACAGACCTGGATGAACTGCGGGATGAAGCTGAACGGTTTATATATAGATGTTATGAAGAGCTGGGCCATTCGCGTGAAGACGCGCAGGCCCGGCTTGTTGTAGTTTTGAACGAGATTGAGCACACAGGCACCTATGTGCATACACCGGATGAACTGGAACATGGCTGTAAAATGGCATGGCGGAACAGCAATCGCTGCATCGGGCGGCTATTCTGGGATAAACTGCGCATCGTTGATGCACGTCATGCAGATACGGTTGGAAAGGCAGCGGATGCTGTGATGACGCATATCCGAGCGGCCTCCAACGGAGGCAAGATCATTCCGATGATTACGATCCTTCCACCTGATGGACCGAAGGGAGCCCCCGTGCGGATCTGGAATCACCAACTGATCCGTTATGCCGGATATGAGACGACGGAAGGCATTGTAGGTGACCCTGCATCCGTTGAGATAACGAAGACAGCAATGTCGCTTGGCTGGCAGGGGGAAGGTACCCCTTATGATGTGCTGCCATTGATTATCCAGGCTCAGGGACAAGCTCCAGAGTGGTATCCTGTGCCCGAGGAAGACATCGTGGAAGTGAGAATTGAACATCCGGAACGTCCGGAAATTGCCGAACTGGGCATGCGCTGGTACGGAGTACCGATGATTGCCGATATGCGGCTGGAGATTGGCGGCATATCCTACCCGGCAGCGCCGTTTAATGGTTGGTATATGGGTACTGAGATTGGCGCACGCAATCTGGCGGATACGTTTCGGTATAATAAACTGCCAGTGGTAGCGGCAGTGCTTGGTCTGAATACGTCGAGTGAAACGACGTTGTGGAAGGATCGGGCTTTGGTAGAGTTGAATGTAGCTGTGCTGCATTCGTTCAAGAAAGCAGGCGTTAGCATAGTGGATCACCACACGGCGGCAGCGCAATTTGCCTTATTTGAGCAGCGGGAAGAGAAGGCCGGGCGGGAGCTGACAGGCGATTGGGTTTGGCTGATTCCGCCAGTGTCTCCGGCAACGACGCATATTTTCCACAGTTCCTATCGCAATGAGATTGTGAAGCCCAACTTTTTCCGTCAGGATCAGGCGTATAAGCTGAAAGATGGCGTGGCATCTGGCGCTGAGCCGCGAAGCAGTGAACAGCTGGTTACACAGGCAGATCACCAGCCTAAGGCTGAGAACTCACCAATGAAATGCCCGTTTGCACACTGATGTGCGAGCGGGTTGTTTTTTGCTGTGTTTTCATCAAAGCACAGGCTCTAAAATAGGAAATAAAGCTGAAGATTCTTTCTCTATATGGAAATTAATTGCACTTCTATAATAAGGATCATGACTAAATATAGGAGGGTTACCCATGGGTTACATTGAATCGCTTCGAGAAATGGTTGGCAATGCACCAGTTATTCTGGTGAGACCGAGTATTTTGATATTGAATAAATCAGGTGAAATTTTGTTGGTTCGACATGTGGATAATACCTGGGGAGTACCGGGTGGCTTTATGGAGTTGGGCGAATCGGTGGAAGAGTCTGCGAGGCGAGAGGTCAAAGAAGAAATTGGAATACAGATCAAGAAACTCGAGCTATACGGCGTCTTTTCCGGGAAAGAGTTATATACGAAATTAAGAATCGGGCATGAATATTATAATGTGGTTATTGGTTATATTTGCACGGAGTTCGAAGGCGAGCTGAAGCCCGATGGGGTGGAAGTTCTTGAAGCAAAGTTTTACAAACCGACGGAATTGCCTGAGAACACAGACCCTTATTTAAAAAGAAAAATTGAAGAAAATACGCTACATATAGCAACTTTATTAGGGATAAATAAATGAATGAATGATTGAATGAATGGAGGCTGCCCACTGGTGTGGGCAGTCTTGTGCGGTTACCCTCGTTTCGATCTGTAACGGCTGCGCATCACTGCCTGAACGGCAATGGCGGCAGCGATCAGAAGCAGATTAAACACGAACACAGTATACAGCGATCCATGCTCCACAAGCAGCGCAGCCACCAGAGGGGATACGATCGAGCCGATCTCAGCTGCAGAGACAATTTTGCCTATGACGGAGCTCCTACTCTCGTCCGGGATATGATCCCCGATATGAGCAAAGAACGAATCCATGTAACATGCACCGCCTACACCGCCCATCAGCATGCCCACGTAAACCAGTACATAAGAAGATGTGCTCAGAAAAACGACCACTTCGATGCCAATCATCAGCATGCCGAACATGCAGAGCAGCAGACGATCACCCATCCGATCAGACAGGTAACCTGCTACCGGAGCAGCCGCGAGAGTGGAGATGCCAACAACCGTAAAGGCAAGACTGATCGCAAACGGGTCCCAGTTCATGATATGAGCCGCATACAACGCAAAATAAGTCAGAAACACGGCATAAGCGCTCATCTCCAGGAAATGGACGGTACCGTAGCCAATCAGTTGCTGCCGTCGGGTAAGTCCGGTGGACGGTTCTGGAATGGTTGGGCTAGGAGTATCGTTTACTGGAGAAACGGTATAATCCACAGGCGTTTGCGTTTGTTTTGCATCAGTTGGAGACTCGCTTGAGGTGTGACCGTCCACCACATTTCCAGATACAGGATTGGGCTTTGCTGCTGTCTTCATCCCCATAGCCGCAACCACAGCCATCAGACAGCACACGGTCACGAGTAAAAAAGGCACCGACAACGGCCAGTGCAACGAGAGCCATCCGCTGATGACTGGACCCAGCACCATACCCCCGCCTTCACTGCTGCTGATATAACCGTTGTACAGCCCCCGGTTGTCGACATTGCCTTCGTCCCCGATAATGGAACGAACGACGACCGTAAGTCCGGTAGAAGCGAGCCCTTGCAGCAGTCGCAACAGACCGAATACTAACGCGGCAGAAGATACCGCGAAACCGCCCATACAAACAGCGAGCAGCAGCAGCATGGCAATAAGCGCCCGTTTGCCTCCGATTTTCCGATAGAGTGCCGCAGCGGGCACCCCGCCAATCACTTTACCGACATAAAAGAGTGCAAAAATAACCCCCATCATCCAGCCAGACAGGCCGAATTCCTCAATAAACAAAGGGAACAGGGGCAGGATCATGAAACCGCCCATCTGACTAAGAAAACAAATGATCATCAGCAAAGGCAGGTTACGGCGAATATCCACGAACAGGACTCCTTTCACATGACTTGATTCCGAAAGCCTCATGAAATCGCTCTACCTGAATGCGTAGATATCGACATATACCCGTAATGTATGCTGTATTTATGAGAATAAGAAGAAATAACACATGGCGTTTACATCAAAACCATTGCGGATATAGCTGAATCATATAGGCTGTAATTTATATTTAGGACAAATAAAAAACACTGAAAAATTAAAGGAACGGTACTCCGAAATGTGAAGAATGCGATTGATGATGGAATATCCTCCTGTTGACTGTTGAATCAAAAAAGACACCACTTGGGTGTCTGGTATTGAAGCTTTAATCGTAATAACGGATATCAACCTCCTCCAACACCGTGTATCATAAGTTTTATCAATGTATTGGATATAGGGGGAATAACAGCGAGCAGTAAACTACTTACTAACAGCGTTGAAAGGATTTTTTTCATGCGACAGGTACACCTCACTATTCAGGTTATTGAATTTCTGCAACTGGTCGTGACTCGCCCATTCTCTATATTGATTGAATAGAGTCAGGCATTTGATCGTATTAGAGTCACTACTTATATTACCAGCAAATTCTAATCCCTCAAGTAAAATATCGATGCCTTGGGTACGTTCACGATGTAAATGGTACTTTCCCAAATCGGCTAAAAATGATGCGTATTCCTCCGCCTTGATCGGTTTATTGTATTCACCAAACGCGCAGTTATATGTTTTATAGGGAATATGATCCTGGAAACGATCCAGAATAACATCAATGTTGATATCAAACTTGTTGGCGATCTTGATAATGTTGCAGAGTGCATGAAAAATTTCGTCAGGCCGCGATGCAATGTACTCAATATAATCGGGCAGATCATCCAGTTCTCCCATGAATAATCGGATTAAATATTGGTTAGCCGTTGAAAAGTCATTGAATTGATTAATAATGACCTTGGCCTCATCGGAAGAATCATGAATCCATTTGTCTGCGTTGGTATATAAAAATGTATACTCAAGTGCTTTCTGGTAGTCTTCATATTTGTCATATACTGCAGTTTGAAGCAGGCGTGCATACAGCATATAGAAATAAAAAGGTTGAACGGGCTGTTTATACTCCGCAGCTTTTCGTTTCGTGTGAAGTGAAAGCTCGTACTGAATGGAAGCGAGACGGAACATCTCTTCCGAGAGTTCATCCACCTTGTGCCATTCATGTAGCGAAACATAGACGTGAGCCAGATGTTTGAGCGCCTCCAATTGGTCGGTTTCCTCCAGGCGATTCGCGTAAGGCTCGAACAATGTGGCGGCCCGCAAATTTTGAGTCAGGCTATCACCTAATGAGAGAAGGAATAGTCGATAGCGACACAGAGCCAATCGCTCGGAATGCTGGTATTTCTCGATTACACTCACGCCCTCATATAGCAACCCGGCGGCCTCGTTGTACTGATCATGGAGCAACTCCTCTGCAACTTCAAAAATCAAAGTGCCATAGTTGGTGTTGTCTAAGAGATTGCTCAAAATTAATTCAATGCAATCCAGACGCCCCACTTCTGCACAGCGGGTTAAGAAAGGGCGTAATCTTCGCCAATCCGGCGCTGTCAGTGTAAAGCATTCTCCCACAAATCGTGAATAGAAATGGTCTTCCTTCACACCCATAGCTTTTGTAATGCCGTCAAGCTGACTCATGGAGAATGGTTTATTTTGATTGATAAGTCGGCTGAATGAGCCTGAATTGATATTGGCTCGTGCCGAGAATTGGCTTTGCGTTAAATGATAATCTTGTATGTATTGCAACACTTCTGTTCGTATGGTGTTATTCAGCATGCAAGACACCGCCCTTTTTCTGAATCCACAATTTAGCATTAAAATCCATTTATATCAAATATAATACTATAATTTTACAATGGTCAATACTTTTTTAGGCAATTCATAAGAGCCGGTGTAGAATAGATCTTTTAAAACGAAAGAAAAAAGGATATAAATTACGTTATAAGAAACAAGGCTGGGACAAAGTCGTGTATAATAGGTTGGGTTTGTAATGGAAGAGGCCTGCAAGAAGAATAAGCAATAGGGGTATACCTCAAGTTTAAAGGGGGCGAAATGAAGCATGTTAGAACAACAACCGATTATCCGGTTCGACCGGGTGACCCAGCAATACGATCAGGATGAAGCCGTATTGAAGGAAGTCAGCTTCGAGATTGAGCGGGGTAAATTTTATACGCTACTCGGCCCGTCAGGCTGCGGTAAAACAACGATATTGCGCCTGATCGCCGGCTTTGCGGAGCCGACACAGGGCAGTATTTATTTTAACGGTGCACTGATTAACCAAGTGCCGGCTCACCAGCGGCAAGTGAATACCGTATTTCAGGATTACGCGTTATTTCCACATTTGGACGTATTTGAGAACGTAGCTTTTGGTTTGCGGATCAAAAAGATGAAAACGGCTGAGATACGCAGCAAAGTGCTGGAAGCACTCAAGTTCGTCAATCTCTCCGGTTATGAAAACCGTGAAATTGGCGAGATGTCCGGCGGACAACGGCAACGTGTCGCCATCGCGCGGGCGATTGTCAATGAACCCGAGATTTTGCTGCTGGACGAGCCACTTTCGGCGCTCGATTTGAAGCTGCGGACAGAAATGCAGTATGAACTGCGCGAGCTGCAACAGCGTTTGGGCATTACGTTTATTTTTGTCACGCATGATCAGGAAGAAGCCTTGGCGATGTCGGATGAGATCTTTGTCCTGAACGGCGGCGTCATTCAACAGAGCGGCACACCGAATGATATCTATGATGAGCCGATTAACCGTTTTGTAGCGGACTTTATCGGTGAATCCAACATTGTATCCGGCAAAATGAAGCAGGACTTTGTGGTGGAATTCGCTGGCGCACAGTATGAGTGTGTCGATCAGGGTTTGCAGCGGGACGAGCCTGTTGAGATTGTGATTCGTCCAGAGGATATGGAGATTACAACCGAGGAACAGGGCAAGATGCAGGTCAACGTGGACTCCCAGCTGTTCCGTGGGGTGCATTACGAGATATCCACATACGATGATGCGGGTAATGAGTGGCTGGTGCATTCCACGAAGAAAGCCGTCGTAGGCGCCCGTATTGGACTGTATTTTGACCCGGAAGCCATCCACGTCATGCGCTTTAACGAGACGGAAGAAGAGTTCGATAAACGTCTGGAAGCCTATCAAGAGGCCGTTCATGCAGACTAAGGCGAGTACACGCAATGCGTATCTGATTCCATATGTGTTATGGATGGTGTTGTTTGTAGTTGCTCCGGTTCTGCTGGTGGTATATTACTCGTTCTTCGATGTGGAGGGCAATTTCACGCTGGGTAACTACGCTCGGTTCTTTACACCTGTGTACATGCAGATGACCCTGAGCTCGTTCTGGTATGCATTTCTGATTACGGTGTTCTCGCTGTTGGTCTCGTATCCGACGGCGTATTTACTGACTCGTACGAAGCACAAGCAGCTGTGGCTGCTGCTTATTATTTTGCCAAGCTGGATTAATCTGTTGTTAAAAGCGTACGCCTTTATCGGCCTGTTCGGCACGTATGGCTTGACCAATTCCCTGCTTGAAGTGGTGGGCATTGGCACGCAACAGATTCTATTCACCGATTTCAGCTTTATCTTTGTCTCGGTGTACATCTTCATTCCGTTCATGATCCTGCCGATCTTCAACGCACTGGAAGAGATGAATCCATCGCTGATCTATGCAGCACGGGATCTTGGGGCATCGTCATGGCTGACGTTCCGCCGGGTTATCTTCCCGCTGACGCTCAGCGGAGTTAAATCCGGCTGTCAGGCTGTATTTATTCCGGCGCTATCCTTGTTCATGATTACCCGCCTTATTGCGGGGAACCGGGTAATTACGCTGGGAACAGCGATTGAGCAGCATTTTCTCGTCACCCAGGACTGGGGGATGGGTTCAACCATTGCCGTCTTTTTGATTATTGCGATGGCGATCATTATGTTCCTGACTGGATCAGGCAAGAAGGAGGTGCGTAATGGGAAGAAACGGAAAGCTGTCTAACGTCTATCTGGCCGTTGTATTCGCCATACTGTACGCACCGATCGCGTATCTGATCTTCTATTCCTTCAACAGCGGCGGCCATATGCGCGGCTTCGAAGGGTTTACATTGGAATGGTACAGGGAAGTATTTGCCGATACTCGGCTGCTGATCATTGTACTGAATACGTTTATTATCGCACTCCTGTCCTCGGCGATCTCTACGATGCTCGGTGTGGCAGGCGCACTGGCGATCTATCATGTGCGGCGCAAACGGACCAAGAATACGTTGCTGTCACTCAATAACGTGCTGATCGTTAGTCCGGATGTCATCATCGGTGCATCCTTTCTGATTCTGTTCACCATGATTGGCATCAAGCTTGGATTCACTTCGGTATTGTTGTCTCATATCGCATTCAGCGTGCCGATTGTCGTGATTATGGTATTGCCAAAGCTTCAGGAGATGAGTCCGACCTTGATGGATGCGGCGCGCGATCTGGGAGCTGGATCGTGGCAGATCCTGACCCGTGTCGTGCTTCCATACGTTAAACCGGGTATTTTTGCCGGATTCTTCATGGCATTGACGTACTCGCTTGATGACTTCGCGGTAACATTCTTTGTCACGGGTAACGGATACTCCACGCTCTCTGTGGAGATTTATTCAAGAGCAAGGCAGGGTGTGTCATTGTCCATCAATGCTCTGTCAACTCTGCTATTCCTGCTGACGGTGCTGCTGGTGGTTGGGTATTACTTCATTAACCGCCGTGTCGCCCGTACGCCTGCGGGAAGGGGGCTGCGTCCATGAAGCAACTGGTTCGGACATTTGCGATTGTATTTGTGGCTGCCTTTGCCCTGATGATTCTCGCTTCGTATCTGAACAAGAGTCAGGGGTATTCCGGCGGAAACACGCTGACCATCTATAACTGGGGCGATTATATCGACCCGGATTTGCTGAAAGAATTTGAGCAAGAGACTGGCATCAAGGTGATCTACCAGACGTTTGACTCGAACGAAGCGATGTTAACCAAGATTGAGCAGGGCGGCACGACGTTTGATGTGGCGATTCCTTCCGAATATGCGATTAGCAAAATGAAAGAAGAGAACCTGCTCGTTCCACTGGACCATAGCAAGCTGCCCAATCTGAGCAACATTGACCCACGTTTTATGGACCTGTCCTTCGATGAGGACAACAAGTACTCCATCCCTTACTTCTGGGGAACGGTGGGTATTGTGTACAATCCTGAACTGGTTGACGGGTTAACGTTTGAGAGCTGGAATGACCTGTGGGACCCGCGTTTGAAAAATCAAATCCTGCTGCTTGACGGTGCCCGTGAAGTCATCGGCATGGGGCTGAACAGCCTCGGTTATTCGCTGAACGATACGAACGAAGACCATCTGAAGGAAGCTTTGAAGAAACTGTCCACGCTGACGCCTAACGTCAGAGCCATTGTCGGGGACGAGATCAAAATGCTGCTGGCGAACGAGGAAGCGGCCGTTGGACTCGTATGGTCCGGGGATGCGTCAGAAATTATGGATGAGAACGACAAGCTGGATTACGTGGTTCCTGAGGAAGGCTCGAACCTTTGGTTTGATAACATGGTTATTCCGAAGACCGCGAGTAATATTGAAGGGGCACATCAGTTTATCAACTTCATGCTGGACCCGGATCATGCGGCTCGTAATGCTGAATATGTCGGGTACTCTACACCGAATGCCGAGGCATTGAAGCTGCTGCCAGAGGATATTTCGGAGGATGAGCGATTCTATCCAGATGAGACACTGACGGGTAAACTGGAGGTCTACGATAATCTGGGCAAAAAAATGCTCTCGCATTATAACGATTTGTTCCTCGAATTTAAAATGCATAGCAAATAAAAGGTATTTGAGTGAGATGTATAGCGTCTCTCTGATTCGTTAAAAATCCAATGGCCGTACATCACCGCCAATAGCGTGTGTACAGTTCGTTAGACTTGCAAAAGGAATAAACAGGGGTGCTGCTCGTCATTTCAATTGAATGACGAGCAGCACCCCTATATTTTTTACTTACTTCAGAGCGATAGCGCTTGAAGTGCCATATAAGATGAACATTAAAGATCACACGTTAACGGAGAGGGCAGAAATAATCTGTAGAAGCGAAGCGTTCGCCTTTATCACAGGATATCATCCTTTAAAAAAAATTTAATGAAAGAAATCCGGGGATAACAGCGATCGGAAGATTATTCTGCACGCGGAGTGGAATCGTGTAATCCCAGCCTTTCATCTTATATCGCGCCACTACATGCGCTTTTTGCGACCCACAATGATCCATGCCCCGCCCATAATCAGTACAATCGCCACGAACGGCTGGACATAGGACAGACTGTTCAGCATCGTGCCAATCGACATGACGGAGAAGAATAACAGGGAGATAACCGTCAGAATGTTGATCGGAATCAGCAACCACTTGTTACGGCCACCGAACCAATACAATTCAAACAGACCTACGGCTACCGCAAGAATGAAGCCGGGCCACATGGTGCTCCAGTTACCAAAGAGCATAGCGATCTGGCTGACAATACCTGCCGTAAGCAAGATGCCTCCCGGAACCAGCAATCCGACCCCTCGTCCAATCATAGAGAAGTAGAGCCAGTGGAAGAATAGCCCCAATGGAATTACAAATAGGGTGGGCCAGAACGTGGCAAAGATTGTACCCGGACCGAGTGAACCTCCCTGGTTCAAAATCAGGTACACGCCGAGCAAAATAAGCACAGGCGCAAGGATGGTGCGTTTAGCCATGATATCTCTCCTTTTCAATACAAGATCAATTCCCGAACGATCATGGAGTATGTTTTCTCGTTATTCACAGCATACCATGAACCGCAAAAGGGTATCCTCGGTCTTTGGAGTTAAACTGAACCTAGACTAAAGTCTAGGTTCAAAAACATGCAATCCATATTCCCCTTAGAAGGATTGGATTCGTAATTATTCAGCCACGGGCTGCATGGGCTGTTTGAGGCTCGAACGGTATTGCCCGGGCGTCTGTCCGGTCCACTTTTTGAAGGCATTCTGAAACGCGCTTTGCTCCGAAAAATGCAGGGCATAGGCAATATCCCCCACCGAATAGGTTCCCTTCTGCAAATATCGCAATGCCATTTCCTTGCGTACCTGAACGGATATTTCATGATATGTTGTATTTTCTTCACGCAATCGGCTCTGGAGTGTGCGTATGCTCACGCCCAGATGCTCTGCGGTGTGTTGTAATGTGGGAAAGAAGGTTGGAAGGCTATCAGTCATCCACCGACTTACTTTGCTGGAGAACGGTTGAGACGAATGAAGCTCGTCTTTGCTTTCCTGAGCCATGGTTTCAAAGACCTTCAGCATTCTTGCATCCGAATATAATACGGGCTGATCCAGAATGTCTTTGTGCATTCGCAGGAGTGTACGGGTAGCCCCGAATCGCGGCTCTATTCCGAACATGCCAACATAAGGAGACAGATCGCCTGAAGCAGCAGGGGCTTGATGACTAAACTGAACCTCTTTTAACTCCACCCGGCGATTCGCCAGTTTGCTGATCAAATACACCATGGAGACAGCCATATCTTCCACACAATGACGGGACATCTGCTTCTCCGAATGTTGCAAAGACAATTGAAGGATCAAATCGGTTCCGGCTACCTCCCAATCCAGATTAAATCCACTATATAAAATGATGTTATATCGTTGATATGCAGCGAGTGCATCTCCAATCGTCTTGGAGTGCATCATGACGTAACCGGGAAGGCCGAGGTCCGCAAAGTCCAGCAGTTGTCCCTGGTTCAATCCAAAATACAGATCATCCGAGTATCGGGCAGCATACTGCATAATCCGTTCCAATTCCTCAACTGGAAGACGGGCTTCCGGATTTTGCATGATAGCAGGATCTAAGCCGGCGTACTCGAAAAACGCTTCCGATTCGTACCCTTTGTTCACCAGCGTCTTCATAATCGGATACAACATGGAAATGGACACACCGTGATTATGGTTGTTCATGCTACCCCCTTTTGCGCGAATCAGCAATGTTTCGGCGCCGTTGATCATTTGTTTATGTACGCGTTCATTCTATGGTTGTGATATGCCTGCTTCTTCGGCCTTCATGAACTTTATTATACAGGAGGAACAGATGTATGAAATCAAATATTTTGGTAATTAATGGACATCCTGATCCACAAAGTTACTGCAAAGCACTATCAGAAGCCTATGTAAAAGGAGCCCGGCAATCGGGCAGTTCTGTGGAACTGATCGACCTGAGCCATATTCAGTTTAATCTCAATCTTCAGTACGGGTACCGTCAGCGGACGGAATTGGAGCCTGATTTGGTGAGAGCTCAGGAATTGATCCGATGGGCGGACCATCTGGTGTTTGTATATCCGACGTGGTGGGGAGTGATGCCTGCTATTTTGAAAGGGTTTATTGATCGGGTGTTTTTGCCCGGATTCGCGATGAAAGATCGGGAGAACTCTCCCCTATGGGACAAATTGCTGAAAGGAAGGTCTGCCCACATCATTGTGACCACGCTGGTACAATCGATTCATTTACAGACATGCAGGGCACCGGGTCATGAAATCCAATATTCTCAAATTCTGCGGAGTCTCCCCAGTACATGTAACCGAGATTAGTCCAATCAAAGGTTCCACTGAGGCGTTCCGTCTGAAATGGCTGGATAAATTGATGGAAATGGGCATGAAGCAGGGTGGGCAGAAGTAAACCCATGACGGTCAGTCCGTGAATATCAACCAACAAGTTGAGACAACCTGTAGCGCCATGTAGTTAACTATGTCACGTAGTTAGATATGTAAAGAAGCCCCCTCCGGGAAGAGTGGGCCGTTTTTTCTAATATAAAAAAAGAGGACAATCCGTTATTTCAATACATCAGAATCCTTCTTGCTCCAGCTGTTCACGCCATCATCTTCAATAATGGAGATGGCCGCATCGGCGATGTCGGGATCGGCCATTAACTTCTCCTGGATACGGAACTTGATATCATCTGCATCGGCAAGGCTCAATCCTTTGGTCAGCTCGATCAGACCCTCGACATGGTAATAACGGCCTTCCTGAATAATGCGCATCATCTGGATATCTGCAACATGAGAGTCTGACAGAATGGTCTGGGATACTTTATCCTCAACATCCTGTGGAGCCGCCACACCAATCAGTCCGATCATATTGTCATAACCGACACGGAAAGCGACAGCGATCATCAGACATCCAATAATGGTCGTCACGATTCCATCGAGCAATGCAAAGTTGGTCAGTGCAATGACAACGACAGAGATCAGTGCGAGTGTCGCACCGAGTACCGCTACAATATCTTCGTAAAATACAAGGCGTGTTGGCGGTGCGGCACGTCCTACATTTTTAATCGCAGCAGGGAACAGGGCGAGGCCAGACGCTTTGGGCACGCGTGCTTCTTTTAGAATTTCTTTCATCGCTTTAATCAAAATGGCTCCATCGATCACAATGTTAAGCACCAGCACGCCGATGTTAATCCAGAGACCGCCGGAATGAGCAGCAGGATGCAGTAACAGGTGAATCCCTTCATGGATCGTCTCATACGCCATAATGGTAACGACAATAACGGCGATCATACAGAAAATGTTGATGACTCGTCCGAATCCGGTCGGAAAGCGGCGTGTAGGTTTTTTCTCGGACAACACACTTCCGACAAAGACAAACCCTTGGTTGATGGCATCGGCCAAAGAGTGCATCGCCGAGGCGAACATGGCGCCACTGCCACTGAATAGAAAGGCTCCTCCTTTGCACAGTGCAAGTACAGCATTTCCTGCCATAGCTACAGCCGAGGATGTGTTCCCCTTTTTGACGAGAGACATTAAGCTCTCAGACTTTGGTTGTTCAGCCACTTCGAATGTTCCTCCCAGAAAGATGTGATAGGTGTAGAAAGAGTATTCCTTAATTACAGCTTAGTCATTTCCACTAAATGTTATTATAGCTTGCTTTACAACTCCCAGCATTATGCAAAAAAGGTCATATCACTAAAAACACCCGTGCGAGTTCGCACGGGTGTCTCGTTATTTTTATATAAATTGTTATATCAATGTATCAATCAAATTTCCAGCAAGACAGGCTTAGGTTGCCATACTGATAGGCTTTGAACAGGAGTGATGCCTGCTTGTTCTGATCTCCCGCACCCATGGCGAGCAGCAATGGTACAAAATGCTCTGGCGTAGGCACGGCTGCTTGGGCTGATGGTGCCAGTTTGTCATAGGCAAAGAGGGACGCTGTATCCCAGCTCACCAGTTTGTCATGCAGCCAGTTGTCAAACGCCATGGCCCAAGGGTCAACGCCTGCGCTTTCCCAGTTTAACTGACGCAGGTTGTGTACTGTTCCACCACTGCCAATGACGAGAACATCCTGCTCACGCAAAGTAGCCAGCGCTTGTCCTACCTGATACTGCTGTTCATTGGACAGATAACGGTTCACAGACAACGCAACGACCGGAATGTCTGCATTCGGATAAAGCAGACGAAGGACGACCCAAGCACCGTGATCCAGACCACGAACGGAGTCACTTTCTACCGGAATACCAGCATTCGCGAACAGGCGCTGAATTTCCGCTGTTGTCTCTTCATGTCCTTGAGCAGGGTATTTGATCTGATACAGCTCTGGCTGGAAGCCGCCAAAATCATAGATGGTCTCGTAATTCGCTACCGAAGAAACCAACTGAGTTGTGGATTCCCAGTGAGCAGAGAACAATACGATTGCTTTGGGTTTTGGCAGTTCCTGTCCTAGTTTTTGCAGAAATTCAGTGTATGCATTCTCCTCCAGTGCGAGTGATGGTGCACCGTGAGCGATAAAAAGGGATGGCATCATTATGAATTCAGTCCTTTCTGATCTTCGACAGCCAGCTTGGCATCCGTCCGAAGCCACTGTTGAAATTGTTGATATAAGTCGGGGGTGACTTGGTGTCCACCGTGATATGGAACGTACGTAACGTTAGTGGTCTGTTCACGGAAAAAGCTGGCGTTATCTTCACCAAGTCGCAGCGGGAAGAGATGATCCTGATCGCCATGCGATATAAATACAGATAACTCCGAGTTGGGCTGTATCTTGTATTCGTCTTTTACAAATTGCGGAATGTAACCACTCATAGCTACAATTCCCTTGATTGCATCTCCCATAATCAGCGAGAGCGTCATCGCCATAATGGCTCCCTGACTGAACCCGGCGATATAACGCCGTGCGGGATCAATGGCATATTTGGCGGACAAGTCAACCATTAGCTGTTGCAGTCCCTGAACAGAGGTGTCGAACAACTCACGGACGGGATTGCCAATGCTCTTAATTTGAAAATAGGCGTAGCCGCTACCCTGAACAATAGGGCCTCGTACGGCGACGATAATAAAATCGGACTGAAGAGGCTCCATTAAGCGAAGCATATCCTGTTCATCTGAACCCATGCCATGCAAGGCAAAGATAACGGGATATTGTTGTTCTGTATTGTAATTGGAAGGAAGCCGAACCTCGTAAGTCAATGAATAATTCAATGCAACCACCACCTGATAAGAAATGAGTAATCAAAAATAAAGTTCACTAATATGAAATTAATATTCTTATTTATGAACAAAATTTATCATGATTCCATTGTAGGGTCAATATTTTTTTTGTATTATGAAAATATGTTTCCGTATAAGAAATCTATAATGCTCTATAACGATGTAGCAGGCGGATCGCCAAAGTATTCCACATATTACTCCCAAGGACGTGATCATTATGCTTAAAGGAATCGTGCCCATTCTGAGGATCTTTGATGAAGACAAGGCGAAAGAGTTCTACCTGGAATATCTGGGTTTTCGATTGGATTGGGAACATCGGTTTGAGTCAGATTTGCCGCTATATATGCAGGTATCTCTGGATTCCATTCCATTGCATCTATCTGGGCATCATGGCGATTGTACTCCTGGAGCGGCTTTACGAATAGAAACGGATGCGCTCGATGCCTTATGTGAGGTGCTCAATCGGAAAAAGTACAAGCATTCCAGACCTGGCATTACCGACACACCGTGGAATCTAAGGGAAATGACAGTGATTGATCCGTTTGGCAACCGCATTGTTTTTTATGAACCTAACGCAAAATAAGTTGGGTATTGGATATACAGATCAAAGGGGGAGGATTGCAGCATGGATATTGGTCTAGCCATTCGTACGATCCGCAAACAAAAACAAATCACCATCATGCAAATGTGCGAGGGTACGGGGCTGTCCAAGGGGTTTATCAGCAACGTGGAAAATAATAAAACATCACCGTCCATCGCTACGCTCGAAAGTATTGCGGAATATCTGGAAGTGCCACTGCCATACTTGCTGCTGTCACCGGAGCAGCGGATGAACGTGGTGCGAAAGGATGAGCGCAAGGAGACAACTGCCGGAAGCGGGCAGATCAAGGTACAGCATCTAACGGCAAAGGGCGCCATGCGGATGTCCATTGTGGAGCTGCCGGCAGGTGCATCGACTGGAGTTAATAAGCACGCCGGAGAAGAAAGTCATCTGGTTCTGCAAGGCCGAATTCGCGCAGAGCAGTGTGAGGATGTGGAGATTCTGGAAGCGGGAGATTCATTCAGCTGGAATGCCGTCGTTCCTCATGAAGTGACCAACATTGGTGAGGAGCCAGCAGTGGTGCTGATCGCCGTGTCCAAGGAGCTGGATCTGGACCATTTGTGGAACGCATAAACAGAGGATAGTGGAATGGAGAAGGAGAGAAGTAACGCTGCATTAATCATAAGGATAGAGAATCAGCGTGATGAATCGTATTCGGACATGATGGCGGCTGCTGAATATGTAAAAGGCCGCCCAGAGGTTTCTCGGGCGGCCGGATGGCGACGGATTGCATCATCAGAAATAGTTGCTTCCGTCATTCATTGTTCTTTATAAATGGTCTGACTACTCCTGCTTACTGTGGATTAGTTGTCCAGATGCCTGCGGCTTTAACAAATACACGGTCCGACAGTTTGAGTGTTGCCAAAGCCAGTTCAGCTACGTCTTCCGCTTGCATCATGCGGTCTTCGTCTCCAATTTTCAGTCCGGCATTGGTTGCCAGTTCCGTGTTCACTGTACTTGGTGTTAACGCAGTAACCCGGATATTGGATTTGCGCACTTCCTGCATCAGGGATTCGGTCATGCCGAGCAGTGCAAATTTGGAAGCACAGTAAGCAGAGCCTGTAGCGAATCCACGCTCGCCTGCGGTGGAAGCGATATTGATAATGCTGCCGCTGCTTTCCTTAATCATGCTTGGCAGTACAGCACGAGTTACGTAGTATGTACCCATGACATTAACATGCAGGATACGTTCCCACTCTTCCGGGTTCATGTCCAGCAGTGTGCCGAAGCTTGCAATACCAGCATTGTTGATCAGAATGTCGACTGCACCAAGCTCCATCTCAATGGCAGCTACAGCTGCTTCGGCCTGGGTACGATCGGAAATATCCGCAATGGCACTGGTTACTTTTACACCATATTCCTGACTCAGTGATTGCTGGAGAGCCTCCAGATCGGAGGCTGTCCGAGCGATAAGTCCGAGATGTACACCTTCCTTGGCAAGTGCTTCAGCAATGGCGCGGCCAATACCTTTACCGGCGCCAGTGATGACAGCCGTTTTATTTTTAAGTTCCATGTGGGTAACTCCTCCTTAGAATTGGACTAGCATTTAATTATACTATATTACCCACAGTTCGAATATTTGCTTCATCATGATTGTTTGATTTTGATACTGCCTGAGGTAGTGCGAGCTTTGATGACCTCACGGCTTACCATTGGGGAATCAGGTATATTTACATCACCGGAAATGGCCTGTGCGTCGTAAATTCCGTCAAAATCGGGCGCCGCCTGTATGGAAATATCTCCTGACTGTCCCGATACATCAATTGGACCGGAGACTTCTTGCTCGATCTTCACACTACCAGAAGTGAACTTAACATTTGCTGCACCGTTCAATTGCGTAATTTTGGTATCTCCCGACTGTACACTTCGGGTCACATCGCCATCAATGCCATTCAGCGTGAAACTTCCGGAAGTTTGTTTGACTTCCATATCTCCCGCAATTGCCGCAGCTTTAATGTCTCCTGAAGTTAGATCGAGTTGAATGGTTGGTACGGTAATGTCCTGAAGGTGAATGCTTCCAGACGTATTGTTAAGGTCCAAGGTATTGGCATGCAGGCCCTTCAGATCCAGATCACTGGAAGAAGAGACGATGTTAACTTCGTCCAGCTGATGTCCTTCAGGTAGCGCAACCGTGATCGTTTGCTGCTGATTATTCCAATAAAGGGTGAAGAATTGCAAACGCAAGCGCTCTTTCTGGTTTAACGTAAAGGTTCCATCCGTGATCGAGGCCTGTTCAAAACCTTCAATTACGGCCGGGTCCCACTTCCCGTCGACTTCAATGTAGCCATTGGAATCCGGACTGACCACGAATTCAATATCTGCGCTTAAGTTGGCATTCATCCTGATGTTGTGCAGCTCATCATTTTTGAATTCCCAACGTTTGGAGTAGTGTTCTCTCTGGTCTCCGAACTGAACTCCGTATATGGAGGTTCCGAGCAAACCGATGCCAATACATAGTATGGCTAAAGCGATCCATTTTTTGGTGCTCATAATTAGGCATCTCCTTTCATCGTCTTTTGATTCCATCTTATATACTGAAGAGTGATCAACTTAAAGGCTTTAAAAACCCATTTTGTCGCAATGGCGAATAGAATGCCTATACCGAATACTCCAATCGAAACGAACAATTCAGAATACTCGAAATGACCGAGATATAAGAAATCCACAGCAGCAGCAACCGGGGCTAATACCAGCAACGACAAACTGGCAATTGTGAGCCATACCGACCACAAAGTCAATCCTAGCGGAATGGCCAATATGATGTTCAGGAAAAAAAGTCCGATTGCCGTGAAGAAGTTGCGTGCAGCTCGCTTTCCCCTTTGCTGTGAACGCATTTCTTCGAATGTTGGTGCATAAAACGGATCAGATCCTGGCGTCTGTGCATCATACCGATCACCGAGCGCTTCTTTTGCAATCTCGATCGGATGCCCCAATTCACGTGCAATCTCTTCTTCCGATCTTCCTTCTCTCAATCCCATCTCAAAATGCTGTTCATAATCAGCGAGCAATTCTGCCCGTTCCAGCCGGTCCATCGGTCTTAGATGAATCTCCATTGCCTGCATGAATTGTTGTCTATTCATTGGGGGGTACCTTCCTCTATAAGATTTGCGACATTGCGCACAAAACTATTCCATTCATTCGTAAGGGCCTTCATATAGTCACGGCCGGTATCAGACAGTTTGTAGTACTTACGTGGTGGGCCTTCACTGGATTCCTGCAGGTAAGTCGAACAATAGCCGTCATTGACCAATCTCCGCAAAAGGGGATATAGCGCGCCTTCCGCCACTTCAATATGTTGGGATACGGCCTGAGCCAGTTCGTAGCCGTAACGATCCTGGCGGTTGATCAGCACGAGGACGCATAGTTCCAGCACCCCTTTTTTGAATTGAATATTAACATTCACTTGGGTTCCTCCTTGTTGCTTTATCCAATCACTAGTGTGTATTGTTCAGTAGTCGTGAATTCATCATAGCATCCGGTACTGTTTAATGCAAGGTAGTGATTTTAAAATAGTTCCGTATCTCGATGTCCCGCTGAGTTGAACTAACTTCGTTTTCTCGCTAATTTATCTATAGATCAGCATACGCAAAACCCGAATCGGTTACTTCCGTCTGCAGACGGATTCCGATCCGGGTCTATGGGATGAAGGTATACAACGATGGGGGTATCAGCTTAGTTTATTCTTGTGCTTCCAGCATTTTAAGGTCTTTAACGGCAGGGCCTTCAATGACTTTGCCTGCGTAATTGAAGCGTGAGCCATGGCAAGGGCAATCCCAGGAACGTTCTCCAGCATTCCATTCCACTTCACATCCCAAATGGGTGCAGGTGGTATCCACAAGAAAGAGTTTTCCAGTGGGGTCCTTGTAGGCGCCGGCCCGTTTACCGTCATGGCGAACGACAGCCCCTTCATCGTTGCCGAGTTCTCCCGTCTTTTTGTGAATAATGCCGACTTTGCCAGAGATCAGTTCCGCAGCTACATTGACATTCTCTACAAGGAAGTTTTTCATACCAGGGTCTACCTTGAATCTTGCAGGATCGAATACTGCTGCGTAAGCGTTGTCCCGTCCGGTAATCCGGTCTGTAAGGATATGTCCAGCCATCGTTCCTGTGGTCATCCCCCATTTGGCAAAGCCAGTAGCCACATAGACACGTTCATGTCGTCCAGTAATTGGCCCAATGTAAGGGACCTTATCGATGGAGATCAGATCCTGAGCAGACCAGCGGAATGGGATGTTGCGAATGCCAAATGTTTCGGCAGCATAGCGCTCCAAATTTTCATAATGACCGACGGTACAAATGCCCTGTCCAGTTTTGTGATTTTCCCCTCCAAAGAGGATGTGTTCCTTCCCTTTATGAATGACAGTACGCAGGGAACGATAGGGTTCATCGTCAGAGATATACATGCCACCGGTGAAAGGTTTCTGAGGTTCAACAACAACAGCATAGGAACGTTCAGCGTGCAGCCTTGAAAAATAAAATCCAGGGTCATAGACCGGGAAATGGGAGGCTACAACGACATGTTCGGCCGTTACGGATGGACCATTCTCATATGTCCGCACATGTAGCGAGGCATCTTCCTCCACATCGGTTACTGTTGTATGTTCGTAGATGCGGACACCTTGCTTGACTGTGGATTCCAGCAGGTAATGTAAATAACGGAGCGGGTCAAAGCGAGCCTGTCCCGGCATCTTAATACCTGCCCTGGATGGGACGGCGATTGGAAGGGGATCAACCCATTGACCAGGAATATTCAGCTTGCCATAGGCAGTCAGCTCAATCTCCAGCTTCTTGAGATTCTCCTCGGATTGAATGTAGACATAGGCATCTTCCTCAGCCCACTGGCAATCAATCTGTTTCTCTTTTACCAGATCACGCATCCACTTGGCGGCTGTTGCATTGCCTTCATAATACATGCGGGCCTGTTCTTCTCCAAAATGATGAAGCAATTCATCAAATATCACGCCATGCTGCGCGGATACTTTGGCTGTTGTATGGCCGGTTGTGCCATCCAGTACTTTTCCGGCTTCAAGCACGACTACACGCATTCCTGCCTGGGCCAGCAAATAGGCTGTTGTGATACCTGCAATTCCTGCACCAATAATGGCTACATCGGCGGTTGTATTTTCTGTCAGTTTCGGATATTCATTGAATGTGTTTGTTGCTCTCCACAGCGACTCCGGAATGGAAGGCATACCCGTGGGGGGCTGTTGATGTTCACTCACTCAATTTTCCTCCTTCAATATTCTTCTTCATTAAGGACTATGCTTAGTTCAATAAGTACGTCATATCTATACTCCTATCCATGATTACCATACTGTGCCAGAATAAAACGATTGTCCTCATACTTTCCTGAGGAAAGTTCACATTTTCCTGTGAAGCACCCTTGTTTTTCTTGCTAAATATGCTATATGATAGATTTATCGAAACCGTTTTAGTAAATGAAAAGAAGAGTTAACGATGGCTCATAAAGTGCTTGTTCTAAAAGGTTAAATCTTCGAATCGTGAGGTCGTATACATCAAGTTTACATCGTATTAATTTATGTATTATGTATCCGCTATCATTCCAAATAAACCATCGAAAGTCTAAAGGAGATTCCATAT
The DNA here is from genome assembly GCF_042796655.1 of Paenibacillus sp. NPDC057886. Classification (NCBI taxonomy): domain Bacteria; kingdom Bacillati; phylum Bacillota; class Bacilli; order Caryophanales; family Paenibacillaceae; genus Paenibacillus; species Paenibacillus sp. NPDC057886. The sequence continues at coordinate 291,712 of NZ_JBHVMZ010000002.1, read as the reverse complement.
CATGACCAACCAAACGAAATATCCTTTCCAGGATACAACGCTCGAACTGGATACACGTGTAAAGGACCTCGTGTCCCGTCTGTCAGAAGATGAGAAAATCGAATCCATGCTGCAATACCAACCCGCAGTAGAACGACTGGGTATTGCAGCATATAAACACGGCACAGAGGCAGCCCATGGTCTGGCCTGGCTTGGCGAAGCTACTTCCTTCCCGCAGCCGGTAGGGCTGGCGTGTACTTGGGATGCGGACCTGATGAAAGAGATCGGCTCCGTGATCGGAGACGAGGCACGTGTATTTTACAAACGCAATCCAGCAGTAAACGGTCTGACTCTGTGGGCACCTACGGTTGATATGGAGCGTGATCCGCGTTGGGGTCGGAACGAAGAAGCTTATGGTGAAGACCCGGAACTAACTGCTGAGCTGACAACGGCCTTGGTTAAGGGAATCCAGGGCGACCATCCGAAGTATTACAAGGCGGTTGCCACATTGAAGCATTTCCTTGCAAACAATAATGAAGTGGACCGTGGCAGTGGTTCATCTAGCATTGATCCGCGCAACATGCGTGAATATTATCTGAAGGCGTTCGAGAAACCGTTCAAAGAGGGCGGCGCGCAGTCCATGATGACCGCATACAACTCTATTAATGGTACACCGGCATTGCTGCATCCGTTTGTAAACGAGATTGTGAAGGGCGAATGGGGCATGGATGGCTTCATCGTGAGTGATGCAGGGGATGTCATGGGGATCAAGAACGATCATAAATACTATGATTCGCACACACCAGGAACAGTCGAGTCCGTCAAAGCCGGTATTGACAGCATTACCGATGATGCGGATCTGTCGAAGCAGGCGCTGCGTGAAGGGTTGGAGCAGGGCACACTCACGATGGAAGATATCGATCTGGCGTTGTTCAATACGTTCCGTGTGCGTTTCCGTCTGGGTGAATTCGATCCGGCTGAGGGCAATCCATATGCTTCGATTGGCGAAGAAGCGATGATGACGGAGAAGGCGAAGGCCCTGTCATTGAGAGCAGCGAGAGAACAAGTTGTATTGCTCAAAAATGATAAAGGCACGCTTCCACTGGATAAAACGAAATCCGGCAAAGTGGCTGTTATTGGTCAACTGGGCGGAACAGTCTATCGTGACTGGTATGCAGGCACCATGCCATATAGCGTATCCCCGCTTGAAGCGATCAGCGGCAAAGTAGGCGGCGATAAGGTTGCATTCAAGGATGGTAATGACCGCATTACATTGACCTCCGTGGCAAGCGGCAAGGCTGTCGGACTGGCTGGAGATGAGAAATCATCCATCATTGCTGCAGGAGATGCCGAGACATTTACACTGAGTGACTGGGGATTTGGCAGTTACACGCTGAAAGCGGACAGTAATGGCAAATACCTGACGACGGACGAAGAAACGGTTACGGCATCGGCGGATGAAGTATATGGCTGGTTTGTGAAGGAAGTATTCCATCTGTTGCCACAACAGGACGGAAGCGTGGGGCTGACCACCTGGAACGGTAAAACAGTAACGGCACCCAATGGTGAAAGCGATGCGTTTGCGGTATCCGAAGAGTTGAAATCTTTCGGTGCTACGGAAACGTTCAAAAAGGATATTGTGGTGAATGGATTGGAAGAAGCGGTAGCGGCGGCGAAGGAAGCGGAGACAGCAATTGTATTTGTCGGCAACAATCCGCTTGTGAATGGTAAAGAAGAGATCGACCGTCCAAGTCTGGATCTGGCAGAATCCCAGCAGCGTCTGGTTGAAGCTGTGTATGCAGTGAATCCGAATACCGTTGTAGTTATCGTGGGAAGCTACCCGTTCACGTCCAACTGGGTGCAGGAGAACATCCCGGCTGTATTGTATACATCCCATGCAGGGCAAGAGTTGGGGAACGCTGTGGCTGACGTATTATATGGCGATTATGCGCCAGCAGGGCGCCTGAATATGACGTGGGTACAATCCGCAGATCAGCTGACCGATATCAGAGATTACGATATCATTCAATCGGGACGTACGTATCAGTATTTTGAAGGTGATGTACTGTATCCATTCGGACATGGATTAACGTATGCATCGTTTAAATACAGCAATTTGGAGCTGAATCCGGCTCAGGCTGGAGTGGATGAGACCATCACTGTGCATGTGGACGTGACGAATACAGGAACGATCGCCAGTGATGAGGTTGTGCAGTTGTATGTGCGTGCCGGACAGTCCCGTGTGAAACGTCCACTCAAAACGTTAAAAGGTTTCCGTCGTCTTCATATTGAAGCTGGGGCTACAGTGAAAGTCAGCTTCACACTGCCAGTTCAAGAACTGGCGATCTGGGATGTAACCCGTGATCGTTATGTGGTCGAAAGCGGCACGTACTCCATTATGGTGGGCAAATCTTCCGCCGATGTTCAGCTTGTTGCTGACCTGACGGTACAAGGGGAAACCATTCCTTCACGTAACCTTGGTGTGGCTACTCGCGCTGAGAATTACGATTCATACTTTGGTGTGGATCTGGATGAGAGCAAGGAAGGCGGAACTTCTGTCCGTGTGATTGGAGAGCAAGGATGGATTGCCTTCAAGGATGCCGATCTTGGCAGCGGAGCAGCAGCGCTTGAAGCTCGTGTATCGGCAGAACAGGCAGATGCGGCATTGGAAGTTCGATTGGGCGCACCTGACGGTACACTGGCAGGACGCGTGGAACTGGCACAGGGTGAGGCACAGCAGTGGTCCACGGTTAAGGCAGACCTTCAAGGCGTATCAGGTCAACAGGATGTTTATCTTGTGTTGTCCGCAGGAGTCCGTGTCAGCCATTTCGAGATTCGTTAAGTCGACCTATGGAAATTGCAGCTAATAGCATGTGCCCGGTTCGTTAAACAAGAAATAACGCTAAAAAGGGAAGTCCTTGTCATGTCATGACTGGGACTTCCCTTTTTGTTTGTAATCTAACTATTGGAAAGCTAAAACGCGGATTAGATTGAGGAGTCAGCGGTTACCCGTTCTCTTGCCGTACGAGCAGCGTCTACCATGATGCTCAATGCATCTACGACTTCGGCTTTACCACGTGTTTTCAGGCCGCAGTCAGGGTTCACCCAGAACAGATCTGCTGGCAGTACTTGAAGTGCACGCTCAATCATATTCAACATCTCGTCCTTGCCTGGAACACGCGGACTGTGGATGTCGTATACACCGAGTCCGATGCCTTTGTCATACGTATTCTGCTCGAAGCTGCCTACCAGTTCCCCATGGCTACGGGATGTTTCGATCGAGATAACATCTGCATCCAAGTCGCTGATGGCATCAATAATATCATCGAACTCGCAGTAGCACATGTGGGTATGCACCTGCGTTGTTGGTTTTACGGTTGCAGTAGCTAAACGGAAGGATTCCACGGCCCATTGCAGGTACTCATCCCACTTGCTTCGTTTGAGTGGAAGTCCTTCACGCAGAGCTGGCTCATCAACCTGAATCATCTCAATGCCTGCTTGCTCGAGCGCTTCAACCTCGTCCCGAATGGCGCGAGCAATCTGGTAGGATACTTCGCTGCGTGGAATATCCGAGCGGACAAAGGACCAGTTCAGAATCGTTACCGGGCCTGTGAGCATGCCTTTCACAGGTTTGTTGGTCAGTGTCTGGGCATACGCCGTTTCTTTCACCGTCATCGGTTCATTGAACAGCACATCTCCGTAAATTACAGGTGGCTTCACGCAGCGTGAGCCGTAGGATTGTACCCAGCCATTTTTGGTGAAGGCGAATCCGGTCAGCTTCTCACCGAAAAACTCGACCATATCGGTACGTTCGAACTCACCGTGTACCAGCACATCCAGACCAATTTCCTCCTGGATGGTAATCCATTCCTGGATCTGTTCACGCACATAAGCGTCATATTGCTCCGCATTCCATTCACCTTTACGGAAGAGTGCGCGTGCTTTGCGCACGTCTGCCGTTTGCGGGAAGCTGCCAATGGTTGTTGTTGGCAGCAGCGGGAGCGACCATTTTTGCTGCTGCAATTCGCGTCGCTCCTGGAATGACGCGTTGCGAAGCAGCTGCTCGTCAGCGTGCACCCCTGCAGGCGCACCACTCAGGCGTGTCCGTGATTCGGACACGCTCAGCAGGCGCACCGCTTCGGTGCTCGCCTGGGCGCGGCGGCTGGCTTCAGCCAAAGCCGCTGCTTGGTCCGCCTGCTTCGCACCGCCGGACAACAACGTGCCGAGCGTCGCAATTTCTTCCAGCTTCTCGTCGGCAAAGGCCAGGGCATTGCGCAGTACCGGATCAAGCGCGCTCTCCTGAGCGGCAGTAACCGGTACATGCAACAGGCTGCAGGAAGGCTGAATGATCAGCTTGCCTTCGGCTGCGAATTCAGCCACCTGCTCCAGCAGCTTCGCCGTCTCCGCGAGATCGGCGCGCCAGATGTTGCGCCCGTCGATGACACCGGCGCCCAACCATTTATCCAGCGGGAAGCCATACTCCCGCAGGCTGGCCAGGTTGCCTTCATAGCCGTGGACCAGGTCCAGGCCGATTCCGGCTACAGGCAGTGCTGTCACGACCGGATAAGCTTCCACCGATTCGAAGTACGTTTGAAGCAGCAGCTTCAATTCCGGTGCGGCTTGTGCCAAGGCAGCATACACCTGTTGCAGCAAGGCTTCATCTTCGGAAGAGACCGCCAGCGTCAGAGCAGGCTCATCGATCTGTACCCACTGTACGCCTTCTGCTTGTAGTTCGGACAGAAGCTGGCCGTATACTGGAACGAGGCGTGTGACGATCTCTGCGAAGCGCTCCGCGTCATAGCCTTTGGCGAACCGTACATACGAGTACGGGCCGACAACGACCGGTTTACCTTCCAGCCCAAGCTCCTGCTTCGCTTCGCGATAGGCGGCAAGGGGTTTATTTTCAAGCAATGCAAATGCAGTGTCATTATGAATCTCAGGTACGATGTAGTGATAGTTGGTGTTCAGCCACTTGGTCATCTCACAGGCGGTTGCCTGATCATTACCCCGGGCCATGGCGTAGTAGGTAGATACGGATACCGGTCCGCCTGAATGGTTAAAACGCTCAGGAACGACGCCAAACATCGCGGATACGTCAAGAATATGATCATAGTAGGAGAAGTCGCCCACAGGAATCAGATCGAGCTGCTGTGCCTGCTGTTTCTTCAGATCCTGCAACCGAAGCGTGGTTAGCTCCTGATGAAGCGTGGATTCATCGATTCGACCGGCCCAGAAGGACTCCAGTGCTTTTTTCCATTCGCGTCCCGCACCGATGCGGGGGTAACCGAGGTTGCCTGTCAGTACTTGTGCCTGTTGTTGCTGTGATTGCGACATGTAAAATTCCTCCTCATTTATAATAAATAAACTCATCAAGTTGAAGCTATTGTGGTGTGTTTCATTTGAAAGCATCAAAAAAAGGCATTCTTTCCGATTCCATACCCCGAGAAACAGGCATCAAGATTGACGACTGTGCACAAAGATAGAATGGGAAAGAACACCTGCTATAAGTAGTTGTAGCGGTTGCTCTAACACCTCCCTATCTTCCGTAGGTCATGCGATGCTGTCGAAACAGGCAGGTCTCCTGGCTTACGGATCATGGTCTTGTACATGTCCTTCCCGGTGGATACACCAGTGGATTGCTTATGTACAGACTCCCCGTTTACAGTGGCGGGACCGCGACGGACTTACACCGTGCTTCCCTTTTAAGCCTGACCACGCGTTTAGCGCGGTCGGCACCTGTTTCCGTGTGCAGAAATGTGCGTACACATCTCCGGCTATGAAATTGGTGACCAAGCATATAGGATAGATTGTATAATGATGCAATCGTCGTATACTTGCTCTTATGCTACCAATCATAGACGATAACCTACGGGCTTGCAACATATAACATTAATCCGATCGGAAATAAAATAGAACCCTATGAAACCTTGGTTTATTGCCAGATTGAATTCTTAAAAAAACTCCTTAAAATGAACCCAATCATCGCCCACGCTAATGCTTGATTCAACCCAATAAAAAAACCGTTACCATGCATCTAACTGCATGGTAACGATTGTCTGGCCAGCCATCGTTGCACCCACATCGATGATGCGCTGATTACGACTGCCGCGAAAAGGAAGAGACACATCACGCTCAGCTGCGATATAAGGCCCATCGATAATGACGTCGCATAGCCGGGATAACTCCGCCCGTGACGGGTCTGTAATCAGCTCTTCATATACAAACCCCGTGTAGGCCCATACGGTCAGATTAGGCCGAGCGGTCCGAAGCTGCCGAACCCAGGAGGTGCACTCTGCGGCAGAGAAAAAAGGATCACCCCCGCATAAGGTAACCCCTTCCAGCAAGGGGTGCGAAGTCACTTCATGTAAAATCTGCTGCTGCCGCTCCGCCGTGAAAGGTTCACCTGCCCGGAAGCTCCACGAATCGGGACTGAAACAGCCCGGACAGGCATGTCGGCATCCGCTGATGAACAACACAGCACGCAGGCCCGTACCTTCATTCACTGATTCCGGGATATAACCATACAGATTCACCGATGCTTCACCCGGTCTCGCACTTCGGCCTGCTTCGCCGTATTGAAGCGTACTTTATAGTCACCGGTCAGATATCCCGTCACCCGGCGCAGTCGCTGGAAATGCACGTGGTTTTCATGAGCTTCACATCCAGGACATACATCTCCGATGACGCCCTCATAGCCACAGGAAGGACAGCGATCAATCGGATGATTAATGGAGAAATACCCGATGTCCTGGGCCAGCGCGTATTGCACGATTCGTTGGAAAGCTGCGGTATTGGCCCTTACATTCCCGTCGAGTTCGACATAAGAGATCGCCCCGGCATTACATAATGAGTGGAAGGGAGCTTCCAATTCAATCTTACGATAGGCAGGAAGGGTATGATAGACCGGGATGTGAAATGAATTGGTGTAGTATTCCCGGTCATTGACCCCAACGATGCTGCCGTATCGCTCACGATCAATCTTGGTGAATTTGCCGGATAGACCCTCGGCGGGCGTAGCAAATAAAGTGATATTCAGGTTATGCTGCTCACTCATCCGGTCACAGAACTCTCTCATCGTACGAATAACATTTAGAGCTTCACGATGTACATGGAGGTCTTGTCCATGGTGACGGCCATATAGAGCGGTCATACATTCAGCAAGCCCGATAAAACCAAGGGATAACGTACCATGCTTCAACAGGTCGGCTACCGGTTCATTCGGAGCCAATTGTTCACCACCTTCCCACACTCCTTCCCGCATCATGAAGTCCGATGCTTTGGCAGGCTGGTTCATCTGAATTCGATACCGGTGCAGCAGTCCATCCGTAGCATTGTGCATGACGGATTCCAATGCCGTATAGAAGCCCGCCCGGTCAGCGATGGCTCTTGTTCCCTGGCAGATCCCATATCGAATGCCGAGCTTGACCAGATTGATGGTATTAAAGGACAGGTTCCCTTTGCCGCTCTGACGATTGCGTCCGAAGCGATCAGCCAGTGTGCGTGTCCGGCATCCCATCGTCGCAATGATCGTATCGGGATCTTCCGGTTGATAATAGGGCAGGTTGAAGGAAGCATCCACATTGACAAAATTCGGATACATGCGCCGTGAGGAACAGGTCACAGCGAGCCGGAACAGATCGTAATTCGGATCTCCCTCAGATTGGTTAATTCCTTGCTTGCACTGGAAAATATGCTGTGGAAACACGGGAGTTTCCCCGTTACCGAGTCCACGAATGGTCGCTTCCAGCAACGACCGGGACACGAGCCGACCTTCGGCTGAAGTACACAGTCCGTAGTTCAGTGAAGTGAAAGGAATCTGTCCGCCAGCACGGCTGCTCATGGTGTTCAGGTTATGAATCAGGGACTCCGCAGCCTGTTCAGTCTCCAGTTCCGTTTCTTCACAGGCAAAGGCAAAGGTTCGAGGACACTTCTCCTTTGCTTCATCGCTATCCAGATGCAGCTGCTCATCGTCAATTCGGTCATTCTCCCCAAACAGCCGTTGTCCCTTCCGATAATGCTTACGGAACGAACGCTTCACATAAGGAGCGAGATCCCAGTCGATTTTATTGGCGGATACGCCGCCGTACTGGCTGTTCTGCTGGGATTGAAAAATAATGGCGACGAGTGCCATGGCAGACATGATCGTCTGTGGTGTACGAACCGAACCGTTGCCGGTGTTGAATCCGGAAGCCAGCAGCCGGTCAAACGGGATAAAGATACAGTTGGTCGTTCCAAGAGCATATTGATCCAGATCGTGTACATACAGATCTCCGTTCTCCACAGATACAGCGAGCTCGTGAGGCAGCACATGACGCAGAGCATGCCATTTGGCGGTCTCCGAACCGAGCCTGCTCATCTTGCCGCTGAACGAGTCTCCGTTCAGATTGGCATTCTCCCTCAGCGTATCTCCGTCTTCAGCACCAATAATTCGTCTTCCCAGGTCAGATAGCAGATCGGATGCCGGTGGAGAGGCATACTCAAGCATGTTCATATCGGTTCCTCCTAAATAATGAAATTGAAATTGTATAGGGATAATGTCCAATCATTGAACACTACATGTAGAGTTTCTTTATCCATTTATAAACTATATATTGTTATTTGGGTGTGATAATGATCACATGTGAGAGGTTGATCGACTGTCGTGATTTATAGCCCTGAATGATAAAGGTTTTCAAAGCTGGAGGGTAAGCGTATAATTTCTATTTACCATGCAAGTACAGTTGACGATGCTTGAAACAAGGATAGAAAACCTTATATATGTATAGGTTGTGACAGCTGTTTCGGAACTTTTGAACCCTCGTTAATCGATTGAATCATACTGTGGAATACGGATTTGAAATGCAGCTAAGACAAGAGGGGTGAGTCATGGGAACGGTAAGCATTACAAGGGGCTTCTATGAAAATATACAGGAAGCCGCGTCCCATATTGTAGACGTATTAAGCGGAATCTTAAAGGTGAACACCATCTTCGTTGCTACGAATGATGGCGTGACCAATGTTATTATGGAGGCTTTTAACCGCGAGGAAGAGTTGATTGCCAAAGGTAGTGAACTTCCATTTGAAGCGTCATATTGCAGCCTGGTATTAAGAGATAAGGGCAGCAGTCTGATCATCACGGATACATGTGAACATCCCCTTACGAAATCCATGGACGTAACAAGCGGACTGGGCAATCGTTTCTTTGTGGGGATTCCCATTATGCGGAGGTCCGGGGAAACGTTCGGCACAATCTGTCTGATGGATGATCCTGATTATGTGATCAGTGAAACGGATATGAAAACACTGCAAGCGATGGCCGTTTTTCTCGGGTATGTCGTGGATCTGGAAGATACGCTGCAAGTTCAGGAACAGAAGCTGAGTGATTCGGAGCAACTGCAAGAGCAATTGCAGGCAGAGAAGGAACGTGCGGAGTCTGAGGCGATGACCAAAACGCAGATGCTGTCGCTGATGAGCCACGAGATTCGTAATCCCCTGAACGGCATTCTGGGATTAACGGACCTGATGCGCACACCGGATATGTCGGACGAGCAGACAGAATATGTGAATATGATTGAAACCAGCGGTAACATTCTGCTCTCCCTGCTGAATAACATGATGAGTTTTAACGTCAATGACGCAGGCCGAACGGTCGTACACGATGATCCATTTGATCTGGTAGCCACGATTGAGAATACCGTTTATCTCTATGCTGGACTGGCGCTGAGCAAGAACATTGAGCTGGGATTGAACCTTGATCTGAATGTGTCCCAGGTTTTCGTTGGGGATGAAATTAAGATCGGACAACTATTGGCCCATGTCATTCAGTATGCTCTAGATTCAACACGGACAGGCTCGGTATTGGTTACGGCAACTGTAGTTGGTGGAGATGCAGAGGAAGCGGGTACGCTTCAACTCCATGTGAAGTACACCGGACGCATGTTGTCATCGGACAATAAGCGTAGATCATTTAACAATTTGGACGGAAATATTAGTACACAGAAGCTGGTGGGAACCAATCTCGGTTTGGCGGTTAGCCAGAACCTTGCCATCCTTATGAACGGCCGTATTCAGGTGCATGGCATGGGGGACAGGGAGACTGAATTTGAGATCAGGCTGCCGCTCCGCAGACATTGGGAACTGCCTCAGCTTGCCAGTATTCAGCATCGACTGAAGGGCAAAAAGGTGCTGCTTGCCAAGGACCCTGACATTCTGCAAGGGGCCTCTTCACTGATGCGCAGATGGGAGATGGATGTGCATATGACCTCGGTTACGACCGAAGCGTACGACTGGATTCAGGAGGGCTTTAAGCCTGATGTGGCCGTTGTGGATATGGGACTGCTGGAGGGTGGTGCTGTGGATTTTGTACACAAGCTGAAACGTCTGGTTACAGATTCACCGGTCATTGTTCTGATTCCGTATGGCATGCATATCGATCCGCATGAAGCGGAAGTCTTCGATGCGGTCCTGACCAAGCCGGTGAAGCAGGCTGATTTGCTGAATGCGTTAAGCATCATTGTGCATTAAGAACATGAGAAAATATATTAAATTAGGCGCACCTGTCACGGGTGCGCTTTATGTTGTTATTTTGAAAGAAGAGGATCCTCGAACAAGCAGCTCCGAGTCGACTTTAAATACACGTTTGTCCTGAAACTCATTCGTATTCATCGTGTCAATCATCTTCTCCATAAGAATGGCCCCCATCGTATACTTGGGCTGGTTCACCGAACTTAGCGTAGGATGGATGTATTTGCTGATTCTATTGTTGTCCACACCTACGATAGCCAATTGCTCGGGGATGCGTATCCCGTATTCCGTACATGCTTTGTACACGCCTAGCGCCATTTCATCATTAGCCGCATACACAGCGGTGAAGGACAAGCCTTTGTTAAACAGTCTTTTAATGGCCTCGTACCCGCCTTCCTCGTTGAAGTTCCCATTCTCAATCAGCTCGGGACGGAACGGAATCTGATGTTTGCGCAGGGCCTTCAAATAGCCTTCAAGCCGTTCATAGCTATCTATCGCTTCAGGATAACCGTTTAAGAAAACGATATTTCGATGTCCGGCCTCAACTAGATGCTGAACAACCTCCTGGGAGAATTTCACGTTGTCCGTGTATATACACGGGATCTGATCATGTTCGATATATTTGCCAACGATGCCAATGCGATACCCCTTATCTGCAAGCTGGAATAATTCCTCATCCGCCAGCATGGGAGTGATAATGATGACACCATCAATGGTCCGATCCAGCAGCAAATTGAGATAATCGACTTCTCGCTCTTTCAGGTTATGGGCATCACATATAATGACCTTGTAATGGCGGGCGTAGGCGATGTTCTCAATGCCTTTGATAATTTCCGCATAATAGGAGTTGTTGATATCCGGAACGATGACGCCAATGGTCATGGTTCTCTGTGAACGAAGGTTCTTGGCTGCTGCGTTGGGATGATACCCCAATTGCTCGATGGCGCGCATCACCTTATCTTTGGTCTTGGTGCTAACTTTGCTGTGCTGATTAATGACCCGCGATACGGTTGCCGGGGACACGCCTGCAATGGCAGCTACATCAATGATTTTGACATCCATATTCTTCACAACTCCAAATAAGTGATTGACAATTAATTCAAATTCATTATAATTCCAATTGAAAACGATTACAAGTTATAACCGATTGAAACAATAATTGGGGATAGTGGAGGAATAAAGGGCTTAATATTGAATAAAATGTAATCGATTTCATTACCCTTCAGTTGTGATAATAGCGGAGCCATCCATGGATCTTACCCTCGTATACCCGCTGTTTCTATAGCATTACCGTTACCCGTCGTGCGTGCTGCATCCTGGTTCAGTCATACCTCAAGATATGACCATTTAAGGGAGGCGTCAACATGTTGAAGAAGAGCACTATCATGCTATTGTGCAGCTGTCTGCTGCTGGGACTGCTGGCTTCGGCCGTAGGTTCACCGAAGGCCAGCGCGGCTTTTGGATCAGGTGATTTCCTGAAGGCTAATGGGACGGTTGTTCGTAAAAATTCGGGTACAGGCAACGTGGTAAATCTGCGGGGAACAAATTTGGGTGGCTGGCTGTTGCAGGAAGAATGGATGACGCCATCCGGGGCGGTAGATGAGTACACGCTGCGTCGCACGTTGACGAATCGTTTTGGAGAATCGGGTGCACAGAGCCTGATCAATGGATATCAGGACAACTGGATTCAGGCTGGCGATCTGGAAAACATCAAGAACTGGGGCATGAATGTTGTGCGTGTGCCGATCTATTGGGAGGATTTTATGAACACCAGCGGTGTCATGAAACCTGATTCGGTTACGTTCCGCAAGCTGGATTGGCTGATTGATGAAGCGGGCAAAAGAAATTTATATGTGATTCTTGATCTGCACGGGGCTCCGGGAGCAGCCTGTCCATGGCACTCCTGCGGTCAGGAGAATTCCAACCAACTATGGACCAACTCTACATACCAGAACTGGACTATTCAGATCTGGGAACGGATGGCAACACGTTACAAAGGCAACCCAACTGTTGCCGCGTACGACCTGCTTAATGAACCTCTGGTAACCATGGGAACGGGTGAAAATGCAGCTCAAATCAAGCAAAAGATGGATTTCTATGACCGGATGTACAAAGCCGTCCGTGCCAAGGATGCTGATCACATGATCATTATCGCGGCATTCTTCGACTGGTGGGCAGCTTCACCACCAACAACCTATGGCTGGACGAATGTGATGTATCAGACGCACCATTATCAATTCACGGATTATAACAATTGGGATTTGACCAATTCGGAGATGGATCGCTGGCTGAAGGATATGGCGTCCTATCAGAAGAATTGGAACGTCCCGGTGTTAGCAGGCGAATTCTCGTTTGGTCAGGATGATCTGACCGAGAAGTGGCTGTCCGGTCTGAATGCACTGAATGCTTCATGGACGAACTGGAGTTATAAGGTTAAAGGGGGCGGAACCTGGGGCTATTACAATAATAACAACAATCCGGCACCGAATCTGAATACGGACAGCGCGGCAACGATTGCTTCAAAATGGAGCAAGTTCACAACGGCGAACTTTGCCTCTAATACTTCGTTCCAGAATGTGGTCAAGAAACATACGGGAACGGCTCCGTTTACAGAGACATGGTCCAGTCTCAAAGCCAACGCCAACGGCACTTTTGTCAGCGCAGAGAATGGCGGTGCAGATTCACTGGTAGCCAATCGGGATACTGCCGGACATTGGGAGCGGTTCAAGATCATCCAAAATTCGGATGGAACGGTATCCTTCCTGTCGATGAGCAACATCAAATATGTGCAAGCTGATCTGAATAACGGCGGGCGTTTGATTGCCTCGGCCACATACCCTTCGACATGGGAGAAGTTTACCCGTGAAGATCTGGGCGGGGGATTGGTTGCCTTCAAATCCGTGGCGAACGGTAAATATGTCAGTGCGGATCTGAATAACGGAGGTGTGCTGTACGCCAATCGTAACGCTGTGGGTGGAGCATGGGAACAATTTATCGTAACAGCTAACTAAGCCAAACTGGCGTCCATGCATTAAAATGTGGTGACTGGGTAATATTTGACGTGTACAGTGGCTCCGCTTATTTAGCGGAGCCTTTCATATGCATCCCTATCTATTTCCCAAATTGTTCTCCAAAGCCCTTTTAATCCGAGCCGAATACGATACAATAGAAAGGGAACTTCATCATTAATCAGTTTAGAGGAGGATGTGCATTCAATGGAATACCGTAGATTGGGTGGAAGCGGACTGAAAGTAAGCGAGATCAGCCTGGGTAGCTGGCTGACATACGGAGGATATGTGGAACGTGAAAACGCGGTGAAATCAATTGAAGCCGCATTCGATGAAGGTATCAATTTTTTCGATACAGCCAATGTGTACGAGCGGGGTGCAGCAGAAGAACTGCTGGGGCAGACGTTGAAAGCGTATTCCCGCGATTCCTATGTTCTTGCAACCAAAGTTTTTGGCAAAATGGGTGACGGTCCAAATGACCAAGGGTTATCACGTAAACATATTAAGGAACAATGCGAAGCCAGCTTGCAACGGCTGGGTGTTGATTATGTAGACATATATTATTGCCATCGCTATCATACCGAAACACCGATTGAAGAGACACTGCGAGCACTTGACGATCTGGTACGTCAAGGCAAGGTACTCTACGTAGGTGTTAGTCAATGGACCGCGGCACAGATGGAAGCTGCGCTGGGTACCGCTGACCGCCTGTTGCTGGATCATATCGTGGTGAACCAGCCAGTGTACAACATGTTTGACCGCTACATCGAAAGTGAAATCATCCCGTTGGGTGAGCGTAAAGGTATTGGACAAGTCGTCTACTCCCCGTTGGCACAAGGATTGTTGACCGGGAAATACACTTCGGTGTCCGATATTCCCGAGAACAGCCGGGCAGCGAAGCTGGGATGGGATGAAGGGAAGATTAACGCTGACCGGATCGGCAAGGTTCGCCAGTTAATTGAAGTAGCGGACAAGCTGGACCTGAAGGTCGGCCAATTGGCTCTGGCGTGGATTCTGCGCCAAAATAACGTGTCCAGTGCGCTTGTAGGAGCAAGCCGCCCTGAACAGGTGAAAGAGAACGCAGCCGCTTCCGGTGTGAAGCTGGATGCTGCCATCGTTGAAGAAATTGAACAAATCTTAGCTTAAGGCAAACTCAACCTCACAGGTTGTTCTTGTACCCGTAAGCGAGTTGATTCAAATGCTGCAAAATGGTGAGATAAGAAAGGGATGTCCTGGCTAGCCTGATAGGCTATGGGGACATCCCTTTTTTGGTTTGAGATTAGAATGGGCTTTTGCCGCCGGAGAACGACCTGGAACGCAGCGGAATGGCACAAACCCGGTTCCTGCCCGTATTCTTGGCTTCATATAATGCACGGTCTGCCTGTTCAAAGAAATCGTTATCATCCCGGTCGTCGCAGTGATCTGGAAAAACAGCGACCCCAATGGAGATGGTCAGCCGGATCGTATTGCCATCAGGCAGCGCGAAATGGTACTTCTCAACCGATTGTCTGATTGACTCGGCAATGGCCATGGCTTGGTGATGACCACAATCAAGCAGCAAAATGGCGAATTCCTCGCCCCCGTTTCGGGATACTATATCCGCTGAGCGGGCATGCTCAATGAACAATTGTCCGAGCTGTTTCAGGACTGCATCACCTGAAGTATGACCGAAAGTGTCATTTACTTTTTTGAACCGGTCGATGTCGATAACCAATAGCGATAGTTTTTGCTTGTACTCACGTGCCCGTTCCAGTTCCAACTCAAGTGATTTCTCAAATTGTCTGCGATTACTGAGGTTGGTAAGATGGTCGGTGGTCGCTTTTCGTTCGAGCAGGAACAATATCTCATTCGATTTATTAATGAATTCTGCGATGAAATAAATAAAGATTCCACCGACAAAAGAAATGGTCATCTGTAAAGGATATACTTTCAATAATGAGTTCATGCTGGTAGTATTCAGCATCAGGATCACAAAGATCAGCGTCATACCCAGCAGGTTCATGGTTATAATTTTGGTTAATCGGGGCCAGGGAGCATAGGCAAAATATACACCGGACAGTCCGATGATCGTCATGACGAATGCTGCATCGATAGCAGCGGATGACATTCCAAACATGACAATACGCAGGATGGAAATGACGAGTCCCGAGATGACCGAAGCCAGTCCTCCTAAATATACGGCTGCTGTGACGATAGCCAAATGACGCAAATCCACAATGGTAGTTTCATTTAAAGGAAAGGAATAGTTCATCAGTACCGTTCCATAGATCCCGAACAGCAGACCACCGATCATCTGAACACGCATCGAGGGAAAGGGCACGCGGATACGATAGAATTTGGCAATGATTCCGGACACATACATGAACGTGATCATGACACAGAGATTGACGAAAAACGTGCTTAGCAACAAGCATCCCCCCTTTAGCGCACACATTACTATATTTTAGCTGAAAAGCAGTATAGTAGCGAACCATATTATCCCAAGTGGGGTAACGGCTGCGTAGAAGAAGGTTTGACTATCACTATTCATGAATAAAATAGTCGGATATTGACTTCATTATACAATGAGATTTATACTTAATCTAAATCAAAATTGATTTTGATGTTTCTGGGAATCATAGCAATCAGTAGATTGTTGTGTCATCTTATATACTATTGAATGGGTAAATAAAGGAGAAATGCTGGTGAGAACTCTAAATCTGACGATACAGCGTCAAGCAGTTTACGATGTAGTCCGTCATTCCGAAGACCATCCAACCGCAGCAGACGTGATGAACCGTCTGGTGGAGCAAGGTTATAATTTGGCTTATGGTACGGTATATAATTCGCTTCGATATTTGACAGATAAAGAATTGATCCGGGAGCTCAAGTTGGGTGAGACGGCCAGTCGTTATGATGCCCGCATGGACGATCATCAACATATTATGTGTGAGGTATGCGGCAAGGTGGATGAAGTCATGACGGAAGTTCCTCCGCAATGGATGAAGCAAGTAGCAGAGGAAACCGGGTATGCGATTGATCACGCTCATGTGGTCTTTGGAGGTGTCTGCGCGGAATGCAGAAACAAACGGGTCAAGTAAAAATCAACCTGTCCGGTCGTCGCTTGCCGCTCCGGGTCAAGCCTGCCCTTGCGGATTCAACTCCCCTCGTGGATAACTGCCCGGTCACGAGACGGGTCATTCTGATCAGTCCGATGCCAGGGCAAGTACATGAACTGGTCAAGGCCTTGACTGACAGTTGCTTCGATGTGCTGGTGTTCCACCGCTGGGAGCCTGATTTGCATGAACGGCTTGTATTTGATCTGTTGATCTATGACCTGTCTGTTGCTGGAACCATCGATGCTTTTGCCGGCATCAGCAGCCGTTTGAATCGTGAAGCGGAACATGCAACACCATGTCTATATTTGGTGGGGGAGAAGATGATTGGCAGTGCCAGTGGCCCGATGCTTCAGGAGGAATTACTGGTCTGGCCGGCCCGTCCACAGGAAGCGTTGTATCGTGTGCAACGCATGATTGGCAATAGTCCCGCAGCACCGAAACGCGGATTTTTACCTCAGGAAGGCCATCGCATCGGCTTCAAGGATCTATGGCTGGATCGTGAGCGGATGAGCGTGCACCGGAATAATGACCGCATTCATTTGACCAAGACAGAGTATGATCTGCTGCTGAAGCTGATTGATGCCAAAGGTGCAGTGATTTCCCGTGAGGAGATGCTCAGCGATATCTGGGAGACTGATTTTACGGGTGGAAGCAATGTCGTGGATGTTCATATCAAAAGCTTACGCAAAAAACTTGGCGATAACGCGGCTTCGCCTCAATATATAGTAACGGTAAGAGGAGTGGGCTACCGCCTGGCGGATTAGTCCGCTTTTTTTTGTGGACACATTATGCTGTTCATGTCACTCCTATGCGGGTATATCCAATAGATAGGGTAGATCAAGCCAATTGAAATGGATGAATACTCATCTTTCTCTAAGTTATGTTCATATTTCATTCATGAAATGAGTGAGAAACTCATCTTAATCTCATACGAACCTCATGCAAGAGGCAACTGGGACATGTTAGAATCAATTTAACAGTTAGATCAAGTCTAAATGTATATTTAAACCGATGGCGAATATGATTTTAATAGAGTATATACAGCAGGCATGAGACCAACATGAGGAGGATAACGATATGACAGAACGCATGACAACCAATCAGGGCGCACCCGTAGGTGACAACCAGAACTCCCGTACCGCAGGAAGAAGAGGCCCCACATTACTTGAGGATTATCATCTGCTTGAGAAGATCGCACACTTTGACCGTGAACGTATTCCGGAACGGGTCGTTCATGCGAGAGGTGCTGGTGCACATGGCGTGTTTACGGTGGAGAAGAGCATGAAGGCTTATACGACAGCCGATTTCTTACAAGACCCGGGCACAGAGACGGATGTACTGGTGCGGTTCTCTACCGTAATTCACGGTACGGGTTCACCGGAGACAGCGCGTGATCCACGTGGTTTTGCCGTGAAATTCTACACCCGTGAAGGGAACTATGATATTGTGGGTAATCACTTGCCCGTCTTTTTCATCCGTGATGCGATGAAGTTCCCGGATATGGTTCATTCCTTGAAGCCTGCGCCGGATACGAATATCCAGGACCCTGCACGCTACTGGGACTTCATGACACTATCACCCGAGTCGACTCATATGATGACCTGGTTATTCTCCGATCTGGGTACGCCAGCAAGTTATCGTGAAATGGATGGATTCGGCGTACACGCCTTCAAATGGATTAATGCTCAAGGGCAAGTCCATTATGTGAAATACAAGTGGGAATCGGCTCAAGGCGTACGAGGCTTCTCACGTCAAGAGGCAGCTGAGGTACAAGGGCAGGATTTCAACCATGCCACCCGTGATTTGCACGAGCATATCAAAAACGGACAATACCCGCAGTGGAAGCTACAGGTACAATTGCTGAAGCCGGAGCAGATGGCCGATTTCTCCTTCGATCCGCTCGACCCAACCAAGACCTGGCCGGAAGATGTACTGCCGTTCCAGACGATCGGAACCATGACATTGAACCGTAATCCACAAAACTTCTTCGCAGAAGTAGAGCAAGCAGCCTTTTCACCAAGCGCTTTGGTGCCTGGAATCGAGCCTTCCGAAGATAAATTGCTGCAAGGCCGTCTGTTCTCTTATCCAGATACACAGCGCCACCGGCTCGGACCGAACTATTTACAGATTCCGGTGAACTGTCCTTATGCTCCGGTTCGCAATCATCAGCGTGATGGATTGATGAACGTGAGTCAGGACCCATCTCCGGTGAACTATGAACCGAACAGCTCGGGCAACAGCCCGGAGGAAGCGCCTGAATACCGTGACAGTCAAGCTCCGTTAAAGGGTCATGTTACACGTGAGAAAATTGAGAAGACCGATAACTATACGCAATCAGGGGAGTTGTTCCGTTCATTCACGGCGGTTGAGCAACAACATTTGCTCGATAACCTGATTAATGACCTGAAGGCGGTACCGGAACAGATACAGTTGCGTGCCTTATGCCATTTTTTCCAGGCAGATGGACAGCTCGGTGGTCGTTTGGCCCATGGACTTGGTGTGGATATCTCCGCATTTATGCCCTCTCAGGATCGCAAATAAAGCACTAATTTCATCATTATTTCAGAAATGAATAATCGATTTATCAATTAGGCCGGGTGGGACTGCAGCATAGCAGATCTGCCCGGTCTTTAGGTTTTTTTACCTATAATCAGACCTTGTGCATCAAAATAATGTTCTGAAATGGAAAACATATTTACAAATCATTTACAATAAATAGCTGACATAGAGGTTGACTTCTCGTTTGTTGGCACTACAATGGGTAGTGTGAGGGGTGTCTGAACATGAGAATACACAATTTTAAAGTAGGTGAGCGTGGGCTGAACCGGTTTTTTGGTCCGCTGGAGGCGAAGATTATGGACATTTTATGGGCGCGTCCAGGCAGCAGCATTCGCGAAGTGCAAACCGCACTAGAAAAAGATAAAGACGTTAATTTCAATACCGTCATGACGGTGATGAATCGCCTCGTGGACAAGGAGCTGCTTCGCAAGTCGCAGAAGGGCCGAACGTCACTGTACCATCCGGTACAGAGCAGGGAGGAGTTTATGAACGACCAATCCAAGGAATTGTCACATGAGCTGGTGGATGAGTTCGGGGCACTTGCTCTGAATCACATGCTGGATGCGCTGGATGAAGCAGATGCAGGGCTGATTGAGCGTCTGGAGCAGAAGATTAAGCAATGGAAAAAGGATAGCGATTGACATGTGGAAGGCCCGCTCGAAGTTATTGTTTACCGTCGGGTTTGGCATTCCGTTATTCGTGTTCATGCAGATGTTCATGTACGCGATGTACAAAATATTCGGTTGGGACATTCCGTTTAATCTGCTTTGGCTATGTAATCACTGGATGAGCAGGCTGGGTTGGTTATCCGTAGGGCATGTTCTTATGGCACTGGTGCTCCTGACGTTTGCAGGTACAGGCTGGCTGCTGATGGAGCGGATGATGAAGACACGTGCAGCGGTACGGAAGCTTCGGTCGATTGAAGATGGGGCCATGTCTCGGAAATTTGAGGCGCGGTACCGTCATCTGAAACAACCTGGATTCATTGTGGTGGACAAGCAGTCACCCGTTGCATTTACGATTGGTCTCTGGAAACCCTGTATTGTGCTATCCACAGGGCTGCTCACGATGCTGGATGCTGAAGAAGAAAGAGCGGTTGTGTATCATGAGGTGCATCATCTGTGGCATCGTGATCCACTCAAGACGACATTGCTGTCGGTATTTGCCGTCATGATGCCTTATATTCCGGTGTTGAAGCATACTTCAAAACATTACAATATCATTAGAGAAATTCTGGCTGACAATGAAGCGATTGAACGTACGGGGAACGCCGCGGGCATTGGCAGTGCACTGCTTAAACTGATCCGGGCTTGCCCTGAACCTTGGAGGATTAGAGAGACAGCTATTCAATCGTCTTTTGCCGATACTTCGGTGAATGTACGTATTTCCCGTCTATTAGACCCGGAACAGGATGTTGCGCTGACGCTTCCCCGCTATGCGGTATTCATTTCTGCCACAGTGATCCTGCTGCTGTCTGTCTTGTTTGTTTGGTCAATTGGGTGAAATGTAACGTTGAACTTAAACTCCAAGGAGGAAGATGAATATGAATAGAAGTGTGGAAATTGGCTTGTTTTTCTCAAGGATCATGATTGGTCTCATCTTTGTATTACATGGTTGGAGCAAATTCGAAGGTGGAATTAGCGGTACAGTTGGTTTCTTTGAAAGTATCGGTATTCCTGGTTTTCTGGCATCGGTTGTAGCCATCATTGAGCTGGTGGGTGGCGCAGCCATGATTCTGGGATTGGGAACACGTGTATTTGCAGCCTTGTTCATCGTAGTAATGGGAGGCGTTCTGCTTACTGCCAAAGTGGGACAGCCGTTCATGAGTGGTACCGAGTTTGATTACCTGCTGCTGGCGGGTTCATTGACACTGCTCTTCACAGGCAGCCGTTTCCTGGCGGTGGATCTTTTCTTCTCCAGACAAGGGAACGATCGCCAGAATTTGAGAGCATAACAAGTCTATCACCATCCAATAGGGATGGATAACAATTCCATTTCTAATAATTAGGTATATCTTGCATAGAAGCCTTTTCTCGCTAGTCCGGATCACGTGCGATTTTCCGTGTGAACCGTTCGAACCGGGAAAAGGCTTTTTGTTTTGGACGACTAGCCCATTGATTTGGTACAATGAGAATAAGTATGCTACTAAGAAAAAATAAGAGAACATGTAGGAGGGTGCACTTTATGATTAACGTCATTCCATCCGATTCCCGCTCCAGCTTCGACCGGGGCTGGCTGCGCGGCAATCACAGCTTTTCCTTTGGTGAATACCAAGACCCGGAGAATACTGCGTTCGGACCCATGCGGGTTGCCAACGACGATGTAATTGCCCCTGGTCGTGGTTTCGGGGCACACCCGCATAGTGATATGGAGATTGTGTCTATCGTGCTGAACGGGAAGTTGCGTCATGAAGATAACCTGGGTAATGTGGCTGTTACATCATTCGGTGGAATTCAACGCATGTCAGCAGGCAGTGGCATGATCCATACCGAACACAATGCCTCGGATTCTGAAGAAGTGCGTATATTACAGCTCTGGTTCATGCCACATACGAAAGGGCTTGAGCCGTCTTATGAGACAACTTCTTTTGATTCAGACGCGCTTGCGGGAGCACTCGTACCTGTGGTATCCCATGAAGGTGGTGCGCGTATCGCATCCATTCATCAGGATATGACCATCTATCTTGGCCGATTGGCCGCAGGCCAGACATTAACATATGAACAGGTAGAAGATCGCCGCATGTACATTTTTGCTATAGAAGGCAAGCTTGGCTTGAACGGAGAGTATCAGCTAAATGAAGGGGATACGGCTCGTGTGGAACAGACGACATCCATGAATTTGGATGCAAGCGAGGACGCTTTCTATATGTTGATCGATCTGCCCTAGATTACCGAAATGTAATGGAACTCCAAGAACAAAGGAGGATGTATTTTTATGACGCAGCAGGAATGGTTCATGGTTAAGCATGCAGTGACTGGGCGAGGGCTGGTAAACAGCAAAACTGATTCGATGTCCTATCGCTATCAAAGAGAGGGCACTGGATTTGTTTTTACCGTGACTGGTCTGGAACAACAGGTGGTAGATAGCATTATGGAGCTTAGACAGGAGCTCAACGTGTTCCGCTTTGTACAGCGTAAGGATCAACCCTTGGTGAAGCACTGGTATTACGTTCAGGGGGATCGGGTGCAGTATGACGGAGAACGCCATACATTGACCATATATGCGGAATCTGAGATCCGCTATGTTCCAGAAGATTATTTTGCCGACTAAATCGGAGCAGATCAGCATAGTAAATCAAAAAATTCAAGCTTGCCTAAACAATCCAAGGTCTCTGTTATCCATACAGGGGCCTTTTTTGTTGTTTGAATTGAAGAAGCCATTGGGGATTTTACAAAAAGACCACATAATTCCGCGTGATCTGGCACAAGCTACCTTGTATAAAAAAACAGGAACGGAGGGGCGGCATATGGCGGACAAGACATCAGGGAAAGAGGGTTCCCGAGATTCAGAAAAGAAAAAGCACATCCCCTTGGGGCTGCCGTCTCCCCCCATTTTGCGGCAGCCGATAGGCCTTTCACATGAAAGCCATATGTTGGCACTGGAAGACATTTTCTCGGACTGTTCGGATGTGATCTTCCGTAATGTCAAGATTTCACCTGAAGTAGAGGGACTGTTGGTGTACATCGAGGGCATCGTGAATTCGACAGATATTCAGGAACATATGCTCCGTCCTCTGATTCGCGGTCTGATTGAGCAACGAACCGATGAACCTGCTGCCCCTCTGGATGATACACGAATCGCCCTGACGCAGGTGAAAAAAGTGGATACCTGGGCAGACGCAGCAGATGGTGTGCTGGAATCCTCCGCGCTGCTGTTGACCAACGGAAGCAAGGAGGCTTGGCTATTTAACGTCAAGGGCGGTGTGCGGCGCGGTGTCGAGGAACCCCAGACCGAGTCGGTTATCCGCGGGCCACGCGAAGGCTTCACTGAGACATTGCGTGTGAACACAGCTCTGCTTCGTTTCAAGCTAAAAACACCTGCGCTTAAGATGTTAAGCATGACAATTGGGACCGAGACCAAAACCAATATTGTACTAAGCTACATCGACGATATTGCCGATCCCAAGCTAATTAAAGATGTCAAAAAACGTCTCAACAAGATTAATATCGATGGGATTCTTGAGTCCGGGTATATTGAGGAATTGATAGAGGATCATCCGTATTCCCCTTTTCCGCAGATGCATTATACCGAACGTCCGGACACAGTAGCGGGTAACCTGTTGGAAGGCCGATTTGCCATTTTTGTAGATGGCAGTCCGTTTGCCCTTATTGCGCCAGTGACCATGTGGCAGATGCTTCAGGCCAGTGAGGATTATTATGAACGATTCTTTATCAGTAATCTGGTGCGGTGGATTCGATTTCTGTTTGTTGCCATTGCGCTATTCCTACCCGCGTTATATATCGCGATTACAACGTTCCATCAGGATATGCTGCCTACCACACTGATTCTGAGCATTGCCGGGGCAAGGGAGGCCATTCCATTCCCTGCATTGGTGGAAGCCCTCATCATGGAGCTGTCATTTGAGGCCTTGCGAGAAGCGGGGGTCAGGTTACCCAAAACGGTAGGTCAGGCCGTCAGTATTCTGGGGGCGCTTGTTATAGGACAGGCAGCCGTTCAGGCGGGGATTGTATCCGCACCGATGGTTATTATTGTATCCATGACAGGGATTGCGTCGTTCACGATTCCGCGCTTTAACTTTGCCATTACGGTTCGTCTGCTTCGTTTTCCCATTATGCTGCTTGCCGGGGCACTTGGCTTGTATGGCATTGTCATTGGACTGGTGCTGATCTCGGTACATCTGACGCAAATGACTTCTTTTGGGGTACCTTATCTGTCAGGTCTGAGCCCCTATAGCAAGACGGATACCAAGGATATTCTTATTCGTGCCCCATGGTGGAAAATGATCAATCGTCCTTCAACGGTTCATCGTGACCAGCAGCGGATGAATGAGAAGATTAATGGTTCACCTGAAGCTGAGGAGGGGTGGTAAGCACATGTTTCTTATCCATAGACGGCATGCAGTAGCCATCATGCTCCTGTGTACGATTTTTATATCCGGATGCTGGGATCGAAAGGAAATTAATGATATCGCTTTTGTGATTGGTCTGGCCATCGACAAGGAAAAGGATAATTACAGGACCAGTCTGCAAATTGCTCTTCCCGGCCAGTCTGGTTCCTCCGGAAGTAAAGGTGGCGGTGGGGGCACAAGTGGTGACAAATCCTGGTTCATGTTATCCAATACAGCCAAAACCTTGCGCGGAACATCTATCGAAGGCCAAAAGTCACTCTCCCGTGAGCTTTATTATGCACATCGACGTACCATGCTGATTGGAGAGGAGCTTGCACGTGAGGGCGTTGCCCCCATGCTGGATTTACTAACACGTTTCCCGCTTAACCGATTTTCTGCACTACCCGTTGTCACAAAAGGTTCTGCCTACAAGGTACTCGATACTGATGCGCCGATTGAAAAATTCCCTTCGGAGATGGTTCGTGAATTATGCTTCCTGAATATGAGAAGACCACGTTCCCTCAAGACATTCACGGATGCGATACTTTCCGAGGGGGTAGATCCATTCTTGCCTGTCGCCTCGACCGTTGACAATGTACCGAGCAATTGGAAGGACGTCAAAACCAACATTAAGTTGAATGGTCTCGCCATATTCAAAAAGGACAGATTGATAGGGATGATTGAAAAAGCGCCCGCCGATGCACTTATATTGGCGATGGGTGAAGCCAACGAGCCGGAAGTTATGGTTAAAGCGCCTCGTGGGAAGGGTGATTTTTTTATCAAGCTGAACGAAAACAACTCTTCATTGCATCCTCATATTGATAATGGAAAAGTATCGGTGACAATCAGGCTTTATGCCAAGGGAGTCATGGTAGACAACGAATCGAATTACGGTAACCTGCGAGACCAGGAGATTAAGAACATGAATCAAGATCTTCATCAGAAAATCCAAGATGATATTAAGGAAGGGATCCGGCTGATTCAGAAAGAATATCCTGCCGATATTTTGGGTTTGGGTCGTTCCATTCATCAACAGCTGCCCAAAGAATGGGCCAAGATCAAGGATCGCTGGGATGATATTTACCCGGATGTGAAAGTTAAGGTTGAACCGCATATCATTATTGAAAATGTTGGTGTTATCAACAAACCGTTTGGAGTGCCAGAGGAGGATATTGTCCATGATTAAGCCGCTGCTGTTCACTTATTTGGGTATGGTTGTTGCCGTAATCATCATGGATTTCAAGCATTTGAAGCAGGCAGCGGTCATTAATCGCTGGTTATCCTACGGACTGATCGTAGTCAGCGCCGGGATATGGTTCTATGTAACGAGTTTAAGCAAAACCGTTTTTGTCACCACGTGGCTCACTCAATTGATTCAACGCTGGTTGCCATTACCCTAAGCTAGTTTTAATACATTTCACTTGATGAATAGGACAGAGAGGAGGTATCCCATGAATCAGGGAGTGACGAATCGTCAGTTGGTGCTGCTTATTATGCTGCTCAGTGTGACAGGTACATTGATGCAGCCCCATGCACAGGCCATTTTTTATGCAAAACAGCATGCTTATTTATCCTACATCCCTGTGTTTCTTGTCATGGTTGCATCACTATGGATGTTAAGCCGTGTTCAGCGACGGTTCCCCGATCAGGATCTGTTTGAATCTCTGGTGGAACGGTTTCCCTTTTTGGGTCGTGTGACAGGGATGCTGTATACCATGTTTTTTCTCTTTGTATTTGCCCGTGATATTCGTCTAATGGGCGACTATATAAGTATTACTTTGCTGGAAACGACCCCGATCTCCATCATTGTTTTGACCCTGATGGTCATGGCTGTTTTTATCGTGAGGGGAGGACTGGGGTCCTTAATCGGGATGTCCGAGCTGTATATTACGTTGTTTCTGCTGAATTCGTTGATTGTGCCGTTTATGCTTATTCAGCAAATTAACATGGATAATCTCATGCCTTATTTTGACGTCGATGTTGCAGGAGTAGGTAAGGGCAGCTGGTACATATTTTCCTTTTTTGGAGAGATGATTGCAGTCCCCTTTGTAATCAAAGGCAGTGATTTTCGCTTCAAATCGGTCATGTGGGGTATTACCATTTCAGCCTTGTTAATGATGCTGATTATCACCGAAACCATTGCGGCGATTGGCGTGCCGATCGCATCCAGGCTGGTATATCCCTCCTATGAGCTGGCAAGGCAACTGCAAATCAGTGACTTCCTGGATCGGTTTGATCTGGCTCTGGCTGCGGCAACATTACCCGCGTTGATTACGAAGATTGCATTTGATCTGTATTTTGTCTGTTGGGGACTGAAACGAATAATTCCGAAGGTTTCGGGCAAAGTCATGACAGGACCGATTGCGTTGGTAGGGTTTGTCTGCGGTTTCTGGTTTTTCAAAAATGCGATCCAGCTTTTTCGCTTTACAAGGGAATGGACATGGATTGCGATTGTGTTCGAGGTGCTGTTTCCCATCATACTTTTCGTGTTCCTTCGTCCCCGCAAAAAAGGCGCGAATGGTCGACGGACAACAGATAAGCAGAAGCAAAAGAAGCAACCAAAAGAGGATAAACAAGAAAAAGCATCACAGACACGAGATGAACCTGACAAAGGCAAACGTGAGGGGCCTCAGGGTGGAGAACTACAGCCTTCCTGATATATTCCATCAAAAATCGTTATAGATGAACCGCCGAAAAGAGGGGAAACTCGGTTTCCCTCCATAGAAGTACCCTGTATACTGTAGTCAGACTGATGACATTCGGCTGAATTAACGGGGGGAACATGGATGGCTCAACATTTGGCAGGTATACGTGTAGCATTGACAGGACCACGAAAATCCAAGGAGATGTCCTTGCTGGTTGAGAAAATGGGCGGGATTCCACTAGTTCGGCCCGCGCAGGGAACTGTTTTTCTGGATGATCGTAATATTCGAGATGGTCTGGTATCCTGGATATCCGACCCGCCAGACTGGACGGTATTAACCACGGGTATGGGATTGGACGCTATTTTTGATATGGCTGAGGATATGGAGATTGCTGATCAATTGCTGGACATATTATCCGAATCCTTGATTGCAGCAAGAGGGTACAAGACAGTCAACGCACTCCGAAAACGTAAACTAACCCCGCTGGTGCGGGATGATGATGGCAGCACAGACGGGTTGATTCGTGAATTTGCGCCTCATGAACTTGCGGGACAGAAGGTCATGTTGCAACTGCACGGGGAAACTGCGCCCAAGTTGGTCGGTTGGCTGGAGGAACAAGGGGCTCATGTACGTCAGGTGCTTCCTTACCGTCACGTTCCGCCCGAAGAGGGCGAGCTGGAGCAGTTGTTGAATGAAATTTTGCTGCATGAGGTGCATGCTGTCGCGTTTACAAGTGGACCGCAAGTGCGGTTTTTGGTTGAATACGCGGCGTCAAAGGGCAAGCTCGAATCCATGCAGGAAGCTTTCCGACAAGGCGTGGTGCCCGCTTCGGTGGGCAGAGTTACGGCAAACGCGATGCGTGAAGAGGGTATTGAGGCGCTCGTGGTTCCGGAGGATGAAAAGATGGGGGCACTAATCGTTGAACTGGGGCGTTATTACGCTGCCCGATCTGCGGACTAAGGCTCATCTTTTGCAATAAATCCAGCCTGTGGACTCATATTGAAACGAATTGAAGATGCCAAGCTGTTCCCGGTTCTGATCCGATATAGGGGTCAGAACTTTTTTGCATTCTCTATAAGCTGAACGACTCTGATTCAAGGGGATTCACCTGAGACTTTGGTCGTGAAGTTAGTCGTACCCATTCATAATTAAAGGTTTTTGGATAATAATGTGGAAAGAATTAAAGACAGATTAAGCTTGTGAGGGAGGGACAACATGATGAAAACCGTATGTGTAACCGGGGCGGCCCGGGGATTGGGGTTGGCTCTGACGGCACAAATGCTAAAGAGAGGTTATATCGTTTATGCGGCGGGGGTGGACATGGAAGAGTCCGAAGGGATTCGTCTTCTGAAGGATGCTTATCCGATACATTTACGCGCCATCGAACTGGACATTGGGGATGATCTGTCCGTAGCCTTGTTCACGGAGACACTTAAGCTGGATACATCGCATCTGGATATGCTTATTAATAATGCGGCTATACTAGGAAGTATTACAGATCATATCAGCGGACCGTTAAACATGGCGGAGATGGCAGAAGTATTTAACGTAAATACCTTGGGGACATTGCGTGTGACTCATGCCTTGCTGCCCCTCCTTCTTCAAGGGACAAACAAGCTAATTGTCGATATATCTTCGGAGGCAGGCAGTATTGAGCAGTGCAGCCGGGATGGATGGTTTGCCTATTGTATGTCCAAATCTGCGTTAAACATGCAGGCCCGCCTCGTGCATAACGGTCTGAAGAATGAGGGTGGGCAAGTGATGCTGATTCATCCCGGGTGGGTACAGAGTTATATGAGCGGGGAATTAAATACCGCTGCAGACCTTGCGCCAGATCAATCGGCTCAGCATATCACAGCACTCATCGATCGCCATAAGGAGTTCATGGGAGATCAGCCTGCGTATGTAGATTACAAGGGGGATGTACTTCCTTGGTAATTCTGTTATAGGTAATTTGAAAGGAGTTTTTATTGATGGATCATCGTAAAAAAGCGTTGTTACTTGGTGATTATACTCATCCGGACTGGCATCCGCTGCAAGGTGTGGATGCGGAGATCAGTCGGATTTTTCACGATACTATGACTGTGCAGTGCAGTGAGAATCGCAACATGCTGCTGCAAGAAAATATAACCGGATTTGATGTGTGTATCTGTTACATGGACGATTGGAAGGGAAAAGTCTCTCCACAGCAGACAGCAGGCTTATTGTCCTATGTTAGTAATGGAGGTGGACTGGTCATTATACATAACGGAATTTCGCTCCAAAATCGTTATGAGCTGAAGCAGATGATCGGTGCCAAATTCCTGCATCATCCGCCTTATGCACCGCTGGAGTTCACAGTAACGGCAGAGAGTCATCCGGTGACGGAAGGCATTTCCGGATTTACGATGGAGGAAGAGCCTTATCAGTTCGAGTTCGGTTCGTTTGCCGAAACGAAAGTTCTGCTGGAGTATCAATCCGAAGAAGGGCCGAAGCCCGCAGCTTGGGCACATAGATATGGTCTTGGACGCATTGTGTACCTGATGCCAGGACATCACGTACCTTCATTTGCACATGAAACCTATCGTCAGTTAATTCTGCAGGCAGGAAAATGGGCTGCGCGTTACGTATAGCCGGACCGTTTCTTTTGTGAGCAGCTGATTAGGGGTATACTATAGAGATCAAGGAAGAGGAGGATGACAAGAATGAGCGATTTGTTCAAAAAGGCAATCTCGTTAGGGCTCGGTCTTACTGTTGTAAGCAAGGAGAAAATTGAGAAAACCGTGGATGATCTGGTCAAGCGCGGGGAACTGGCCCCTGGTGAATCCAAAGCGTTGGTCGAACGCCTGATGGAACGGGGCGATGAAGAGCAGGGCCAATTCAAAAGAATGATTCACGAGCAGGTCAAGCGCGTCCTTCAGGAAGTGGGCGTTCCATCCGAGAGTGATGTAACCAGCTTGGAACAGCGTGTTGCTGTCCTTGAGAAAAAGCTTGCGGAATTGGGTCACACACCACAGCTTCAACCTGATGTATCCCCAGCTCCACTTGAAGTTCCTCCTCTCAAAGGAAACGAGATCGAGTAGATGGCTGTGCGAATCAAACATGTCGGCAGATACCGGGAAATTGCCATGGCGCTGGTGCGTCATGGCTTCGGTTATATGGTCGAGGAGCTGGGATTGTTCCAGTTGCTGGCTATACCCCGGCGGTGGATGTCGCGTGAAGCCCACACCACCAAGACGCTGAGTGAACGCATACGACTTGTGCTGCAGGAGCTGGGGCCGGCTTTCGTCAAGCTGGGGCAACTGGCAAGCACAAGGGCAGACTTGTTGCCTGACTCTGTGATCCGCGAACTGGTGAAGCTGCAGGATCAGGTCCCGCCGTTTTCCTCGGAGACGGCACGGGGTATTTTGGAACAGGAATTGGATACACCGCTGGAGGAGATCTTTTCCCGGTTCGAGGATACCCCTGTGGCTGCGGCTAGTATTGGACAGGTGCATCTGGGCAAGCTCCGAAGTGGTGAGGCCGTGGCTATTAAAATCCAGCGGCCCGGCATATCGCGTATCGTTCAGCGAGATCTGGATATTTTACGAGAATTGACAGCCATGGCGGAGAAACGCTGGGATTGGGTGAAGCAATATCAGATTCCGCAAATGGTAGAAGAGTACGCTCAGGCACTGATGGCCGAGCTGGATTATACAGTTGAGGGCCGTAATACGGAGAAGATTGCACAGCAATATCAGCAGGACAACAAAGTGAAAATCCCGGTGATCTACTGGGACCAAACGTCTTCTCGTGTGCTCACGATGGAATACATTGAAGGTATCAAGCTGAATGACCGTGACGAGTTGATTAAACGTGGGCATGATCTGAATAACATTGCACAGCGACTGGTGGATTCGTTGTTAAATCAGATCTTTATTCATGGATTCTTTCATGCCGATCCACATCCAGGCAATCTGATGGTATTGAAGGATGGCAGGCTTGCCTTTATCGACTTCGGTATGGTGGGCAGTCTGAGTGATGAGATGAAGCAGCATCTGGCTTCGCTCATTATCGGATTGATGCGCAAAGATACGGACAGCATGATCCGGGCGATTGAGAAGCTGGGCATGATGCCGGATGATATGGATCTGCGAGGGCTTCATAGCGATCTGGACAAGCTGCGCAGCAAATATTATGATATTCCCTTTTCCAAAATCAGCGTGGGTCAAGCATTGAATGATCTGTTCGGTGTAGCCCAGCGACATAGGGTCGTCATGCCTGCCGACATTCTGCTGCTAGGGAAGTCGCTGCTTACCATGGAAGGTGTTATCGAACATCTCGATCCTTCCTTGAGTATCGTGGATATGGCAGAACCATTTGGTCGCAAGCTGATCAAGGAACGCTTTAATCCTGGAAGGATCAGGAATCGTCTGTTCCGCAGCGCGGCCGATATGGCTGAGAGTGTTATGGGTCTGCCTGGGCAGTTAAGGCAATTGTCTTCCATTATTAGCAAAGGAAAGCTGAGGCTGGAAATCAGTGTTCCTGAACTGGATGCGCTCATGCGCAGAATGGACCAGATCAGTAATCGGCTGTCTTTCAGTATTGTACTGCTCGCATTTTGTATCATTATGGTCGGGTTAATCATCGGTTCCTCGATCAGTCACCAGTCCACCATGCTGTGGGATATTCCGGTCATTGAGATCGGTTTTCTGGTAGCCATTCTGATGGTGGCCTTCCTGCTCTATTCGATATTTAAATCTGGGAGATTTTAGCATAAGCAAAAGAAAAAGTGCCTAGGCTATGTATAGGCACTTTTTTTGCAGATTAACAATAATAGTGGTAATCATTTATCAAAATTCAGCTTTGATCCTTCTTGTTTACTGTGACACACATACAGATTTTCGTGGCGTAATACAATATAAGGAAAAAATTAGATAGCTCGTTTTTTGGATTGAAACTTGTCTCACTGGGCATAAATTAATCCAAGATTACTTGGAGGTGTGTCTTTGGTGAAGCGAATCAAAGGAGGTGCCGCTATGTCCCCTACAGCCGTTGCAAAAATTGCAGAGAAAAGAAAACAAATCTCCGCAGAAAGCAAAAAACAGATGATACAGGCGGGTGGATCAATAAAAACGAGGAATGATATTGATGCCCAGGAAATCTGCAGAGAAGTAAGGGGTAAATAACAATGCCATTATCTGAAATAGATTTTGGAAAGAGCATTTTACCTGTTCATTCTGGGGAAGATGCTTTTTTTGTTGATACCAATGTTTTAGTAGCTTATTTTTATGAGAATGATATAAAGCATCTCCCCTGTTTTTTATTTCTTACATATTTAATTTAAAATGAAGTTATGCTATGTACTTCAGAAATAGTAGTAGTCGAACTTATTAATTCTTTAGCCAGGATTCTATACATCGATGATCGACTTACAGCATTTAAAGAAACCAACCCGGATGAAACACCCAGAACCTACAAACAAAAACAAAAATCGTTCAAAGGGGATTGAAGTAGTATAGTTATCAAATCAGCACCTGAAACTCTAAAAAGATACAATGTTGAAGCTATCTCTAAAATTAAAGGGTTCATTAAGCAAATGGTGTTGTTTGAATGTTCTTCTGAAGTCGTAGATGATATTTTTGAATTAATGGTCAAAACACCTGTTGCTTCGGCAGATGCAATGATTCTGAGTACGACCCTGATGTTATATAATCATCTACTCTCTTGAGTAGATTTTTTTGTTTTGGAACAGAGTATTGCCGAGTAAAATAACGAAAATGTAAGATATCCCGAGATATACTTCTGTTTTTTCAGTTTAATTGTGTTAGTACATATCACTTCCTATGTCTATAATAATAGGTCAGTACATTAACGGGCCCGGTTTTTCTGAGAGGGGAAAACCTAGAGACATCATGATTAGCTCACGTTGCCACGAAAGCAAAACACCTGAATGTTGTAGTGGAAATAAGAGGTACACACTGGAACGGATGAGACATGTGCAGACATGATATCGGAGAACATATTTGGACCATGGTCAATGCAACATGTCATTCAACTTATATAGACGGATTTTTGCGGGAGGGTATTCCGCTGTTTTTTGTGTTGTCTGTTGTAATTTGGTCAGTGACGAACCGTTCCATTGCCATTCAGGCGATAAGACAAATTTGAGTTTCAATAACGTAGGAGGACCGGCAAAGGAAGATATGAATACTTTAAAACAACAATGGTTTGGTAACATTCGCGGAGACGTGCTGGCAGGTATTACGGTAGCGCTCGCGCTTATTCCGGAAGCCATTGCCTTCTCGATCATTGCGGGTGTCGATCCGATGGTTGGATTGTACGCTTCAATTACGATTGCCATCGTGATCTCAATTGCGGGCGGTAGGCCGGGCATGATCTCGGCAGCAACGGGCGCTATGGCGGTACTGATGGTGGGACTCGTCAAGGATTATGGCGTGGAATATCTGTTTGCCGCTACAATTTTGACAGGTATCATTCAATTCATTCTGGGGATTTTCAAGGTGGGTCGGTTTATTACATTTGTGCCTCATTCGGTACTGACCGGGTTTGTGAACGCACTGGCGATTCTCATCTTTATGGCTCAGCTTACCCATTTCACGGGCGCTAACTGGATTATGTATGCGATGGTAGCGGGTACGCTGGCGATCATTTATATTTTGCCACGGTTTTTCAAAAGTGTTCCGGCTCCACTGATTGCCATTGTAATTATGACGATCATTACGGCGCTTTTACATCTGGATGTAAAAACCGTAGGTGATATGGGAAATCTCACGAGTACCCTGCCTATGTTCCATCTGCCGAATATCGACTGGTCCCTCAATACGTTAATGATCCTGCTGCCTTATTCGTTCACGATGGCTCTGGTAGGTCTGTTGGAATCTTTGCTGACAGCAACGATTGTGGACGAAATGACCGAGACCAAGAGCAGCAAAAACTGTGAAGTGCGTGGTCAGGGGATTGCCAACTTTGTTAATGGCCTTTTCGGTGGCATGGGTGGCTGCGCGATGATTGGACAGTCGGTTATTAATGTGAAGTCGGGTGGTCGAGGTCGTTTATCGACATTTACGGCTGGAGCCTTTCTGGCCATATTGTTGTTATTGCTCAGTGGTGTGGTGAAAGAGGTGCCAATGGGTGCACTCGTAGGTGTCATGTTCATGGTGTGCATCGGTACGTTTGACTGGGGTTCTATCAAGAACATTGCGCGTGTGCCACGGGCGGAGGCCTTCGTTATGGTAGTTACGGTTGCTATTGTGGTGATTACCCATGATCTGTCTATCGGTGTGATGGTCGGCGTTGTGCTTAGTGTGCTTCATTTTGGTTGGAAACAGACCAAGATTCGAGTTCAGTCAAATGAGGAGCAAGGGCAGAAGGTGTACCGGGTTCACGGGCCGTTCTTCTTTGGTTCATCTTCCCGTTTCGTCGATGAGTTCAATGCCGAGGCTGATCCGCAGGAAATCATCATTGATTTTGGTGGTTCACATATTTGGGATAACACGGCGGTTGTTGCCATTGGTAAAGTGAAGTTCAAATATGCGAAGCTGGGCAAAACTGTACATCTGCGCGGACTGAATGAGGAAAGTTCTCGATTGCTTGAGAAGAGCGGATTTGCAACTGCGGGAGGGCATGGACACGGTTCATAACGTGATTATGTGGAGCTTCCTGAATTGAATGGACCTCGCTCGCTTCCTATGAAGTTTCATCTGTATATAGGGTTTACTGATTTGAGAACAGTGTGTATTTGCAGTGTGTAATAACAGCAGCATGTGATCAGCGGTGACTTTTCTCCGGGTTTCAGCCGGGGAAGACGCCGCTGTTTGTGTTTTAGAGATTGAGGTATACATATTCTGCTATGGTTGTGTTGCCTGTTCTTTTACAGTCGCAATCGCTGTGATTTGCCTTCTAACGAACTCAGCACGTCTTATTTAGGGCTATTTCGACCTTTCGTTACTCTAACGAATCACAGACACGCTAATTTGACAATATCACTAATATAGCCCTGTTTTCACAGGTTCACCAAGGAATAGGGTTTCTGGAGTTCGTTAGAAATCCGGAATTACTTCATATGCCGGAATAGGGTGTGCTCGATTCGTTAGAACGCACCTTATTTAATATCACTTAAATTAATGAAAGCTATTCAATATCTTCCTAAGTCACCCAAAGTCATCCAAAGTCACTCAATGCAATGAAAGTTACCCAGCGACTATTAATGCCATTTCATAACCATCTTCAAAACTAGAGGCTGCAGCCAGTCTGCCTGGATCGGGAAGCCTGCTACAATATGGATTTCGGAGAATTTGTGCTACAAGTTAGGGTGTAACGCTGTATCCCCTTTTGTTTTGCTTGACTAACGTGTAAACTACAGGGTATGGAGAAGAAGAGCAACGGACCGATTGCTTTTTAAAAAATTCATTTCATAATCATGATTGATATACGGAAAACTAGTCTTGATTGAAGTCAAGTGAAAGCAATTATGAAATGGACTTATCTAAATGAATATACAGAGGTGTAACGATTGGCAAACTTTGAACAACTGGGCATTCGCCCGGAATGGTGCGAGATCCTGAAACATCAGGGCATCGCCGTGCCGACTCCGGTACAGGAGCGTTCGATTCCGGTATTGCTGGGTGGGCGCGATATTATTGCTGAGGCACAGACGGGTACAGGGAAAACGCTGGCTTTTTTGCTGCCGATTATTCAGAAAATTAACGTATCTGACCGCTCGCCGCAAGCACTGATTATTGCCCCTACGCGGGAGCTGGCGCTGCAAATTACGGAAGAAGCGAAGAAGCTGACTGCAAACGACGATAAGCTGCATGTTCTCGCGGTATACGGCGGACAAGATGTGGACAAACAGCTCCGCAAACTGCAAAACGGTACACAGATCGTGATTGGTACGCCGGGACGTCTCCTGGACCATCTGCGTCGTGGCACGTTGAAGCTGGACAATGTGAAAAAACTGGTGTTGGATGAAGCCGACCAAATGCTGCACATGGGCTTCCTGGATGATGTGGAGACCATCCTTCGTGAACTGCCACACAAGCGTCAGACGATGCTGTTCTCGGCAACGATGCCGAAAGGCATTCGCAACCTGGCGAAGAACTACATGAAAGA
Organism: Paenibacillus sp. NPDC057886; assembly: GCF_042796655.1. Taxonomy (NCBI): domain Bacteria; kingdom Bacillati; phylum Bacillota; class Bacilli; order Caryophanales; family Paenibacillaceae; genus Paenibacillus; species Paenibacillus sp. NPDC057886. The sequence continues at coordinate 255,759 of NZ_JBHVMZ010000002.1, read as the reverse complement.
CCCAGAGGATGTGAAGGTATCCTCCAAGTCCGTGATTCCGATCAATCAGATTCGCCAGCAGGTGCTGGAGTGCACGGATCGTGGCAAACTTGAGGCACTTCGCGGCATGATTGATACGTATCGCCCGTACCTGGCGATTGTTTTCTGCCGGACCAAGCGCCGTGCATCCAAGCTGAACGAAGATCTGCGTGAAGCAGGTTATGCGAGCGATGAACTTCATGGTGATTTGTCTCAATCCAAGCGTGAGAACGTAATGAAAGCATTCCGCGATGCGAAATTGCAAATCCTCGTTGCTACGGATGTTGCGGCACGCGGACTGGATGTTGAAGGCGTAACGCACGTATTCAACTACGATATGCCACATGATGCGGAAAGCTATATCCACCGGATCGGCCGTACGGGTCGTGCTGGCGGCACGGGCCTTGCCGTGACATTTGCAACACAGCACGACAGACCGGAGCTTGCTCGTATTGAGGAAGGCACCAATCAGAAGCTGTCCCGTATCCAGTGGACAAGTGAAGGTCCGGTAGCATCAACTGGAGCAAATAGACGTTCCATCAACAGTCAGGGTGATGAAGAACGTTCTGGCGGACGCTCCGCTGGGACAGGCAGTGCCCGTCGCGGCGCAGGTCGTACCGGCCGCAGCGAAGGCGGACGTGGCGGTCGTGGTGGTTCCCGTGGCGGCGAAGGTGGACGCAGCGGTGGTCGTAGTGGCGGCCGCAGTGGCGACGAGCGCAGCGCAGGCCGTGGTTCCGCGCGCAGCAGCGACAGCAGTCGCGGTGCAGCGGGTCAAGGCGGGCGCGGTGCAGGTCGCAGCGGCGATGAGCGCAGCAGCGGCTGGGGCGGCCGTAGCGCCGACAAGCGCAGCTCTGGGCGCGGCAGTGAAGGCGGCCCAAGCAAGCAGGGCCGCGAGGGCTCCCGCCGGCCGGACTCCGCAGGACGCGGTCCGGCCAAGAGCGACCGCCGCGATTCTCGTCGCGGACGGTAAAGCTTTGACGCCAGCGGCGGTACAGCCGCGCTGAGCGATTGGATTTGCGCCATGCCGCAGGATTGGCATGGCGAGAGCGTCGCTTCACAAGAAATACGAAGATAAGCCACATGGCAGGTAATCTGGAAGAACACCATAGATTTTCCAAACATCAAAACACCTCATCCTAGACCTAAGGATGGGGTGTTTTTTCGTCGAAGCTTATATGATAAAAACTATACAATGTCACGCGTGAATCCAGTACGCATGCAGGGGTAAACGAATTTTGGTTCGTCTATATACAGGGATTGAGTTTGCACTAATTTACATTTCGAGTCCATATACAACAGCTCTACACACGAACATCTGCGTACGAATCCCGATATTTCTCGTTATACACCCGACTAACCGATTCCGCCAGACCACCGCGGGCTTTACCAGGATACAGCTCTAGAGTTCGATAGAGCCGCATAAACCGATCTTTGGGCATAAAGCGCGCGTAGCGGGTAATAAGACTTGGGAACAACTCAATATATTTACTTTTGCGTACAGCAGCGGCGGCTACAGCCGTCAGAATCTGAATCCCGTTGTGCAGCTGCAAAATATTAACTTCGTACGTGGCGACATATCGGATCGCATCTTCACGGACCAATTCCGGCTTCAGCCGTGCGATTTCACCGATATATTCAGCGAGCAGCCGCTCGAAGCTGCGCAGCAGCAGAGGTTTGAGCTGCAGGTCCATATCACTGCGCAGTACGAAGGATTGCAGCAGCGCAACCTGCTGCAGACGAATCCGGTCGTTATAGATGAGTGAACCGATCTCCCTGAGCATTTCATAGGCTAGCGCTTCATCCTGCTTGCGCGCTTCTGCGACAAGAGCCCAATTCCGGTTAATGCCCTGGCGAATCGCTTCCTCATCCTGACGCAGCATGCGTTTAAGTTCGCGCTGCTGTTCGACCTGGAAGGATCGCCTTTGCATGAAGATCAATCCAGCCAGAAGCAGCAGGGAGACGCTGGCCGCCGCCATCGTTTGGTCTATGCTTTCGCCAAAATAGGTAGCAACTGCACCAAGGATTACCGTAATAAACAGGTCGCGTGCGATCCGGCGTTTGACGCGGGAAGAGGCACGTTCTTCCGCTGTGGCAAGGGTGCCCCGTCCACAGGCGGTACATTGATCCTCCCACAGGCAGGTATACTGGCCGCACCGCTTGCAGACACGCAACTTTTGAAACGCATGCGTCGTTCTTATAAAAGGTCTGATGGATACAACTTGTTTAGTGCTCATGCTCAATCACGCTCGCCATTCAGAATAGTGTAGAGGGTTCGATCCGCATCTTCCCGGGAAACGGGTTTGCGCCGATGAAGCAGGAACGCAATCCCCTTTATATTGACAAAAAGAAACAATATGGCGAGGCATCCGTATGTAACCATAATCCGTTCCTTTCTATGGCTCGATCATTTTGCTTATATTATAAGATGAACTATTGTTTGCACACCCGAGCCACTTCGATGGCAGAACAACCTTCCGATCGCTGTTATCCCCAGATTTCTTTGATTCCCTTTTGCTAAAGGGAGAAATCCGGTGATAAAGGCGAGGTCTTTGCTTCCGAAGTAGCTTTCTTACAGAAAGCTTGTAGCTTCGCTTCTTCAGGTTCTTTCTGCCCTCTCCGTTAGCGTGTGATTCTTATATTCATCTTATAAACGATAATGTTTACTGATCAAGCGTCGTTATATTGCAGTTTGCTGGCAATAACTATATCATATTTCCATAGTTGGAACTTTCATGCCAGTTAATGACGTGAATTCGTCGATTTTTGTCAGTCATTACAAAACTGTAACTGAAGATAGGGGTGCTTTTCAGAATTTATTAGTAGACTGTTAAGATTTCCTTAAGGCTTGACGCCTATAATAAACTATTCCCATTTTAATCTCAAACGTGAAGGAGTACACCCAATGCTGCGGACAAGCAAAATACGCTGGCTCAGCGGAACTCTGGTTCTGCTGGCATTTCTAACGCTGCTGTTACCTCAGGCGTTGCTGCCACATGCTGCAGCGGCTCAGGCACAGACAAGCGGAATCGATGCGGTACTTGTAGCCGATGTAAGTAATTCAATGAATACAAGTGACCGTGACAAGATCAGCAATGAAGCCATGAAAATGTTTATTGATATGCTGCCGGTCCAGGGGGACAAGGTAGGGATTGTCGCTTACACCGATCAGGTGGAGCGTGAGAAGGCATTGCTGGAGATTCAGTCCGATGCGGACAAGAGCAGCCTGAAAGATTTTATTGATCAGCTCGGCCGAGGACCATATACCGATATCTCTGTTGGGGTGGCTGAAGCGGTGAATGTGCTGAACCATGGGGCAGACGCATCTCACTCGCCAATGATCGTACTGCTGGCTGACGGCAACAACGATTTTAACAAAACCAAAGGTCGCACCCAGGCTCAGTCCGATGCGGATCTGGCAAAGGCAGTCAAGGAAGCACAGGATCAGGGGATTCCCGTCTATACGATTGGACTGAACGCAGACGGCAAACTGAACAAGGACGCACTTGCAGATCTGGCTCAGCAGACCGGCGGCAAGTCCTTTATCACTGATACACCGGATGATTTGCCGCAGATTCTAAGTGAGATTTTTGCCGATCATGCCAAACTGAATGTCGTGAAGCTGCCCTCCATTACTGGAAACGGCAGTTATCAGGAAGTTACCGTGAACGTACCGAACGACAGTGTACTTGAAGCCAACATCTCGATCATGTCTTCAAAACAAGTGCAGATTGAATTAACCGATCCTTCGGGCAAGGCCGTAGACCTAAACTCGGATGCAGCCAAGCTCTCCACTTCAAAAAGTTATTCCTTGGTGAAGCTGCTCAAGCCTCAGGAAGGCGACTGGAAACTTCGGGTAAAAGGGGCTCCGAAAGACAGTATCGATATCAACCTGTTGTTCAACTATGATCTCCAGCTCGTCGTGGACCCAATTAAGACCAAGTCCTATACGAAGGGCGACAAAGTGGATCTGACCGCCAAGCTGGAGAATGGAGGACAGCCGCTGCAGGATAATGACCTGTATGCCGATATGAAGGCGACATTGGTCGTAAACGATCAGGATACAGGCAAAAGCACAGAACAGCCACTCGAAAACACGGGCACCGGGTTCGCCGGAACGTTTGAAGTGCCGGACAACCATAACTACGAACTTGTTATCCGTGCAGAAGAAGACAGCTTCTACCGGGAAAGTGCTCCGATTACGATCAATGCGGGCGGAGCAACCGGTAGCGGAACTCAGCCAACGACTCCTGCGGGCGAGCAGGACAAGCCGTTTCCATGGATGCCTGTTATTTTGGGCGTGATCGCCTTGATTGTGGTAGCTGTGGGTGTCTGGTTCCTGCTAGGCTGGCTGAAACGCAAAAACCGTGGATTTGTCGGACAGATGATCGTCGAAATTCGCGATGAGAATACCGGGGACAAATCATACCCGCAATATAAAAAGCTGGCATCCTTCCGGGGCAGATTCCATCTGCACCAGCTGTTACAGCTGGACCCTGAATTGAAGGAAACCGAGAAATATGTATTTACGCCCAGCAATGGGGATCGAATTATAATTCGTAACACTGCAGGCGGAACGTTGGAGAAATCCGGCCGTGCCGTTGATGCAAGCTCAGGCGTTGAACTGAAGAACGGTGACCGACTGAGCATCCCGCTGCAACAGGCGGACAAGACTATTTTAATTGAGTATCTGGTGTGAAGAATTATGGCTAAGTGAATGTAAGCTATATAAGATGATCTAACCATTTACACGAGAACGTAGAGGACAGAAATAACCTGAAGAAGCGTAGCGTGCGCCTTTATCCCCGGATTTCACCCTGTCATCGGAGTGGCAAGTGTAAATATTCTTTAGTTCAAATTATATAGATGGAAGCATATGAGCGTTAACCAAAGGGAGGACTTGGAATGAAACCGATTGTTAGAGAACATATTCAGCAACTGGATGTATCGCTTGGCGGAGGGATTGTCAGTGAGAAAATCAGAGTCGATACGATTGATAACCCGATTCTGATTATTGGTCTTGGAGGAACAGGTATTGATGCGCTGTTGCGCCTTAAATACCAGATTAACCGACGCTTCAAGCTGCCACAGGACCCGGTATCCAAGAAAAAAATGGATAAACCGTCCAACGTGGAGTTTCTTGCTTTTGAAACGAACGAACAGGATCGCGCCAAAAAGTATAAAGGCATCGGACTTGATCCAATTAATGAATTCGTACTGCTGTCCAATGCCGAGATTGGTGGACTGCTTCAGAACCGCAGCGTATTGGAGCCGTATATTACGGACTGGCTGTCTCCGGAGCTGAGCATCACCGATGGCATGAATGGCGCCGCAGGGGTGCGTCAGGCAGGACGCCTGCTGCTTTTCACCAAGATTAACCAGGTCGTGCAGGCGATCGACAAAAAGATCAAAACGTTATCTGTAGGCACCAACAAGAAACTGATGGTGTTCCTGCTGACAGGTCTTTCCGGCGGTACCGGCAGTGGTTGCTTCCTCGATATCTCCTATATCGTGCGCGGGATTATCGAACGCGATCACGGCTCTGCCGGGATTGACCGCGTGAACACGCTTGGATATCTGTTCACTCCGGACGTGAACCTGTCCAACAAAAGCTTGAGTGAGCACACTCGTGAATATATCCGCAAGAATGGATATGCTGCACTCAAGGAACTGGATTATTGGATGAACGTGGACAGCCGGGGCGAGCGTTTCTCTCAGAAATACGGCAATATTCTGACCGTAAATTCACCGCTGCCGCCGTTTAACCTGTGTCATCTGATTTCCGCAACCAACACGGAAGGCAAACTGCTGGAGAACGCTTATGATTACTGCATGAACGTCACCGCCGAGAACATCACCAACTTTATGGCGAGTGAGGAAAAGCAATCCGGCGAGGAGTTTGCCATCCACGATTATATTAGCAACATTCGTACGAACATTGCACAGATGAACAAAGCCTATCCGGCCAACTATGATTACAACATTATCGGTGCATCCTCGGCGGTACTGCCTATTGAAGAAATGACAACCTATCTGGCTTACCGCATGTTCGACAAAATGAGCACCATGTTCTCCAAAGCGCCGAACCAGGAAGATACCGAGAAGTTTGCCCGCAAGCTCGGCATTGATCTCGAAAGTGTGGTCAAGTCCTTTGAAGCCCGTGTGCCGGAGCCGCTGCCAGGTTACCAGAACAGCGAGCGTCTGTCCTATGGCAATGTGGTGAAATCACAGGTGGTGAACATGGACACCGAACTGGAGCAGAACTTCCTGGCTCGTGCCCGTGAGGAATATATCAAGGCGAAGAAGCAACTGCCGGGAGAGGTTGCGGGTCAGTTCACCGAACAGATCCGGCGTATGTTTTTGCATCCTGAACAGGGTCCGTTCTATGTCTCCCGTCTGATCTACACGGAAAAAGGCTTCTGTGTACTGAAGATGATTCAGTCATACATTGAAACCCTGCGTGAGAATGCCTTCCGCATTCCGCGTGACATTGAGGCCGCTCAGGAACAGTCCGAAGAGAAGCTGGGCGATGCCAAGAGTGCGTTTGTCTCCAAAGAGAAGAAGAAGAATGCTTATATTGAAGCAAAAATTCATGAGTACTGGCTGCACGCCGATGTGGAACGCAATGATCAGATGATCGAGTTCTACGAGGACCTGTACGAATTGCTGAACCAGGAGAACAGCCGCATTTATAACGTATTTACCGAAACGCTGAACGCGCTCAGCTCGATTTTCTCCAAAAACGGGGACATCCTGACACGCGGCGAAGAACAGTCCGATCACAAAGGCAACAAAACGTATTACTGGAACGTTGTAAGTGTGCCGGATATCGTCAGTGTGGTGGATGGACTGCTGGACAAGCGTGATACGGATGACCTGATCCGCGACTTCTCGCGTGAATTGTTGGAGAACTCCAGCCAGTGGGTGAAAGAAAACGAGATCGATATCGTCAGCTCCATCTCTGATTTCCTGACCGAGAAGTTTGGGGATCTGATTACCCGCTCGATGGAGGACTTCCTGGTGATCAAATATGGACAGGATGAGTCGGTCGAGAAATTCGTGGAACGCTTCATTGCAGGCAAACTGGATGATGAGGCGGTTCCGGTATTCAATCTGAGCAACAGCACAGGCAGTCTGCATTTCCCTTCCTGGGGATTCGTATCGGTGCCGGCTCAGGCGCCGGGCATTCTGAGAGGGATTCGCAACTATCAGAACAATGCGGTGGGCAAATCTCATTTTACCGTCAAGGAAAGTGAAGTGCGTAACCGGATCTTCTGGCTGAACACTCGCAACGGGGTACCACTGTTTGTGTACACACCGCTCAAAGTATATGAGGAAAGTTATGAACGTACCATCTTGGACAAAGAAGGTATCGGCCGCCATCTGGTACAAACCGAGAAGAATAACTGGACCTATCTGCCATCGCCAATTCCGGAAAAGTCCTGGGGTGATGTGTACGAGAATGCCCGGGTGAAGCAATACAATGCCCGCGTGCGTGCCGAATTCGAGCAGGCGCTCGGATACAACATTGTGACAGCCAAATCCATCGATGAGAATACAAGCAACCGTTATGCAGTTGTTACGACCGAACCGTTCGACTTGTCCGCGAAGCTCGGTGCCTACGACATGCGCCTGACGTCCACCACACCGAACCTGGGTGAAGTGAAGCGGGCAGTCATGGAATTGAAACGCCTGCAATCCGAAGGATTGCCACGGGTGTCGGTGAAGGACATTTTCGGAAGTATTAATGAAGATATGGCCAAAGAAAACCTGGTGCGTTCTCCGCAGCTGATCGCGCGGGTACGTGAAGAGCTGGCGAAGATGAACGCCATCTCGGTCAAAGTCGCCGAGCTGGAAGGCATTCTCGCCCAGCATCAGGACGAGGAGCAATGGTATGACCGCTTCATCGAAGCACTATACACGGACACCATCGTGAAGAAAGGTGCGCTGTACGTCTATGACCGTGACCCGGAAGAAGACGCGTGGGAGCCGTTTGCGAACCTGATGAAGAGCCGTAACTTTGCTGAATATGAAGTGTTTGGCAACTTCCGTGGACTGGCAGAGAAGGATCGCAGCACGTTGCTGCGCAAAGCTTCCCGCCGTGATAACGACCTGACCGCATCGGAAGATATCACGCCATTGCTTACGAAGTTGGATGATCTGGCTGTATTGTTCATGGAATCCCGTGATCGTCTGGAATACGAGCGAGTGGAACTGGCAAACGGGGAAGACATCTACCAGTTCTACAGAACGATGTCATCGAAACTGAATGACATTCGCAGAAGGCTGAAGTAAGATGGCGGCCGGGATGGAGTTCAGCTCGAACAATGCTCTGAAGCGCAATCTGGAGAAGTATGCAGCACAGTATGCAACAGAGCAGGAGCGTCAAGGCAGCTTGGGTGATGGTCGCAGCAGCATCCATTACCCCGCGTTGTTCCTGTTCGTGGGTGACCAGGTCGCTCCGGCAGTGTCTGCTGTCCAGGAAATCAACCGGCTGAAGTGGGATAACGGAGAAGGCGTAGTTTATGTACAGATTGGAACAGAAAATCAGGAGCATGCCCGTCATCGTGACCATGACCCCGTGCAAACGAAGCATGACCATTACAGCGATGGTGCTCATTCAGGATATGCGCGTGTTAACGGCTTGAGTGATGCAAGGAATGGCAGCACTTCTGATGATGGTCAGGTGACCCGTCACGTGCTTCCCTTGTCCACCATACAGACAGATCGACCTTCCAAAACGCTTCGCAAGGACGTGCATCGCAGTTTCCACGATTCAGATCAGGCACTCTTTGGTCTGAATCGTACCTTGCGGCGGGTGAGTAATCGTATTGCCGAATACGGACGGCTATATTCATCGTTCGATCGAATCTACGTGACCGTCGTGACCAGGGCAGATGATCCATTGAATGTATTGTTGCCGGAGCTTACCAAGCTGACCGAGACGATACTGGCTCAATCCTTCAAGTCGGTACAGACCGATTTGCATGTGCTGGTCAGCGAGATGGAGCAGGTCGATTCCTTTGGATATGCAAGCGCGGCGGGACTCGCTTTTCTGCGGGAACTGGATTACATGCAGGGGCTGGACTATACGTTCAGTGGCAATCTGCTGGTTACGGAGGACGGTATCTCCATTCCGGTTACGCATCCTGCTTCTCCGTTATTCGATCTCGTATATATTTTGTCAGACAAGAACGAGCGGGGAACCGGCGTACCTGGCGGCTGGATCGAAAATGCCGAGATCATCTGCCGAATCTGTCTGCTCAAGAACCGGAAGCAGGATCCCGACAGTTCCGGTTCCGTATCAAGCACAGGGGCCAACACGTATAACAATACGTCGTTTAAAAATAACATTCGTACGACCTCGGATCAGCATGGTTATGCCAGTGCAGGTTTTGCCGAGATTAGACGGCCGAACAAACCCATTGCACTCGCGGTGTTGTATCATCTGTATCGTTATCTGCTTGAACGGATGCGGCAGGAACCCGAGTGGAGCATCAAGGACAAGATCGCCTTCTTCGGACTGGACGGGGCTTCGGTAGAGCGCAAAGTGGAAGGGATACTGCCCGATGAGGATCTGGTGAGCGGCATGAGCGGCATTATGACGCATAACGTCAGCTTCACCGATCTGAAGCCGCTCTCGCTGCGTGAAGCGGAGAGAGCACTGTTCGGCCATGGGGCAGAGGCGTACTTCCGTGATAACGTGGTCCGTCTTGCCGAGGAACGAGTACGTCAGCGCAGCACAGAAGGTTCCCTTCGTCGTAAGGCTGAGCAATCGCGCACGGAGCATCCTGAGGTTGGATATTTTCAGTGGGCCGCCTGGAGTGACAATGGGTTCGGCAGTGTGCGTGAGGCATTGCTTGGACTGATTCGTGATAAATCGGTGCAGCTTGAATCCGCACGTGCCTTGCTTGAGCAGCGTCAACAAGAGCGAGTAGAGGATCAGTCGTTCAAACGGGCGTTGTTCCGTGACAAACAGAACGTGCGCAACCTGATCGATTGTTTGCTGGAGCGCGTGTATGTGCCCAAAGTTGAATTGCTGCGTCTGGAGAATGAATTGCAGCTGCTTCGTGTCTACGATACGGAGATGGAACAACTGCATACGTTCAGCCGGAATGTAACGGAAACACTGGCAATGCTGGAACGTGTCTTGCGTGAGACAGCGGTAGAGAGCATAGCGGCTGCAGATGAATATATCGGTCAGAACGTAATGGAGTACTACGGCAAAGTGACGGAAGCGCTGATTGCAGATTTGGAGGCGAAGCGTGGACGGGATGTCTGGTTCGAGGACCGCCATATGGGGGATATGAACCGGCTTGCCACAGAAGGAAATGAGCAACTCCTGCAACGCCTGATGGAAGTATGTCATGTGATGCTGCTTACAGCAGAACCGCTTCGGGTACCTTTCGAAGAAGAATTGCTGTTACGAGCGAATGTTACAATTACCTATGGCGACAAAAATGTACTGACCCGCGATGATTTGTTCCGCCGATTGTATCGAACACTGGAGGAGCAGGCGGTCGTTCGGGTAAGAGTATTCGACTATACACAGGAACATCGTTACGAAGAAAAATATTTCTTTGGTGATCATCACAGTGCCTTCATGGACTACGCGGCGCATGCCGAAGAAACGTCACGGATCTATAAGCTGGGTGTGGTGTACGAAGAACGAAGCAGTGGTGTGGAGAAGCTGAATCTGATGGGAGGCTTCCATCTGGAAGACCTGATGGTGTATCGCAATGGCCGGGTGTATTACGATTCGTATACGGAGAATGGTTATGAGCTCCATCCCTCCGATCTGGCCGAGAAGCTGTCACCCATGCGTTAAAACATAAGGCTGCATCTTATATGGACGGAAGGGAGGTACAGATAGAACCATCTGTTTCCGTCCAGTACATTAACGTTCATTTTTCATCAACCCATCTTGTATTAATTCAGCCGTTCATCGGCTGGTTTGGAAAGGATGCATGCAAACATGCAGCGAAAAATCAATCTTCTCCTGGTCCTGTTCAGCCTGATTGGCGGAGCTGTGGGCTTTGCGGCTGGAGAAATCATGCTGCGTCAGTGGCTCGGGGAAATGCCCCGTCTATTGCTGATGGGATTATACTTTGGCGTATTGGCGCTTAGTGTGGGGTTATTCTGTTTACTCGCAGAGATGATCTCGCCTAAGCTGAACGGGGCTTCCTGGAAGCTGCGATATCTGGGACTATCCTGGAAATTGCTTGTTCCGGGAACGCTGGCGCTGTTGTTTGTCGTCGGACTTGCCCTGCAATTGCTCTATCAGATTAACCCAGGCGGTGTGAAGCAAGTCAAAGATATTATACTGATGATCGATAATTCGGGCAGCATGTCGGAAACGGACCCGGATAACGGTCGCTTCGAAGCAGCCAAAACACTGATCAGCCAAATGGAAAGCGATAAACAGGTGGCGGTGATTACCTTTGATGATCAACCCGAGCTGCTACAGCCGTTCACCCCGTTGGACAGCGAAGCTGCCAAGAATGAGGTGTACAGCAAAATTGACGGCATCGTGACGACCTCGGGTGGAACCAATTTCGATGCAGTGCTGCGGGAAGCGATGGAGCAGATTAAGGGCAAACAGGACCCGAAACGCGGAACGGTAGCGATCCTGCTATCCGATGGATTCAGTGATGCAGACACATCCGCCATTTTGTCCGAGTATGCGAATGAACAGATTGCCGTCAATACGGTGGGTCTGAGTCTCGTGGATCCTTCCGGAACCGACTTATTGCGTCATATTGCACTGCAGACTGGCGGCATGTATTATGATGTACCGGATTCCGGCGGACTTAATCTGGCATTCCAGCAAATTTACGATACGATTGATGAACGAACGCTGGTGACCGAACGTACAGGCATGATGGAGCACAGTACGTATCTGGCTATTTTCCGAGTGGCTGCCTTACTGTTGATTGGTGTAGCGTTGGGCGTGTCGCTCGGACTTGTATTCGATAACCGCCATCTCGCACTCAGTTTCGGAATTGGCGGTGCCGTGTCTGGTTTATTGGCAGGACTTCTGCTCGAATGGGGTCTGGACGGATCTGCGGTTGGTGATGCATTTGTAAGATTTGGAGCGATGCTCATCTTGTCTGGTGTGTTAACCCTGTTCACCTGGATCATTCCGATCAAGGAGAACACACCGCGGAAGACTCGTGGGCGCCGTGAGGCTGGTGGGGGAACCAATTCGGTGGACGGATTCGGTCAGCGGGCAAGAGATACGCGCAGCAAAGGATTTTAACGTCTGGAGGTAGGCGATAGATGCGTTTTACGGATGCAGACCCTTCAGCGCCCCTGATTCGCAGACTGACACTTGCAGTGGACGAGAGCCAGTGTACACTTCGCTGGCTCTGGCCAGAGAGCGTGGAAGCTGTATATGTTGAACGGCTGGAGCTCGATATGATGGGTGATGATCGTACCGGGGAACAGGCTGCACAGGGCAAGCTGAAGTTATACACGAAAGAAGAATATAAGGCAAGCAATGGATATATGGATCGAATCACGGGTTTTGGTGCCATCCGGTACACGGTGTATGTGTGTCAGATGCAGGAAGACGGGCCAGTTCTGGTGCATCAGCGTGATGGGGACAACACGGTAGTTGCCAGTGCAGGCAAGGCGGATATTCGCTTTTCGATCCGGTACAAGAGCGGTTTTTTTCAGAAACGAAAAAGTGTACTGATGACCGTCACGACGGAAGCATCTGTTCCGAAGGAAGCGCTCTGTTATGTTCGCAAGCAGGGCGGGGTCCCGCTGAATAAGGAAGATGGCACAGTGTACCCTTTTGTGAGTGATTTTACTCCCGGGAGAAATGAAATGCCACCCGTCGAGGTAGCCAAGGACGATTATGTAAGGTTGTTCTTCACGGACGGACCAAAATACGGAGCCGCTTATCGGCTCATATCAGATTAGATGGTTAGGCTTTTAGTCTGACTGATCAGGGGAGGGGAGTGGCTATGAGCTTTTTTAGTCGGTTTTTGAAGAGACAGCAGCCGGAGGAGCGGTTGTTGTTTTACGATATCGTATGTCCGTATTGTTTCAGCAAGTTTTCACCGGAGGAGGTTGTGTTCCGGGCTGCGCATCATCGCGACGATGATGAGGACTACGCACTTGGGGAAGATGCGAAGCTGAATCGGTATCGCGAACGGTTTGGACTGGATACGGTGTTTGATATGGAGGCCGTGCTGGCTCCGCATGATGTACCTGAGGAACATCGCATCTATTCGGATAACATTGTGATGGGACTGAACGATCGTTATGGTGTCGTTACGCGGCGTCGGCTGTGTCCACAGTGCCATAACGAACTGCCTGTCACGGCAGGCAAGGCACCAAGCAATATCATTTCCATTATCGGGGCATCCCAGGTAGGTAAATCCGTCTACATGACTTCATTGATTCATACCTTGCAGCATTACACAGCCGATCATTTTGATGCGGCCTGCATGCCGCTGAACGCGGAGATTAGCCGCCGGTTCCGCGCCGATTATGAAGAACCGCTATTCGAGCGGGGCGATTTGCTGGATTCAACGCAAAAAGAGAAGCTGCAGGAGCCGTTTATTTTCCAATTTGTATTCAAGGATGAAGATAAAGCTCCGCTGACACTGGTGTTCTTTGACGTCGCTGGTGAAGGTATGGTGGAGCAGGACTATCTGGGACTTCACGGACAGCATATTAAGAACTCGGCAGGTATTCTGTTTATGGTGGACCCGCTTCAGATTCGTTCCATTCGGGACAAAATCCGCATCAACCTTGGCAACGAGCCGGGTGAGTGGACGCCAAGATACGATGAGCCGCGTGATGTGGTGTTAACGATGTTCGGTGACTTTATCGCATACCAGGACAAAGCCAAGACGAATATTCCGACAGCCGTTGTACTCACCAAAAGTGACATGCTGCATTCCCTCAAGGACGAAGAGGGCGATTATATCAAATCCAACAGCAATGTGTTCCGCAACATGGTGCACCGCGACTGGTTTGACCTGACCGAATTCGAAAATATCGACGGGGAGATCCGACGTTTTATCGAGAAGGTGGACCGTCCGTTTAAAGGCACGATGGATGTGTACTTTAAGGATACGGCTTACTTTGCGGTGTCTGCGCTGGGAAGTAATCCGGTGGATATGAAGCTGCAAGGCGTGGTCAGCCCAATCCGTGTCGATGAGCCATTCCTCTGGCTGCTGTACAAGCTGAAGTACATTGAGGGGAGAGTGGGATGATGCGTTCTTCCATAACCCCGCCAATTGAACAACAGCTGTATACTCGAGAGCGGCGCGGGGTGTTTCGCACAACGGAGGGGTTCGATACGGTTGCCGCATCGCCGGGACTGGACCCTTCTTTTATCAAAAAAGTGCTTCATCCCTACTGCGTTTATGACGCTCCAGCGGAGCTGACGGGGCGGAGTGAGAAGGATGAGGCGAAGTTCCCCCCATCCATTCACTTGCTGCATCTGGAGAGCGGGGAGACGATTCTTGGGCAAAATGTGTACCAATCCGCCGATTTCACCGGGCTGCGCAGCGCCTTTTTCGCTCATAACTATGTCTTGTCTCCTGAACGCTCGGAAGAGCAGATGAAGCAAGGCGGCTGGCTGGATGCTGTGTTCGCCACGTCCTATGACATCGAACAAGGCACAGTGCTGCCATCGCTTAATGAATTGCCACGAGCAGCTGGTGTTGGACAAAGCTCTCCAAGCCAGATCCTTGGTGCTCTGAAAATGGACGAGGTGGTATTCAAGCGTCTGTTCTACGCTGTCATGCAAGCTGTAGCGACACGTCGGAAGGTATATATTGCGCTGGATGTGCCCGCCGAGGAAGTTACAGCCGGAGCCAAGGGACTGCTGCGTTTGTTATTTACGGCGTTGCCTTACGCGTTCCGGCGGCAGCTCGGCTTTATGACGTTTGCGAAGGAGCCGCAGGCGAAGAAAGGCATCCACATCCAGTTCGTGGAGCGAGGCACGCTGCGTCCGAAAGACCGGAATACGGAGAAGGATTTCACCTTTGATCTGGTATCGGGCAGAGTTACCCATGCAGATGCATCTGTGGCGAAGCTTCCTTATGCGGAATTTGCCTGGTCACTACTGCACGAACCTGCGGCTGCCGATCCATTTTATGCTTTTGCGGATGAGATGCTGTCCGGAATGGAACCTGGACGGGAGCTCTCCATTGAAGCATACGGTGAACTTTCCATGTTCTATCGTCTGGAGCAGGGCAGGGAAGATCTGTACCTGGATAACAAAAGCCATGTCCTGAGTGGCTTGCTTACCTACTTGAAACCGGAAGGTGGAGCGCAGCAACGTTCACGTTTGAACGAGTTATTCCTGACGTTGCTCAGTCGTGAGCTGGACAGCGTCAAACGGGAGAATGTACCCGAAGAATCGGTTGCTGCACGCATCGGGGAGTATTTCCGGGTCGCTGCGCCAGTTGTACAGTCCCGAATCGTCGATTATTTCATCTATGGCGTTAATAACGCCCGTTCGCAGAAACGTATGCGTGCCGTGCAGGAACTGTATGGCTTGCTGGATCGGGACAGCCTGTTAAGCCGTGCTTTCTTCGACAAAGTGCTGGCGAACGAATCACTGACCAAGCTGTTGTTCGAGCCCTATCTGGATAATCAGTTGAAACGCACGGAATCAGCTGCCGACGTCGTGGAAGTGATCCAGAGATGGATTACATCTCACCCTTCAGCCATCCACAATAGTTTTTTGCTGGAACGGACAGCAACCGAGCTGCGTGAACGTTTGTGTTCTGCACCCAACCCTGTTCAGTCCGCCAATGAGGCACTTAAGCGGGTTAGTGTATTGGATCGTCTACCAGTTGCAGGCTCCTCAGACACGGGGATTACCGCCCGGATTGGGCAGTCTGGAGCTTCAGTCCGCGCTAACCGGAAAGGTGGACCTGAGTCCGCTGTTCAAGCACCGGCTTACCAGGAGGATCTAACCCGGCTCGCAGACAAGCTGGCTTACGTTATTAACTTGTTTATGATCCAGGATCTCGATCTGGAGCGGGTTAACCGTGAGCAGCTGTTAAGCATTGATATTTTGTTGCACGGAAACGAGGTTCGGGATTGGGCTGCTCGTCAGGGCTCAGATGTATCTGCGCGTACAAACATGATGCTGGCAGCGCGAGCATGGCTTAGCGGTGAGGGGCGTGATGAAGAGGAACTGGAATCCCTCTCCTTGGCCGAACGTAATGAGCTTCAGCGGTGGGCTCGCCGCTGGCTTGCTGGAGAGCTGCGTGAGCTTCCAAGTACGGCTGTATTTGAAGCACTGCCGCTGGCTTTTTATCGAGGTGGCAGTAGCAGCAACAGGCTCGATTATCCAGGCCTGATTGAATTTATCTACAGTAGTTCAGGACGTACAGAAGTGTTGTATCAATTTATGGAGTGGTCGGGGAATCAACGCTTGTTTATTCGCGGCTCCAACGCACATAAGGGATACTCGGATGCAATCTTGGCCTATTTCAAGGCCCATGACCGCGAAGCCTTTAAGTCAAAGTCAGCTTTCAAACCCTATTATGCCAGAGCAAGCAAGACGATAAAGCCGGCCTACGACCGCGCCAAAACAGAGTTGTCTTCCCCGCTGGTGCGCATGCTGACAGGTAAAAGGAAAAACCTTTTTCTAGGATCGGTCATTGTCATCCTGATTCTTGGTATTGCTGGAGGCACGTATGCTTTGATGGGGGATAAGGCGGAGACGCCAGCGGCATCACCTCCACTGACACAGGAGCCCGTTGTTCCTGCTGAACCTGAGGTACAGCTCGCTGAGCAGATTGCCTACCTCGTTCCGGCATCCGAAGCGGACGATGGGAAACAGACGCCTGCCCGGTTGGTGATCCGTTACAGAAACGAAACGGACAGCAACGCTTTGCAAACGGACACGCTCCAATGGAAGTTAAAAGATGGTACTACACAGCAGCTCCATGCTGAGGGTGAATGGGAGAGTTTCAACCGAAATGAGGAGCCGGATGGGGAAGATGCGGCTGGAAACAGCTCAGAGGGCACGCCAGAAGGAAGCTCTGCAGGTTCTTCTACCGATACTGGGGACGATACTCAGCAGAGCGGAGAAGTCAAGCAAGGGGCAGATTCAGCCACAACCGAGGGCACTCCTTCAGATCCAGCAGCAGGGAGCACATCGACGGATGGGACTGGTACAGCCTCTGACACTACGGATAAAGGTTCTGCACAGGGAGCAGCAGGCGGCACGCCTTCAGATTCGTCTCAGTCTACGGGAGCAGATTCATCTTCAGTGGAAAATCTGACTATTGCCGAAGCAGACCGTTTATATCCCTATGGGCACCAAGTGGAGCTTCCAGCCGATATCGATCTGGAGAACATCCTGAGTGTTCAGAGTGGAACGACCGAGATCAACCTAGTCCCGGAACCGAAGCTCTGAGCAGCATTACTTGAATGTGTTATTAATGTGAATACAGCCACCTCGAGGAATTTCGTAGGGGCTGTATTTTTGTTTTCGTTCAAGCGATGGAGAATGACATATACAAAATGAATCAATATAGGTCTATTTTTCACAATTCGGACACATTATTGAGATATTGGGCAAGGATGAACATACGCAAAGCGATGAAATGCACGTACACGATGAGAAAAGCTCTCACATAAAGAGCGGACAATCTGACCGATTTCTAGTAAAACACTTCAAAAATAGCTCCCAACCATCAAGGAATTTGGTATTTGGTGTTGACAAATGATAATGATTATCAGTATCTTTAGTGTATAAGATCTTGTTGCGCCGGAAATACGCTGAACTACAATTTCGTTTTCGTTGTCATAGCCGGAATACATAACCGGGATAAATGAGAGAGGGATGATCGCATGTTTCGTCTGGAGACGTCCAAGCTGGATATCGCTTATGAGGAAAGACTGATTGTTGAAGATCTGAATATTCAAATTCCCCAAGGAAAAATTACAGCACTTGTTGGAGCCAATGGTTCAGGGAAGTCCACCATCCTGAAAACGATGGCACGGATCATGAATCCAAAAGCAGGTAGTGTATTGCTCGACGGGAAGTCCATCCATAAGCAGTCCACACGTGAAGTAGCCAAGCAGCTTGCGATTTTGCCACAAAATCCAACAGCGCCCGAAGGACTTACGGTAACCGAACTGGTATCCTACGGACGGTTCCCTTATCAAAAAGGTTTTGGATCGATGCGTGCTGAAGACAAACGCATGATTGAATGGGCTATCGAAGTGACAGGCATGACGGAGTTCCATGATCGTCCAATCGATCAACTGTCCGGTGGACAGCGTCAACGTGCCTGGATTGCCATGGCTCTTGCACAAGAGACAGACATTCTGTTCCTGGACGAGCCAACAACGTTCCTGGATATGGCTCACCAGCTTGAAGTACTGCAATTGCTGGAGCAACTGAATGCCACAGCAAACCGTACGATCGTTATGGTTGTGCATGACTTGAACCATGCTTCCCGTTATGCGCATCACATGATTGGTATTAAAAAAGGTAAAGCCATCGCTACAGGTTCACCTGTAGAGGTTATGAACTCCGATGTGCTTCGTGAAGTATTTAACATTGAAGCTGATATCGTGATTGATCCACGTTCCGGTGTACCGCTTTGCTTACCTTACGCCCTTGCGGGTGAACGCCAGCAATCAGCACCTCCAGAACAAATGGTCATGAACAGTGCAATGGTTCATGCTGGAGGACGGACAGAGCAACGTGTTCGTCACGCGACAGGAAGTTAATGAAACGGGCCATATGTGGTCCTAAACTATAGTATGAAGCCGCTGTGCATTATGCACGCGGCTCATTCGCATTCTAGGAGGTCTACAGGAATGGGAGAAATCAACTACACCTGGTTACAGCAATATGGACGAATAACAACCGGGACGATTGACGAACCGGTCTTTAGCATGCATTTGAGGGAATTAAGACATCCAGAGCAGGCCAAGCTTATGTTGGAAGCTTATAACGAGCATCTTCGGGCCGATTCTCTTCGCTCAGCTGCTGTTTATTTCATGCATTCAGTTCGTGGCCTGATGATTGGGGTTCATTACATGACGGCGTTATGTGACACCTATCTGGATCTGTCCCTGGAGAACATAGATATGCATTTGGAGGTAAAGGATGGCCGTCCGGGGATTAGTTTTCAACTGAACAATGCAACCGAGCAATCACATCCGAATCTGGTGGCCGGACCTGATGCCGTTCCATCCTCCTGGCGGAATGATGTATTGACCGAATATTACAGTGACCAGCTTCGTCCAATGATTGAAGGGGTGGCTGTTGCTGGAGGAGCGAATCCAGGTCAGATGTGGGCCCAGCTCGCATCCATGCTGAGATGGTTCAAAACGACAGCGTTACAGATGAAGATCACGGAGACGGAACGTGAAGCGGTTATACAAGGGTATGAGCATGTGATTGCTATGCCTCCAGAGATTCTTGGGTTGAAAAAGAACCTGTTAACCTTCAAGCCGGTGGAGATTGATAATCCGCATCAACCTGGAGAAACCATGCTGATGAAGCCAGTCTGCTGCTTGCACCATCAGGTGTATGGCGGTCAGAATTTTTGCTACAGTTGTCCCAAACTGACGAAGGCAGAGCGGCAAGAGCGGTAT
This sequence comes from Paenibacillus sp. NPDC057886, assembly GCF_042796655.1. Taxonomy (NCBI): domain Bacteria; kingdom Bacillati; phylum Bacillota; class Bacilli; order Caryophanales; family Paenibacillaceae; genus Paenibacillus; species Paenibacillus sp. NPDC057886. Next base: position 236,145 of record NZ_JBHVMZ010000002.1, on the reverse strand, counting down.
GATGCTATTTTGGCTGCGAAGTCAGGCTAAAAAGGGATATGTCCATGTCGATGGACGAAGTGTACTTCTACGTATGCACTTTGGCAGTTTTTATTCGCAGATTTGGTAATTGATCGCCTCAGGTTTATAATATGGAGACAGGCTGTGTACCGCATGGTCATTCAGTACAGTACATACAGCAGCCCAACCTACATCATACTCATGGGAGGAATCAGTCATGTCCGTATATTCGTATCAGGCGGTAACGACCGCAAATCAGGAAGTTCCACTCGATCTGTATCAAGGCAAAGTGTTGGTGATCGCCAATACTGCCAGCAAGTGTGGACTGACTCCACAATACGGTGAATTGCAGAAGCTCTATGATCGCTATCGTGATCAAGGCTTGGTTGTACTGGGATTCCCTTGTAACCAGTTTGGCGGCCAGGAGCCGGGTACCAGTGAGGAAGCAGAATCCTTCTGCCAAATCAACTATGGCGTTAATTTCCCGGTGTTTGCCAAGGTCGACGTAAATGGTGAGGATGCGCACCCATTGTTCAAGTATTTGCGTGAGCAGCAACCTGGTGTTGGCGAAGAAAACAGCATCCAATGGAATTTCACCAAATTCCTCGTGAATCGTGAAGGTGAAGTTGTAGGGCGTGTTGAACCAAAAGAATCCCCTGAAGCCATGACTGCAGAGATTGAAAAGCTGCTTGGTGTATAAAATGAACGAAGAAGCCTGCCTCAGATTTGGAGGGCAGGCTTTTTTTAATATTTAGAGGTTGTAAAAAAACCGCAATATTGCTTGCTGTATAGGTTTTTTGCAGGATGTTAGTGCGCTTTTGGGAGAGCATAAATCAGCCACTTGCAGGGAAAACTGTAGTCAATGAAGGTAAGCCAATAACTCGACTGATCGTAAAGAATAACGTAATCGACAAAATTTATTTTGATTAACCTCTTGCAATGTGAAAAATATCACATTATAATAAGCGTATAAAGTGAAATAAATCACATAAGAACTTTTCGTTAAGAAGTGAAATATTTCACAACTACAATGACGTTATATTCAATTTCTTATTTATATATTTCGAGGAGGAACTTTTTATGAAAATCGCAGTTATCGGATGTACACATGCAGGAACCGCAGCCATCGTTAACACCGCCAAATTGTACCCGGATGCTACCATTACAGTGTATGAGCGCAATGACAATATCTCCTTCCTATCATGTGGGATTGCGCTTTATGTGGGTGGCGTGGTGAAAGATCCAGATGGACTGTTCTATTCTTCGCCAAACCAACTGGCCGAGCTTGGTGTCGTGACCAAAATGCTTCATGAAGTGACGTCAGTAGATGCTGCGGGTCACAAACTTCAGGCTAAAAACTTGAAAACTGGGGAAGAATTCGAAGATACCTTTGACAAGCTGATCGTGACAACGGGTTCATGGCCTGTCGTACCGAAGCTGGAAGGCATTGAGCTGGACAACATTTTACTTTGCAAAAACTACAACCATTCCAACACCATCATTGAGAAAGCCAAGCATGCCAAACGCATTACCGTGGTTGGAGCAGGATACATCGGCATCGAGCTGGTGGAGGCTTTCCAAATGAATGGCAAGGAAGTTACGCTAATCGATAGTGTGGACCGGATTCTGAACAAATATCTCGATCCCGAGTTCACGGATGCCATTGAAGAAACGTTGACTGGACACGGCATCAAGCTGGCGCTGGGCCAAACCGTTCAGAAATTTACTGGAGAGAATGGCAAAGTAAACAAGGTCATTACTTCCAAGGGAGAGTTCGAAACAGACCTCGTTATTCTGTGTATTGGTTTCCGTCCCAACACCGAACTGCTCAAAGGCCAAGTGGATATGCTGCCGAACGGCGCAATTATCGTGGATAAATATATGCAAACCAGCCAAAAAGACGTCTTCGCTGCTGGAGACAGCTGTGCAATTCATTACAACCCAACCGGCAAGGCAGCATACATTCCACTGGCAACCAACGCCGTGCGGATGGGTACACTTGTAGCGCGGAACCTGGTTCGTCCTACGACACCGTACATGGGTACACAAGGCACATCAGGTATCAAAATTTATGAGCAAAATATTGCAGGTACAGGTCTGACGGAAACATCTGCTGCGGATGAAGGTCTGGTTGTTGAAGCAGTAACGCTTGAAGATGCTTATCGTCCGGAGTTCATGCCAACGGCAGAGAAGCTGCTGCTCAAAGTAATCTATGAGCAGGCTACGCGCCGCATTGTTGGCGCGCAGGTGATGTCACAGGCTGATCTGACACAGTCGATCAATACGATTTCCCTCTGCATCCAGAACAACATGACGGTAGATGAGCTGGCCTTCATCGACTTCTTCTTCCAGCCACATTACAACAAACCATGGAACTTCCTGAACTCGGCTGGTCTTCAGGCGCTGCCTCCAGTAGAAGTGAAAACACCAGCAATGGTATAACCAAAATATCTAAGAACTGCCGCAGTCATCCTGTGGTAGTTCTTTTTTTCTGCACATCAAGCAAGACAAAACAGAAGCATTAAAATGTAGTTTTCAGACTTTGTGATAAAAGTAACAAACCTCTTGAAACCTTCGCTATACAATGAACATATCAACAAAACAAGTTGAATTATGATGTTCATGAACTGTGAAGGAGAGGATCGTTATGGCAGCAAAAACACCTCTTGAGGTTGCACAATATACGGCGCATACGGGGATGAAGAAAGCTCAAAATCCGGTATCCTCCGTATTGATACTCAGTTTCCTGGCAGGCGCTTTTATTGCGCTCGGATTTCTGTTGGATATTCGGGTCATTGCCTCTGCTCCGGCCGAGTGGGGCAGCTTGGTTAATTTGATTGGTGCAGCAGTGTTCCCGGTAGGTTTAATATTGGTGCTGATTGGCGGCGGGGAACTGCTGACAGGTAATATGATGGCCGTCCCACTTGCGACGATTGCACGTAAACTGTCCGCAGGCAACATGTTGAAGAATCTCACCTTAGTAACGATAGGTAACTTCCTTGGGGCGCTCTTTGTGGCCTATGCGTTTGGGCATGTGCTCGGTCTAACGGCAGAGGGGGCTTATTTGACCAAAGTGGTGGATATGGCTGGACACAAGCTGGACGACAGCTTCCTTCAGGCTTTTATATCCGGGATCGGGTGTAACTGGCTGGTAGCTCTTGCGGTTTGGCTGTCTTATGTATCGGATACGATGAGCGGAAAAGTACTGGGCATTTGGTTCCCAACGATGGCCTTTGTGGCTATTGGATTCCAGCACGTTGTCGCCAACATGTTCCTGATTCCTGCGGCGATTTTCGAAGGGCATTATTCGTGGGGGCAATACGTCATGAATTTCATTCCGGTATGGCTTGGCAACCTGACAGGAGGTGCGCTGTTTGTGGCAGCTGCTTACTGGATGGTGTACCTGCGCAAGCATGAGCCGGAAGTGAAGCCTGAGGTGGCAATGGCGGCGGTCCAGCCTGTGGAGACGGAAGCCAGACCGATGTGGAGCAAGCAGGCGTAGCGGTATTTTGCCCAGTACCCGAGTTAGAGTTATAACCGTGGTATGAGTGCAAAGGCGTGTAAAGATGAGTGCTAAGTAAACAGGGAAGGCGATTCTAATCTCGTTCAAGTCATGGCTGTTTGCTGTGATGCGCGGGAAAGGAACCGCCTTTTTTAATGCAAAAATATCCACGCAAAATAAATTCGCCATGACAAGGTTCGGGGGAACGAAACCTGTTCATGGCGAATTTCGGGAGTGGTCCATGATATGGCATGAGGAGGAAGTGGGGAAACACTAGCCTAATGCCTTATTTTTAATTTACCCCTGAATTTCGAGATTGAATCAAGGTGAAAAAAGATTTTTTGAAAAAAATTTGAAGCGGTTGTGGCGGTGAAAAAAGACTGTTCTCTTTACGTGATTACCATGAAGAAGATATGATATAAAGATAGCTTTTGAAGGGGGAGGAACTTGTATATGATCGACCAGGAGAATGGCGTATTCCCGGCAGTTTGCCCGCTCGATTGTCCGGATACTTGCGGCCTGCTGCTTCATAAGGAGAACGGTAAAATCGTGAAGGTAGCGGGCAATCCGGACCATCCAATTACAAAAGGCGCCATCTGTAACAAGGTCCGAAATATGACGGAGCGGGTGTATCACCCCGAGCGGCTGCAATATCCGATGCGACGTATCGGTGCCAAGGGCGAAGGCAAGTTCGAACGAATCAGTTGGGACGAAGCCATCCACGAGATTACGGCGAAATTCAGTTCGCTGTCGGATACCTACGGACCGGAAAGTATTCTGCCATACAGCTTCTATGGAAACATGGGCATTCTTGGTGTGGATGGCATGGATCGTCGATTTTTCAATGCGCTAGGTGCGAGCATGCTGGAACAGACCATCTGTAATGCAGCGGGAAATACCGGGTGGAAATATACGATGGGTGCGAACCGGGGAACATTGCCCGAGGATACGGAGCATGCAGATGTCATTCTGGTGTGGGGAGGCAACATCGTCAGCACCAATATGCATCAGGTTGTTCTGGCCGAGAAAGCCCGCAAAAAGGGAGCCCAAATCGTCGTCATCGATGTCCATCGCAATCGGACCGCCCAATGGGGCGACTGGTTCATTCCACTCTACCCGGGTACAGATAGTGCATTGGCACTCGGATTAATGCATGTACTGTTCGAGCAGGGACTGACGGACGAGGCTTTTATGCAAAAATATACCGTCGGCCATGAGGCACTGCGTGATCATGTCCGCAGCTATACCCCTGAGCGCGTTGCACGTATTACAGGTGTGCCGGAAGCGGACATCGTGAAGCTGGCTGAGCTGTATGGCAACGCACAGGCAGCCCATATTCATATCGGCAATGGCCTCCAGCATCACGACAACGGTGGCATGAATGTGCGCAGCGTAGCCTGTCTGCCTGCCATTACAGGCCAGTGGCTGAAGCGCGGCGGTGGTGCCATTCGTACCAACAGCTACGCGAGCACCAATAGCGATGCGCTGGAGCGTCCGGAGCTAAGGCAGAATCCGGAGCCGCGCGTGGTGAACATGAACCGGATTGGCGAAGCGCTGCTGGAAGCGGAGCAGCCGATTCGGGCGTTGATGGTCTATTGCAGCAATCCATTGGTAGTGGCACCGGATACCGAGCGGGTAGAGCGAGGTTTTGCACGGGAGGATCTGTTCACGGTTGTCCATGACCTGTTCCTGACAGATACGGCGAAATACGCGGATATTGTGCTGCCTGCGACGTCTTCATTTGAAACGACAGATCTGTATACGTCCTACTGGCATCAGTATGTTCATTTGCAAGAGCCGGTCATTGCGCCTTTGGGTGAGAGCAAGGGCAATGTTGAATTGTTCTCTTTGCTTGGACAGGCGATGGGGTATGACCCGGAGATTTTCGGTGAGACACCGGAACAGATGATCGAGGAAGCACTTCAGGGTACGGGCAATCCCTACATGAACGGAGTAACCTTGGAGGGGCTGAAGCAGCATCATTTCGTCAAGCTGGATATGTCTTCCCATGTGTCCTATTTGGATCAGCTGCCTACGCCTTCGGGGAAAATTGAACTGTATTCGGAAACGATGGCACAGAAGGGATTGCCGCCGTTGCCTACGTACAGTGCTCTTGTTGAGGGGTACGACGGGGAAAACCCGGCTGGACCTGCGGATGTCTATCCGCTGATGTTTCTGTCGCCGCCTAACCATAATTTCCTGAATTCCACCTTTGCCAATTCGGCCAAACATCAACGTTTGGAGAAGATGCCCTTATTGCAAATGCACCCGGAGGACGCCGCCCGCAGACAGGTGGAAGACGGAGATGCGGTGGTTGTATGGAACGACCGTGGCCGGATCGAACTAACCGCCAAGGTAAGTGAATCCATGCTGCCAGGAACGGTGATTAGCCAAGGGTTATGGTGGGATGGCAATGGCAAAAAACAGCGGGCGAATTCGCTCACGTCCAATCGTCTGTCTGACATGGGCAACGGGGCTACATTCTTCTCGGCCACTGTCGAAGTGAAGCGTCAATGAATGTGCTTGCAGATCGGATCTTTTCAGGTAAGATGAACAGTGGATAGATCGTAAGCAGAAGGCAAAGAGCAAGATCCAGAACTCAAAATTCTAAATTCAAAATTCAAGTGGCCTTCGCTCTGGCTAATCATGCCGTCAGGGCAAGGGTCTGTTTTTTTTGGCAATATGCTTTTTGAAGGTACTAAGGAGAGTAAAACAAGATGATGAGATGGCTGGATACGTATCCAAAAGAAGTGAAAATATTTTTGCTGGCAAGTTTGGTCAATGCGACAGGCAGTGCCTTGATGTGGCCGCTGACCACGATGTATGTGTTTGACGAGCTTGGACGCACGATGGCGAACGCGGGGTTTGTTATTCTGATCCAGTCGCTGGGCGGCATCTTCGGGCAATTGCTCGGCGGGGCATTGTACCACCGGGTGGGGGTCAAGAAGCTGATCATCGGATCGCTGGCGTTAAACGCGGTAGGGCTGTTTGCTCTGCCGTGGATCAGTGCGTATTGGGTTGTGTTTATATGTGCTATGGGCTGGATTGGCCTGTTCAGTTCATTGTCGCTGCCAGCGATTCAGGCCTTTATTGGCTTCCGGTTTGCGGAGCGACGCGGGGAATTGTTCAATGTGATCTATGTCGCCAACAATATCGGTGTGGCGATTGGTACGGCCCTCAGTGGTTTCCTGGCTGACTTTTCCTATCACCTCAGCTTTGTACTGAACGGGGTAACCTCTGCCGGGTTTGCCATCTTCTTCTGGTATTATCTGTCGCGAGCAGAACCGGATCAGGGCGAAGTGCATCTGACCAAACGCAAAACGGTTAAAGGTGGACCGGGCGTCTGGGCGCTGCTGGGCAACACCAGATTATATCTGTTCATGAGCCTGGGCGTGCTGTTCCTGCTGTTCGGTAATTCCATCTGGAATACAGGTGTGTCTCCGTATATCATTTCCGAGGGTATGGAGAAAAGAATGTACGGTCTGCTCTGGACTCTTAACGGGGTGCTGATCTTTGTGGGACAACCCTTCACCAACTGGGTCAAGCGCACGATGGCCCGTACATCGACTGCTCAGATGACTGCAAGTGCGGTGTTCTACGGCATGGCCTACATCGTCATGATCACCATGTATAGCTATCCGGGGATGGTGCTTGCGATGGTACTGGCTACCTTTGGGGAAATGCTGATCTCGCCTGCTACGCCGGCATTCATCTCAGAGCATGCGGGAAGGTCGGCACCCTTCTACATCGGGATATCCGGTGGGATTGGATCGGTCGGGCGCGTCATCGGTCCCTATGCGATGGGTGTCATGTATGATAAGCAAGGGTTAATTTCTGTAGCCTGGTTGGCGACAGCGATGGCGGGTGTGGCGCTGCTCGGTTTTGTGTTGCATGCGGTACTGAACCGCCACCGCGAGGTCAAGGAGTATGGATTGGACGCCTAATGTTGTTTTCTTGCCGCAATAATGAATTGAGAAGGCACCTTCCGGTTGAGCGGAGAAGCTCAATACGGGAAGTGCCTTTTATTTTAGGGGAGCATTTGAATTCGGACAAACCCGACTAAAGGAGGGGGGATACCTCTACTTTGGTACAGGTGTCATCCTAGTTCTGGGTAATAAAGGATACTGGGCTGAGGTAGGTTGTTGTTATTAGACGTGAAAATATAAAATATAGAAGGGAAAATAAACCATATTAAAAGGAGAACAAATGAAAAAAATTAAACAGCCTCTAACCAAGCGAGTATTTCTTGCTACTGTAATGCTGACGACATTAACGGCAGCGGTTCCTGGTTTGGGAGTCTATGCGGAAAAGGATTCAACTCCAGTCCCCGAAAAACTACAAATAACATCTGATAACAAGGTTAATTCATCACAGAATTCAAACTATGCAATGACAACGCAGTCTGTAGAGGCGTTCGCAGATGAATATTTTTCTCAACCTGACGTACAAAAGCAGCTTAATGGAGCGGTGTTCGTTGTTGTTAAGGATGGCAAAGTGATATTGAGCAAAGGCTATGGTTATGAGGACATGGTTTCCAAAAAGCCCGTTGATCCTGAAACTACGGTATTTCACATGGCGTCGATAAGCAAATTATTTACAACGACGGCTGTAATGCAATTAGCCGAGCGGGGTAAAATTGATTTGGATCAGGACATTTCCAAGTATATGGAAGGCGTGATGATCCAAAACGAAACAGGTACACCGATTACCATGAGAAATCTGATGACTCATACAACCGGATATAACTTTTCAGATATTTTTGGGACAACAGAAGGCGTATCATTGGACAGCTTTATTAAAGAAAATGCTCCAACTGTAGTAAGAAAGCCCGGAAGTGCCTTTCGTTATGACAATCTCGCATTCCAGCATCAAGGTTACATCGTGGAGAAAGTGTCCAAGCAGCCATTCGAAACGTACGTGGACGACAACATATTTAAGCCGCTTGGGATGACAAGCACAGGCTTTGTAATGAATTCCGAGATAAGCTCAAGGCTTGCAACAGGTCATAATGTTACAGGTGATGCATTTCCTGAATATATCAGCTATCCGGAAGTTGATCCAACCAAAGGCATGTACTCCACCGGCAGCGATATGGCTAATTATATGATTGCGATGCTGAACGGAGGCAAGATTGGAGATACAAGTTTGTTAAAGGAAGAAACTGTTCGAGATATGGAGGCTCCCCAGTACAGCATTAACCCTGATATGCCGGTAATGTCATACGGATTCGAGTCCGTATATACACAACTGTATAATGGCCAGACAGTGATTGGAAAAGGTGGCGATATTCCAGGTTATCACTCTTGGATGTGGCTGCTGCCAGAACAGAACGTTGGGGCAATAGTTATTGTTAATGGTGAAGCCATTGATCCCCGTATGGAGCTGTTCAGTGGATTTATGCAGAAGTTTTTCCCGGATGAGAGACCTGCAGGCACACCTATGAAGCTTTCTAGGGAACAACTTAGCAAGTTCGAAGGTACATACGGAGGTTTGCGGTTATCCATGCTAAACTCGAAAGTTACAGCTGGGATGGATGGTACCCTGAACCTAGCTGACCAGACAGGTGTTCATAAGTTAACTCAGTTGAAACCATTGTTGTTTCAGGATGAGCAAGGGACGTTGGTAGGATTCAAGGAAGACAACAATGGTCAGATCAGTCATTATTATTACAGTTTGCAAGACAGCTTCATGCAGAAATTATCCGAACCGCAGCAGTATAGCGATGTGTCGGCTGGAAGTCCTTATTCCTCTGCGATTCAGCTGTTGAAAAAGCTGGAGGTCATTAGTGCCGACAGTTCGAACACCTTCAGACCCGAAGAAGCAATGACTCGTGCCGAGTATGTGCAAATGTTACTTAAAGGTTCCGGAATAAAGCCCCTTAATCATCCTGTAATCTTCAAAGATACCGTAGGGCATCCGTTAGCCAAGGAAATCCAGACAGTTGCGGAGCTTTTGGGAGTGCAGGGGGCAGGTGACGGACGTTTTGAACCGGATCGAGAGATTACAAGACAAGAAGCCGCTTCGATTTTGTGGAAATATGTACAATTGTCCATGCCGACTCCTGCGGCTGAGGTGAAAATAGCAGGGACACAACCGGCTTCCTGGGCGAAGGATGCAGTGAGCTTTGTCATTGCTGCGAACTTGTTTGGTCCGGAGGTGAAGGTCACGGCAGACGGAACCATCAATTATGAACCGAACCGTCCAATGCTTCGTCAAGAAGCCGCATACTTGTTTGCTAAAATGTTTCAACCAGCACAACTATAGTAACCCTTCGCAATAACGAATTGAAAAGGCACTTTGAGCTTAAGGTGGAAATATCACTTCAAGGTGTCTTTAATTCCGTAAATTTAAATTGACAAAAAAATATTTTTATGCTATAATTTACATATTATAATTTTCCGTATATACTAAGGTTCTCCTGGCCAGGGGGAATCTTATTTTTGTTTAAGATATCAGAAAGTACAAACTTTGGAGTATGAGTATCCTGATATCGCAAGAAAAACTTCCGCTAAATGCGGTCTGTCTTCTTTGGAATGTACATCGATAGACGATCTTCTTATGAGGGAGGATTAGGCTATGAAACAAAATGAGCCCAGTATAACTTCTTTGATATCGGCCTTTGGCCGAGCGTATCACAGCAACTATGACACCCCTAAAATTTTTGATGATTTTATAGCAAAAGAACTCATTACCCCACAAGAGTTTGCAAGTATCCGTGAGAACATGATTCAGGGTATCCATTTTTTTAACCAGGAGATGGCTCAACATGTTCAGGATGATCCAGATGAAATTTTAAAATGGATCACACAAGTTCAGCTATCTCCGACAACGTTGGCACGTGCTGCGTATTGCGAACAGGTATTGCTTCACGAAGTTGCGCTGGGAGTGAAGCAGTATGTCATCCTTGGAGCCGGTATGGATACGTTTGCAGTAAGGCACCCGGAAATGAACAATAGCCTGGACATCTTTGAAGTGGATTATCCGGCTACCCAGGAGCTCAAGAAGAACAGGCTGAATGAGGCTGATTTGTCCATCCCGAGCAATCTGCATTTCGTTCCCATGGATTTCACCCAGGAGCTTTCTTATGGAAGTCTGACCCGTTTGACGGATGAGGGATTCGTGAACCAGAAAACGTTCTTCAGCTTTTTGGGTGTTTCATATTATCTGACCAAGGAGGTCGTATGCCATCTGATCCGGCACTGGTTTGCCGAGCTCCCGTCCGGAAGCTCCATTGTATTGGATTATGCGGACGAACGGCTCTTTAAGGAAAAAGGGTTGTCCAACCGGGTGGAGAATATGGTGAAGATGGCTGCGGTTGGCGGAGAACCGATGCAATCCTGTTTCACTTATGATGAGATCGAGCGCATGTTAGCCGAGGCGGGATTGCTGATTTATGAACACCTGTCGCCAGACAACATTCAGAATCGATACTTCAGCGATCGGACCGATTACCTGTCTGCATTCGAAACGATCCATTTTATCCATGCAGTAAAAAAATAAAATCCTATTCATCATGAGTTTGCGACAGAATATGAACTGAATTCAAACAACCTTCACCCTGTACCCAGAGTGAAGGTTGTTTATTCGTTTCTATCGAACGTTCTGTCATCGTAATGACCAAGTGTAAGGATAACCATATATAGCTCCAACCTTATCCAAACTGGGCCTGATGCAGCCGGCTATACGAGCCCTGACGTGCCAGAAGTTCATCATGGCTGCCTTGCTCAGCTACGCCGCCGTTCTCCACAACCACAATGCGATCCGCGTGTCTGATCGTTGCGAGTCGATGGGCGATGATCAGCGTAGTACGTCCCTGGGCCAGCTCGGATAGAGCCAGCTGAATGGCGGCTTCCGTCTCCGTGTCCAGTGCGGAGGTCGCTTCATCCAGAATGAGAATCGGCGGATTTTTCAAAATCATGCGAGCAATGGATAGACGTTGCTTCTGTCCGCCAGACAATTTGACGCCACGCTCACCAATTAGAGTATCGAGTCCTTCCGGTTGAGATTGTACCAACTCTTCCAGTTGAGCCCGGCGAATGGCTTGCCAGATTTCTTCATCAGGTGCATCCAGTTTGCCGTAGGCAATATTCTCGCGAATCGATCCGTCAAACAGGAAAATATCCTGTTGCACAATCCCGATATGAGAGCGCAGCGACTCCAACGTCATATCTTTTACCGGAATCCCGTCAATAGAGATATGTCCCGCATCCACATCGTAAAAGCGTGGAATAAGACTGCATAGCGTAGATTTGCCTGCACCCGAAGGACCAACCAGCGCGACCGTTTGTCCTGCCTGAATCTCCAGATTGACCTGATCCAGGGTAGGTTTGTGTTCGCCGTAAGCAAATGAAACGTTATGGAAGGCGATGTCGCCTTTTACATGCGGAATCGGTTTGGCCTGTGGAGTATCGTCCACATCAGGCTCCGCTTCCAGCAGCTCCAGATATCTTTTGAATCCGGCGATACCTTTGGGATACGTTTCGATGACGGAATTGATCTGCTGAATCGGTCCAAGAAACACATTGGATAACATGACAAAGGCGATAAATTCTCCGTAGGTCATGCTGCCCTGAATGACAAACCACGTACCGCATACCAGAACAAATAGTGAGACGAATTTCATCAGAATGAAGCTGAGCGAGGAATTCCACGCCATAATCCGATAGGTGATCAGTTTAGTAAGACGGAAGCGTTCATTATTTTCGACAAAACGTTTCACTTCATGCTTTTCATTGGCAAAAGCCTGTACTACACGAATTCCGCTCACATTGTTCTCTACGCGTGCGTTATAGTCTGCGATATCCGCAAACATACGCTTGAACGCTTTGGACATTTTGCGGCTGAAATAGAGGGACAGGAAGATCATCAGCGGTACGATGATGAAGGTCATTACAGCCAGTTGCCAGTTGATATTGAGCATTATGCCGAAGGCTCCAGCCAACGTCATCAGGGCAATGAACAAATCTTCGGGTCCATGGTGCGCAATCTCACCAATATCCATCAGATCGTTGGTCATGCGAGAGACGAGGTGCCCCGTCTTGTTGTTATCGAAAAAGCGAAAGGATTGCTTCTGCACACGCTGGAACAGTTCCCGCCGCATATCGGATTCGATGTTAATGCCAAGCTTATGCCCCCAGTAGGTGACTGCATAATGGAAAAAGGAACTGAGCAGATAGATACCCAGCAATCCGGCACAGGCTGATAAAATCATGGACCAGTTGCCTGCGGGAAGCAGCTGATCGACAACTTTGTTCACAGCCAAGGGAAAAGCAAGCTCCAGCAGTGCAGCCAGAATGGCACAGGAGAAGTCCAATATAAAGAGCCCTCGATAAGGGCGATAATAAGCCATGAAACGGCGAAGCATATGTTGGTCCTCCTCCATATAACGCAAATGCCCGGACAGGCTCCATAGCCTGACCAGACACTAGCATCTTTCATATGTTATTTACGATTTTGCTGTGCACGTTCTACAATCATATCGGCAAATTCTTCAGCCTGACCCTGAATTGCAATCGGGTCGAAGTACCAGTAGCGATCTTCTTCCAGCTCGTACACTTGATTGTTTTTCACAGCCGGGAGTGATTGCCAGATGGAGTCCCCTTGGTAATTTTTATTGTTCTCTCCTACGGTTAAGAAGATATGGTCTCCTGCATAATCACCAACGACTTCCCGGGAAATCTCTTTCCATTGGGTATCGCCCATCAGTTCTTTCTTGGTGATTTCGAGTGGTGCAAGTTCCAAAGCACGATAAACGGCCTGTCCACCGCGACCAAAGTTGTCTCCATAACCATAATAGCTCTTGTCTGATACTTCGAGGATGGAGAAGGTTTCCTCCGGTTTAATGACTGCTTTTACTTTGGCGCGAGCGGCTTCAATACGTTCGTCGTACGTTTTCAGCCAGGCTTCGGCTTCTTCGGATTTGTTCATGAGTTCTCCGAAGCCCCGAATTTCATCCTCTACATTGGTAAACGTGCCGTAGGGAATGACCACGGTTGGTGCGATTTTTTGATAACTCTCAATTTCTTCGGCTTTATCAGAGTAGGTAATGATCAGATCCGGGTCCAACGCGACGACCTTCTCCAGGGATACGGCACCCCGGTCGCCAATATTCTCTATGCCCTCCACCTGATCGGCGTAGAATGGATTTTCCAGATAATATTTAATAGAGCCAACGGGCTTTATACCGAGTGCGAGCAGATCACTTACGTACATATCCGTAACAATCCGTTTCGGTTCAGCCGGAATTTCCACATCTCCACTTAATGACTTGTAGATCCGCGTAGCATCCGAAGATTCGGTGTTTGTTTCGGTAGAACTTGTTGTCGATTCCGAACCCGCCGCTGCTGGTTCCGTTGTGCCCGAACCCGTGCCACTGTTACAGGCAGCCAGGATCATGATGATGGCGAGCATAAGCAGCAAGCCGGAAAAGCGTTTTTTTGCAGTAAACATATGATTGTTCCCCCTGTGTATATAATCAATAATGATTATTATTCTCATTAATAACACAGAGGATGACGTAACATTTGTACATGGACATCTATGATGACTAATGCATGGACAGATGTGATGTCAGTTGGTGCATGATGTGCTGTAACTGTTCTATAACCGAGAGTGGGTCGAACCCGTAAAACATATCCGCATCAATCTCGTACAATCTCCCTTCCCGAACAGCACTCAAGGTGTTCCAGGACTCCTGAGCGAAGAGCTTGTCTACAGCATGCTGCTCTGATGATTCCCTGGCATAGTCAATAAAAATATGATCTGCCGCATACAAATGAATTTCATTTAGCGGAACATGGATGTAACCTGTGAGCAGTTGTCCATCCTTCTTCATCCGTGCAGGAGGGGTGAAGCCCAGCGATTGATACAAAATATGAGAAGCTCTACCCCATCCGTGACCATAGATGTACGCTCCACTCTCACCAATCATGAATATGCATACGGCTGATCCACGCACACCCATCATTTGATCAAGTGTACGATTGGCCTCTTGCTGAAACGTATCATAATGGTCTAACAGCACACGAGCTTTGGCTTCCAGGCCAGTGATGCGTCCCAAATGAATGAATTGCTCCTGCCAGTCAAGTTCTTCAAAAGGCATCAAAATAGTTGGTGCAATCTGCCGTAATTCATCCATGCCGGAATGAGGTGCATAACCAAGGATGACATCGGGATGAGCGTCTGCGATTAGATCGATATGATTAATGAGTTCATGCTCTGAATACTTCTTAAATGGTTCAGGTCCAAGCTCAAGGATCTTTGCTTCCATCCATTCCGCGACGGCCCCGACATGAGGGATATGGCCCAGTGCGAGCAAGGAAGCGGTGTAGTTGTATGTAAGGCTTACGATTTTTTTTGGCGTTTTCCGATAGTGAGTCGGTGCGCAACCTACCGTTTGTTTAAATTTTCGACTTAGATAAAAGGTGTCCCTGTATCCCGTCAACTTCGCAAGCTCCTGCAATGTGGGATTGGCAAACAGCAGCTGTTCCTGGGCAATTCGGATTCTTAGCCGGGTAACGTACTCCACGAATGTAAATCCGGTGTATTTCTTAAATTCTCGTGAAAAATGCTCCGGACTCACATTAACCTCTCTCGCTAATTGTTCACGTGTAAAGGAATGTGTAACACTTTCATGGATGTGCGCGAGGACGATGTCCAGCCAGGAATGATCTTCATGAGCCAAACGCACAGCATGATCTCGCAACGTATCCAGCAGCTGATAAAACAGGATATGAGGTTTGAATGGTCCGGACTCATCGCGTTTCGAGCTGGACTGAACCAACTCGGAGATCAGCTCGGCAATAAGACGGCTCGTAACGGGAACAGGATGTCCGAACGGCCAGAGCCTTTGTTCGTTATCTGCAAAATCAAAGGCCATTGCAATACCCTGAACCGGGGAAAGGGAACCACGCTTGCTTTCATGCTGAAGCAGGGTTCCAGCTTGGCGTACGACAGCTGATCCGCTATTTACCATCAATTGACCATTCGAACTGATCAGTCTTGCTTGACCAGAGGTGATGACATAAAGAACGTGCTTGCTGCTCCACAGTTCATCGATACGGGAGAAGGCTTCCCGATCATGGAGCTGCACCAGATGACACAGTCTGAACATTGCCGGAGGGACAGTTGTGATTTGCGGCAAGCGGCCAGGGTTGTTCGGGGATGATTTATGAAAGCCTAAATCCAGATTGCTCATAACATAACGGACTCCTTATAGAGGATTGGACTAATAAGCAGTATAATACCACAAAGGTGTAACGGGGGACTCCTCGAATCATACCCTTCACATATTTCTGTGAAAAATGGATAAAGAGGTTGAAATCGCTATCAACACCGACTATAATGAAAATGTCGAAACGTTTCAATCTATGGTTTACAGGCGTGTTCATTATGATTTATAATGAATCCTTTCTTTAGTCCAATATTGAAATATTGTGTATCGACCAAGATCCTTCTAGAATTAAAGGGTATATGATTCAGCAGTGATGCTTAAAAGACGTGAAGAGAGATTTTTTTTGAAAACACTTCGAAACGTTTCGATAAATGAGAATTGATGCCACTTCAAATGGATAATGCATAGGAATGTGTGGTTGTTGCAACCATTTACAGTATAAAATGATAGGTAACAAGAAAGTTAGAAGGAGCGAACGTGGAATGGCAACGATTAAGGATGTGGCAAAGCTGGCAGGCGTGGCGCTCTCGACCGCTTCCTATGCACTGAATGGGGACAGCAAGGTAAGTGCCAAGACCAAGGCAAAAGTGCTGGCGGCAGCACGGGAACTGAATTATCGCAAAAACGGCTTTGCCATGGACCTGAAACGGAGCCGGACGAACACGATTGCGTTGATTCTTACAGATCTGTCGGGTCCGTATTACTCGGAATTGATTCGCAGCGTACAGGACGTAGCGCTGGCTAACGGATATGATCTGATTGCTTGCAGCTCTATGGGAGGACGCGACTCCACAGCGGTTCGTTTCTTGCGGGAAAAAAGAGTGGATGGCGCTATTATCCTGGCTCATAACATCCATGATGATATTCTGGTGGAATCTGCCGGGGAACGTTTCCCTATCATTGTGATGGATCGGCAGCTGTCGAGTAACCACCTGGTCAACGTGCTGGTAGATGGGGAGCAAGGCGGTTACCTGGCTACACGTCACCTCATTCAGAAGGGGCATAAGACCATCGCCTATATCAGCGGGCCATCCAATTCTTATGATAATGCTCTGCGTTATCAAGGATATTTGCGAGCAATGCAAGAGGCGGGCCTGGAAGAGAAGTCCAAATGGCGTCTAAGCGGTAACTTTGTACGTGAGGGTGGATATAGTGCAACCAAAATGATGGTTATGCAGGGCGAGCTTCCATCTGCCGTATTTTACGGGAATGATGAGATGGCGATTGGTGGACTGAAAGCATTTGAAGAGAGCGGTATTTCGGTACCGAATGACATTTCGGTAATTGGATTTGATGATATTCAACTATCCGAATATGTTCATCCTCCGCTTACAACGGTGCGGCAGCCCAAGCATGAAGCAGGTTCATTGGCAGGGCATTTGCTCTTCCAGATGCTGAACGGTGAAGCTGTGAATACATCGTATACGTTAACCATTGATCTGGTGGAGCGCGAGTCTGTGCGATCAATACAGGTAGAGTCAGGAAACCAGCCGGCCTAAGAAGTAACTCGTCGGATGGGATATGGTTTGGATACTGCATACAGAAGTCATGCCATATCCGATCTGCCTGCATTTGTGAAGTTTTTCTTTTCCAACTCGTATGGTTGCACAAGGGATTAACCCTCTTTGAATGGAAAGTTGAATGATGGGGATCACCGTCCGAATGGGCCAGTCAAAGGTCACTTCGCAGAGGACCCCTATTCTTTTTCAGATCTATCGAAACGTTTCGATTTTATACTAATTGAAGGAGTGAATAGGATGACAACGATGATTAATGAACCAATCCGGCTGACTGCCGGGGATTTATCCTTTACCTTTTTGAACAGTGGGGACCTGTACCAGGCCAAGTCCGGTACGACCATGTTGAATCAATTGCTCAGCAACCAGATCGATGGATCTTTGAATAACCTTTATTTGCGTGTACACGAGGGAGAGAAAATCAGCTCGTTCCCACTGCTGGGTGTGCGTTCGAACAGCAAAGTGATCACAAGCAAAGCGCAATCCGGCAATCAACTGATCTGGGAAGGGACAGTACAGCTTGAAGGCAAAGAACAAGGCATTGGCTATCAGGTTGTGTTTACAGCCACAACGCAAGGCGTCTGGTTCTGGGATGTGAAGCTCACAGGACAACAACATAACGTTGACGTGGTATATGGACAAGATGTAGGGCTTGCTGATCCAGGTGCAGTACGCAGCAATGAAGCCTATCTGTCGCAGTATATTGACCATACGGTATTCGAGGATGAAGCGAAGGGATATGTGGTATGTTCCCGCCAAAACCAGCCTCAGGGCGGTGCTTTCCCATACATGCAACAAGGTTCTCTGACTAAGGCAGTTGGTTACTCCACAGACGGATTCCAATTCTTCGGTCTGTCCTACAAGGAAACGAACCAGCCTGAGAGCCTGAGCCATAATACACTGGCAAATGAGACGTACCAGTATGAATTTGCCTACACAGCGTTGCAATCGGAGCGCGTAAACTTGGACGGGGAAGCCCAAGTGGTCTTCTACGGACTGGCCAAAGCAGATCATCCTGCCGGAATCTCCGCACTGGAATTCGGGGATGAAGTGACTGCAGCATGGAACGAAGTACAAGCATTGACTGCTCAGCAAGGCGAGACGTTGGAACAGGTGAAACTGTCATCCTTCTTGGGTGAACCGCTTGCTGCGCTTGATTTGACACAAGATGAGATTAATGATCTGTTCCCTGATCGCCATCAGGAAGAGCGTAGCGGTGATTCACTGTTATCCTTCTTCACGGGCAGTTATGAACATATCGTCCTGAAAGCGAAAGAATTGCTCGTTGAGCGTCCACACGGCCATATCCTGATGAGCGGTGGCAATGTACAGCTTGGTGCGCAGGTTATTACGACGACATCGTATATGTACGGTATTTTCAACTCACAACTCGTTATTGGTAACACCAATTTTAATAAAATGATCAGTAATGCCCGCAACGCACTGAACGTGCCGAAGACGGCTGGACAACGCATTTATGTGGAAATGGACGGACAATATCGTCTGCTGACGATGCCTTCCCTGTTCGAGATTGGCTTCAACTATGTGCGTTGGATCTACAAAACCGAATCGGATACCATTATTGTGACCAACTACACTGGAGCACACACCACTGAAGTGAGCATGAACGTACGCTCGACAAGTGGCAAAGCATATCGCTACCTGGTAACCAACCAAATTACGATGAATGTAAATGAATACGAGTATCCGCTGCATATGACGCAAGAGGGCAATACGCTGATCTTCAAGGCTGATCCACAAGCGATTAGTGCTGGAACGTATCCTGACCTGCAATACCGTATGTCGGTGGATGGCGCAGCCGTAAATGTTGGAGACGAAACGTTGCTGGCGAGTGGCATCCGCAGTGGATCTGCATCGATGGTTACACTTAGCCTGGAAGAGAGTGCCGAATGGACACTGAAGGTACAAGGCGTATTGGAAGGTCAAGCAAACGAAGCAGAAGGTTCTGTGGCAGCAGGCTCCAGCCTTACTTTTGAAGAGGAAGTGCAGGCGTACCGCGAATTCTT
Source organism: Paenibacillus sp. NPDC057886 (assembly GCF_042796655.1). Taxonomy (NCBI): domain Bacteria; kingdom Bacillati; phylum Bacillota; class Bacilli; order Caryophanales; family Paenibacillaceae; genus Paenibacillus; species Paenibacillus sp. NPDC057886. The sequence continues at coordinate 216,927 of NZ_JBHVMZ010000002.1, read as the reverse complement.
CGCAGGCGTAATGAATGGTTTCCGTTTGTCCCGTGGAGAAAGTCAGAGTGCAGAGGATCTGTTCAAAGTAAATGCGCTGGCTTGGTGGTACACCCACAACATGCTGGTTCACTACTCCGTGCCACACGGTTTGGAGCAGTACGGCGGCGCGGCTTGGGGTACACGAGATGTGTGCCAAGGTCCGGTTGAATACTTCATGGCAACGCAAAAATATGAGCAGGTTCGCGATATCATCAAAATGGTGTATACGCACCAATATGAAGATGATGGCAACTGGCCGCAATGGTTCATGTTCGACAAGTACTTTGCAATTCAACAGGAAGAGAGCCACGGTGACATCATCGTATGGCCGCTGAAAGTGCTGGCGGACTACCTGACAGCGACTCGCGACTATGCGATTCTGGATGAGAAAGTGCCGTATACCGTTAAGCACAGCTTCGGGTTCACGGAAGAAACAGCGACTGTATTAGATCACGCGAAAAAAGAGATCGAATATATCCGCTCACACTTCCTGCACGACACATTCCTGTCTTCTTACGGTGATGGGGACTGGGATGATACGCTCCAGCCAGCCAATGCACAGCTCAAACAATATATGGTGAGCAGCTGGACCGTTGCATTGACTTATCAGTCTGTAAATGTGCTCGCACAAGCGTTGCAACATAAAGACGCTGCATTTGCACAGGAGCTGGACGTTCTGGCTCAAGGCATCCGTGAAGACTTTAATCGTTACATGCTGGGTACAGATGTGATTCCAGGATTCGTATACATGGAAGAAGCGGATCAGGCGAAGCTGATGCTTCACCCAACAGATACGGAGACAGGCATTCAATATCGCCTTCTGCCGATGACGCGCAGCATGATCGGTGAATTGCTGAATGCAGAACAGGCAGAATCGCATTATGCGCTGATTCGTGAGCAGTTCCTGTGCCCGGATGGGGTACGTCTGATGAATCGTCCAGCTCAATATGCAGGCGGTGTGAGCAGCCACTTCAAACGGGCAGAGCAAGCGTCCAACTTTGGTCGCGAGATCGGTTTGCAGTATGTACACGCTCATATCCGTTACGTTGAAGCGATGGCGAAGCTTGGTAAGACGGATCAAGTGTGGAATGGTCTTGCCATGATTAACCCGGTTGGCATCGGCGAAGTTGTACCTAATGCAGAGATTCGTCAGGCGAACGCGTATTTCAGCAGTTCCGACGGCAAGTTCAACACGCGGTACGAGGCGCAGGAGCATTTTGACCAACTACGCAAAGGAACAGTACAGGTGAAAGGTGGATGGAGAATCTACTCCAGCGGCCCTGGAATCTACATGAACCAACTGATCTCGAACGCACTTGGCATTCGTCAGGAAGGCGGAGATCTGGTTATTGACCCGGTATTGCCGGCTGAGCTGGATGGTATGCAATTCGAATTCGAATATGCAGGAGAGCCAGTAACATTTATCTACCATCTGAACGAAGGTTCGGTTAGCCGTGTAACGGTAAATGGCAAGGACATCCGCACCGAACAAACGGCGAACCGCTACCGTCAAGGTGGGGCTCGTATCTCGCTGGATGAGTTCAAACAAGCGCGTAATGCTTCGGAGCGCACGATTGTTGAAATTTATATGTAAGAAACAAAAGTTCAGACAGTGATCTTTCTCTAAACAATCTATCATATTATAAAGCATCCCTTAGAATGTACATTGGAATATTCTTTATCCAATGAGATACTAAGGGGTGTTTTTTATAGTTATCGTATTAAATAACAAAGGTAAACAATTCTTTTTATAGAATTATATACTGTATTAATCTGTTTAGTAATTTAATCAGTTTAGTTCAAGGCGGGAAATTCCAACGGAAGGGGAGATCGATAAATGGGATCTTATTGGGAACATAGATTTGAAATGGAAGGGAAAATTTGGGGAGAAGATCCTAGCGAAATGGTATTTAAGGCAATATCACTATATAAGCAGTTTAATGTAAAAAAAGTACTAGTTCTAGGAGCTGGATATGGACGAAATTCTAAAGAATTATCTAAAGTTTTTGATGTAGATGGTATTGAATTTTCGTCTACTGCCATCGAACTTGCAAAGGAATTTGATCCTAAATCTAACTTTATTCATTCGTCTATATTTGATATGGAATTAGAAAAGAAATATGACGCTATTTTTTGTTATAATCTTCTTCATTTATTCAAGCGACAAGAACGACATTTAATAATAAACAAATGTAGTGAACTCCTTAACGAAAATGGATTAGGCTTTTTTTCTGTATTTTCAGACGAGGATAGCAACAATGAAAAAGGGAATCAGATCGAACCATATACATACGAATATAAAAAAGGCAAGTTTGCTCATTTTTTTACGGAGGATGATTTAAAGAAACACTTCGAATACTTTACAATCTTGGAAATTGGCCATTTTAAAGAGAAGCTTTTTTATACACATCAGAATAGCTCTTGGATAAATTTAAGACACATTAGTGTTCTCAAAAAATAAATCAATATGTGGCTATCATTTAAATATAATAGCTAAGAGGATGGCATTTAATTCAGTGTCATCCTCTTTAAGTATTCAAAATGGATTATTGTGTTCAAATTGCGTTAAATTCCTCTCGACTTTAACACGATAAAATACGGTACCAACCATAGTTAAGAAAACCATTGTAACAAAAAGACCTGAGCCACCTAGCTGTTTCAATAAAAAACCACCTAGAATGGGCCCTATAAATTTTCCGAAATATAAAAATGATTGAGCACCATAATATGTACCTCTTAGATGATCCGGCGCTATTTTATCAACCATAGCACTAGCAGCCGGGAAATAGAAAATTTCTCCAATAGTGAATACAAACATAGATATAATAAGAAATACTAAATTAGGAGAAAAACAAAAACCAATAAACCCTATTGATATAAAAATATTACCTAAAATAATTGCATACAGAGAACCTTTACTTTCAATCCATGAAGTTAAAGGTATTTGAAATATTACTACTAATAGTGCATTGAGGCTTAGCATGATCGCATAAAATTCAACACCAGTCACGAAACTGTGGTTTAAATATTGTGGTAGAGTTGAGTCTAATTGCGAGTAGGCAATAGTAACAATAATACCGCCAATCAACAACCTGCGATAATACGAATCTCTCAATATAACATTCGCAGCTGAAATAATCGTAACACTTTCTTTCTTTGTCTTATTGATCTCGTTTATATTAAAAAAGCGTAACAGGAGAGATAATGCAATAGCATACAGAATATAGAACAATCCAGTAAGTAAGAACGCTACTGAACTTTCTTCAAGAGCGATGTAAGCTCCCAATAATGGTCCAATTGTTACTCCTACATTTATAGCAAGATACCTCATAGAAAAGATTCGAACTCTTTTTTCACTTGGTGTAAGGTCAGACATTAACGCTTGAGCCACCGGCTCAAAAAAAGTGCGACATAGTCCATTAAGAATGTTTAGAAGTAAGAAAATTAAAGTAGCATGGGCGTAGAAGAATCCAATGAAAACAAGTCCCCATATATAAAGTGCTATTAACATAATCCTTTTACGACCAAACTGATCTGATAGTACTCCACCAAAAAAGCCACCCAAAGCACTTGATAATGCTCCTGCACCAACAATTAGACCAATCAAAATGGCATTTAAATCCGTTTCTTTGCTCAGATAAATAGCTAGAAATGGGATACTCATAGCATTAGCTGCTCTAGCAAGTGCTGTACCAATCAATAGTATATAGATCATAGGGTGGAATCCTTTTAAATCAAGCAAGCTTTTCTTAATAGAACTCATCAAGTATTTCCACCTTTGTAGTAAACTTTTTATGTTAAGGTGTTCGCTCTTGCAGGGCGTAAGAAGTGTTACTCCTTAAATTTCCTATAGTACGTTGCTCAAGCAGAAAGATTGATTAAAAAGGAGATCTTAAATGAGATTTTTCAACTTTACCACTGATAGTTAATGGAAAATTTTCGAGTCTGATTAAATGATTGGGAACCATATAACTGGGTAAATATGAACTTAAATACTCTTTTAGTTGAATATTATTAATGGTTTCATCAGATAAGTAATAGGCGCATATATGATCTTGATTTTGAGAGTCCTTCACTACTTTTACACATGCATCCAATATTTCAGGATATGTTTTTATATAATACTCAATCTCGCCTATTTCAATACGATAACCTCTAATTTTTATCTGGTCATCAATTCTACCTAAAAAGATTAAATCATTGTTTTTAGTGAGCTTAGCCTGATCGCCTGTTCGATACAATCGTTTACCTAAAGCTTCACTGAATACAAATTTTTTATTAGTCATTTCTTCGTTATTTAAGTAGCCGATTGCTAAGTTAATTCCCGCAATACATAACTCACCGGCCTGTCCGGCTGGTAACTCATTCAGATTTGAATCCATGACATAAATTTCACAATTTTGTATAGCTTTGCCGATTGGTATAGATTCAATTTCTTCCATAGTACTTCGCTTCCACAAAGTGGCACATATCGTTGTTTCTGTGGGTCCATAAGCATTCACATACTTAAATTTAGACCATTTTCTTACCAGATCTGAAGAAATTTGCGAACCAGCCGTAATAACCATGTTTAAGTGTTCTATGTTAGAAGGATTAAGGTATGCGAGATACGTGGGTCCAAGGGTTACTATTGATATTTTATTAATGTTTAGATAAGTTTCAAAGTGCCTAGGATTCATAATAGTATTTTGTGGGACAATGTGTAGGCTAGCACCTGTAAAAAAGGCCATAAATGTCTCCCAGATTGAAGCATCAAAAGATATACTAGCAAATTGTAGTACTTTATCATGCTGGCGTATATCTAAATCATTTGTAAATACAGATATCAAATTACTTAGACCTTCATGTTTTGTTACTACCCCCTTGGGTTTTCCTGTTGAACCAGATGTATAGATAATATAAGCTGGATCAGATGTTTTGATATCTACCAAAGATAACTCATTGTATTGGGGAAGCTTTAATATATCATCAATGAAAACGAAACTATTTTTTCTATTCTGATAGTTTAATTCTAATTTTTGGGATGTTAAAATATGCACTGCTTCACTGTCCGTAAGCATATATTCAATTCTTGCAAGTGGAAGAGAAGGGTCAATCGGTAAAAAGATCCCTCCAATTCTCAGAACAGCCAGCATTGCAGTGATAGTTTCTACAGAGCGCTCATTAATAATGGCGACGACTTCATTCTTTTTAAAATTGTGTTTAAGTTTTAGCCAATTTGCCAAATTATTAACAGATCTATCAAGATCATTATAAGATAAGAAATTATTTTCATCTTGTATTGCCAATTTACTCGAATTCTTTAATAATGTTTTCTGAAACAATAGATTAACGTTCGAGGCGTTTGGAGTATGGACTTCTTTCACTTATAATTTCCTTTCTTTGATGTATTATTTATGAGAACATGTAGGACATTCAGGGTTCTTTTTAATATCAATTTTTCTTATTGTTGTAGATAATAGATCGAAATAGATCAATTTATTAGTAAGAGGTTCACCGATTTTTAGTAAGTACTTTATTGTTTCTGTAGCTTGAAGAACTCCGACCAAGCCTGGTGTCATACCAATTACACCAAACTCTTGTTTTTTTACGTTTACTGGTAATTCAGGATATAGGCATCGATAACAAGGCCCTTTTCCAGGTTCGATGAGCATGATTTGTCCTTCAAAATGAAAGATACTTCCCTCAATTAATGGTGTTCCATGCTCTACGCATATATCATTTAACATATATCTAGTTTCTAAATTGTCTACAGCGTTAATTACAATATCGAATTCTGAGACAATTTGGAGAGCGTTTTCTCTCACAAGTCTATCTCTTGAGATATCAATTAAAATATTCGGATTAAGTTCACTCAATGTTTGTTTGGCTGACTCCGCCTTGTTTTGATTGATATTTGTGTATCCATGAAGGATCTGTCTATTCAAATTAGTTAGTTCAACATTATCATTGTCGTAAACCTTTATGTAACCAATACCTGCGGCTGCCAAATATAGAAGTAAGGGAGAACCAATACCTCCTGCCCCGATCACTAATACTTTGGATTGTTTAAGAATTTTTTGGCCTTCCTCTCCAAATTCCGGCAAAATTAATTGTCTTCTATATCGCAGTTTCTCTTCTTCTGTTAGTGAGTTAATTGTTGTCATTTACATTCCAACCCCTTCGGCTGTTATTATATTTCATAAAACCAAACAAAATCACTTTCTTTCTCACTTATTAATTTCAATAGACCTTCTATACTATTAATTGAAGAAGGATCGAATTGCTCATAATCAAACTCGATTTGTAGTTGTTCCTCAAGCCTCATTACAAGTGATATTGTGGACATAGAATCAAACCCTAACTGATTTAGAGGAGTACATATATAGTTTTCGAAATTATTCTCAACTTCTTTCAGCACATCCTCTGGAATAAGCCCGTGAAGAAGGTCCAGCACATCATTTTTCATAATTTTCTCCCTCTACCAATGCCTTTAAGACCACTAAAAGCGATTCTTGTAAATAACTAATATTCAACATTAGTTTGTCTAAGGACTTAAGGTATAAATCAAGCGATTGTTGGCCTGGTTTCTTTACAACCAAACTAGAAAAAAATTGGAGTTTATTTAGAGAATCACTGACACTTTGAACTTGATGTTCAAGAATTTCTCTAAAGTTCTTTGTTATACGAATTTTTGATCTTAGTATATACTTGATCAATTGCTCAAGTGGATGAATCTTAGTCTTTATTTGTTTACTTAAAATTTGTTGTTCAAGTTTTGTAATAGATGAAGTTAAAAATCTAGAAGCATTCTCTTCAACAAAATTCTTAAGATCATGAAATCCGGATAGCGCGCAAGGAATCTTTATTAAGTTTTTTTCTATACCCTCATTATTTATCTTTAACCCATAAAGGTTGAGAAAGATAAACTTAATATTCTCAATTATATTATTTTTTTTCATTCTATTCAGTACTTCAGAATATTTATATGCTGATAGTTCTACTAGGTTGTTATCAATATAAAGCTTTGTTTTGAAAGTTTTTAGATCCATACATCTCCTAGTAGTTTGATTAGCTTCGTTGATATGTGTATAAACAATTTGTTCATCCTGAATATTTTCGATGAATACGGTAGTATAGTAAATGGACTCATCTAGGTGTTTCATTTCCATAGTCAAAGAAACATAATTCTTCTGGGAGAATAGCTTATAGAGAAGTTCTATTACTTCCGTTACTTCTGCCAGATGTACTTGCCTAATATACTTGTTTAGAAACTCCTCTAGCCCATTAACCAAAGGCAAAAACGGCTCGCCTGATGTATTAAAAGTCCACCCTACAAATCTGTCCAAGTAAAGAAGTGGGTAGCTCTCTAGTTGATATACTTGTGTAAATAGATAGTGATACGTTCGCTCATAACATACATAGCCTAGAGCTTCTTCAACATATTCTTGAGGAAGAACTCTCGAATCTAATATTTTTGGATTGCTCATATTAACCACCAGCAAACTGTAAAATGATATTTAATTCATCATCTTGCTTAAACTGAGTTGCTTTGTAATCTTCAAATTTAATTAAATTATCGTTTAAAACAAACAAAACATTTCTTTTAGTAGTGCCATTTGCTTCCCATAACTTTTCCTTTAATGCTGGAAAGCTAGATGCCAAATAATTTTTGAGTTCTGCGAAGTCTGTTACTTCTACCTGTAGTTCTTGTTGATTTCTAGCTAAAGATGTTAGAAATTGCGGCAAAATTACTGTAATCATTTAAATTGTCCTCCTTAATGTTTAACTAATCTAAAACCGAGATCATAAGCATGAAACGATGCAGGTTCATGATGCCTGAAATTATTTCTGCACATATCTATAAATGAATGAAAACTTCCTCCTCGGCATACTCTGTTTTCCCCATCATTTATATTCACTGGGTTATGAGAAGCGGTTTTTGAATAATAATTAGAGTTATAAGTGTCCAAACACCATTCCCAAACGTTACCGTTAATATCATATAAGCCATAACTATTCTGCTTCTTTTGTCCAATTACGTGCAGTTTACCTCCAGAATTATCACTAAACCATGCATAATCAATTAGAGAATGTTCCTCAATTGGATAGTGATTATTTTCACCTCCTTTTGCTGCATACTCCCACTCTGCTTCTGTTGGTAGATCAGTATTACACCAAAGTGCAAACATAAAACTGTCGTACCAAGTTATATTAGTAGCGGGATAATTTTGTGGAGCGTCTTGATAATCAGGATCAAATTCTTTATACAAACTAGTTGAAACTGGAATTGACATTATTTTATAGGGTGAGAGGTATACCTCATGTAACGGCTCTTCTCCACAATAGATGTATTTAGCGTCTTTGTGATTCCCCATAGTAAATGTGCCCCCAGGTAACTCAATCATCCATGTAGATATCAATTCTTTATAGCGTTTTTCATTATCCTTATAAAATCTTTTATAAAGAATTTCTTCTTTAATGTGTATAGGTAAGTCTTTAAGCAACTGGTAAGCTTCATAAAGAACATGATTATTTGTCACTAAAGGTTTTCCAAATCGATTAACAGAGAAGATTGTTTTAAGAAATTGGAAAAGCTCATTTTCATTATAAGATTTACCTATCTCAGTAAAATGTATAGCTTGCTTCATTTCCATCCTCCTGTTCTGCCAACTCAATTTTAATTTCTTTTACTTGTTTATCAGGACTTACTTCAAAAATTCTGATTTGGGGATATTCTAATGTTCGTAAAGAGATTAGAAGATGCCAAACACTTGATGAGGGATGTAGATCAACATCTACTCTTGCTAATATAGCCGGGTGTCGTTGATGACTGTGGAATACCCCCACTTTGAATAACTTATTTTGCCGAATATACTTTTCGATCTTAATTGTTTCTTCTGGAGAAGTTAAAAATCCGGCATCATCATGATCTTTGTAGTAATTTCCATAGGATGAAAAGTAATCTAAAAAAGAACTTCTTACATCTTCTTGCATAATTATGTACTCAGAAGGACCGCCATCTGACTCTTTTGATAAAAAGTAGCCATACGCTTTTTTGGGGAACTGTTTTTTAACATCTCTTATAAAATTCAATAACAGCTGTTTCTCAAACTTAATTCTCCGATGATTTTCCGTCATTAAAGGAGCACGCCACCTTTATTATAAATTTAGGAATTAATATTTACGCAGAATTTACTTTAGTTTTACAAATTTAATTATTTCCATTATTATACATTTTAATTTAAAAAAACTTCAATGCGATTGTATATATCTTACAAAATAAAAAAATGGTATATTGATTATTTGATGTAAATAGATGGACCTTTTCTGAGATTTCACAGATGCAAAGTGTTTAACCAATGATTTTTTTTCACTTTGTTTTACAAACTACTAACCATGCGTTTACAGAGAGCTTGTTCCAAAACTTTATTGAGAATATTAAATGGATACTGTACGAACTTGAAGAGTTTCCCAGTCAGTATTTATTTCGAAATAATCCAGAGCATATTCATATAAGGATGGATATCTAATAGAAATCATGAGGAGTATAGCGAGGCCAGATGAATGAGTCAGACACCTTGGTTACCCCAAGAACAAAAAGCCACTCAACTGAGTCAATTTAAATTAGAAATACATAAATATTCGTTTATCTACTGTACACCTCAATTTCTTTCAACTTGTAATCTCTTGGGCGATTCGTTGCTCACCGCAGTGGAACCGCCAGCAACGTATGCAACAGCTCATTATGCCGCACATGCTTCGTCACGTAGCCCTGTTGCTCCAGCCAGCCGCACAGTCCGTCCAGCAGCGGGAAATGACGTTCCCTGATCGTTTGCAATGGCTCCGCATGGCCTGTTGCTTCAGCCTGCCGGATATAAGCCTGACGAGCAGTTGCATTAGCGAACATCAGGTCTGTCAGGCAGATCCGTCCACGTGGAGTTAACACTCGCTGCATCTCCTGTAATGCCAGCTGCTGCTGATCTGGGCTCAGATGGTGGAAGGCGAAGCTGGATACGACAAAGTCGAAGGAATGGTCGGTGAAGGGCAACGCCAGAAAGTTGCCGAGCTTCATATGCATCTCCGGATATTTGGTGCGGCATGTACGCAGCATCTCCCGGGATTGATCGATGGCGGTCATCGCTGCGCCGCGCTCTAACAGTTTGCCTGCCAAATTCCCCGTACCTGTGCCAATATCAAGACCTATTTCGCCGGGCACAGGAGATATCCAGTTTGCGGTCTGGTCCAGCGCCTCGTCATAGTTTTCATACATATTGAACAGTCCCGCACCTGTACCTGTACCTACACTTGCTCCTACTTCCAACTCTACCAATCTTGATCCTGAAGGTTCTGGATACGTTGTATCGCCATTTGTCCTGTGTGCTGCTGTCTTGCCTTCACCTTCCTGATCTAACTCTTCCGTATCCGTTGCTCTCATGATTTCAGATCCCGTATCCGATGTGACTTTGTAGGCATGTGATCCGGGCACACGGCCATTCGCTGCCTGTACCCGCTGATCGTGGATGGCTGCTTGCATATCGTAATTCCAGCGGTCATGCCAGTTCTGCCGGGCTTCCCTGAGACGGCGCGCACTGTCTGCAAGATCATGCAGATGGCTGACATCCAGTGGCCCGTCTTGGCGATTAAGATCAATCATACGCTGGGTTGTGTCCAGCATGCGTTTGAGCTCGACCCACTGGGCATACATGACCGCCTGCTGCAGCTCCAGATATTCTTCCAGCCGCTGCTGATTGCCCTGGTCAATCTCTCCGAGCGCTTGAGTGATATCCTGAAGTGACATCCCGATTTCGCGCAGGGCTGCAATGGTTTGCAGTCGCCAGATGTCATTCTCGGTATATGTACGATATCCGTTACTTGTCTGTTTGACGGGGGAGATCAGTCCCTTTTCCTCATAAAAGCGAATGGCTCTAGCCGATATGCCGAGTCTGTCCGCGGCTTCTTTGATGTTCATCACGCGCACCTCCTTATCAATTAAGTATAAACGATGACGTTACGGCAAGGTTAAGTGTTCATTTCTTTCCACCGAGTGAAATTTTAGTCAAGCCTGAGGCTATGCTACAATATAAAGCAAAGGAGCATTTTGCATCATATTCAACTGCAAAATGTCGAAACGAGCAAGGAACAAGCCATTTTTTCAGAACGCTGCTTTGCGCAGTGTTATTGACTATTGCACGAAAGGTTGAATTTTTATGCTTATCAGCCATACGTATACCATTCGGCCATCCGAGATCAAGGATGCAGCCCAACTGATGGAACTGGATGCACTGGTATGGGATAAGCATACCTCTCCGGCCCCGTTTCAGTGGCGATCCAGACAACAATATTTGCAGCATTGTCCTCCAGGCAGTCAGCTGATTGCCGTTCAGGGAGAGCGGGTATGTGGTTATGTGGGCTTTTATCTGCCGACAGGAATGCCTGTTAACCGCCATGTATACGAGATTAATATCGCCGTTCATCCCCATGATCGGCGCTGTGGTATTGCCACAGCTCTGATGGATGCCATGAAGCAGCATGCTTTTGAACAAGGGATCATCAAACTTAGGTTGCGGGTGTTATCCAGCAATCCAGGGGCTATTGCTTTTTATACACAGTGCGGATTTGTGACGGAAGGCAGACTGGTCTCTGAATTTTATATCGCAGGCAAATATGTGGACGATATTCTTATGAGTTATTTCATCCAGCCCAAAGGATAGAACAAAGTAGAAGGAGGAACAACAATGGACATGGGACTTCAGGGTAAAAAGGCACTGGTGCTTGCATCGAGTCGAGGACTGGGCAAAGCGGTAGCCGCTCAATTGGCAGCAGAAGGCGCTGATGTCATGCTCGCCAGCCGGAGCGAAGAGAAGCTTGCAGCGGTGAAACAGGAGCTGCTGGCGCTGGGTGGTGGCGGACGTATCGAATATTGTGCAACCGATGTGACAAGCAAGGAAGATATTGATGCCCTGATTCGCAAGACAGGCGAACAGTTTGGGCAGATTGATATTTTGGTGAACAATTCAGGTGGTCCGCCTTCTGGAACATTTGAGTCATTAACTGATGAAGATTGGGAACGGGCATTTGAATTAAATGTACTTAGCTATGTAAGATTGATTCGTGGTGCGCTTCCTTACATGAAGGAGAATGGCGGACATATCGTGAACATTGCCTCCACCTCTGTGAAGCAGCCGATCCCCGGTCTAATTCTGTCCAATACGTTCCGTACGGGTGTGTTCGGATTGGCCAAGACCTTGTCACAGGAACTCGCGCCATACGGCATTCTGATCAATACGGTTGCGCCAGGTAGAATTGGAACGGATCGGATACATGAACTTGACGCTGCGCGTGCAGAGCAGAATGGAATAAGTGAGGAAGAAGTTGCCGAACAATTCCGTAAGGAAATTCCACTGGGACGTTATGGTCAACCCGAGGAGTTTGCCAAAGCGGTTGTGTTCCTCTTATCAGGAGCGAATACGTACATTACAGGTACATCCCTTGTGGTGGATGGTGGCATGGTACGTGCGCTCTAAGGAAGAAGCCTGATCGAGAAATTTCAAGTGATACGGATGCATAAATGCGCAAATAAGATAAAGCCCCTCCTTATTCTCCACGCGTTGTGGAGTAGGAGGGGCTTTAAGAGTTGATGCATGCATTGTGAGGGCCATATTTCGCAGTAGGAGTTGGCCCTCCAACCATTTAAATTATGTAAGTCTAATTAGCGCAAAAGTTCCCATTCATGCTGCAGCATGCCATACACCGCATGGTTAACATAGCCCTTAGGCAGTTTCTCGGCCTGGCGAATAACACCTTCAAGGACGAATCCAAGCCGTTCAGGGATGGCCCGGCTCCGCTTGTTGTTGGTTGCAGAGCGAATCTCGACACGATTCAGATCCAGAGTGACCAGAGCGTAGTCGACCAGAACGCGGCATGCGCTGGTCATCAAACCTTGACCTTCAAAACCTTTGCCAAGCCAGTATCCGATGCTTACCGAGCGGTTGGTCCAGTTGATTTCGTGGAAGCCAATGATGCCTGCAAGATCGCCTTTCAGCCAGACACCTGCGGTGAAACCGCCGTTGTCAGCTCCCTGTTTCAATGCATTGCTGATAAAATTCGAAGTATGCTCAATCTCGGTAACGTTGTCCACCCACGGTAACCAATGCCTCAACTGATCCCGCGAGCGGTCCGTGAGTTCGAACAACGGTTTAGTGTGCTCCATGGCAAGTGGGCGGAGTTCGGTATATTCATCCAATGAATAGGTAAACATGAGTGCAACCTTCTTTCTTTGAAATAATGGTTTATCGGGAAGTCTTTGGTAGCTTGCGCTCCAGTGCAAACAGGTCTTCTTCCATCGAGGCCATGCGTTGATTCAACGTAGTACGGGCGTCACCCAGTGCCTGATTATATATGTAGGGAGCCAACTGGGTCATGAAAAGATCCAGCACACCCCAAGCTGCCAGATCGCCCAGTTCTTCGCCGCGTTCCTCTTCGAAATACGACTGGATGGTACGTATGGCTTCATCCTGTTGTTCTTTGGACAGTTTTAGCGCGTTCAATGGGAAACCCTCCCTTAAATTCTGTTTTTCTATCATGCTACATGATTCGTGCGAACCCGTCAAAATGGTTTTGGGCCTATCTTGTGTACAGCCCGTCATGACTTTGGTGCCGTTATTTATTGAACTCGTCCCTCGTTAAAGGTATATTTAGATGAAACGCATTGTAAATGCTGAAAGTTCCAATCAATTCATGAAAGGTTTGATACCTGTGGACAATCGTACAACCCCACCTAACTTTATCAAAAATATTATTACCGAAGATCTCCGGTCAGGGAAAGTCCAGAAAGTCATTACCCGTTTTCCTCCGGAACCGAACGGTTATCTGCATATCGGCCATGCCAAAGCGATCTGGATTAACTTTGCACTGGGTGGCGAATTTGGCGGCAAAACGAATCTGCGCTTCGATGACACGAATCCGGTCAAGGAAGATGTAGAGTATGTCCAATCGATTCAGGAAGACGTGAAATGGCTCGGCTATGAGTGGAGCGAGAAACGTTTTGCTTCCGATTATTTTGATGAAATGTACAGCTGCGCGGTCTTGCTTATCCAAAAAGGTAAAGCTTATATCGACGACCAAAGCGCCGACGAAATCCGTGCTATGCGTGGAACGCTTACCGAGCCGGGCAAGAACAGCCCGTACCGTGACCGCACTGTAGAAGAGAATCTTGACCTGTTTACACGCATGCGTGCAGGCGAATTCCAGAACGGTGAGAAAGTGCTGCGCGCCAAGATTGATATGGCTTCACCGAACATCAACCTGCGTGATCCGGTCATTTACCGTATTGCTCATGCACATCATCATAATACGGGTGACAAATGGTGCATCTATCCGATGTACGCGTTCGCTCACCCGCTCGAAGATGCCATCGAAGGAGTGACCCATTCTCTCTGCTCTCTGGAGTTTGAGGACCAACGTCCATTCTATGATTGGGTTATTGCCGAATGTGAGATGGAGAACCAACCGCATCAATATGAGTTTGGTCGCCTGAACCTGTCACAAATGGTAACAAGCAAACGGAAGCTGAAACTGCTCGTGGACGAAGGCCATGTGGATGGATGGGATGATCCGCGCATGCCAACGATTTCCGGTCTGCGCCGCCGGGGATATACACCGGAAGCCATTCGTGATTTCGTATTCGAAACAGGCATTTCCAAAAGCCAAGGTGTCATCGATCTGCAAACGCTGGAACACTTTGTCCGTGAAGATCTGAAATTGAAAGCTCCGCGTACGATGGCTGTTCTGCATCCGCTCAAAGTGGTCATTACGAATTACCCTGAAGGGCAAGTCGAATGGCTCGAAGCAGAGAATAATGTGGAGAATCCGGAGATGGGCAATCGCCAAATTCCGTTCTCCCGTGAGATTTACATTGAACAGGACGATTTCATGGAAAATCCGCCCAACAAATATTTCCGTTTGTTCCCTGGCAACGAGGTCCGTCTGAAACATGCGTACTTCATCAAATGTAACGATGTAATCAAGGATGCGGAAGGCAATGTGACTGAAATCCATTGTACTTACGATGTGGAGACGAAGAGCGGCAGCGGCTTCACAGGCCGTAAAGTTAAAGGAACGATCCATTGGGTGGAAGCAAGCCAAGCGGTTCCGGCTGAATTCCGTCTGTATGAACCTCTGATCTCCGCAGAAGCACCGGAAGCTGAAGCCGAAGTGGAAGTAGCAGGGGCTGAGGTTGTGGAAGAGCAACCGGAGAAAACGTTCCTGGATCAATTGAATCCAAATTCTCTTGAAGTCGTTCAAGGGTTTGTGGAGCAAGAGATGAAGGAAGCGAAAGCACAGGATAAATTCCAGTTCTTCCGTCATGGTTACTTCAGCGTGGATCCGAAACATTCCGAGCCAGGCCGTCCGGTGTTTAACCGGGTCGTATCCCTGAAAAGCTCGTTCCAACTGCCAAAAGCATAAGGTGAAACCTATAGGTAGGCAAAGGTAAAGTTAAAAGGTTTATGGTCAAAGCTACGAGTTAGGATTATGAACTTAAGCTGTAAACTTAAATCTATAAACGTAAAAGGCGTCTCCAGGGCAACAAGCCAATGGAGACGCCTTTCTATTTACTATTACTATTCATAATCTTTTGTTTCGGTTTTTTAAACGTTGATGTTACACCATAACGGAGAGGACAGAAAAAACCTGAAGAAGCGGAGCGTTCGCCTAAAAGCTTTCTGAAAGAAAGCTACATCGGAAGCATACGCTTTATCACCGTGATTTTACCCTTTGATAAAGGGAATCAAAAAAATCCGGGGATAACAGCGATCGAAAGATTGTTCTGTCCTCGTAGTGCTCCAGTGTAAATCTTGAAAGGTTCAACCTTTGCCAACAAAAGATTACCTTTCACCCATCTCCGTCAGCACTGTTGGCTGATAGCCATTGCGGCGGTTCGAGAACCACATGATTGCAAAACCAACGGCACCAATCAGGGAGAAGAATACTCCGATGTTATACATTACCTCAGCACCGAAGCTCTGGAACAACCAGCCGCCGAACAGACCGGCAATGACACCAGAGAGGCCGCCCCAGGCCATCGTATACACGGCCTGACCCGAGGAGCGGTACGGCCTTGGAATGAACAGCATCGTTAGCTGGGTCCCGACATAGAAATACCCGCCGAACGTAATGGAATGCATGAGCTGGATGAACACAATCTCTAACGGATTGTTTGCCAGGGCCATGAGCTGCCAGCGGATGGCGAACAGCAGACTGATCAGTATGAGAGATGAGAGAAGCATGCTCATTTTGCGTTTGAGAAAACGGTCCAGGAGCAAGAATACACCAACTTCAAGTATGGATGATGTGAAGATGGCCCAGCCAACCATCTGCTTATCGCCACCCATCTCCACGATGTATAATGACATAAATGTACTGTTCATGGCGTTGGGTACGGAAACGAGCACCCCAAGCCCTATAAAGATCATAAAGTACGGATTGAACATTACCCTGCCGAAACGTCGAAAGCTCACTACAGGAGTATCCGAAGCGATCGGCTGTCTGGGTAGAAACAAGGCGAAGACAAAGGCAATGACAATCATGAAGGCAAAGACAAGGGATACACTGCCCGCCCCCAGGCGATCAATGAGAGGTCCGGCAGCCGCAGCGGTCAGAGCCCAGCCCAGCGATCCCCAGAGCCGAAACGTACCGAATTTCTGAGTCGTACCATCGATATAACCGAGTATCAGGCTGTTGGTTTGGGCAAACAATGGACTTTGAAAAAAATAAAAAAAGATCATGGCTGCATAGATCCAGGCATACGTAGGCGCATAGAATACGGCCTGAGCAAGCACAAAGGTGCCACCCATCATCATCATCAGGATAATGCGAATATTGCGTGATTTATCGCTCCAGAAGCCCCAGAACGGATTAGCAAACAAGGATACAAACGGACCAATCGCCATCAGACTGCCAATCTCCAATTTGGTCATCCCGATTTCCTGCAAATACAACTGAAGAAAACCGGCGAAGATTGAAATGGCTCCATAAATGAAAAAGTTATATAGTTTCAGCGAAACCAAAGAGGGATTGCCTCTTCCGGGTGCATATCTGTCCAATAGAGCCATTCCTTTCAGAATCATATTCTTCAATGTATCATTTGTTGAAAGGGTATTCAATGTATAGAATACGTTTATTAGACGAGGAGGATTACCGTGAGCACGATGGAATGGACAGGTATTATATTGGCGGGAGGTTTATCCCGCCGTATGGGTTCCAATAAAGCGTTATTGGAATGGAATGGTTCCAGCGTGCTGGAACAGGTCATCCAAGCGATGGCACCAGCGGTACAACGCATTATCGTTTCCGCAGGAACCAACACGGCTGCATACAACGTATTGCCCTACGACTGCGTTCAGGATGATTACCCGGGGAAAGGGCCGCTTGCAGGACTGCATGCTGCGCTGGAAGCCTCGGAGACGGACTGGAACCTCGTCTGCGCCTGTGATATGCCGATGCTAGAGCCATCCTTTTTCAAAGGCATGAAGAGACTCACCGAATCAGGACAAGAGCATCATGCGATCGTTCCACGATTGGCAGGTCGTGTTCATCCGCTTGCAGGTGTATATCATAGACGTGTTCTCCCCGAACTTGAACAGCGCTTAATAGATAATAGACTGAAGGTAACCCAATGGCTTGAAGAGATCGGCTGCCGATATGTCGATGTGGATGAGCTGGAAAGCGCTGGCGTCCATGATGTGGCCATTCAGCTTAGTAATATGAATACTCCGGAAGAGTATGAGCATATTCGTAACCGATCATACGGCCCCTAACCCATCAATTCATTCATCATCTCATACTTTTCTCAGTCCGATTCGGTCCCCCAACTCTGGTCCAATGAAATCGATTCGTTGGATATATCCTGAACGGCGTTGCGATATTGAAGCGGACTCTGGCCAGTCCATCGTTTGAATTGCCTGCTGAAGTGTGACAGGTGGGTATAGCCCAGCTTCCATGCAATTTCACCCAAAGAGAGCTTCGGTTGTTCGATCAGCACTTTGGCTTCCTGCAGCTTCAGGCTGGACAGATAGGCCCGTGGAGATTGGCCGTACACCTTGCGGAAGATCTGCAGCCCATATCCCGGACTGATGCCAAACGAGGATATGATCTGCTCCACTTTGACGGTGGATACATTGCCCTCCTTGATTCGGAGCTGCGTATGGAACGCCTGTTTGATGGCTTCTGCGATGGCCCCAGCATAATGCATGGCTGCGGGAGCTGGAGCATTAAGCGAAGCATCAGATCGGGTGGACAGTGGTTCACGGTCAGCCGCCTGGGACAGCAGGGCAAACAATTCAAACATGCGTGCCTGCATTATAAATTTGTCTGTGGAAGTGTATGCCTCCGATGTTCTGATCATGATCATCCAGTTCTCCAGGACGGGACGCATTTGCATATTATCTGTGGTACCTGCCTCATAGATTCGGCTGTGATGTGACATCAGCTTCAGGGTAAATACGGGATCATCCACATTGAAATGAGCACTGAAATACGTCATGCCCTCTGATGATACACATTGGTTCGTATGCCTGAATCCCGGTGGAATCAGCAGAATGGAACCTTCCTCAACCGTATAGGTATACCCGTGAATCACGCTCTCCTGAGTCCCCTTAATAACCAGCATAATTTCAAAGCCCGGATGGGATTCCTCCGGCATCGCCCAACCGTATGGAACTTGTTGGCTGTGCGCTCCATAGAATTTAATGTTACAGTCGATAATAGGCAGCCAGTGAGCCAGTGTATGATGTGGCATTTCTCGAAGCTGTGATCGGATATCCATGACATTCACCTCGGAAAAGGGTAAAAACAACTCGCCTTGTACAATCGGCACCCAAAGTATACTTTATTATAATCAGTTTAACGCCAACATTGAAAAATTGCAGAAAAGGAGAGCGTTCGACAGATTGCTAAGTGTCTAATGTACTTCAATAGATATTAATGTAAACGTTATCATTTTTCAATTGAATCATTTCATTTTGTATAAATGCAAGAGCTTCATACTTCCGGATGAAAAGGGGATTTTAACATGGACAAGTTATTGTACGGGGTAGCCTACTATGACGAATATATGCCTTATGAGCGATTGGACAAAGATATTCAGATGATGAAAGATGCAGGCATCAACGTGGTGCGGATTGCGGAATCCACCTGGAGTACGCATGAACCACAGAATGGCGTATTCGACTTCTCCTCAGTAGATCGTGTACTGGATGCCATGCATGCGGCGGGCATTCAGGTTATTGTGGGTACACCTACGTATGCTGTTCCGACGTGGATGGTCAAGGAGCACCCGGATGTTCTGGCAACAACGGTACAGGGACCGGGGAAATATGGAGCGCGGCAGATCATGGATATCACACATCCAACGTATCTGTTCTATGCGGAACGCATCATTCGCAAGCTGATCTCCCGTGTCAGCAAGCACCCTGCCGTGATCGGCTATCAGACGGATAACGAAACGAAGCATTACAATACTGCCGGAGATAACGTACAATTGCAATTCGTCAAATATATGCGTAACAAGTTCAGCTCATTGGATGATCTGAACAAGGAATTTGGTCTCGACTATTGGAGTAACCGCATCAATAGCTGGGAGGACTTCCCGTCTGTTGTTGGTACAATCAACGGCAGTCTGGGAGCTGAATTTGCCAAATTCCAGCGCCAATTGGTAACTCATTTTCTAGCGTGGCAGGTCGGAATTGTAAATGAGTACAAACAGGAAGGTCAGTTTGTCACCCAGAATTTTGACTTCGACTGGCGTGGATATTCGTACGGCATCCAGGGGGATGTGGACCATTTTGCCGCCTCCAAACCTTTTGACATCACCAGTGTGGACATCTACCATCCGTCGCAGGACGATCTGACCGGCATTGAGATTTCATTCGGCGGTGACGTGGCACGTTCCACCAAACAATCGAACTATCTCGTACTGGAGACAGAAGCGCAGGCTTTCTGGCACTGGGTTCCCTATCCGGGACAGCTTCGCCTTCAGGCGTTTAGCCATCTGGCCTCGGGAGCAAACATGGTCGCCTATTGGCACTGGCATTCCTTGCATAATTCGTTCGAGACGTATTGGAAAGGATTACTGAGCCATGATTTTGAACCGAATCCGGTGTACAACGAGGCGAGAACGATCGGCCGGGATTTTGCCAGACTTAGCCCGCAACTGGTGAATTTGAAGAAAACGAATCGGGTAGCCGTGCTGTTCAGCAATGCGGCGTTGACGTCGATCAAATGGTTCGGGTTTAATTTTACCAGTGACAAAAAATACAATGACGTTGTGCGCTGGATGTATGACGAATTATACAAAATGAACATGGGCTGTGATCTGATTGATCCGTCTGTGGAGAGTTATGAAGGCTATGATGTGATTGTTGTGCCTGCTTTGTACGCTGCTTCCGATGCATTGCTTGAGAGGCTGAATCAATTTGTACAGGATGGTGGGCATGTCGTTTACTCCTTCAAGAGCGGATTCGCCAATGAGCATATTAAAGTCCGCTCTACCCGCCAGCCTGGACTGATCAGTGAGGCTTGTGGCATCAGTTACAACCTGTTCGTTGAGCCGAAAAATGTGTCGCTTCGAGATGATCCGTTCGAGGTTGGAGAGGAACAGAATCGGATTCACACCTGGATGGAACTCATCACACCAACAACTGCAGAAGTGCTGGCCTGGTATGATCATCCTCACTGGGGAGAATATGCGGCAATTACCCAGAATGCCTATGGCAAGGGCAAAGCAACATACGTTGGATGTTATACCAGCTCCGCGGTGATTCGCAAAGTGTTGGAGCGTGTCATGAAGGAAGTCGGACTGTGGGGAACCGATCAGGAATTGGCTTATCCAATCATCGTGAAGAGCGGAGTGAATGATCAAGGGAATACGATTCGGTATTTCTTTAACTACTCCGATCAGGCGACTTCGTTCGTAAATGCCTACGGAGACGGAATGGAACTTCTGGCAGGAACAGCGGTGTCCGGAGGGCAAAATATAGACCTGGAACCGTGGGGGTTCTGCATTATTGAGCAATAATGGGAAATCATAAATGAATTGACAAGTCTGTTTTCAATGATTATAAAAAGAATACCAAGACCAAAGCGCCCTCGGCTTCATGCTGGGGCGTTTATCTTATTTTAGCTCATAGCTCAGGAGTGGATGCCTCGTGTTTACCGAATTATATCGGAAGCTTATTGATCCGTTCAAACGCAGCATTCGCAACAAATTAATACTCACCATGACGTTTCTGGCCATTCTGCCCGTAATTGCCATGACTGTTGTAGCGGCCGAAAATACCCGCTCTTCCATGGAAGAAGAGATCATGGAGACCAACCGTGCGAATATGAATTGGGCCTCCATCTATTTGGGTGAACAATTCGCGCGGATGAACAATCTCATCTATTCCATTCAGATCAGTGATGAGCTGCATCAGTATTTGGCATTGAACCAGGATGCCCCAGCTGCCAGCCGATTCGATGAGCAGAAGGCTGTGTTCAACATGCTGAACAGTGTATATTATTCGGCTGGCAACTATGTATTTGGCGTGGAATTATACCTAAAGGAACTGGACACGTTGTTCACCTTCAACTCGATGGAAAGCCGAATCCGATCGGTCTCGGACATTCCTTCGGCATATCATGAACTTTTTGAGCAGCATAAGGACTTTACGATTATTAATGATCCGAATGATCCGGAGAAGTTTCATATGACCCGCAGCATGAACCGTTTTGAGGATCAGGCGCAGATCGGCGCGATCAGTCTGGAAGTCAAGTGGGCTGAATTCAATCAGACGCTGGAATTGCTGGACAGCCGGGGAGATTATGCGGTGTATATCGCGGATGGTACGGGAAGTCCGGTCTATCAGCCAAACAAGGAGATACAGCCTTCAGCAGAGGCGCTGGAAAGGCTCGCAGCTACGAAGGACAGTTCCGGTTTCATTCGAACAGCCAAGGAATATGTATTCTATCATGCCATTGACCCGTCAGGAATGCGTCTGATCAAAATTGTACCTTCCCATGTCATCAATGAGAGTGCATTGGAAACGATGAAATACGGCCTTGTTGTGGGTGGACTGGCTACGGTGGTTTCGGTGTTGTTGGCAGCATTTGTGGCTTGGCGAACATCCAAACCGATTGTCAGACTGGCGAATTCCATGAAGGGAATCCAGTTGATCAAGGACAAGGAAGTGGTGCGCAGTGGTCGGGTGGATGAGATTGGCCTGCTGGAAAAAAATCTGCATGGTATGGCAAGCCGCATTCGGGAGCATATCCGGGATAACTATCTCATGAATCTGGAGAAACAGACTGCCGAGCTCAAAGCGCTTCAGTCCCAGATTCACCCGCATTTTCTGCAAAATACGTTGCAGATGATCGGAGGTATGGTGTACTCACAGAAGCCTGCAGACAGTTACAAAGTGATTCGTGCATTAAGTGAGATGTTCCGTTATATTGTCAGAGCACCGGATGGTCTCGTGCCATTACAGTCTGAATTGGACCAGCTGGAGCATTATATGCTCATCCAGAAGCAGCGTTTTGGCAGCAGGCTTGAATATAAACTAATGATTGAAGGCGGGCTGGGTGACTGCTACATTCCGAAGTTGTCCCTGCAACCGATTGTGGAGAATGCATTTGTCCATGGTCTGGAGAAAAAACAGGGAGAGTGGAAATTGAACATTGAAGTTGTCCGACTGGATCATGAGGTAACCATCTGCATTTCCGATAACGGGGTGGGCATGGATCAAGAGAGGCTGGCAGAGATGCAATCCAGACTGTCCAAGCTGTCCCAGCAAGGAGACAGGGTATGGAGCTCGGGGACAAGCATTGGTCTGGTCAATGCCGCATCACGCATCGTGATGCACTTTGGGCCTGCATACGGCATGAACATGGAGAGTGGGGAAGGACAGGGAACCCGTGTCACTGTTCGAATTCCTTGCCATACAGGAGGCGAGATCTCGTGAACAAGGATCATTATAGAGTGGTAATAGTGGACGACGAGCCATGGAACAGAGATATTTTGCGCAATTTGGGCACGTGGGATGAGCTTGGCATGGTGGTTGCAGGTGAGGCAGAGGATGGCGGAGAGGCGATCCGGCTGGTAGAGCAGCATCAGCCCCATATTATCATTACAGATATGCGTATGCCGGGTACAGACGGCGTGGAACTGCTCCAGACGCTGAGTGCGCAATATCCGCATATCAAAGTGATTGTGGTCAGCGGATATGATGATTTCAATTATGCGAAACATGCCATTCGTCACCGTGCGGCCGATTATCTGCTCAAGCCGGTGAATCCCGATGAATTGAATAACGTTCTGGCCAAGTGTAAACGAGAATTGGAAAAGACCGAGTCCGGACCGGAGTCCTGGGAACCTTATCCTTCCGCTTTTTCTGGCGAGTTCTCGCTGTTCCAACAGCAGGCACGCCTGCGTTTTAACGACTTGAACGTTCCGGGATTGCGGGAACTGTTCCAACAGCTGGAGCACCGGCTCGATACCAGTGATATCCGAAGACCTCAACAGCTTGGGCGGGTCGCATACGAATTGCAGACGCTGCTGGGCGAGCTGTGTGTTTCCAACGGCTTATGCGAGCAACCTGTAGCAGCTGTGCTCCCGCCGCCGACGGCTCTGGCGTCTATCACATCGGCGGTGGATTGGTTATCAGCGCCCTACTATACTTCGTTGGAGCAGCTGATTGCGCAGCGCAAATTCAAGAACAAGCTGAACCTGGATGAGGTGAAGCAATACATCGAGCAGCACTGCATGGAGATGATTACGCTAGAGCAGCTCGCGCAGATCTTTTTTGTGAGCAAAGAATATCTCAGCAAGGTGTTCAAAAAAGAATACGGCGTGAATGTGACCGACTATATTGTTCAATTACGCATGGCAAGAGCCAAGGAATGGGTGCTCGATGATCAGATTCCATTCAAACATATTGCCGAGATGACGGGTTATGAGGATGTATCGTACTTTTACCGGGTATTCAAGAAACACTTCGGAGTTTCGCCTGGGGAGATGCGAAAAGGACAACCTCGAATATCAGGTAACAGCCCCAAATAATCCATTCACAGAGAGTTTACTATTGGATTAAGGTTTAAAATAATCCAATAAACGAGTCTAATAATGTCCAATGAAGCGCTTTCATTTCGTGATATATAATGATCCTATGAAAGACAAACCAGTTACACCGGGAGGTCATAAGAGATGAAAGTATGGAAAAGCGTAGCAAGTGCGGTACTTGTGAGTGTTCTGCTCGCAGGCTGCGGTTCCAATGCGGGTACGGATGGTAATGCGGAGGGGACTGCATCGGGCAGTACGGTGTCCCTCAAAGTATTCATTGCACAGCCGCGGCTGAAAGAACATTACGATAAATATATAGAACAGTTCAAAGCCAAGGAGAAAGCCGAAAAGAATATTGAGGTCAACGTACAACTGGAGATGCCGCCAGCAGATAATGCACCGCAGATTCTGAAAACACGACTTGCCTCCAATGATGCACCAGACGTGTTCGCGCTTCATGCGGTCAATGAAATTCCACCGTTCAGCAAAGCGGGTTATCTGGAAGACCTGTCGGGTCAACCTTTTGTCGATAAATTACTGGATTCCGTGAAGCCTTCCGTAACGGATGCGTCGGGTAAAGTCGTGGCCGTTCCTTTGGAAACGTTATCTTGGGGATACCTGTACAATAAGGATATTTTCAAAGAACAGGGGATAGAGGTACCTACAACTTTGACGGAAATGAAGGCGGTCGTGGAAAAGCTGAAAGCAGCCAACATCACCCCGTTTGAACTGTCGTACAAAGAGGCCTGGATTCCACAACTCTTCCTGCCACTTACAGTAGGTGCACTGACTCAGTCAGAACATAAAGACTTCTTGGATAAGATGAATCAGGATCAAGGTTCCTTCTCGGATATGAAAGCCTTGTTCGACATCTTCGATCTCGTCAATGCCAATGGAACGGAGAAAGCGCTTGAAGTGGGCGGCGATGATGGTTCAGCAGCCTTTGCAACAGGCAAAGCAGCAATGTGGATTCAAGGACCTTGGTTCGCGGAAACCATCCTGAAGTCCAATCCGGATATCAACTTCGGCGTAGCTCCACTGCCGATCAATGACAACCCGGATGATACCAAAATCAATCTGAGTACATCGACTTCACTGGCCGTATCTTCCTCCAGCAAAAACAAGGAAGTGGCACTCGACTTCGTAAACTATGTTCTCGATGACAAGGATTCAAGTGCATTCTATGAAGCACTGAAATTCAATCCGGTTGCCAAAATTCATGACTTCAAAAGTTTCCCTTGGGTAGACGACGCCCTGAAATATGTTAATGAAGGCAAAGCGTATCAGGATCCATCCATTCCTCAAGCGGTTAAGGATGAATCAGGCAAAGCGCTGCAAGGTTACTACTCCGGACAACTGGATCAGCAGCAGGTGATTGATGCGCTCGACAAGGCGTGGAAATCCTACAACAAAGTCAACAAGTAAGCAGATGAAACGGCTGGCAGAACGGTCTTCGTTCCCCCGTTTCCGCGAGTCTGCTTATAGTGAAAAGGGGGAGAACCAATGGCTACGAATGTATTCAAGAAGTATCTGTCGCTGCTAGCGTTCACTGCGCCTGCCTTTGTCATCTATGCCATTTTCCTGCTGTATCCCACATTTAGCGGTTTGTTTTACAGCTTGACGGACTGGAATGGTCTGAACCGGGATTACAGTTTTATCGGTCTGGGGAACTTCGTGGAGCTGTTCAAGGAAGATCCCGACTTTCTGAATTCCCTGTGGTTCACGTTAAAATATGTGGTGTTTATGCTGATTCTGCAAAATGGAATTGCCTTGCTGCTCGCCGTGTTCATTGAGACACGGACGCGCAGCAAGGGGTTATTCCGGACCCTGTTTTTCATGCCGAACATGATCAGTACAATCATCAGCGCCTTTATGTGGACATTCATCTTCTCCCAGGTGCTGCCGCAGCTGGCCGAGAAGTTGGCCGTCTCCTTCTTGGACCAACAGTGGCTGGGTGATCCGAAATTTTCATTCTACTCCATCCTGATCGTATCGCTCTGGAATGGTGTGGGGTATATGATGATCATCTATCTGGCTGCACTTCAGGGTGTACCGAAGAGTCTGAAGGAAGCGGCTGTTATTGATGGAGCCAATGCGTTCCAGGTACTGCGTAATGTCGTATTGCCGATGATTACTCATGCCGTGACGATCTGTTTCTTCCTGACACTGAACGGAGCCTTCAAAGTATTTGAAGTCGTGTACGGTTTGACAGGTGGAGGTCCAGGCAGAGCCACTCAGGTCATTACGATGAATATTTATGAAGAGGCATTCTCCAACAATTTTAGATATGGATATGCCAGTGCCAAGTCGGTTGTGTTATTCGTCATCGTGCTCATCTTCACGCTCATTCAGATTACGGTGATGAAGAAGAAAGAGGTGGAAGCATGAGGATGCAACGAATTAACAGCTACCTGATTCGACTGCTGCTGGTGCTGGGCTCCCTCGTCGCAATGCTGCCAATCTACATGGCGATTGTGAACTCATTCAAAACACAAGGCGAAATGTTCCAGTCCTTTATAGCTCTCCCAACGACATTTCATTGGGAAAACTACTCGGATGCATTTAACAAAATCAACCTGCTGGGCAGCTCGTTGAACTCGGCGATTGTATCCTTCCTGGGTATTGGCGGTATTGTATTCTGCGCTTCATTGGCCGGGTATAAGCTGTCGCGTACTTCGGGCAGATTAAGCAACCTGATCTTCTTCCTGTTCGTGGCATCCATGCTCGTTCCATTTCACTCGATCATGATTCCGCTGACACGGGTTGCCAAAGGACTTCACGTCCAAGGAAGCACATACGGATTGGCCCTGATCTATATCGGACTTGGTGTGAACATGGCTATCTTCCTGTATCACGGGTTTGTTAAGTCTATCCCGCGTGAATTGGAAGAGTCGGCACAGATGGATGGATGTAATGAGTTCCAGACGTTCTTCCAGATTATCTTCCCACTGTTGCTGCCGATTACGGTCACCATCGCCATTTTGGACTTCCTGTGGATCTGGAATGACTTCCTGTTGCCGCTGCTCATGCTGACGGATGTGAATCGTTATACGCTGATTTTGTCCACGAACATGCTGTTTGGCGAGTATAACAAGGAATGGCCTTTGATTCTGTCCTCCCTGGTACTTACCGCGATTCCGGTAGTTCTCATCTATGCGTTCTTCCAAAAGTTCATCATGGAGGGTATTGCAGAAGGTGCGGTAAAAGGGTAAGGAAAACCTGCGACCTAGACGTATCTGTCTTATTAATACAAAAATTCAAAAGAACCGCCTTGATCTGAGGGATGTCATTCCTTCCGGTCAAGGCGGTTTTTCATTTCATGATGTCATCAGCTTTTTGACTGCTTGTGCCAGTAAGTGCAGACCACGCTCCATCTCATCCGGTGAAGCATAGGCGTAGGACAGACGAATGTGGTCTGCATCCAGGCGGTCATAGAGATACCCCGGATGAATCAGCACATGATTCTCCTCCAGACAGGCATGGAACAGTTCGCGAATGGAAAGGGGACTGACGGTAAATCGGAGCCAGATATAAAAGCCTCCGGCAGGTACACTCCACTCGGCGAGTTCACTGAATTTGCGTTGCAGAAGCTGGATCATGAAGTCTCTGCGTCTGCGCAGTTCTGGCCGCAGACGATCCATATGCTGCGTGTGATATCCTTCCGCAAACCAGAGCGCAGCGGCCTCCTGAGCAAGGGAGCTGGTGCCGTAATCCGTCTGCATCTTGATGTCTGCGAGGCGACGGATGACCGGCTCCGGCCCAACCAGCCAGCCGAGGCGCAGACCGGGGCTGACCGCTTTGGAGAGGGTGCCCATGTGCAGCACCCGTCCTTCCTTGTCGCGCGCCTTCAGCGCTGGCGGCGGGGGCTCGTCCAGCCACAGGTCGTTGTAGGCGGCATCCTCCAATATGGAGATGCCGGTGTTCCGCGCTGTGGCAAGCAGTTCTTCCCTGCGGCTGTTACTCATGACGGAGCCGGTAGGATTGTGGAAGCTCGGAATCGTATAGAGCAGTGAGATGCTGTCCCTGTTTGCATTGTTCTGCACGGCATCTTCCAGACGTGAAGTGTGCAATCCTTCGGGATCCATCGGAATACCGCTCATTTTCAATCCGGCGGATTGGAAGACATGAATGGAGTACAGATAAGATGGTTTCTCCAGCAGGACTGCCGATCCGCGGGGCAGGAGCCCAACTGAAATAAGGTGTAGTGCCTGGAGAGAGCCGGATACGATCAGAATGGAGTCAGGGGAGGCTTGGATGCCACTTGCTTGCAAGTAAATGGACAAAGCCTGCCGGAGCTCCAGACTACCCTGAGGTTCGAGGTAGTTTAGTGTACGAGAACGACTGGATAACGCATGGAGGATGTCGTTAAAAGCCTCCTGGGGCATCAGCTCAGGGGCAAGCTCACCTGTACCAAGCCTGATAATGCCTGGTTGGAATTCAGCCCGGTTAATCTGCTGTACCTCTGGCAGATTGGGATAATACCAGCCTTCTTCGATGGCTTCTTCCCAGTTGGGCAGGGCTCCGTGAGCCAGCGCATGCCAGCCAGAGCCACAGACATATGTTCCGCCACCATGTCTGCCTTCAATCATGCCTGCGGCGGCCAGGTTGTCCAGTGCAGTAACCAGCGTGCTGCGATTCACACCCATGGTTTGAGCCAATGTTCGTTGTGAAGGAAGCCGATATCCTGCTGTCCATTCCCCGGCGGTAATTTTCTCGCTGATATAGACTTCAATCTGTCGGTACAGAGGTAGGGAATGGGAGGAGTCCGGCTTCCAGCTGCCCCCCTGTTGAGAATCGGAACGATTCATGGGCAGGTTTGCCTCCTTTATAGAATGAGTGATGGGATTTACGTTTTCTCTTGTTTCGAACACTATATCATTTGGTTGGGTTCAATGCCATCCAAGTGGTTGGTTACGCCTGACGTTATCTCTACTACTATGGAGACATGTCTAAGGGGGATGAACGATGGGTGTAATTATTCATTCGGTGGTGCTGGCGTTTGGCCTGATCTTGCCACTCGGCGTACAAAACGTATTTATTTTTAATCAGGGCATGAGTCAGCGAAGTTATGCGCGGGCGCTGCCAGCTATAGTAACCGCAGGCCTTAGTGATACGTTGTTGATTGGAGTAGCGGTAGGAGGGGTGTCCCTCGTTTTGCTGCAATGGCCGATGCTGGCGAATGTATTGTATGCAGGAGGCAGTGTGTTTTTGCTCTATATGGCATGGAGCATTTGGAGATCATCCGGGGCTGTGAATGGTTCGGCAGAAGTGCTGTCTGCGGGACGACAAATCGCCTTTGCTGCTTCCGTTTCCTTGCTTAACCCGCATGCTCTGCTGGACACGGTAGCCGTGATCGGCACCAGTTCACTTCAATACGAAGGGGTGGCACGCTTTTATTTTGCGATAACGGCGGCTGCGGTATCATGGGTATGGTTTCTGGGACTAGCAGGTGCAGGCAGGCTGGTAGGTAGAAAAGATCAGACAGGTCGGGTCAGTGTTTTCTTCAATCGGTTGTCGGCTGTAGTCATGGTCGGAATGGCGGGCATGATGCTGTGGAAGCTGATCCTCTCGTAAAAATAGAAAAGAATCCCCTCACGTTAAACGTGCGGGGACTGTTATATGCTGGCCTTATGCTTAATACGCCAAATGAGTATTCTATCTTATTCTGCCTTCAGTAGCATGGATCCAATGAAAGCTTTGAGATCCTTGGATGCGTTGTTCAGTTGATCAATCACCTCGCTGAACTCGGTGACAAGCTCGGCTTGCTGGTTACTGGATTGGGCGATGGATGTAATCTCCAGTTCCATCTGACGAATGGAATGCTGTACTTCCTTTAAGGACTGTTCAATGTTCACTGTGGCTTCTTTGGTTCCGGTGGATAATTTGCGTACTTCGGTAGCAACGACGCCAAAGCCAGCTCCTGCTTCTCCTGCTCGAGCCGCTTCAATAGCAGCATTCAGACCTAGCAGGTTCGTCTGCTCCGAGATTTCACGAATGAATGAAGCCACTTTGGTGACTTCACTGGAATTTTGCACCGCCATCCGTGTGTTGTCCAAAATCTGTGAAGATGAAGCGGTCAGTTGCTGGGACTGAGCAGCTACGGTCTGAACCATATCCGTCAATCTGTCGCTGATGCTGCCGATCAGTTCTGTGAAGTGCTCCAGTTGTTCCTCATTTTGGAGTGAAAATCCAATTGCGAGTGCACCGACGATATTCCCTGCTTCATCGCGAAGCGGTGTAGCTGTCGAATTGAGGGCAGTCCCGTAGTGATGCGCTTCAATACGATTGGCTGAAGTTTCACCATCGATAAGGGCCCGGCGCAATGTAGGATCATCAAGCGAGATGGGGTCCCCTGCGTTGATACCCAGATCGAGATCTTCACTGGGCACATAATACCAGAATTTCTCGGTGTCTGTCACAGCAATCATCAGATTGTGTTCTTTAAGCATGATTTTAAAATACGGACTGGCTGCAACGAGGGCTTCAACAATATTCAATTGGATCAACTCCTATATATGTGTGCGTATTATCTTGATGTATTGTATATTCATCGTCAGAATTGCGGGATTCTTGAAGGCCTAAAGAGGACATATGGCAGAATAATTTTATTTTAATTTGGAATCAGTTAGATTGGATAGACAATGCGCTATATAAGTTCAACTAATGAATATTACACAGGTACTCCGATGACAGAACAACCTTCCGATCGCTGTTATCCCCAGATTTTTTTGGATTCCCTTTTCCAAAGGGGAAAATCCGGGGATAAAGCGTATGCTTCCGATGTAGCTTTCTTTCAGAAAGCTTTTAGGCGAACGCTTCGCTTCTTCAGGTTATTTCTGTCCTCTCCGTTATAGTGTAATGTTTAGTTGAACATATACAGAAAAAAGATAAATACATAATCCAAAAAGCTGCTGAAGACAGAACGTCCTCAGCAGCTTTTGGTACAACGGTGATTGTTACAATCATGAAGTAAATCGCTCTGATGCACATAAATATGGATGTGTTACCCGCCAGATCAAACTTGCCTATCCGCCGATCTGGGACATGCGTCGTACCGTCGGCGTATGACTTTGCATTTTTTGCTCCAGCGCAAGCGCCATTTCATGATTCTTTGGCTTTGTGCCAAGAGCCTTGAGGAAGAGAGCTGCCATGGCATCGGGAGCATCGACGTAGCGGCGCACGTTGTATTCATCCGACCAGTACAGACAAGCTTTGATATGCCCGTCTGCAGTCAGGCGGAGACGGTTGCAGTTGTCACAGAAGTGATCACTGACCGGATGAATCAATCCGAATGTACCTTGTGAACCGGCAATCTTCATATTTCGAGATGGACCATTCCCTGCCGGACCTGCCGTGTTTTCCACCGTCCAGCCCGCTTCCGCACATACATCCGTGACTGCTTCCAAGGGCAAATACGATTTGCGCCATGAATCTGAAGCCTGCCCGATCGGCATATATTCAATGAAGCGCACATGCAGTGGCTGATCTATGGTCATGGCAATGAAATCCTTGATCTCATCATCATTGATGCCCTTCATTAAGACGACATTCAGCTTGATCGGCGCAAGTCCCACTGCCGTGGCAGCTTCAATGCCTTTCAGCACCTTATTTACATCTCCGCCGCGAGTAATCATGGAGAAACGGCTCGCCTGCAAGGAATCCAGACTGATGTTAATCCGGTTCAGACCAGCGTCTTTCAAGGCCTGTGCCTGTTTGTCCAGCAACAATGCATTGGTAGTCAAAGCAATATCTTCAATCCCGTCAATGGCCGAGATCATACTTACGAGTTGATGCAGATCTTTCCGTACCAGTGGCTCGCCTCCGGTCAGGCGGACTTTGCGCATTCCCATTGGAGCCAACACTTTGAGCACCTGGGCGATTTCCTCGTAGCTCATAATTTGGTCATGCGGGGCAAATTCCATGCCTTCTTCGGGCATGCAGTACACACAACGCAAATTACAGCGGTCCGTAACAGAAATACGGATGTAGTCATGTATTCTGCCAAAAGAATCCTGGAGCATTTCCATGCAGACCACCCTTTCATACCTCAGATTGGAAAGCTTCTATAATAAATGAACTGACAATATCTAAACGAACAGTTGCATCAAATTTTAGCTATTTCTCCAATCCGCGTCAATGATGACGTCAGGTGATAGCCTTTTTATGGGGATGAGTCAGTTGGAATTGTCCCACAAGCTGTTGCAAAAAGACCGTAATGGCTTCCACATTGTGCGATGAATGCTGAACGTGGAGCATGTCGTTAATAAGCTCGACCATCTCGGCTTCCACCTCGGAAGACGTGAAACGGTTTTTGTGGCTGATGGCGGCAATATTCTCCATCAACACCACAACCTGATCCACAACCTGTGTTCTTTGGGGTTCTTCAGCCGTCGCACTTTGGAGTAACCGCGAAGCAGCCTGAACGAGCGTGGTGCCTTCAGCCAGCACCTGATCGCCTTCCTTGATGGATTGCGAGGCTGCTCCTGCCGCCACAGAGATATTATCCAGAATCTGATGAATATCTTCCGTGGAGGAACGGGATAATTCGGCCAGCTTGCGGATTTCACCGGCTACGACGGCAAATCCGCGTCCGTGTTCGCCAACATGGGCTGCTTCAATGGAAGCATTCAGTGCGAGCAGGTTGGTCTGTGCCGAAATTTCATCAATGACAGCAAGTGCGCGGTAGATGTCCTGCATGGTCGCCATAAAGGATAGAATCGTATGGTTAGTGTCGGACACGGCTCCCGAGATCTGGGTCATTTTGTCCCCGATGCGCTCCACTTCCTGACGGGCAACGTCAATCTGCTCTGTGGCAGACACTTCAAGCTGCTGCAGGGTGAGACGCATTTCGTCGGCGGCTACTTTGGCCTGATCCAGGTCCTCAAGCTGCTTGCGTATCCCCTGAATCATGGAGCCAAGTTTGAGATTTACCCGTTCGGTTGTCCCCTGTGTAGTTTCCGTTGACGCCCGCATCTGGTGCTGGTTGTTCATCACATCCACGGTGGCGAGCTGTACCTTGAGCATGATTCCTTCAAGAGAGTCGATCATGTTGTTGATCCATTTCGCCAGTTCGCCTGATTCATCCTGGGCAAAAGCCGACGTGTCCAGACGCTGGGTCAGGTCCCCCTTGCCTTCGGCGTTAATTCGAATAAATCGGCTGATTCGGCGTAAATCACCATGAACCCGGCGAACATGTTTTCGTTGCAGCTGGCTTGCGGCTATGAATCCGTAGATGACATTGAAGGCCGCAATGGCTGCTGCACTCCATACACTTCCGGTCAGCGCGTAGATAAGTGCCGCCCCCACAATACCTGATGATAGGATGTACAGGCTGTGCTGCTTGAATTGACGCCAGCCAATGCTGCGTATCCGATACACTTCCTCCAGATCGCCTTCACACATCATGCCCCACAGATCCGGACAGTGGGGAAGCTGGAATGTGATGCCTTTGCCAATAACCGAAATATGACGATAGTCCGAATAACCCGGGAATGCTACAAACAGATTGGAGCCATTGTGAATCGTATTCGCTACACCGGGATGCAGTTCGTTGGTGGAAGGATCGGTGAACATCAGTTCCAATTCGGTATGCTCTTTAACGGATACAATGCCCCATTCGGTGGTTACGCCGTCTTTCAGATTCTCCCCATGGGTGAACGTATGATCCTCGAAGCGGCTGCGGGACAATGCGGTTCCAGGCTGCAGTTCGGGGCGAATTCTTGATTCGGCCATAAAAAGATAATTATCCCCGGAATCGGGGTAGATGTGGCCTGATTCACGCTGGATCAGATCGCCTAATACATCATTAGGCACACGATTGCACAGGGAACCGATGTAACGGCCATTTTCCATGATAGGTACGATAAACATCAAGGTTACATCATCGTGAAAAGTGGAAGAACGTGGTCCAATTTCTAGTGTGAGTGGATCAGAATAAGGTCCAAACAGACACTTTTGTCCGTTGATATCCGCTTGGGTATACCTCAATCCTGGCCCAATTAGAGCATTTCCATCTTCGTAGACTTGTCCAATATGTTTCTTGTATGTAGAAAATACAACCTGGTTTTGCTCGTTCAGCATAAAAAGCTCAGTACTATCCGTAGCGCGGATATAACTTGCTGCGAACCATACTTCCAATCCATGTACATCTTCTGTGCCTTGCAGCACACCTTGCGGATGAACAGTCCGTACCTGCTGAAGCAATCGATCCAGATGATTCCACTGCTCCTCAGCCCAATCCATCAAAAGCTGCCGCCGGGTCTCGGCGATCCCCTCAAAGATTTCCTCCACGTCCTGTTCAATATTTGCATTCAACCGATACGACCGCCACAGCGGCCACCCTTTTCTCCATCCCAGCCAATCAAACATACGGACCACCCCGATTTCTGATTTTAAAAATCCTTTGCGAGACTGTGCGGAAACGCGATTTTCCAGCCACTATGGGTGGTGGTCGGGAATCCATGACACCGCCTTCATGATCCCAGAACCAAACACCGTATCGGGGCGAGAGTTCACGTCCTTCTATATGAGCATTTTGCATAAATCCAAATATCAAAATGCTGTTATCAATGTTTATACAAGAAAATCACCAAGAATACGAGGGTATATGTCATATTTTCCGAATATTTATTCAATAAATACAAATGATTATGCGTCTTTAATGGTAAAGCTCATTTCACAGTTAATATGGTTTGAACAATGCAAGAGTTCTGTGTGAGTGAAGCAGATGTTAGATAACATACACGGAAATTAACATGCTTAGGACTGAGAATCGGTATCATTTTACACTGTGTAACATGAACAGGCCCATACTCAAAACAGTCTGTATAATGTAATCCCTGCCCAAAGATATATAGTATTACCTAACAAGCAAAACCTGTTACGTTCGTGTATATAAACCTTCCATTCAGCCTTGGTGTGAACAGATTGCCAACTTCCCGCGAAAAGGAGAATGCCCATGTCCTCCATCATCGTCCCCGATACCTGCCATATTGAGCTGGATCACGTGTCTGTTGTATTTGGCAGTGGCACACAACAGGTTACCGCCTTGTCCGACGTTTCATTTCAGATCCATTCCAATGAATTTGTCTCTCTGCTTGGCCCCTCGGGTTGTGGCAAGTCCACACTGCTGCGACTCGTAGCCGATTTGCTCCAGCCAACGACAGGCAGCATCCGTGTTGCCGGGGAAGAACCGGAGCGGGCACGGTTGCAACGACAGTTCGGTATTGTCTTCCAAACACCAGCCCTGTTCGATTGGCGCACGGTACGCCACAATGTGGAGCTTCCACTGGAGCTGCTCGGCATAAGCCGGAAGGAATGCCGCCGCATGAGTGGTGAACTGCTTGAAATGGTCGGGCTGACCCGCTTCGCTGACCATTACCCATGGCAGCTCAGTGGGGGTATGCAGCAGCGTGTTTCCATCGCACGGGCACTTGCGCTTGATCCGCCATTGCTGCTTATGGATGAACCTTTCTCCGCACTGGATGAATTCACGAAGGAGAAGCTGCAACTGGAACTTCTTGATATTAAGCGTTCTACAGGCAAGACATTTCTGTTCGTCACACACAGTATCCCTGAAGCCGTATTTTTGTCTGACCGCATCATCGTCCTCTCCGCACACCCTGGTCAGGTGCACTCCATTCATTCCGTCAACCTGCCTGCCGAGCGGGATCGAGAGCTGAGGGAAACGGAAGCCTTTTACCGTATGATGACCACCATCCGCAATTGTTTCTATGAGGAGCGTGATCCAATCCATGTTCCTGTACACAAGTAAGCTGGGTTTTCGTTCCTGGGTAGTGATCTGGATTTTGTCCGTATTGCTGCTGTGGGAAAGTGTCGCCTGGATTCTTCATTTGTTCATGTCACCCCAGCAGGCAGCATCCCGTCTACCTTATCTTCATGAAGTTCTCGCAGCCCTGTTTCGTTACTCAGGCACACTGATTGAACAGGGGGCCGTAACGTTTGGGAATGCAGCAATTGGTTTTGCAGGTGGAACCGTGTTGGGAATGCTGCTGGCCCTGCTCATGAGTGTGGCGAATTGGGTAGAGCGTACCTTATCTCCCTATGTCATCTCTTCACAGATGGTGCCCGTTATCGGTCTTGCGCCCATTATCTATGGCATTATCCATAACGCTGAGTGGGCCCGAATTATTATGGCGGCTTACGTTACGTTCTTCCCGATTATCATTCACACACTCAAAGGATTGAAAAGTGCAGCACCGGAGCATCTGGAGCTTATGCGTTCCTGTGGAGCTTCCTTGCCTGAGCGTTATATCAAATGTTTGCTGCCTTCTGCGCTGCCGGGTCTGTTTTCCGGTATGAAAATAGCTGCTCCACTTGCAGTCACTTCCTCCATTGTGGTGGAGCTGATGGGAGCCCCGGATGGACTTGGCGTGCTGATGGTCAGTTCCTTGTATTACGGAAGTGCCCAAATCGGCATGTTCTGGGCCACCATCATGCTCAGCATTGGCATTGGGCTCATCTCGTATCTTGCCATCAGCCTCGCTGAGCGCTGGCTGACCCCCTGGCAGCCTGAATTCAGAGCCAAGGGAGGGCGTGCTGCATGATGAATGAAAGTGTAGTGGTCAGCCGCAATGGTGAGGACGGGGCAGCGGTCGCTGTCTCTGGCACGGCATCCGTTGGGAAGTCTATCGGGGATTCGGTTAAGGTGCCATCTGCTTCAGGATCGGATATCCATGGACAACAGGGACAAGCCGGACAGAGAAGGCTGGGCAGAAGTGTTCGTAAAAGCTCGATTGGCCTGCGCCTGTTACCTTGGCTTGCCGGAGCCTTATTTCTTACCCTGTGGCAGCTTCGATTGTTCCATCAGTTATTCTCGCTTGAAAGTTACCAACTGCCTGTGCCGTCAGCGATTGTAACATCCATCAGGGAAAATGCAGAGATGCTCTTCCGATACGCCATGTACAGCGGAATCGAGATGCTGGGTGGCTTTCTGCTCGGCTCCCTGCTGGGAGCCGCTGCTGCTGCGGGTGCATCCTTCTTCCCCACAAGTGGCAGGGCGGCGGTTGCCGTGATGTCAGCACTGAACGCCGTTCCGATCGTTGCTCTGGCGCCGATTATGAACAACTGGTTTGGGGACGGAATATGGTCCCGTATCGCCGTCGTGGCTGTGATTACGATGGCCGCCATGGCTGTGAGTTTATTCAAGGGATTGACCTCGATTCAGCTGCAATACAGTGATCTGATGGGTGGTCTTGCCGCCAGCAGGATGCAGGTTTTCGCGAAGCTGCGCTTGCCTCATGCACTGCCTTCCCTCTTCGCAGGCCTGAAAATTAATATGTCGACCAGCATTATTGGTGCCATTGTGGGTGAATTTTTCATCGCCTCCCAGGGGCTGGGTTACTTGCTCTCGGATCAGATTCGACTGGCCAACATGCCGCTTGCGTGGTCCTGTATTGTTATCGCCGCCGCGCTCGGCATTGTGCTGTATGAAGCCGTTGTTTGGGCCGAAAAACGATTGATCCCGTGGAATCGTGCACGTACAGATCCGTAAAGCTCAGCAAGGTGCCAACCATCCACAGATTGATTGACGCGTGAAGCAGGGCTTCACAGTACCTGATTGAAAATCCTTATATAAACAGGGGGTTGTTCTGTACATGTACAAAACGTTAAAACCGGGTTTTCTGGTGTTGGTACTGTTGGTCGTTGCACTGCTGGGGGCGTGTTCCGCGAAGTCGGAGCCGTCTGTCACTCCTGCTGCTGCCAGCTCGGAGGGAGCGGAAGGGGCAGATCAGCCCTTAACCAAAGTGAAAATTCAGCTCAAATGGGTGCCGCAGGCTCAGTTCGCCGGGATATATGCCGCCAAGGAGAAAGGTTTTTTTGCAGATGAAGGAATTGATGCCGAGATCATTCCGGGAGGCCCGGATATCGTGATTGAACAGCAGGTGGTCAACGGCGCGGCTGATGTAGGCATCACCGGGGTAGACAGTTTGCTGGTCAGCCGGGATAACGGTCTCCCGCTGGTCGCCCTCGCCCAGATTTCGCAGAAGAGCAGTTATCGATTGATTGCCAAGAAGTCCGCAGGTATTACCGATCCCGCCCAGATGAAAGGCAAGAAAGTGAGCACATGGTTCGGCAGTCAGCAATTTCAGGTTCTCGCTTTTATGGAGAAGAACGGTCTTGATCCAAAGAAGGATATTGAGCTGGTGAAGCAGGGCTTCACGATGGATCAGTTCTTCAACGATCAGGTGGATGTCGCCACGGCGACGATCTATAACGAATATCACGTGGTGCTGGAGAGCGGGACGAAGGAGTCCGGCCTGGATGTATTTAACATTGAGGATGCCGGGGTAGGCATGCTGGAGGATACGCTGATCGCCAAGAAGGATTGGGTGGACAGTAATAAGGAGCTTGCGGTGAAAGTGACCCGGGCCGTTCTGAAAGGCTGGAACTACGCCATCGACAATCAGAATGAAACGGTGGATATCGTCATGAAAAATGTGACGGATGGCAGTACGACACGTGAACATCAGGTGACTATGCTTGAAGAGATTGCGAAGCTGATTCGCCCGGAAGGGTTTACGGAGAAACAGGTGGGCAGTTTTGTGGATGAATCGTTTACCCGAACTGCGGATATTGCCCTGAAATATGGCCTGATCAAGAAAGCCGCCAATCTGGACGAAGCACTGGAGAAAAGCATCTATGAAGAAGCGGTGAAGGATGTGACGAAATAAATAAGCGTGGAGCGTTCGGAAGAGGGTACTGCAATCGAAGTGGTCAAGTGTAAAGTCTATAGGTTCGGCTTGGAGAGGAGGATGATGAATGAGCTCAGTGGATCAGCAACCCCAGCCGCTTGGCGGTACGAAGGAAGAGTGGCTGGAGAAGGATCGCAAATATGTGTGGCATCACATCTCGCCTCATAACGATCATCCGATGATTGCCGTAAGCGGGGAGGGTAGCTGGATTACGGATCAGGATGGCACGCGTTATCTGGATGCGATGTCGGGATTGTGGTGTGTGAACGTGGGGCATGGACGCGAGGAAATTGCCCGAAGTGCCTATGAGCAGATGAAAGCACTCGCGTACGTGCCCATGACCCAGAGCCATGAGCCGGCGATTCTGCTGGCAGAGAAGCTGAACGACTGGCTGGAGGGGGAGTATCGCATTTTCTTTTCCAACTCAGGTTCAGATGCCAATGAAGTGGCGTTCAAAATAGCCCGTCAGTTTCATCACCAGAATGGTGAGCCAACTCGTCACAAATTCATCTCCCGTCACCGTGCCTACCACGGTAACTCCATGGGAGCACTGGGCGCCACGGGGCAGGCTGCCCGCAAAATCAAATACGAGCCGCTGGGTGTAGGCTTTTCTCATGTACCGCCTCCTTATTGCTACCGCTGTCCGTTTGGACGAAACAAGGAGGGATGCGGACTGGAATGCGCCACCATCTATGAGGAGGTCATTCGCTGGGAAGGACCGGAGACGGTAGCTGCGGTCATTATGGAACCGGTCATTACAGGGGGCGGCATGATTGTTCCGCCTCCAGATTACATGCGCACCGTGCAGGAGATCTGTCAGCGCTATGGTGTGCTGTTGATTGTGGATGAGGTCATCTGCGGGTTTGGCCGCTCCGGGCAAAAATTCGGTCATCAGAATTATGGGGTGCAGCCGGATATCGTTACGATGGCAAAGGGCATGACGAGTGCGTACGCCCCACTATCGGCGACAGCCGTTCGAGCAGATCTGTATGAAACATTCAGAGAACCCGGACCTGATTCACACTTTCGTCATGTAAATACGTTCGGGGGCAATCCTGTATCCTGCCGCGTGGCACTGGCGAATCTCGAAATTCTGGAACGAGAGAATCTGGTCAGCCGTGCCGATGAACTTGGATACCTGCTTCGGGATAAGCTGGAGCCGTTGCTGGAGTTATCGGTGGTCGGAGATATCCGCACATTTGGCTTTGCCTGCGGGGTGGAGCTGATTGAAGCAGATGGTTCGCCTGCTCATGCGGATAAGGTCATGAAAGTGCTGGCAAGCTGCAAAAAGGACGGCATCCTGATTGGCAAGAACGGCGATACGGTGCCGGGATTTGCGAATATTTTGACCATCTCTCCGCCGTTTGTCACCACCGAGGAGGAATTGGATCTGATCGCTGGCAGTTTGCTGGCTGCACTACACAGCCTGGATGCAGGTTAGCTGCAAGCAAGAGTGGTTTGGAAGAAGAAACAAGAGAAGAGTGTACCGTGGGAAAGCCGAGCTTCTAATTATCAAATTCGCGTAAGGAGGCGAAGGAGGATGCAGACCACCACCGGGAAAATCATCAATCAGCTACGTCTGGATGATCGAATTGAACAGTTGTCCCGTATTGGGCGAATTGGGGAGACGGGTGTCTGCCGACTGGCCCTTACTCCGGAAGACATGGAGGGCATTATTCAGGTTCGTCTCTGGATGGAAGAGGCCGGACTTGTGACTCGCCTTGATCCGTTTGGCAATCTGATTGGTCGCCTTGAAGGTACCGATTCGTCCCTGCCGATCCTCATGATTGGTTCACATATCGATTCCCAGCCTTATGGGGGTCGGTATGATGGGGCTATCGGCGTCCTTGGTGCGCTGGAAGCTGTGCAGTGTCTGATGGAACAAGGCATTCGCCCGCAGATGCCGATTGAGGTCATTGCCTTTTGTGATGAAGAGGGCTCCCGTTTTAACAAAGGATTATTTGGCTCACGCGGCATAACCGGACAGCTGGAAGAGGGAGAACTGGAGCGGCAGGATAAAAATGGGGTGACCCGACGTGAGGCACTGGAGGCCTTTGGCTGTGCGCCGGAACAATTTGCCGAAGCGATCTATCCGGAGGGTTCGATTGGCAGTTATCTGGAGCTTCATATTGAGCAAGGACCTGTACTTGAATCGCTGGATGCTCCGGTAGGTCTGGTGACAGGCATTTCGGGCCCCCTGTGGCTCACGGTGACGATGAAAGGCATGGCAGGCCATGCTGGCTCTGTACCGATGGGGATGCGTCATGATGCGCTGGTGGGCAGCGCCAAGGTGATTGCAGCTTTTGACGATATGGTCAGGGAAGATCCGGATGCTCCGACCGTAGGGACCGTGGGAAGCCTCGGTGTCTTCCCCGACTCACGCAACATTATTCCGGAGCAAGTCAGCTTTACGGTCGATTTACGAGATATGGAGATGGAGCGCAGAAATCGGCTCGAAGGAAGATTAATGAGCCTCTTGGATGACGTTAGCTCGGAATACGGCCTGACCTACTCCTGGACCGAAGATACCAACAGCGAGCCGCGATATTGTACAGAAAGGATCAAGAATGCCATTCGCTCGTCTGCCGAAGAGATTGGCCTGCCTTTGCCGGAGCTGATGAGTGGTCCGTTCCATGATGCGCTGGCCCTTTCTTACGTGTGTGACTATGGCATGATCTTTGTTCGCAGCAAGGATGGGATCAGCCATCATCCGAGTGAGTATTCTTCGCCCGAGGATATTGCTCTCGGTACAGAAGTGTTGTACCGCACGATCAGGCAGATGTGCAGCACGAGCGCGGAAGCTATAAATCATGGGAAGGACATATAACAAATCATTTTCCATAGGAGGCGTGGTGACATTATGGGTAAAATCAGTATCGGAATGATCCAGGCTTCACACGAGGTTGAAGGCTCGGCACCAGTTGAAGTGCACAAGGAGGCCGCCATTCAGAAACACATTGCGCTGGTGCGTGAAGCAGCTGCTCGGGGAGCACAAATTATTGGATTGCAGGAAGTGTTCTACGGACCGTACTTCTGCACGGAACAGAGCTCCAAGTGGTATGCATCTGCCGAGCAGGTGCCGGAAGGACCAACGACCAGGCGTTTTCAGGAGCTGGCAAAGGAGCTTGGCGTGGTGATCATTTTGCCTGTATACGAGGTAGAAGGAATCGCTTCGTATTACAATACGGCTGCGGTTATTGATGCAGATGGCTCCTACTTGGGGAAATACCGCAAACATCATATTCCGCATGTGGAAGCGGGCGAAGGCACGAATGGGTTCTGGGAAAAATATTATTTCAGACCCGGTAACCTGGGGTACCCGGTATTTGATACAGCCTACGCCAGAGTGGGTGTGTACATCTGTTATGATCGTCATTTTCCGGAAGGAGCACGGCTGCTTGGGCTGGCTGGTGCGGAGATTGTATTCAACCCTTCCGCAACGGTAGCCGGAACATCGGAATATCTGTGGAAGCTGGAGCAGCCTGCCCATGCGGTGGCTAACGGCTATTATGTGGCAGCGATTAACCGCGTGGGGATGGAATCGCCATGGAATATGGGTGAGTTTTACGGTCAATCGTATCTGGTGGACCCGCGAGGCCGGATGGTTGCCATGGGCAGCAGGGACCAGGATGAGGTCATCATTGGCGAGATGGATACGGAGTTGATTCGGGAAGTGCGCAATGTATGGCAGTTTTACCGGGATCGTCGGCCCGAAACCTACGAACATCTGGTTAACCTGTAACCGAGGCCAGGGGCTCCGGTGCTCAAAAAGCTGGAATGGAATTGGAGGTAACGGCATTTAACTGGGATTGAGCTGAGCTGTCCCCGTTTCCTGATGCACGTCAGTCGTTCAGCTTTATCCGTCGGCGAAGAATGAACAGTGATCAACCTTTTGGAGGTGCATGATATTGATAAACAGCGCAGGAGCAACGTTGTCCGATTACGGATGGGAGAGCCGTTTTGCCGAAATGAAGCCTGCAATGACGGGCAAGGAAGCGATGGAGGAATCGAACCGCTGTCTGTACTGTTACGATGCACCCTGTATCAAGGCGTGTCCAACGGATATTAATATTCCTTCGTTTATCAAAAAAATCTCAACGGGCCACCTTAAAGGCTCGGCCCGGACCATTATGGAGGCTAATCCGGTAGGTGCAAGTTGCGCACGGGTCTGTCCGACAGAGGAACTGTGTGAAGGCGCTTGTGTACTGAATGAATCATCCAAACCGATTCAAATCGGTAACTTGCAGCGGTACGCCACCGACTGGGCACGGACGAAGAACGAGCCATTGTTCCAGGCAGCGCCTGCCAACGGAAGAAGCGTTGCGGTGGTGGGCGCTGGGCCGGCAGGGCTGTCTGCGGCCAGAGAACTGGGTCGAGCAGGCTACGAGGTGACGATCTATGAAGCCAAATCCAAAGGCGGAGGGCTGGGCACGTATGGTATCGTGTCCTTTCGCCTGCCGGAATCCGTAGCTTTATGGGAAGTCGAACAGGTGGAGGCACTGGGTGTGCAGATTCGCTATGGTGTACGCATCGGGGTGGATGTATCCGCTGAAGAGTTATTGGAGCAGCACGAAGCCGTTATCCTGGCTTGCGGGATGGGGGCTGTCCCGATGCTTGGCATTGAAGGAGAGACGCTGGAAGGTGTCTATGATGCCATTGAGCTGGTGGAATCCACGAAGCAGGGTGTGCCTCCGGCGCTGAACGGTCTGAAGGTTGCGATTATTGGTGCGGGCAATACGGCGGTGGATGCAGCGACCTGTTCGGTACGCTTGGGGGCCGAGCGTGTGCAGATGCTCTATCGACGCGGGGAGAGGCAGATGACGGCTTATGCCTTTGAATATACATTTGCGAAGCAGGAAGGTGTGGAGTTCCGCTGGTTTACCATGCCGCAGCGCATTATTGGAGACGAGAACGGTCGGGTTCAGGCTATTGAATGTGTGAAAATGAAGCTGGTTACTCCACCTGGAGGCGGCCCGGCATTGCCTGTGCCGATTGAGGGATCGGAGTTCATGCTCGAATGTGATACCGTTGTTCGAGCCATTGGACAGAACCGTTTGCTGCCATTAATTGAGGCATTTGGCTTGCGTCATAACTGGGGCGTTGTTGAGGTGGAACCACAGACGTACCGTACCTCACATCCGCAGATTTATGCGGCAGGAGATGTTATCTTCGGACAGGGGCAGGGCGAAGCGATGGTGGTCTCCGCAGCACAGCAGGGCAAGCTGGCGGCTGCATCGGTGATGAAGGCGTTGCCTGGACAGGTGGAAGAGACGGCATGAGTTGTGCTAACGAACCCTATGCACCTTATTGAAGCGATTAGCGAGTATGGTGGAATCTAACGAACCACAGCCACGTTATTCCATGGAGTAACGTGGCAGACGGAAGGAAATGAGCAAAAACAGGAAAATAAGCCTTCTACGATTCGTTAAACACTCATCCTATCGCATTTCCGCAAAATAGGACGTGTACGGTTCGTTACAGTGTACGCAACAGATGGGCAACACCAATTTAACACCATTGCTCAAATCAAACGTGATGATGCAGCATTCCTCGATCGTACGTGAGATTCCAGTATAACTTGTGAAGTTAAAATAAACACCATTGTGAGTTCAAACCACACCAAGGAGGGATCGTTATGGCTGACTTATCCATTAATCTGGCAGGTATTCGATCGCCCAATCCATTCTGGCTGGCCTCTGCGCCGCCGACCAATACCGGGTACCAGGTTCAGCGCGCCTTTGAAGCAGGCTGGGGTGGTGCCGTCTGGAAGACGTTGGGCGAGCCGATCATCAATACTTCTTCGCGTTTTGCAGCCATTCATTT
This sequence comes from Paenibacillus sp. NPDC057886, assembly GCF_042796655.1. Classification (NCBI taxonomy): domain Bacteria; kingdom Bacillati; phylum Bacillota; class Bacilli; order Caryophanales; family Paenibacillaceae; genus Paenibacillus; species Paenibacillus sp. NPDC057886. Next base: position 172,296 of record NZ_JBHVMZ010000002.1, on the reverse strand, counting down.
TGGTGGGCAGCGCGTTGCGGGTTTTAACAATATAGAATTGATATCCGACCGTCCGTTGGAGGTGAATTTGCGTGAAATTGCCGAGACCAAGAAACGCTTTCCCGATCGGGCAGTGGTTGCTTCTCTCATGGTGGAACCGAAACGCGAAAAGTGGCATGAGATTGTGAAGAAAGTCGAAGCTGTCGGGGTAGACGGGCTGGAGCTGAACTTTGGTTGTCCGCACGGCATGGCCGAGCGTGGTATGGGAGCTGCGTCTGGTCAACAACCGGACCTGGTCGAATTACAGACGATGTGGGTGAAGGAAGTGGCGACGACACCTGTCATTGTGAAGCTGACGCCTAATATTACCGATATTACGGCCACTGCGCGGGCGGCTGTACGTGGCGGGGCAGATGCAATTTCCCTGATCAACACGATCAACTCTTTGGCGGGTGTGGATCTGGATTCCTGGAATACCGTGCCGCATGTAGGTGGCAAAGGGGCGCATGGCGGGTACTGCGGTCCGGCTGTGAAGCCGATTGCACTGAACATGGTTGCCGAGTGTGCGCGCAATCCGGCAGTTGGTGTGCCCATCTCCGGCATCGGAGGCATATCTGATTGGCGGGATACCGCAGAGTTTTTACTAATGGGCGCGACGGGGGTCCAGGTATGTACCGCAGCCATGCATCACGGCTTCCGTATCGTGGAGGACATGATCGATGGATTGAACGATTATCTGGAGGAGAAAGGTTTGCGCAGTGTATCCGAATTGATTGGTCAGACGGTTCCGCGTTATTCGGATTGGGGCAATCTCGATCTGAATTACAAAGTGGTAGCCCGCATCAATCGCGACGTCTGCATCAATTGCAACAAATGCCATATCGCCTGCGAAGACACCTCGCATCAATGCATTGATATGTTGTCTGATCCCTCGGGCTCCTATCTGGAGGTCGTAGAAGAGGATTGCGTTGGATGTAACCTGTGCTCGATTGTCTGTCCGGTGGACGGCGCAATTGAGATGGTAGAGATCGCACATGAACAAGAACCGTTAACCTGGAATGACCGTCAGTCTGCGATTGCCCTGCTGCAATCGGTCAGAGATCAATCCACCAAGGAGGCGATATCATGAGTACCCGCAAATTGATTCGTAATGGAATGTTGGTCACGGCGTCGGATACGTTTGAAGCTGATATCTATATTGAAAATGGAAAGATCGTGCAGATTGGCATGGGATTTGTGCCGGATGAACGAACGGAGGTTGTGGATGCGTCCGGCTGTTATGTCATCCCTGGCGGGATTGATCCGCATACGCATCTGGATATGCCATTCGGCGGAACAGTGACGGCGGATGATTTTGCATCGGGAACCGCAGCTGCTGCCTTTGGCGGCACAACGACGGTCATTGATTTCTGTTTGACGCAAAAAGGCCGACCTTTGCTGGAATCCCTTCAGGAATGGCATGCCAAAGCCGAGGGTAAGGCCGCCATTGATTACGGGTTTCACTTGATGATTGGCGAGATGAATGATCAGGTGCTGGAGGAACTGCCGCAGATCATTGAAGAAGAGGGTGTGTCTTCCTTCAAGGTGTTCATGGCGTACAAAAACCAGTTCCAGGCCGATGACGGCATTCTCTTTCAGACGCTGCAAAAGGCCAAAGAGTACGGTGCACTCGTCATGGTACATGCCGAGAACGGCGATGTTATTGATCTGCTGGTCCGGCAGGCGCTGGCGGATGGAAGAACGGAGCCGATCCACCATGCTCTTACCCGACCATCCATGCTGGAGGGTGAGGCTACAGGGCGTGCGGCCCGATTGGCAGCACTTGCCGATTCACAGCTCTATGTGGTGCACGTCACCTGTGCCGAAGCGGTGGAGCAGATCGCGCGTATGCGAGACATGGGCTATCGAATCTGGGGCGAGACTTGTCCGCAGTACTTAACTCTGGATCAATCGAAGATGGATCAACCTGATTTTGAAGGCGCGAAGTATGTCTGGTCCCCACCGCTGCGTGAAGCCCATCATCAGGAAGTGCTGTGGAATGCACTCAAGAACGGTCAATTGCAGACGATTGGCTCGGACCATTGTTCGTTTAACTTTAAGGGACAGAAGGATTTGGGACGGGATGATTTTAGCAAAATTCCAAATGGCGGACCTGTCATTGAGGATCGGCTCAGCATTTTATATTCCGAAGGGGTAGTGAAGGGGCGGATTTCGCTTAATCAGTGGGTGGATTTATGCTCTACACGGGCAAGCAAGCTATTTGGTTTGTTTCCTCAGAAAGGGACCCTTGCTGTGGGGACAGATGCAGATATCGTTATTTTTGACCCATCTATCTCAAGAATGATCTCGGCGGATACCCATCATATGAATGTAGATTATAGCGCCTTTGAAGGCATGCAGGTTCAGGGATGTCCAGTGACAGTGCTATGCCGCGGGGAATATGTGATTCGGGATCGGCAGTTTGCCGGGATGGCAGGCGCGGGTCAGTATGTGAAGCGTGATAAATATGATGCTGGTGCACCATTACCTGTGAGACAGCCTGTGACAGCAGTGAATGGAGGGTGAAGCTAATGTCTGACCATGATGTATTTGAGGCGGAAAAGATGGCGATCGAACGAATGGTGGCGCAAGGTTATCGCATCTATGCCGTTCGGGAACATCTGGAGGGTGCTCATGTCGTGTGGGGGCACCCCGATCTTCCCGGAGAGAAACAGGAGCAATATGTGGGTACGGCGTCTGGACGGAAGTGGTTCAGTCATATCCTGATCAGGCAGCTTCAGGAGCAAAAAGGAGCGTAGAAGGTCAAGCAAGTGGTCCATGAACGTATTCATATGCATAGATGGCAAGTTCGATGGTGACGCGTTTCTCAGGGAGGGTATAATCGTCACCCAGGAGTGTCTCAATTTTGTGTAATCTGTGATATAACGTCTGTCGGACGATAAACAAAGCCGTTGCCGTCTCCTGCTTGGAGCAGCATAGAATAAAATATTGTTTAAGCGTACGTAACAACTGGCCGCCTTTTTCGGCATCATAACGAATGACCGGCCCGAGATATTCCTCAATGAAATCATCCAGACTGCCGCTCTGCTTCATGCTGGAAATTATGCGGTAACAGTGAAGATTGCTATAAAAGGGCTGCAGCATCACACCGATGTCCTTCTGAATGCGCAGGGTATCCTTGGCTGCCTCAAGGCTGTCTTTCAGACGTGATAGATCAGCGCAGCTGTGACCGATGCCGAACAGACCCGAGAAGAGGCGATGGGTCTGTTCCTGTTCATGCTGCTGCAACTGTTCAATGCAGCGCCATAGACTGCTTTTCCGCTGAGATCCAGGTAGAGGGTCAAGAATAATCAGAATGATCTGGTGGTTTAGAACCGTGCTATACAGGGCAAAGCCCTCGCGGGAAAAAACGGACCGGGCAACGATATTGCGTTGAATTAACAGCTTCTGTAGCTTGAGACTGTCTGTGTAGTTGGGATTGCTATCAAACAAAATGACGGTGCCTTTTCCGGTAGCAAGCTGGGCGTTGGCAGCAGATACATATTCATGAATTTCTTTGGTAGAATGATGTCCGTTAAGCCAGTCAATGATCCACATATCTTCCTTGTAGCGTCGTTTTTCCTCCATGTATTTGGTACGCATCCAGTCCTGGGCAATGGCGGCTGCACAACGTTCCATTGCCTGGATGATGAACTCATCAGAGGGTCTGTTAGGGGATTCCGGTTCGTGATCCGGCAGCTTGTCGAGCATCAGCACCAGATCGGCAAATGCGTAATCAAGCGCCTGAACAGGCAGGGTGAGTGCATCCAGTGAATGCGCCGAATGTTTCGTGCGTATCAAATGATTCCCATCGTCCGAATAACCACGATGTATTAACCATTCCTGCCGACGAGTCTCCAATTGGGCTGGAGGGCAGTAGGGAACGGCACTTGCTTCACCGTCCAGTGGATATAACGCTACAGGGTAACCGGTTGTTCGAGACAGTAGTCGGAGCAATGGTTGTACACCGTCTCCATTCAAGAGAAGTTGGTTGAACGAGGTGGTAAGGCTGTCGAGCTCGGCAAGCATACGCTGGTGGCTGCGAATCAGGGCGAAATGCAGGTCCTGTGTTATATCGATATAACGTACTTGTTCGTGGAACCAGATCAAAGGGAAATCCTCTTTTGCTGCAAGTTCCTTCATGGGTCCAAGCTGTGACTTGGTGTGAGCCCCGAGTTCGATACAGAGTCCCGCAGCTCCGCGGGCAATTAACTGGCGCAGGAAAGACAGCCCCTGCTTCTCATCATCCTGCCAGCCAATGCCGGTCGTCAGCACCAGTTCCCCGCCATTTAGCAAATTGCCTACTTCGGTAACCTCCATGATGTGCACCCAACGCACATATCGCTCCAAGGCCCGTTCACTGGCGAGTACCTCAGCCTTGCGGAACACCGGACGTTTCAGCATGTCTCTCATCTGAATATGTAGCGTCGTTTCCCCCACACAACCCCCGTCCTTCCCACAAATACATGCAGTTGTACATACCCGCTTTGTCAGTCGGGCTTCTGAAGAGCGTTTGTTATGATGTGACGTATCGAAAGCATCACCTGACTGGAAGCCGTGAACTTACATAATTAAGCCATATTATAAGTCTGATCACAGCAGATGGGCTGAAATCTCACGTTAATTTGTTTTATTTCACAAAAAAATCTATTCCTTTTATGAAATAAAACAAATGTGTTTATCCCTATGTAGACCTATCTAACATGTAAATATTGCTGTGACCATGCTAAGAGTTCATATCTAAATGTAAAACACCCCTTAGCCGGATATCAGAATGTACAAACCATTCTAATGTGGACTAAGGGGTGTTCTAAGTTAGTAGCTCATCTTAATTCTGAATGATGATCTAATTCAATCAACAGAAGGGGTCGATTAATCTTCAATTCTTTTCTTTTTGAACTTCATCAGGAATTCATACACGATTGGCACGATAACCAGAGTCAGCAGCGTGGAACTGATCAGACCACCGATTACGGTAATTCCGAGACCTTTCGAGATGATCCCTGCGCTTTCTTCAAGTCCTGTAACCAGTGGCAGCAAGGCACCAATGGTAGCTAGAGCTGTCATCAGAATTGGACGCAGACGCGTTACTCCGGCTTCCAGTAAGGCTTCACGAGTAGGCATTCCCTCTTTTTCCTTGTGAATAACACGGTCGATCAGGACGATGGCATTGGTGACCACGATCCCGATAAGCATCAATCCACCCATCATGGCAGATACGTCAAGCGTACCACCAGCCACGAACAGGCCGACCATGATACCAATGATGGTAAACGGCAGAGAGAACAGGATGGCAAATGGCGCCAGTCCACCGCCGAACGTAACGACAAGCACAAAGTACACAATTGCAATGGCTGCTACCATCGCAAGACCAAGTTGGGTAAACGTGTCATTGATTTGTTCAGTTGTACCGCCAAACTTCACTTCAACACCATCAGGCAGATCCAGCTTATCGATGTTCGCCTGCAAGTTGGATGAAGCTTTTTGCACATCGGAAGCCAAAATGTTGGCTGACACCTGAACAACGACTTTGCCATCAATACGCATGATGGAGTTCGGCGAGGTGCCTTCTTCCACTTTCGCGACATCTTTGATTGGTACTTCGATGCCGAGCGGCGAAGTAACTTTTTCGTTTTCAATATCAGCAATGCTGTTGAATGTCTTTTTGTCTGTCTCTACATATACTTTATACGTTTTGTTGTCGATATCCACTTCCGTGAGCACAGGACGTTCACGTGCAGGGCTAAGCACCATGGCCAGTTGGCCTGCAGTCAGACCCAGCGAGCTCAGTTTCTCCTGATCCGCGACGAGCGTGTATTGCCCGTAGGTATCGGAGAGTGTGGTGTCCGCTTTTTCAAAGGATTCGGTATCTGCTTCAACCAATTTCAGGATTTCATCCGAGACAGGTTTGATCTGATCTACATTGTCACCATAGATGGAAAGGCTCAAGCTGCTGCCTCCCAGACCCCCGGACATGTCAAGCTCACTCCAGGTTCCTACAGTAACTTCTTTCTTCAGACCTTCCACAAGCTGTTCTTTCACTTTTGTAAAGTCTTTCGTATCTTCGTTATATTCGATATAGAAGAGAGCAGAGTTGGAGCTGCCTCCACCCATGCTGCTCAGCGGATTGCTGCCGCCGATGGAATACTGCATTTTCTCTAGACCTGGCTGCGTCAGCAACCATTTCTCGGCTACGAGTGCTTCTTTTTCTACATCTTCACGCAAAGCTCCAGTTTCCGGGCTGTACGTAATCGTCACATATTTATCCTGTTGTTCCGGCAAGAAACTTGCACCGATGAACGGATACAGGAACAAACTGCCGACGAGCAGCAATACAGCAGCGCCAACGGTGATGAGTTTGTGTGACAATGTCCAGTTCAGAAGGCGTTTGTAACCTTCCGCCATCTTGCCTGGTTTTTCCTCATGATTCTTCTTGTTCTTCAGACCTTTGCGGAACAGCGTGTGTGCCAGCATCGGTACAATCGTAACAGCCACAATCAGGGATGCCAGCAAAGCGAAGACCATCGTCAGGGCAAATGGCATAAATAGCTCACCGACCATACCACTCACGAGTGCCAGCGGCAGGAATACCGCAATGGTTACGATGGTGGAAGAAAGGATCGGAATGAACATTTCCCGGGTGGCTTCCCGAATCAAATCACGGCCTTTAAGTTTTTCTCCCTTGAGTGTCAGTCTGCGATAGATATTCTCGATAACAACGATGGAGTCATCGACAACCCGTCCAATCGCGACCGTCATAGCACCCAGGGTCATCATGTTCAGCGTAATGTCCATCATATTCAGTGCAGTCAATGCAATGAGCAAGGAGAGCGGGATGGAGATAATGGAAATAATGGTGGAACGAATATCACGCAGGAACAACAGAATGATCAAAATGGCGAACAAAGCACCAAACATCGCTTTGAACAACATCGTGTTTACGGAGTCCTGGATAGGTTTACCTTGGTCGAGCAAAACAGTTAACTCGGCGTTTTTGAACTGCGTCTGCAACTCTTCCGCTTTGTCTTTGACCGCCTTAACGACATCAACTGTATTGGCATCATTGGACTTAACGATGGAAATCCCGATGGATTCCTTGCCGTCTGTCCGGGAGATGGATTCCGCCTGACCAATGACATCAATCTTGGCGATTTCGCTTAATTTAACGGTTGGGATTCCAGGTGCGTTAGCGGCACCTGAAGTGCTGCCCACACTGGCATTTCCGCCAGCGGCTTGTCCTGCAGCCTGGTCAGAACCTTGTGCAGAGCCTGGTGCTGTACCTTGAGCCGCTCCGCCAGCTTGTGCGCCGGCGCCTTGTGGTGCTGTGGCTGAACCATTGCCTGCTCCTGCACCGCTTGGTACAACCGGAATGGCGAGATTTTTCAGATCATCCAGATCGATGATATTGCCGTCAACAACAACAGCTTTCTGTGCTTTGTCCAGTTCGAACAGTCCCAGTGGTACACGGACAGAAGAACCTTGAACGATACCGTTGACTGTATCTTCAGTCAACCCTAGTTCACTCATTTTTTTCTGGTCAAACTTCAGTTGAACTTCCTTAACGAATTGGCCGGAAACTTGGACTTGAGCTACACCGTCAATATCTTCGAGTGCAGGCTGGATATCCGTTTCAACCAGTCGAGTCAATTGTTCCAGATCGCCGCCATCCTTGTCAGACAAGCTGAGCGAGACAACCGGGAAGGAGTTGATGCTGAACTTCGAAATGGTTGGTTTCTGTACACCGTCCGGCAACTGCACCTCATTCAGTGCTTCGCGTACCGCTGCGGTAGCGTTATCCAGATCGGTACCATAATCAAATTCGAGGGTGATGGAGGAGGCATTCTCCATGGAAGTGGAAGTGAGTGTCTTAATTCCCTCTACATTTCTTAAGGTCTGTTCCAATGGTTTGGTGACATCCTCCACAATACCCTCTGGAGCTGCCCCTGGGTCAATGGCCGTAACACTTAGAAATGGCACATTGATGTTTGGAATGGTCTCCTGTTTCATCGTCAGTCCGCTGTACAAACCGGCGAAGGAAACGATGATGGTCAGAATCCAGATCGCAAACTTGTTGTTCAGTGAAAAATTAATAATCCCTTTCATACGATGGTTTCTTCTCCTCTCTGTTTTTCCCTGTATTTCTTTATTGTTGTGACGAGTCAGCCTGGATGAACCGGCTATACATGGCATCCATAATGTGCTGAAGCTCGGAGTGCAATGGCTGGATGTCAGGAATGTGATCCAGATTACGCATCATGCCCAGAATAATGGCACGTCGCGGTGTGAATTCCATCATTTCCTGTCTCAGAATGGCGATGGTCTCCAGTGCGTCATTGCGCAATTGTCCTGGAGGCATATCAGAAGTGATGATATCCTTCATCTGTTTGATGATGTGAATGGGATGACGCAATACTGTAGAATCTGTATCTGAATCGCTGCTCCATGCGGGCCAATGTTCCAAAGGAACCAAAGGAGCAGGCCGTTGATCTAACAATCCGCGAGCTGCATAATCGATTGTTTGCAGCATGTTGCTTGCCATCTTGGATACGGTAAGAGAAGGCATTTCCGTAAACCAGATTTTGACGTAGGAGAGGAACAGACCATGTGTAAGCAAAATAAGGTCTATGGTATAGGATTCAATCTCCGGTCCGTACAGATCCTCCAGTTTGTCCTTAAACCAGTGCAGGGTGCGGATCTCCAGATCCTTGTGCTGCGGGTTGCACTTTTCCTTGCGATGCTGCTCTTCATCCATCATCATACTGCGCATTTGCACGCGCAAAAATTCCTTCAGCTCGGATACATGGACAAGCAGTGTTTCAATCTGCTTGTGCAGACGTTCTCTTGAAGTGAGCCCAGCTTCATGTTCGATCTGGGACATTTCGTCCATGAGCGTAAATATGCAGTACTCCATCGTACTGGCCTCTAATTCCTCTTTGGATTTGAACATGAGGTAGAGGCTGCCTTTCGACATCCCGCATATTTCTGCAATCTCCTGCATGGAGGTTGCAGCACTTCCTTTGGCTGAGAACAGTTTGAGTGCTGTGGTAATAATGAGCTTTTTCTTCTCATTCATTTCATGGATAGGGTTCATTAACGATACGTCCACCTCACCTGCGGAACTTATGAGTTCTTGAATTGACTTTAGGGTCAAACCAAGTATAAACGATAAATACTACGGAATTCAAATGGGAGGAAAATGGTAAAAGAAGATAGTGTATTATAAGGGGGTGGAGTATTTTTCCTACGTCATGCAGATGCCATAAAGGCTGGCTAATGAGTGACAATATGTTCATTACAATATGTACGATAATCATGAGTATTCAAATTAGGGCGAGCAGCCGAGCATGATGAGTTCAAAATGATCTAGTTTCAGGCTCCGCCCTTAAAGACATAAATAGCTAGAAGAATAATGGCTACAAGAGCAATCAAATAAAAGGCTCCCACAGCGAACAGAAAGATATATCCGGTAAAAGAACCCATACGCGCGAACAATTTCTTCATCATCACGACATCCTTTCTTACGTAACAGAGTGTGGGGAGGTTTCCTATTTACATCATATCCCAAAAAAAGACGACTTCCTGACCGGAAGTCGTCTTTTTTAATATAGAATATATATCATGGAGGTAATTTACGTAATCAGTTTCAGTCCGATCGCCGCCACCAAAATCATGGCAATAAACAGCAGGCGCTTGGCTTCTTTCCGCTCACCGAACAGGAACATACCTGTTAACGTACTGCCCACCGTACCGATTCCAGTCCACACGGCATACGCTGTGCCCATGGGAATAGAAGTCATCGCATAGGATAGCAGGGAGAAGCTGAATACGAACGATACAAGCATGAGCACGATATAAGGCCAGCCCTTCCGGGAAGAAGCACCATTAATGCCGATGACACCAAAAATTTCACATATGCCTGCACCCACAATTGCCATCCAAGCCATTATGCTTCACCTCCTTTTGCCGATTGTTGATCCGTGACCAGTTTCAGTCCCACCACACCGCATAGCAACAGGCCGATTAGCAAAACCTTGGCAAGCGAGAATGCTTCACCAAATAGTAGCATTTCGGTCAGTACCGTACCTGCGGTACCAATTCCCGTAAATACGGCATATACCGTACCTACAGGTAATCTTTTGGAAGCAGCGATAATTAATCCAAAGCTAAGGATGATGGCCAGGGCTGTCAAAGCCCATTCCCAAACATTGGAGGCGTGTTTCAGCCCACTTACCCATACAATCTCAATAAGTCCTCCGACAAATACATATAACCAGTTGCGGTTCATGATGATGAATCTCCTTTCGGCACAACGGGATGTGCCTCTTGTTTCAGATGATGAATGCCATGCCAGTAGACAGGCCAGGAAGCTTCAATCCGTCTCCTGTATCGACGTGAACTTCCATAAATAATCTCAACCGTGATGCCATCGAGAAAAGTCATAAAAGCAATCGCAGCTTGTTCAGCCGGAACAGCCTGCAGTTCCCCCTTGCGCGTCGCCCTTTGCAGCAGCCGTGTCAGTGACCGCTCCATACCGTCCAGAAACGGATAAACTAAATCCATCACTTCGCTATATAGCGAAAGCGGTGGAAAATAGCACATACGCAGCATAAAGCGAGCAGAGGCGTTACTGTTATACTCCTGCTCAAACCATATCAGCAAACCCTTCAACCTTTGTTCCAGTGGAAGATGGGCGTGATCACGGAAGTATTCCAGCGTTCGACGCTGAACATCCTTGAACGCATGCGCAAGGGTTTGCAAAAACAGGTCATCCTTGCCGCTAAAATGTGCATATATGGACGGTTTTTTAATCCCGACTTCGTCAGCGATAGCTCTTAAGGAAGCTCCTTCATATCCATCTCTTGCAAAATGGAACAGGGCTGCATCCCGAATCGAATGTGCAGTCATTAATACCACCTTCCTAACGGTCGTTAGGTAACCTATATTTTCACATTTTACATTCGCTGTCAAGGCACAAAAAACGCCTGCACGATAGTGTACAGGCGGGTTTGTGTTTGGAATTTCATTTTCACTTAGAAGGTCGTTAAACCCAAAATCAGCTGCAGCTTATATACGATTTCTTTCAAAAATGTGGTCTTCTCCTGAAATTCATCCAGGTTCAGGGTGAATTCGGCATCTTCATTATTCCATATACGGTCAAAATAATTCGCCACATCCTGAGTAAATGAATTGTCTGGTGGGGCCGCAACCCAGAGGTCATTTTCCAAATTATAATCATTCATGTTTCTGGGGGTGAAATTGGTTGATCCTCCAAGGACGATATGATCCCCGGCGGCTTTGGCAATGTACATCATCTTGGTGTGATATTGCTCCTTGGTTGTGTTATACCAGCGAATTTGGATTTTACTATCCGATTTATCATGTAACTCAGTAGCTACAGGTCGATTGGGAATGCCGGTTTTCTCCTGACCAAAAGCATTTTCGTTCGGGTCGAGTACAAGCCGTATTTCGGTACCCCGTTTCGATGCTTCGAGCAGGGCGTCCAATACTTTGGGTGAAGCGATGTAGAACATGCCCATCCATATGGTATCACCTTTTGCCGATTGATTAATCTCATGGAGCACCGCGTCATTTACTTTGCCCTCGGTCAGGTAGCGAATTCGCATATTCCCCTTATTCGGATCTGTGGAAGGAGCCGTGTAGGAAGGGAGCCTTCCCCCGCCTGAGAAATTCAGCACAGCCTGTTCCGACTCAAGGATATCTCCGATAATCGGTCCGGTTATTTCAAAAGCAATGTTCGAATGATAGGCACTGGCGTCATGAATATTGCCTGAGGAGACAATAGCCGTTTTCTCGCTGACCACCACTTTGCGATGATTGGCCTTCGCATTAAGCAACTTGAGGTATGAACGCACGGTGACATCCGGTCCGTCGGTTGCCATCAGGTTCGGAATCCATCCATTCCCGGATTGTCCAAACCACTGGAAGAAGGTACGCCATACAGCGGAGTAGACAGGGGTGGAGTCGCGTAAAGGGCCCACATCTGTGATGACCACGTGAATTCCGGCTTGTTTCAACTGCTCCAGTAACGGGTTGGGTGCAGAGTTGTAGTTGGTGTTCACTTCATCCGTAATGAACCACATGTCCATATTCGGCTTCTGAAGCTTTTTGGCAATCAGTGCTTCCGTAAACTCTGTGCTGATGGGTGGGAATTGCTGACCTTTGTGCTGGTAGTTATTGAACAAAAACATATCAACGACGACAAACTGCTCCGCATCCTCGATAACCTGAAGCATGTGCTGGAAGATCTGCTGTGCATGCTTCATCTGTCCGTCAGCGGAGGGGTAGGTCAGATCATTCAGAAACTGCACCTGATCCACTCGGTATTCAGGACTTTCATAGGCAATGCCGGGTGGTAACGGCTTATAGGTCTGGTAGAGCATGACGGCGATGAGCCATAACACCAGTAATCCTAGACCTGTTCGTATGTATGGAAATTTGCCGCGTGAAGACTTGCGGTCTGATGTCTGGCGGCGATAAGAAAACAACAGTAACTCCCCTTTCTGTGCGTGCTGACTTCTATTACCACCCGGATGACAACATTGACGCAGAGTGACTGACGGATTATTTAATGGAGTCGGGCAAAGCAAAACCAATTCAATCGATTCAATCGACTCAATCGACATGGATATGACCGTTGTGTATAATGAGTGTATTATTTTTGTGGAATGTTCGGATTTTTCATATACCTGACAAGGACGGGATAAGGGTTTGTTTAACCTGCGAAAGTCTGGCTATTTCAGGAAAGAAAGTGGGTAATAAGGTATATTCCATCAAACAAGTCGCTGCCATGCTGGGTATTCCGACGGTAACGCTCCGGGCTTGGGAGAATCGGTACAGCGCGGTCACCCCTGAGCGGACGGAATCGGGTTATCGCTTGTACACAGAAGAGAATGTTGCAGATCTGCGCTGGTTAAAAGAGCAGGTAGCAGCACCAGACAAATATTTCGGAAGCGGTACGCATGCTCAAGAGCATTTTATGACTCAATTGATCTCACAGCGCTTTTATCAGTTTTTCCATCTGTTCCCGATCTATCCGCATCTGCCCAAAGTTCTGGCCTTGTGCCCTGAAGGGGAGCATCATCAGGTGGGATTATTGTTGTTCTCCCTGTTTATGCGTAAAAATGGTGCTGAAGTGCTCTATCTCGGAGCCGACACACCCGAAGAAGGAATATACCCAATTATCCGGGAGCAGAACATCCGGTTGGTTTGTCTTTCGGTTACCAGTTCAGAACTGCTTGAACGGTGTGATCAACTCATAGGGCGAATTTTGGACGAGTTCCCTGATATGCGCTTTGTACTTGGGGACAAGGGGTATGAGCGTGCAGAGAGTGCACGTTATCCGCAGTGGATTATGCCCAAAAATTCAGCGAATTGGCAATCGTGGATGGAACGTGAGTATTTTGTTGAACAATCGCCTGGGCGAAGATAACTGATTCGTGTCTTTTTGAAAATGTATTTTAAATAGAATGTATAGGTTTGGGTATACAGGACATCCTTTGACGCAAGAGTGCGGAGGGTGTTTTTTTGTATTCTAAAATATCTTATCAGGGAATTTGACCAGCGGGAGGCCATTCATGAAGCGGGCAGCTATTGTAGGTGCAGGTATTGGTGGGTTAACTTCAGCGTTGCTGCTGAATCGCCAGGGATGGGACTGAATTATTAAAAATGGTGTATGTGAAGGTATAGAAACCGCTGCAGGGGCAGAAAGTGTGGATGCAGTTATCTACAATGGCGATTTCCCCCACCTGTCGGGTTTGCTTGGTCAAACGCTTGAAGGTTCACGCAAACGAAAGCCATATCGTCCCTCATCGGGATGTGTGTTGATCTATGCAGGCGTAGACAAAACTTGGGATGATGCAACGACGCATCAGTTTTTCCTGCCTCCAAGTTTTGTTGGACTCATGGAATTGGGATGAACAGATGGATCAATACGGTGAGTTGGCGTTGGAAAAGCTGGCCGAGCGGGGCGTTACGGGATTGAAGCAGTCAGATGTGTTGATCCGGTACACTCCACAGCATATAGAACGGGATACACTCGCCCATCAAGGGTCGATCTACGGCATCTCCTCCAACCATGCGTCCCGGTAACAAAAGCAAGGATATACAAGGACTGTGGTACGTGGGCGGAACGACGCATCCGGGCGGCGGGACACCCATTGTGACGTTATCCGGGCAGCTTGCATCGGAAATTGTTCTCTAAGTTATAGAAGCAATTCGTATAACAGAATGACTGATCCAACCTCCAAATATTCTGAATAGCAATATAAGTTGAACCTCGAAATTCAACATATGATTGGGTTTCGGGGCACCCTTTCCATAGCTGGGCCGGAACGTTATACTGGTAGAGTTGACGCGTTGTATGTGAATATCGTTTATAATATAGATCCAAATCATACCGTTTGTACGATACATAATCAGAATTAATATTTCCGAGAATCTCTCTGCTGCATTGGGCAAAATCCTGAACGGAACATAGCCGAAACTGGCAATTATCCTGTCCATCAGCACTATTCTCACATAAGGAGGTCTCATCATGAATGAACAAGAGCGAGCCGGCAAACGGCTGCTTCCCGAGGTGGCTACGGGGGAACGGAAGCTGGAGCATGTGCGCCTCTGTCTTGAAGAGAATGTGGCAGGAGAAGGGGTAACCAGCGGAATGGAGCGGTATGCTTTTCGTCATAACCCGTTACCTGAACTGAATTTTGACGATGTAATTCTGGACACTTTTTTCATGGGCAAAAATGTGCGGACACCCCTGCTCATCAGTTCGATGACAGGCGGAAGCAAAACAACGGGCGCCATCAATGAACGGCTTGCCCGTGTGGCGAACGCCAGAGGCTGGGCGCTCGGTGTGGGCTCCATCCGGGCTGCCGTGGAACAGCCGGAACTGGCAGCGACCTTCGATGTGCGTCGCTGGGCACCGGACATTCCGGTCATCGCGAACCTCGGTGCGGTGCAGCTGAATTACGGCTTCAACACTGCTGATTTCCAGCGGGCGGTTGAGATTGCTGGCGCAGATATGCTGGTGCTGCATTTGAACAGTTTGCAGGAGATTTTCCAGCCTGAAGGCAATACGGATTTTAGCGGATTACTTCATCGGATCCAAGATTTGTGTCGTCAGTTGGATGTGCCTGTTGGCGTGAAAGAAGTGGGCTTTGGCATCGATGGAGTAACGGCACAGCGATTGTACGAAGCAGGTGTGGCTTTTATCGATGTAGCCGGAGCAGGTGGCACCAGCTGGGTGCAAGTAGAGAAGTTTCGGAATTCAAATCCGGTACGTCGTGCGGCAGCAGAAGCTTTTGCCGACTGGGGCATTCCGACAGCGGAGTGTATTCAGGAAGTGAGAGCGCTGAACCCGGAAGGTGTTCTGATTGGCAGCGGTGGATTGTACACAGGCGTGGATGCGGCCAAAGCCCTTGCGCTTGGTGCGGATCTCGCTGGCTTCGGCCGATCATTACTTGAATCCGCTGTAGCTTCGGAAGAAGCATTGGATCAGCGGTTGGAACAGGTTGAATTCGAGCTGCGTACCGTGATGTTTGGCATTGGCGCAGGTCGGATTGAGGATTTGAAGCAGACGACACGTCTGGTAGAACGGCGTTAGGCCGGGGGTTTAACCCCTGAACCTATTCTAGAGTTAAATTCTAACTTGAGAATATGACGAGGTTGATATGCCTTCAAATAAATATAGTATAAAGCTATAACCTATCACTTGTGTTTAGCATGTCGGCGATAATAACCGATATGCTTTTTTTTATATCGTTAAATAAGATGAAGATTTAATTCAGAGTAAAATTTTTTATTGTTTGTTAATACATTACACATTATGATTAATGAGTCCTAAGGAGTGTTTTGGAATAGATTATTAGGTTTAAAGACTCAGTTTATTATGAGGAGAGGATGAGTTATTTGGAGATTATAGATTAGAAATATAGATTAGAAATGTGGAACTAAAAGTAGCTAATATTCATGAGAAATTATCTAAATTGGAAGAGTAGACGATCTACATAAAACAGTATGAGGCATGATATACAATTCTAAGAGGTGATACATATATGAAATCTAAGAGTTTGTTAATTTTAGTGTTGGTTATTAATCTAGTGTTGGGTAATATGCTGTTTTGGGGAGGAGGGACAGAAGTAGCTCATGCGAATTATGAGCCCCGTACAGATAGAGTAATTACTGTGACTTCCAAGTCGAATGATAACTTTATAGACTTGTATAATACCAACACCACTAGTACGTCTACATCAATTGAAACAATAAGTGACACTATTACTACGTCATATTTGCCGAAACCTAACATAACGGTAACCACAACGGATAACTCCATAAAGGTATCTTGGGATGAAATTCCTGGTGCAACCCAATATGTTGTTAATGTCAATCGTGATACCGCACAGGTCAATAATCAAACAACATACACGATAACGAGGGCGTTACCTGAAATAACATACAGAATTATGGTTTTTGGCTATGACGGAACGAACTACGGAGAACCAGAAATACTCTTTGTTAGATTGAAGGAGCCTGCACCAATATATGATGATGCCGGAAGAATCGATTTTACGGGGAAACGTTCAGGTAAATTAGATAGTGTTGATGGTGGCTTCACTTATGTAAACTGGGGACTTGTGAACGCCAATACAATCAGTTTGTTCTACAAACTAGAGGGAATTGCTCAGGCAGAAGTGTACGTCAATGATGTTAAAAGTACAAAATTGACAAGCCAAGTGAGTTCAAATGCTCATATTAGTGGTCTGAAACCAGGAGAGAAAAATGTAATCCGATTAGCTTGGACGAGTATTGTAGATCCGTCTCAGATTAGTTCATTAGAGTTTATTATCACAACTCCAGCTCCAGATGCTTATACATTAGGAGATATGAAGGCGGAATTTGGATCAATCGTTGATCTCAAGCAATTCGGTAAATGGTACCTTGTTGATGATCAAACATTAATCTCCCAAGATACAGTATCAAAATATATCGATATACAGGGTGAGGCTGCAACGTG
This sequence comes from Paenibacillus sp. NPDC057886, assembly GCF_042796655.1. Lineage (NCBI taxonomy): Bacteria > Bacillati > Bacillota > Bacilli > Caryophanales > Paenibacillaceae > Paenibacillus > Paenibacillus sp. NPDC057886. The sequence continues at coordinate 155,246 of NZ_JBHVMZ010000002.1, read as the reverse complement.
GAGAGTGGATACATATTCTAAGTTCATAGATAGTGTTGGCTATGATTTAAGTAGAATAAATGGTGATAAACAGTCCCCTTTTTATACGAAATGGTGGACAGTGAATGCATTTGATAATGGTGAGTATAGTTATGGTTATTCATCTCCTGTGGGGCTTGTTACCAAGGAAGATTTGGAAAAGTATACAGGGATTGTTCTGAGCGGCCCTAAGGAACCTAATCGGATGATTCCTAGCCTTGCTTTGGTTAATCCCAGTACATATGAAAGTGCATTAGGAAAATCCGGGAATAAGGGATTTGTTTTTACAGAGAATGCGTCCGATTCAAATACATTTCCAAATAATCACATGACCCCTGTTGATGCAGGGACGTTACAAAACTTCAGATATAAAGCCATGTTAAAAAATAATATTGAATTTAAAGGACAGGGAACCCCTGAAGATCCTTACGTTATTCCTACGCTAGCTGATGGGGAACCTGTAATCACAAAACTTGATAGCCCTAGATACTCCCAGTCAAGTGCTGTGGGTAAAAATGCGATTAGGTTGCAGTGGCATGCAGTGGAAGGTGCTGAACAATATATTCTCAAACGTGGTTCAGAAATTCTATATGAGGGTCCACTTTTAGAATATCTGCATGAAGGTGTGAATTTCAATTCGATCACAAAGTATACATTAGTAGCTCGCAAAGGCGATGTTTACAGTGAAGAAACGAAGTTTACAATCGGAATTAAAAATTATATACCATATCCACCGGATTTCCGAGCTGAAGCACTGGATTCCAGCAAAGTTAGACTTACGTGGAGCAAGGCAGACTATGCCGTAGAGTATGTGATTACTCGTAATGATCAGCCATTGGCGGTGACCAAGTCAACCTCATACGAGGATGTAAATGTGACACCTGACACAACGTACATCTATAAAGTGATTGGCCAGGATGGAGACAACGAAGGTCCACCCGCAGTTAAAAGTGTGAAGATCCCTAAGGTGACTGAGGACGTGGCACCGAAAGGTCACATTAACATCAGAGTCAATCGAGTGTACGATAATAGAGTGGACCTGCAATGGAATCTGGTAGAGGGCGCAACCCAGTATGAGATCTACCAGGATCAAGTGAACAAAGTATGGTCAGGTCATTCAAATACCATGATTGCGTACACGCTCCAGCCAGGAAGAACATATACGTATCGGGTTGTAGCGAGCAACAAATATGGAAAAATTGAATCTAGTACAATTGAAGTACAAACGGCAGGAATCCCCCAACCGATGAATGTGGCTCCAATGAATGCGTCAAATGCAACGATTGCATTTGAGTATCAACCCATTGAAGGAGCAGTTCATTATGTTGAACGTAATCCACAAACCAAATACGTGCCTCTAGGAAATGGTGTTTACCGTAAGACGTATTTGAATACTGCCACTGGAGAAACACGTGATGAGGGTATGGTGACTGCTGTGAACGGTAAGTTGCAGTTTAATGAAGTGGGCGTCGAACGAAATAAATATTATGAGTATAATGTCATTGCTGTACGCGTGAGACCCGATGGATCAGAAGAAGTCATTGGGAAGCAAACGGTTGCAGTGACAACTCCCGCAGATGGAAGTGGTGCGACGGTATATGGATATAATTATCCTGATCCTGGTTATCAAAATGTAAATAATATCCCAAATCCCGGTATAAATACGGGAATCGGGAATGACAGCATTACAATTGATACCCAAGTCGTGGGGTCTAATGGAGAAGTGAAAAATCCAGCAAGTGTTACTTTTAGAGATATAGAAAAGAGCTATGCGAAGGAAGCTATTATCTACTTGGCACAGAAAGGAATTGTCAAAGGTTATTCGGACGGTTCGTTTGGTGGAAGCGAAAAAGTAACGAGGGCGGAATTTGCAATCTTTATAAAGCGTGCTTTTGGATATAACTCTATTGTTCCTTTTCAGAATGAGTTTACAGATGTGTTCTCTAGTGCTTGGTATTATTCAGAGATAGCTCCTGTACTGGAGCAGGGGATAATTAAGGGATTCAATGATGGTACGCTTAGACCGAATGCGTACGTTACAAGAGAACAAGCATCAAGCATGATTGAGAATGTGATGAAGAAACAAGGTTATGTATTATCATCATTCACATGGTATGAGGATAATCAAATGATTTCTAATTGGGCTAGAAATAGTATTAATCTTGTAGCTCAGGAAGCTATTATGAAGGGATATCCTGATCGAAAGTTTATGCCAAAAGAACATTTAACCCGGCAGGAAGCAGCATTGATAATATATAACCTGTTGCTTAGCAAGAAATGAAGTTCAGGATATTCACCATTTCATACTCCCACACATAATGATCAATTTCAATTGTGGTAGATATGGTAGAAATTGCAGAAAATAGTGTATAATCCATGCATTCTCCGATATCGGAGAATGCATTTCTTTATTTATAGTGAAAAATTTTTAAGTAGCATTACATACATTCCTGTTTCACGGTTATCTTTTCGTTGGTTACAGTCACATAGGAGTTGCCAGACAAGTATTCGGTATAGCCACATACCGTCTTGTTATAGGTTTCACCACGGCTGTCCGTAAACTCCAGATAGATAGATCCTTCACCGGAGAGTCGCAGCTGTGGAGCGAACTTCACTTGTTCACCGCTGGGTACACCTTTCTTTAAGGTATATATTGTACCCTCTTTGTTTGTATTGAACGATTCAATGCCGCTGCTCAGGCGTGCTGTGATATTTGAAAGATCATAATCGGACTGATTGTGAATCGTGATCCTTAAATGTCTAAAGGGTTCCAGCGCCTGGTAACCCATAGAAACAACTAAACCAATGAAGAGAATTACTGTAGATAAGATAATTATTTTCCTTTTTGAAAAGGGACGACGCGTATTCATAAGTAATCTGCTCCTTTCTTTCATATAGGTATAAACAGAGTGAGGTAACCAAAAGTTGTATAGGATTTGGCTTGAATTGCATCATGCAGACTATGGTATAACAAGATACAATAATATTGAGTGCAAAGAGATCATACATAGAACACTCGAACTAGGAGGGAAACCAATGGAACTGATCCCAATGAATCAAGAAGAATATGCAAATTTCCGTATTCGCTCGATTAAAGATTTTGCAGAAGAGAAAGTGGAGGCGGGTACTTGGGCTGCGGAAGAGGCGCAGGGACTTGCGGAGGCATCCTACGATAAATATTTGCCTGAAGGGCTGAATACACCGGGTGCTTACCTCTATAATTTGGTACATGCCGTTGACGGGAATGTGGGTTATATCTGGTTTAACGTTACGGATAACCGCCGTGGCAAAGACGCTTTTTTGCTAGATATTGTGGTCGAAGAAGCCTATCGGGGCAAGGGTTATGGTACAGAGACGATGGAGGCACTTGAAAGGGAAGCCTTGAGTCTTGGCGTGGATCGCATTGGTCTGCATGTGTTTGGACATAATGTGCGGGCAAGCAGCCTGTATCGCAAGATGGGGTATGAGGTAACCGATCTGACGATGTACAAGGAAATCAAAGGGTAAACCTAAAAACGGATAATCTAAGCCAAACGTATGATCTACGCAAAACGAATCATCCGCTGTAACCGGGGATTTCGGGAAGCGGATGGTGCTCTGGTCGAATTGGCGAAGTTCCTTGATGCCTTGGGGTTTGTCATATATAATGTATAGGATTATCCATACCGAACAAGTAATCAATGAGGAGTTGTCATATACATGGCTTTGAAAGCTGGAATCGTGGGCCTGCCTAACGTTGGTAAATCCACACTGTTTAACGCAATTACACAAGCTGGTGCCGAATCGGCAAACTATCCATTCTGTACCATCGACCCTAACGTGGGAATCGTTGAAGTACCGGACGAGCGTTTGGACAAATTGACAGAACTCGTTGTACCGAAAAAAACGGTACCAACGGCGTTTGAATTTGTAGATATCGCTGGTCTTGTTCGTGGTGCGAGCAAAGGCGAAGGTCTTGGTAACAAGTTCCTTGCCCACATTCGTGAAGTAGACGCGATTGTACACGTAGTACGTTGCTTTGTAGACGAGAACATTACACACGTCGATGGAAAAATTGACCCGGTAAGCGACATCCAGACGATCAATCTGGAGCTGATCCTGGCCGACATCGAGAGTGTTGAGAAAAAAATCGATCGTTCCAAGAAAAACATGAAGGGCGGCAACAAGTCAGCTGCTCAGGAAGTGGAAGTACTGGAGAAAGTGAAGGCTGTTCTGTACGAAGACAAGCCAGCACGCAGCATGGAGCTTACGGACGAAGAGCGTCTGATCGTGCGCGATCTGCACTTGCTTACGCTGAAGCCTGTTCTGTACGCAGCCAATGTAGCTGAGGACGAAATCGGCGATGTGGCAAACAATGCCTATGTGCAAAAAGTAAGAGAATTCGCAGCTGCTGAAAATGCAGAAGTGGTGCCGATCAGTGCGAAAGTGGAAGAAGAGATCTCGGAGCTTGAAGGCGAAGATAAACAAATGTTCCTGGAGGAACTCGGCATTGAGGATTCCGGTCTGAACCTGTTGATCAAAGCTGCGTACAAATTGCTGGGTCTGTACACGTACTTCACAGCAGGCGTACAGGAAGTTCGTGCTTGGACGATCCGTAAGGGTACAAAAGCACCTGGCGCAGCGGGTGTCATTCACACCGACTTCGAGCGCGGATTCATCCGGGCAGAGGTTGTTTCCTACGACGATCTGGTTGCTGCCGGTTCCATGAACGGTGCGAAAGAACGCGGACAACTTCGTCTTGAAGGTAAAGAGTATGTTGTCAACGACGGCGATGTTATGCACTTCCGCTTCAATGTTTAATTCGTTCTAGACCTATATAATGGTATCATGTGTCCAAACGTGTAAGAGTCCTCTGCTCGCAGGAGTGGGGAATTCATATCCAATGGTTTAAAATGCAGAATCAATAGCGATGACCCTGCGATCTTCTCATGGAGATTGTGGGGTCTTTGACTTGGGAGTTCTGTAGCCGGGTATGCTACGAAAAAGCAGTCTTCCATGAGAAACTGATTCTTGTTTTCAAAATCAAAATCAACACCTGAATTAGAACTTAAAATAGGCTTATTATGGTATAATAGAGAAGACAAAGTAACCGGTGGGATTATCGACATGGTGAAGTTACCCGAAAGGGGGTGACGCCGTGTCATTTCTTGCAGTAGTGCAGCATTTCCTAGAAATTAGCGATAAGCTAGTTAGTATTGCAGTGGGGTTAATAGCCTTATGCAGTGCGTGGAAAGCAGCGCGGAACAAGAAAAACCACCGGGATTAGGTTGGGAGCCTAGCAATCCGGTGGTTTTTCATCGGTTTGATTGAAATTCGCCGTGGTCGCCCACCGGCCTTTGTTAGAGAAGTCACGATGTGTCCAGCATCGTGGCTTTTGTTTATTTTACACTTGCTATACTTTTATTATACCACAGTAGGAACATTCCGGAACAACATCGAAAAACAATTTCATTTTCGCATTCGCAGTGGAAAAATTAGTTCATCCGACAGCGGAATAGTTACTATTCAGAATCATAAGAATGTGCTATAATTAAGAGTCGTATACCTATGTTAAATTTCACGCTCGGCTTAATGAGTTGTAGCGGGTTTGATACCGGGTACGCGATTTCTTTTATATAACTTAAAAGTAAAGGATTTGATGACGTTGTAGCGATGTTATACGTCGATCATAAAGTGAATGTTACGGTCAGGGATTTCTGAGAACTCCGTGCCTTGTGAAATATAAATGGTCTGATGATGCATGAAATGAATGCCTATCGGAATCGAATGGATGTTGAAATGCTGGAACGAAAATAACGCGTGAGGTGACTATATATGTTTGATAAATTACAGGCGTTAGCCGACCGTTACGAGAAACTCAGCGAGCTGCTGTGTGACCCGGATGTAGCAAGTGACAACAAGAAGCTGCGGGAATATTCCAAAGAACAATCGGATCTGCAGCCTACCTATGAAGCGTACAATGAGTACAAACAGGTAAGTCAGGATCTCGAAGCTGCCAAAGAAATGCAGGGCGAGAAGCTGGACGACGAGATGCGTGAAATGGTCAAAATGGAAATTGATGAACTGAGCACTCGTCAGAAGGAACTGGACGATCTGATTCGTGTTCTCATGCTGCCAAAAGACCCGAATGATGATAAAAACGTCATCGTTGAAATTCGTGGAGCTGCTGGTGGAGATGAAGCAGCGCTGTTTGCAGCTGATCTCTACCGGATGTACACACGTTATGCCGATACACAAGGCTGGCGCGTGGAACTGATGGATGTCAACACAAATGATCTGGGCGGATTCAAAGAGGTTGTTTTCCTCATCAATGGACGCGGAGCGTACAGCAAGATGAAATACGAAAGTGGCGCACACCGTGTGCAACGTATTCCGACCACGGAATCCGGCGGTCGTATTCATACCTCTACTTCCACAGTAGCGGTTATGCCTGAAGCCGAAGATTTCGATATTGAAATACATGATAAAGATATCCGTGTAGACACGTTCTGTTCCAGTGGTGCCGGTGGACAATCGGTTAATACCACGAAATCGGCTGTACGGGTAACTCACGTTCCAACGGGAATTGTGGCGACGTGTCAGGATGGTAAATCCCAGAACTCGAATAAGGAAAAAGCATTGCAAGTTTTGCGTACACGTATCTTCGATATGATGCGTCAGGAAGAAGAAGCTAAAATTTCGAGTGAACGGAAGAGCAAAGTAGGTACAGGCGACCGCAGTGAGCGGATTCGTACCTATAATTTCCCACAAAGCCGTGTTACGGATCACCGTATCGGATTGACGATGCACAAGCTGGATCAAATCATGAATGGTGAGATTGCTGATATCGTGTCTGCACTGACGATTGCCGAGCAGACGGATATGATGGATAGAGGAGAATAATCTGTGACCCGCGCGCAGTTTGTCATGACGCCGGAACAGAGCTGTCGGGAAGCCTTCGTGGAGGCTTCCTCTTTTTTGGAAAAGTGTGGCGTGTACGAGCCGCACAACAATGCCCGGCTGCTGCTGGAACATGTACTCGGCCGCGAAGGGGCCGCGTACTATATGATGCAGCCGGAACCCTTTCCCAGCGAGCTTCGCAGCCGCTGGGAAGACGCCGTCACGCGCAAGGCTGCGGGTGAGCCAGTGCAGTACATTATCGGCAGCCAGGAATTCTATGGGCTGCCGTTCGAGGTCACGCCGGCCGTGCTGATCCCGCGGCCGGAGACCGAGCTGCTGGTCGAGGCTGTGCTGCGCGAAGCCGACCGCGTGTTTCCCGGCGGCGCTCCGCTTGCCGTCGACATTGGCACGGGCAGCGGCGCCATCGCAGTGACGATGGCTTCGCAGCGCCCGCACTGGCAGGTAGGCGCCGGAGATATCTCGGCGGCTGCCCTGCAAGTGGCCGCGCGCAACGCGGCCGCGAACGGGGTACAGATCGACTTCCGTGAAGGCGATCTGCTGGCCCCGTTCGCCGGGGCACGGGTGGACATCCTGGTGTCCAACCCGCCTTACATCCCGGCGGCAGATATCGCCGGGTTGCAGCCCGAGGTGCGCGATCATGAGCCGCGCACAGCACTGGACGGCGGCCCGGATGGGCTCGGGCCGTACCGCATCATGCTGGAGCAGCTTGCGCTGCTGCCTGCACCGCCACAGGTCATCGGTTTTGAGCTGGGGCAGGGACAGGCTCGCGACATCGCATCTCTGCTTGAATTGGCCGGACATTGGCCGGAAATTATCATCGTGCCGGACCTTGCAGGCATTGAAAGGCATGTACTGGGTGTTCGCACTTCGGAACAGGTGACGAAAATGTAAGGTTCCGCGGGTTTTCTTTTTGCCGTGAAATCCTCTACAATGAGATATACCGAAGATTGCTGAATGCTTGGAGGAACATAACTACATGCTGCATAAATTCAAAAAAATAGACTATTCGATTGTTTTTATATTGCTCATTCTGATGGTCATCAGTATTTTGTCGATCTATAGTACCACCTTCGGCAGACCGAAATGGGAAGCCTTCCCCAAAAGAGCTGTAATTTTTTATATTATAGGTTTCGTTGTTTTTTTCGGAATGTCCATGATTAACTACAAAGTGATCATTAAAAATTATCTGTATATTTATGCCGTAGGCATGATTCTGCTAGTTCTGGTCATGTTTATCGGACAGGAGTATTATGGTGCTCAAGGATGGCTATCCATATTTGGACTGAGCTTGCAGCCTGCCGAGTTGTTCAAACTATGTCTGATTGTCTTCCTGTCAGCGCTTCTGGCGAGGAAGAAAAACAGGCCGTTGTTTTTTGGACGAGATGTCATCCCGATCTCACTCTGTGTGCTTCCCCCGTTGTTGCTCGTATTGCTTCAAAATGACTTGGGGAATGCGCTGAGTTATGTCGTTATCCTTGTGGGGCTGCTCTGGATAGGCAATATCAAATTCACGCATGCCCTGATCGGCTTTGTCATAGCGGTGGCGGCTTTGATCGCTGGGACACAGGCCTATATTCATTACCATGATGAAGTCGTGAAGTTTTTGAAGGACATCGGTCGCTCACACTGGGCAGATCGTTTCGATCCTTGGCTCGTGCCGGATCAGACGTCAAGGGATGTGCTCTGGCAGACCTACAATGCCAAGTTGGCTATAGGCTCTGGAGGTATTAGCGGTAAAGGATACATGGAAGGTACCACGATTCAGTCGAATCGGGTGCCGCTGGCCTACGCGGACTCGATCTTTGTGCAGATTGGTGAAGAATTTGGTTTTGTTGGAGCATCGGTGCTGCTGCTGCTCTACTTTATCTTAATTCACAGGCTGGTGCTGATTGCACTGGAATGTAAGGACAGGGCAGGGCCCTATCTGATTGTCGGTATTATAGCGATGCTGCTCTACCAGATCTTTGTCAATATTGGTCCGTTTATTGGTCTGATGCCGCTGACAGGGATTACACTGCCGTTTATCAGTTTCGGGGGGACCTCGCTTGTCCTCAACATGCTCAGCATGGGGCTTGTGATGAGCATCAAGGTGCATACAGAAGAGAACGAGGATATTCTAGGTTCGGCGGAACAGCCGGGCATTACGGATATTGTCATGAAGCTATTCAGACGCAAACCGTCGCAGCAGGAGCAATAGTCTTTATTCAAGGATAGACTCTTTGCCAAAGTGTTATTAAAAATGTAACCCTGAAATCGACAGATCAGAGCAAGATAGATCTGTGGGTTTCAGGGTTTTTCGTCTTTTCAAATGGAATGATCCCTGAAGTGAGTTCAGGGATCGGACTAAGTTTCTGAAGGCTGCGAAAGACGGTCCTCACGTCCCGATAGGCTACTGGGTGATATGTATATTCAATACGGGTGGTTACAAGATTTCCAATTTGTCTTCCAATTATATACAATGGTAATATTAAAGACTAATGGAAATAATTATTGGGTATTGAGCCTCAGGGGGATACGTGGGAACATGCTGAGAATGCTGAAGAAGATGGACGGGGTTATTCTGTTTGTGTTGTTGCTGCTTATGGTCATGAGTGTATTTACGGTGTACAGTGCGATTCAGTCCGATCCGAAACTTGGGAATCATCATATCAAAACCTTGTTGTTTTACGGGATTGGATTCGTAGCCGTCATCGGTATTGGATTAGTCAATTATAAACTGTATATCCAATATGCGTTTTATATTTACGGGATTGGGATCGTCCTGCTGATTCTTGTCAACTTTGTAGGTGGCACGATCAATAATGCGAATGGCTGGATCAAGATTAGTGAGAATCTTTCTTTTCAACCGGCAGAATTGTTCAAAATGATCTTGATTCTGTTTCTGGCGCATGTATTGGTCAAAAGAAAAAATTCTACGCTTCGTTTCTGGAAAGATGTTGTGCCCATCGGGTTATGGACGTTCGTTCCCTTTGCGCTCGTGATGGCTCAAAATGACCTGGGAAACGCCCTCGGATACATCGTGATTCTGGTCGCTGTGTTATGGATAGGGAATATCAAGCTGTCTCATGCACTAATTGCTCTTGCTATTGTGGGAGTAACCTTTTTTGGATTCGTCAAAGCGTATACGTCGTATCACGATGAGATTTTCACCTTTCTGGAAAAGGCGAACCGGGAGCATTGGGCCGAGCGAATTGATCCCTGGCTTGTACCGGATAAAGCAACGTCGAAGGCTTCCTGGCATACGAAAAATGCGGGTCTTGCCATAGGCTTGGGGGGCATAACAGGCAAAGGTTACATGCAGGGAACATCTGTCCAATCGGGGCGTGTACCGTATACCTATTCGGATTCCATTTTTGTGGTCATTGCCGAGGAGTTTGGTTTTGTGGGTGGATCTGTTCTGCTCTTACTGTATTTTATCCTCATTCATCGTATGGTGTTAATCGCTTTACACTGTAGAGACCGGGCGGGACCTGTCGTGATTGTAGGTATTATCGGCATGCTGTTATATCAGGTGTTTGAAAATATTGGTGCTTTCCTTGGACTGATGCCGCTTACGGGGATTACGCTGCCATTTATCAGCTATGGAGGCACCTCGTTGCTCATTAATATGGCATGTATCGGGCTGGTGATGAGCATTAAATTGTATGGTCAGGAAGACGAGGACGAGCTTCTTATGGGAGAACAACGACCTAACTTGCTGGAACGCTTATGGAGTATGGTCAAAAAAGAAAAGACAACAGCGTAATCTTGAACTTTGGTATGATTCAACTCTGCTATGGACATCCATCTTCCCGTTGAGAGGAAGGCGGAGTGTGTTATGGAGCAGTATGTAATTTGTATGCTATTTCGGTCTTTCACTCGCGAATAAATCTGTATGTGGTGACCTGTGATCTGAATAATGGCGGTAAGCTTGTAGCGAGCCGCAATTCGGTTGGCGGGGCTTGGGAAGCTATCCGGGTGAATAAGTAACCGAGAAACAAGGGCATCCATGCAGCAAGCCAAATTGGAGCATCAAGGGTAGGCTAGAATTTTAGATTTTTCAAGGAAGTGCCAGCCGACAAGCGTTCCATAGGCAGGCGCTTCTTTGATTTTCGTCATTCATGAGCGAGCTAACAGACCTTTCGTTTTAAGTCGAACCCTCCTATTAAAATTTTTAGTAGATTTGTAATCTAGCAGGTTTACTTCCATCTCTTCCGGGCATACTGATAGACATGAGAGAGTTACTGGGATCATGATCACGGGAGCCGAGGGGGAGAACGGAATGAGCAGAAGAATCGTGAAACAAATTGGACTTATTATTGTATGTCTTATGATGATCATTATGATGTGGGAAGGTCAGAAAACGGATGCAGCTGTGGCGCCCACAGCGATTCCGGAACAATCCATTCGCTTGCGTATTCTCGCAAACTCGGATGCAGCGGGAGATCAGTTGGTCAAACGCGAGATTCGTGACGCGGTCGTTGCCCAAATGGATGAGTGGGTAACCGAACTGGAGAATCCGCAAAGTCTGGAAGAAGCGCGCGGGGTCATTCGTCAGCATTTATCTGAAATCGAGGATCGTGTAGGAGAAGAGCTTGCCAATCGTGGCTTAACCTATTCGTATCAGGTGGAACTCGGGGTTGTTCCGTTTCCAACCAAATTATATGGGGGTACCGTATATCCGGCTGGAGATTACGAAGCAGTGCGGATAACACTGGGAAAAGGTGATGGACAAAACTGGTGGTGTGTGTTGTTTCCACCATTATGCTTCATAGATGCAGGAACAGGTGATGCACTGGCGAAGCCTGCAACAGCATCAGCAGCAGCTGCGGAGCCTGGGGATGCACAAGCATCTGTGCAGGCAGCTACGCCGGAAGCGCGTTTCTTCCTGTGGGATATGGCGGTCCAATTGTGGGATTGGGTGACGGGATTGTTTGCATAACATGCTGCTGGATATAAGCTTTATCAGGGGGACTTCGATTCAGGGAAGTGCCCTTTTGTCTTATTATGGATTTGAGTCAATGATGTTAATCGCTGGGGAGAATCAGACTGCATTCTTGGGTAGAGCAGATATGTTATAATTATAGGAATCAGAAAACATAAGTGAATAAGGCATCGCGGAAGCAGGATGTCTTGCATTAACTACCCTACTGAAGTTTAGGAATGATGGATATATGACAAGAGAGAACGAGCAATTGCATCAGTCTTCCATGAAAGGCATGGAGAACGATGAAAGTACAGAGGAAATGGTTACGAGCATGTGGGATGTCCATGTACTGCTAACCAATGAGAACACGGAAGACGTGGCCAAAGGGAGTACGTATAAACAGGCCCTCGCTGACTTGCAGGATGCCGCAGCCTGTCTTCGTCAAGGGCAGACCGTGGCATTCCCGACAGAGACGGTATATGGTCTGGGTGCTGATGCTCGCAGTACAGCAGCGGTTGAAGCTGTATTTGCAGCCAAGGGGCGGCCTTCAGACAATCCGCTGATCGTGCATATTGCCCAGCGTGACCAGTTGGATTCACTGGTCACGGAAGTGAATGGCACAGCGGAGGCGCTGATGACGGCCTTCTGGCCGGGGCCGCTTACGCTTGTGCTGCCGGTTAGGCCAGGGGCGGTGTCCCCGCGGGTTACCGCCGGGTTGGACACGGTGGCCGTGCGGATGCCGGACCATCCGGTGGCCTTGCAGTTGATCGCGGCGGCGGAATGCCCGGTCGCCGCGCCGAGCGCCAACCGCTCCGGGCGGCCAAGCCCGACACTCGCCGCACATGTGCGCGAGGATCTCGCAGGCCGCATCGGCGGCATCGTGGACGGCGGCCCCACCGGGGTGGGCGTCGAGTCCACGGTGGTGCAGGTCGGTGACGACGGTACCGTCACCATCCTGCGCCCTGGCGGGATTACGGCGGAACAACTGTCCGCCGTAGCCGCCCGTGTCGCCACGGACCCGGCGCTGCTCGCCGAGGGGCCCGGTGGCGATGACAGCCCGGCGCCGCGCTCGCCGGGCATGAAGTACACGCACTACGCGCCCGCAGGTGCGCTATGCGTGGTGGAGGGGCCGCCCGCAGCGGTGGCGGCCTGGATCAGCGCCGCCCTCGCAGAGGCGGCGCAGCGCGGGGAGCGCACCGCGGTGCTGGCGTTCGCCGAGCACGCGGAGCAGTACCGCGCCGATGCCGTGTTCTCGCTGGGCGAAGCCAGCGAGCTGGAAGAAGCAGCGCGTCGGCTGTACGCCGCGCTGCGCAGCTGCGATGAGCAAGGCGCCACATATATTGTGGCTGAAGCCTGCTCACGCGAAGGACTGGGAGCAGCCGTCATGAACCGGCTGCTCAAGGCGGCAGGTCACCGACTCATTCAGGTCGGTAACCGATAGCTCCCTTTTTCCATAATATTGCCATAAAAAGTTTCCTCTGACACCCGCCCTTAAGCCAAGACCAGCAATTCTCTTACACTTTGAATACCAAGATTGCAAAAAGTCTTCTCAGGTCATGTTTATGATCTTGTCCGCATATGGTGTACAAGAACCTTTACGTGACTTGGGGGTATGGGGATGTGGGATGTGTCTGCCCATGTAGGGCAGTTGGTAACCATTTTGATTATGGCCGTCGCTCTCGGACTCGACGCGTTCTCACTTGGAATCGGGATTGGCATGAAGGGTATTCGTCTGAGAGACGTATTGCGAATCAGTACCGTAACGGCCCTGTTACACATCATCATGCCGCTCATCGGCATGTATACAGGCAAGTACGTCAGTTCCCTGCTTGGTGACATTACGACGTATGCAGCTGGGGGTTTGCTGGTCCTGCTCGGCGCCCATATGATATTGAACGCTTTCCGGGAGGGAGACACCAAACTGGTGGATCATCGATCTCTGCTCGGTGTGACTCTGTTCTCACTGAGTGTCAGTGTGGATTCATTTTCCGTTGGAGTCTCTCTCGGCATGTTCAGCAGTGATTTGGTATTAACGGTGCTGGCTTTTGGCGTATGCGGTGGATTGATGTCCGTCATGGGTCTGCTGTTGGGACGACGTGTGAGCCAGAACATGGGGGATTACGGGGAAGCGGCCGGCGGAGCGATCTTGCTCGCCTTTGGACTTTTGTTTATATTTTAAAAAACAACGTAACCATGATTACAGCCTGGTGCAGTCTTCAATATATAGTTATGAGGTTCATTGATCAGATGGAGCTTCAAACATGATTCGACAACATTTGCAAAATGGGGAGGCTAACCATAATGAAACATATTTTGTTTGTATGTACAGGGAATACATGTCGCAGCCCCATGGCAGAGGGACTTTTACGTAAACTGGCGTCTGAGCGGGGCATTCAGGTGGATGTTCGTTCCGCGGGTGTAGCCGCAACTACGGGCATGCCGATTTCCCGTCATGCGGAGGCCGTACTAAGGGATCACAACGTTGAGGGACCACCTCATTCGACGCTCCTTAGCTCAAACCTGGTCGGTTGGGCCGATCTGATTCTCACGTTGACACGCAGTCATAAACAACATGTCATGCAGGTTTTTCCTGACTCGGTACACAAGACGTATACCTTGAAAGAGTATGTGGAAAATGACGAGCAAGTCCTGAATGATCTTCAGGAGCTGGACAGCCTGTTTGCCACATTGGAGATGAAACGTGCGCTAGGTCAGGAAATTTTGGCATCTGAACGTGAGCGGGCGATCGAGATCAGACAACGCATTCCGAGCTTTGATATTTCGGACCCGTTTGGCGGCAGTCGTGACGATTACAACATAGCTGCGGCAGAGATTCGGACCGCGCTCGACAGACTTTTGGACAAGTTGGATTAATTTAATTCGTTTTATCATTCGCAGCTGCCGTTGGATTTCCATATAAAAACGGACACGGGATGTAAATTACCCGTTGATTTTAAACGCAGGTTGTTTTATGATGAAGGGGAAAACAGGGATCCGGTGTAACTGGCGACGAAGTGGGCACAACCACAATGGAGCACCGGAACAAACGGCCGGTCGCCTGGGCAAAAGAGCAATTCTGCGTTACCCGCAGACTGCTCTTTTTTTCGTCTTTCATCTGATTATTCGCTATAATAGTACCTGAAATGCCATGCAAGAATACCACGGGCAGCCAAGAGGAAGCCGGGCATGATTTTATCGGGAGGCGATAGGATGACTATTGAGTTAGATTCGGAACAACCCGGATTGCATGAACAGACCGCATCCATTCTGCGTGAACTGGCGCTTGCCGGACAGCTTGGACCTGGACAGATCGTTGTGATCGGGACAAGTACAAGTGAAGTCGCAGGCAAACGGATTGGTACAAGCGGTGCGGTTGAAGTGGCGCAGCAGCTTCTTGCGGGTATACGCGAGGTGCAGCAGGAGTCCGGTTTTGATGTTGCATTCCAATGCTGTGAGCACCTGAACCGTGCACTGGTTATGGAGCGTTCACTGCTTACACGTCTTGGATTGACTGAAGTTGGTGCAGTACCCGTGCCCAAAGCAGGTGGTTCCATGGCATCCGCAGCGTATCGCTCGCTGACTGATCCATGCCTGGCTGAACATGTGCAGGCCCATGCGGGACTGGATATTGGGGAGACGATGATTGGCATGCACTTGCGGCATGTGGCAGTACCTTTCCGAACAGCACTCCGCTACATCGGTGATGCCCGTGTAACTACAGCATTGACCCGTCCGAAGTTGATTGGCGGCGAGCGTGCAGTGTATCGTATGGAAGAACAACCAGATTCAACATTTTGTGACTGATATCTTCAACCTGTATAAAGCCAAATTAGACTTTACACGAAAACGGAGAGTGCAACACCAATCTGAAGAAGCAAAGCGTTCGCCTTTATCCCTGGATTTTCCCCTTATTATAAGGGAGTTCAGAAAAATCCAGGGATAACAGCGATCGGAAGATGGTGATGCAATCGAAGTCAGGAGTGTAACCACTGTAGTTTCGCTTTATAACTTCACTTATACCTGGGAGGAATTTAATCATGGAACAATTGCGCAAGAATGACCCGGCAGTACTGGAAGCGATGAATCTTGAACTGAAACGTCAACAAAACAACATTGAGCTGATCGCATCCGAGAACATCGTAAGCGAAGCGGTTATTGAGGCAATGGGATCTGTACTTACTAACAAGTACGCTGAAGGATATCCAGGCAAACGTTACTACGGTGGTTGTGAGCATGTTGATATCGTAGAAGATATCGCGCGTGATCGTGCCAAAGAATTGTTTGGAGCAGAACATGTGAATGTTCAGCCTCACTCCGGTGCACAAGCGAATATGGCAGTATACCTTGCGGCTCTGAAACCAGGTGATACTGTGCTTGGTATGAACCTTGCGCATGGCGGACACCTCACACATGGTAGCCCGGTTAATGCTTCCGGATTGCTGTACAATTTCGTGGCTTACGGTGTACAAGAAGATACATTCCTGATTGATTATGATGAAGTGCGCAAAGCGGCATTTAAACATCGTCCTCGTATGATCGTTGCAGGTGCAAGTGCATATCCGCGTATCATTGATTTTGAAAAGCTTGCTTCCATTGCTAATGATGTAGGTGCTTTGTTCATGGTGGATATGGCTCACATTGCAGGACTGGTAGCTGCAGGCTTGCATCCAAGCCCGGTTCCACATGCGCATTTCGTAACGACAACAACTCACAAAACGCTGCGTGGACCTCGTGGTGGTATGATTCTGTGCCGCAAAGCTTGGGCAGCAGCGATTGATAAAGCGGTATTCCCGGGTTCCCAAGGTGGACCTCTGATGCACGTCATTGCTTCCAAAGCAGTAGCATTCGGTGAAGCACTGCAACCTTCGTTCAAAACGTATGCACAAAACGTGGTGAAAAATGCACAAGTATTGGCTGAAACGCTGATTGTTGAAGGATTGAACATCGTATCCGGCGGTACAGACAACCACTTGATGCTGATCGACACACGCAGCGTGAATATCACAGGTAAGGAAGCCGAGCATGTACTTGATTCCATCGGCATTACCGTGAACAAAAATGCAATTCCGTTTGACCCAACTAGCCCGTTTGTAACGAGCGGTATCCGTATCGGTACACCTGCAGCTACTTCCCGTGGTATGAACGAAGAAGCTATGGTGGCTATTGGTAAGATTATTGCCAAAACATTGAAAAACCCTAAAGATACAGCTAAATTGGACGAAGCCCGTGCTGAAGTAACGGCGCTTACCGATCAATTCCCACTGTACACAGATCTTAAATACTAAAAAAGATTGCTCTTGGTGTTTGTATTTGAGATGTTCTTATGTAAATACTCAGACGGAGCAAACTGAAAGAACCTGAAGAAGCGAAGCGCTCGCCTTTATCCCCTTATTTCAACCAATTCAATAAATGAATCAAAGAAATCAGGGGATAACAGCGATCGGAAGATCATTCTGTTTGCGGAGCATCATTGTGTTTACATGTATTTCATCAACTCAACTTACATAACAGCGAGAGCAAAAAGGACCGGAAGACTCATTTTTCCGGTCCTATTTTTATAGGATTCGGTTTTCTGTAATGATTAAGTGCCCTTTGATGGTGTAATTCGGAGTAGGTGATGATATAATATACAGGATTTATCGGGCCTATGAATGATGATTAGGCATATTTGGTAATGCTGAACATGAAGAACATACCGGAGGGACAAATTAGATGGGAAAATTAGTAATATGTGATCACCCTTTGATTCAACACAAACTGACGTTTATACGTGACATGCGTACGAATACGAAAGATTTTCGTGAATTGGTGGATGAAGTGGCTACACTGATGGCTTATGAGATTACAAGAGATGTTGAGCTGGAGACTATTGATGTGCAGACACCAGTAGCTGAAACACAAGGAAAAGTAATTTCTGGACGTATGCTTGGGCTGGTTCCGATTTTGCGTGCGGGCCTTGGGATGCTGGATGGTGTTGTTAAATTGCTGCCGGCGGCAAAAGTTGGACATGTAGGTTTGTTCCGTGACCCGGAAACCCTGCAACCTGTTGAGTACTACACCAAGCTGCCTACGGACGTTACAGAGCGTCAGTTGATTGTCATCGACCCGATGCTGGCAACTGGCGGTTCTGCCATTGCTGCTATTGACGTGCTCAAAAAACGCGGCTGCACGCAAATTAAAATGATGAACCTGGTTGCAGCTCCTGAAGGAGTAAAAGCTGTTCAGGATGCACATCCGGATGTAGACATCTACGTTGCTGCACTGGACGATCGTCTGGATGATCACGGCTATATCGTTCCCGGACTGGGAGATGCAGGAGACCGTCTGTACGGCACTAAATAAGCATATTGCATGCTGAATAGAAAAGGGGCTTTGCTTCAATGTCCAAGAAAATTAAAGTCATGACGATATTCGGGGTGCGCCCGGAAGCCATCAAGATGGCTCCGCTTATTTTGGAACTGCAGAAACATCCCGAATCTATTGAATCGATCGTATGCGTTACTGCACAGCATCGTCAGATGCTGGATCAGGTTCTAGAAGTATTCGATATTCATCCAGACTACGATCTGGATGTGATGAAAGATCGCCAGACGTTGAATGAAATTACGATTCGTGTGCTGGGAGGCCTGGAGCCTGTTTTGCGTGAAGCAAAGCCGGATATCGTGTTGGTTCACGGTGATACGCTGACAACGTTTGTAGCCAGCTATGCTGCGTTCCTGCAGCAGATCCAGGTGGGTCATGTGGAAGCAGGTCTTCGCACGTGGAACAAGCTCTCTCCATACCCGGAAGAAATGAATCGTCAGTTAACCGGAGTGCTTGCTGACTTGCATTTTGCGCCTACGGACTGGTCGTCTTCCAATCTTGCCAAAGAAAATAAATCGGAGTCTAGTACGTATGTCACAGGCAACACGGTAACAGATGTGTTTCAATATACAGTACGGCAGGATTACACACATCCGGTACTAGATTGGGCACAGGGCAAGCGTCTTGTGCTGATGACAGCTCACCGCCGTGAATCCCAAGGCGAGCCTCACCGTAACATTTTCCAGGCCGTCAAACGGATTGCCGACGAGTTTGAGGATATTGCCATCGTGTATCCGGTGCATCCAAGTCCTGCTGTGAAGGAGCCGGCTCACGCGATTTTGGGGAATCACCCCCGTATTCAACTTATTGATCCACTAGACGTGGTGGATTTGCATAACTTTTACCCGCATACTCACTTGATTTTGACAGATTCAGGCGGTTTGCAGGAAGAAGCGCCTTCGTTTGGTGTGCCTGTTCTCGTTCTTCGGGATACAACGGAGCGTCCGGAAGGAATTGAGGCTGGAACACTGGAGCTGGTGGGTACCGAAGAGGAACGTGTATATGAGCGGACCAAAGCTCTGCTTACAGACGAAACACTGTATGCAAGCATGAGTCAGGCTGCCAATCCTTATGGTGATGGACATGCTTCGGAAAGAATTGTCAATGCGATTTTGCATCATTTTGGTGTGAATAGTGAACGTCCGGAATCATTTCACAGAAAATTCAAAAAATAATTCATTTTTTCTGACGGATTATTAAAGGGTACAGCATACAGTTAAACTGTACGGTTTACGCGGGTTTATGGGCTCTGATGGCCTGTAATCCCGTCGTTTCCCCCTTTAAAACGCTAAAATCATTCAATTGACAAAGGCTCTCATCATTCAGTAAAATTAACTGGGATTGCAAGGGTGGCGTGGAAAATGGCCGATTCGAACAAACCAAATTCATCCCGTAACCATGATGATAATGTGTGGAAAGCAATGGGGCTCGTGACAGCTTTTGGAATCGAGATTGCCATTCTCGCTGTTGCCGGATATTACGTTGGCTCCTGGTTGGACAAGACCATCGGGGGTAACGGAATATGGATCGCCGTAAGCGTTCTCTTTTTTTTGGCAGCAGGCGGCGTAAGCATCTACTTTATCGCGAAAAAATTCATGGGGGAAAGTGATGAGTGAACTAACCAGATACCGCAGAATGATGACTGTTTTCATCATGTACTTTCTTATGATTTGTTTTCTCGCAGCGGCCTTTATGCCACGTGTGGAGACAATTGCTTTGGGACTGGCCCTGGGTACAGGAATTAGCTGGATCAATGCATTTTACCTGGGCTTCAAAGTAAGGAAAATGTCTGATGATGCGGCAGAAGGTAACTTGAAGCGTGTGAACCTG
Source organism: Paenibacillus sp. NPDC057886 (assembly GCF_042796655.1). Classification (NCBI taxonomy): domain Bacteria; kingdom Bacillati; phylum Bacillota; class Bacilli; order Caryophanales; family Paenibacillaceae; genus Paenibacillus; species Paenibacillus sp. NPDC057886. The sequence goes on along the minus strand of NZ_JBHVMZ010000002.1, from coordinate 135,229 downwards.
GGATTTTTGACAAGAGCGGCACTCGCAGTGCTCGGTATCTTCATATCGATGCGCTTTCCGCAGTACTTCAATACATATGCGGTTGCAGGCGGTCTGGTCATTGCACAATTTTCCTTACTGATTATAGGGATCGTCTATTCCCGCAGAGCAGAATGATGTTAGGTGCTGCAGCTTTCAAGTCGAGAAAGGGGTGAGAAAAATATGCATGAAGCTCCAATTATTATGCTTGGCGGATTTCGACTGGATCTATCGGTTCTGTTGATGCTGGTTGTTACAGGTGCACTTGTTTTTATTTTTGCTGTACTGGCAACACGGAGATTATCCGTTGAAAATCCCGGCAAGCTGCAAAATTTTATGGAGTGGGCAGTAGAATTCGTCCGCAATCTGATTTCCAGCACGATGGATATGAAGAAAGGGAAACATTTTATCTCTCTCGCTCTTTCCATGATTATGTTCATTTTTGTAGGTAATATGCTAGGTCTTCCGTTTCAGGCGGTTACTGAAGTTACGGAGGTCAGTCAGGCGCAGGTGTTCAATCAACCGATTGTCACTGCTGTTGATGCGTTTAACGAAGCGCATGCCAAGGACCCTGAAGCACATCCACACGTTGAACTGGCTTGGTGGAAATCACCGACAGCCGACTTGTCTGTAACGATGGGACTGGCACTCGTAGCATTCCTGGTATCTCATGGACTCGGATTGTTCCGTAACACAAGAGGATATCTCCAGCATTATCTTAAACCGTTCGCCTTGTTCTTGCCGATCAACCTGATAGAGACGGCATCCAAGCTGCTGACACACGGAATGCGTTTGTTCGCGAATATCTTCGCGGGCGAGGTACTGATTACAACGATCCTGAAGCTGACCACGTTCAAAGTGTTTGGTGCCATTGCAGCGATTCCGTTGCTTATGGTATGGCAGGGCTTTAGTATCTTTATCGGTGCGATTCAGGCATTTGTATTTGTAATCTTGATGATGGTGTACATTTCACAGAGCATCGAGACGCATGAAGAACATTAAGTTTCAAGCCCTACGAAGATTTCTTCACCAGGCTGAACAATAAAAAATTCGATTTAACATTTTAAGGAGGATATACAAATGGGAGCAATGGCATTAATCGCAGCAGCAATTGTTGCAGGACTGGGCGCATTTGGCGCAGGTATTGGTAACGGTATGGTAATCAGCAAAACGGTGGAAGGTATTGCCCGTCAACCGGAAGCAAAATCCACTCTTCAAACAACAATGTTTATCGGTGTAGGTCTGATCGAGGTATTGCCTATCATCGGTGTGGTACTGGCGTTCATGTTCTACGGTATGGCTTAATTAAATCGATACAGGTTTGGCGGGGAAGGCCATAGCCATCCGCGCCTTCTTTTTAGGTAATGTCCGTTCTAACGGATGACGTTTCAAGGATACCTCCAGGAAGGAGTGAACAGATTGAGTTTCGTATGGGAAAATACGCTTCTTGCGATTATTGCATTTGCAATTTTATATTGGCTGCTTAGCCGTTATGCTTTCGGGCCTTTGTTCTCCATTATGGAAAAACGTCGTGAACTCGTGATGACGCAGATGAATGAGGCTGCGCAGACTCGGGAACAGGCCATTGCCTATGTGGAGGAACAAAAACAAGCTCTGGAGCAAGCGCGCAAAGATGCTTACGACATCATTGAACAGTCCAAACAAACGGGCGGCAAACAAGCCGAATCGATCCTGGCTGACGCGAAAGCGGAAGCTAATCGTCTCAAAGACGATGCTGTACGTGAGATTGAGAGTGAGAAGAACAAAGCGGTCGCAGCGCTTCGCAGCGAACTGGGTACAGCTTCCGTTCAAATCGCTTCCAAGCTGATCAAAAAAGAAGTTGAGAACGGTCCTGCACAAGAGGAACTTGTGAACCAATACCTCAATGAGGTAGGAGGCCGACAATGAGCCGCGATACGATAGTTGCCAAGCGTTATGCGAAAGCATTGTTCGAAGTTGCTCTCCAGCAGCAGCAGGTACTTGAAGTTGAACAGGAACTGCGTGTGGTTGTCAGTGCATTGACCGGGGATGCTGATATCGAAAAATTCATCGTATCTCCCAACATCTCGGACGAAGCAAAGCAGAATGTCCTTCATTCAAGCCTTGATGGAAAGGTGTCCGAGCCTGTCCTTCGCACTGTTCTGCTGTTGATTGAGCGCGGACGCGTTGAATTGCTCGAAGCTTTGCTGAATGATTATCTGAAGATCCAAGGCGAGTCGCTTGGCATAGCTGATGCGCGCGTCTACTCGACTTATGCATTGAATGATGAAGAAAAAGAAGCGGTTGCCCGTGAATTCGGTGGCCGTGTGAATAAAAAGATTCGTATCGAGAATTTTGTTGATCCGACTCTGCTGGGCGGATTGAAAGTCGCCATTGGCGATACGATCTATGACGGCAGCTTGGCTGGCAAGCTCGAACGTCTTGAGCAGTCTTTTAACAGACGAGTACAGTAGATTGGGGTGAGGACACTTGAGTATCAAACCAGAAGAAATCAGTACATTAATTAAGAGCCAGATCGAACAATACAAAACCGATATCGATGTAGTCGAAGTCGGGACAGTTATTGAGGTCGGTGATGGTATTGCTCGTGTATACGGACTTGAGAACGTAATGTCCAACGAGTTGGTTGAATTCCCAAGCGGTGTTATGGGACTCGCCATGAACGTGGAAGAGAGCAACGTTGGTGTCGTTATCCTGGGACCTTACTATGATATTCGTGAAGGCGACCAAGTAAAACGTACCGGTCAAATCATGCAAGTGCCTGTTGGCGAAGCATTGATTGGACGCGTTGTTAACCCGCTCGGTATTCCAGTGGATGGCAAAGGGCCAATCGCTACAACGGAATTCCGTCCGGTTGAAGGTAAAGCACCAGGCGTAATGGATCGTAAATCAGTTCATGAGCCGATGCAAACAGGGATCAAAGCCATTGATGCAATGGTTCCAATCGGTCGCGGACAACGTGAGTTGATCATCGGTGACCGTCAAACAGGTAAAACATCAATCGCGATTGATGCTATCCTGAACCAAAAAGGCAGCGGCATGAAATGTATCTACGTTGCTATCGGTCAAAAACAATCTACAGTTGCACAAGTCGTAGAAACTCTTCGTCGTAAAGGCGCAATGGAGTACACGATTGTTGTAACTGCAGCAGCATCTGACCCATCCCCATTGTTGTACATCGCACCGTATTCCGGTTGTTCGATGGGTGAGTACTTTATGTATAAAGGTGAGCACGTTTTGGTTATCTATGATGATTTGACCAAACAAGCTTCCGCATACCGTGAACTCTCCTTGCTGCTTCGCCGTCCACCGGGTCGTGAGGCTTATCCGGGTGACGTCTTCTACCTGCACTCCCGTTTGCTGGAGCGTGCAGCGAAGCTGAATGATGAGCTTGGTGGTGGTTCTTTAACCGCACTGCCGTTCATTGAAACACAAGCTTCCGACGTATCTGCTTACATTCCGACGAACGTAATCTCCATTACGGACGGACAAATCTTCTTGGAAGCTGACTTGTTCAATGCTGGACAACGCCCGGCGATCAACGTAGGTATCTCCGTATCCCGTGTTGGTGGTTCTGCTCAGATCAAAGCGATGAAAAAGGTTGCAGGTTCCCTGCGTCTCGACCTCGCTCAGTATCGTGAGCTTCAAGCGTTCTCCCAGTTCGGTTCCGATCTGGATAAAGCGACTCAGGCTCGCCTGAATCGTGGTGCTCGCATGATGGAAATCCTGAAACAGGGCGTGAATCAGCCTTTGCCTGTAGAACAACAGGTAGTCAGCTTGTACACTGCGGTTAAAGGATTCCTGGATGAAATTCCTACAGGTGATGTGACTCGTTTTGAACAAGAATTCCTCGCGTTCATGGAGAGCAGCCATCCTGAGATTCTTGCATCCATTCGTGATACAAAAGAATTGACTGCAGACAATGAGAATGCTCTGAAGGGCGCTATCGAGAAGTTCAGAAAGAGCTTTTCTGTCTCCGTCTAAATAGATGATATGCAGTTGCGGAGTTGTTTAACCGATTCCGCATGTCTGCATGTATAACTTTGATCAATCAAAGTTTCAATATGCTTACGAAGTAGTTTTGACTATGTCAAAACTTTAAGGTGGTGAAATCATGGCAAAAGGCATGCGCGAAATAAAGCGGCAAATTAAAAGCGTACAAAGCACCAAGCAGATCACCAAAGCAATGGAGATGGTTGCTGCCGCAAAACTGCGTAAAGCGCAGGAAAAAGCGGAAGCAGCTCGTCCTTATTCGGAGAAACTGAAAGAAGTTGTGGCTAGTATTGCATCAAGCACGCAGGGAATCCAACATCCGATGCTGGAGAGTCGTCCGGTTAAAAAGACAGCTTATCTAATCATTACATCGGACCGTGGTCTTGCGGGTGGTTACAATGCTAACATTTTGCGTCAGGTCAATCTGACACTCAAAGAAAAACACAACTCTCAGGATGACTACGAATTGTTCGTCATTGGGCGTAAAGGACGCGATTATTTCAGACGGCGCGAAATTGCGATCGCATCCACTACAACGGATCTATCCGATTCACCATCATTTGCAGATATCAAATCTATTGCACACGAGGCTGTTCAAGGATTTGAGCTGGCTAAATTTGATGAATTGTACATTTGTTATAACCGCTTTGTGAATGCGTTGACCCAGATTCCTACGGTAGAACGTCTTCTTCCGATGGATACACCTGAGGTAACTGCTGCGGAAGGACCGACGGCAAGCTACGAATACGAACCTTCAGCTGAGGCTGTACTGGAAGTTTTGCTACCGCGTTATGCGGAAACGCTGATCTACGGTGCACTTCTGAATGGTAAGGCGAGTGAGTTGGGTGCCAAAATGACGGCGATGGGTAATGCAACCAAAAATGCATCCAAACTCATCAACGACTTGTCATTGACCTATAACCGTGCCCGTCAAGCGGCGATTACGCAGGAGATTACGGAAATTGTGGCAGGTGCCAACGCAGCACAAGGCTAACCGTTTTTTATTAATGAAGGCTTGCAGTGCAGAGATAAAAGAGAACGGAACATTATTTCTGCAAAACTAGCAGGCTTGTAGGAGGGGAACGTTAAGATGAACAAAGGACGCGTTGTGAGCATCATGGGTCCGGTTGTTGACGTCGAGTTTGATCGCGGCGGTCTGCCGGAAATCCTCAATGCCATTACGATCACTACAGTAAGCGAAAGCGGCGTAAGTGTTAATCTGACACTCGAAGCTTCGAAACATCTGGGTGACAACCGGGTACGTTGTATCGCGATGTCCTCCACGGATGGACTCGTTCGTGGTATGGAAGCCGTAGATACAGGAGCTCCAATCTCTGTACCTGTTGGGGAAGCGACACTGGGTCGTGTATTTAACGTACTCGGCGAAGCCATTGATACTGGTGGCACTGTAGCTGCTGAACATAAAAAACCGATTCACCGCTCGGCTCCTGCATTTGATGAACTGACTACCCAGGCTGAAATGCTGGAGACAGGAATCAAAGTTATCGACTTGTTGGCTCCTTACGCCAAAGGTGGTAAAATCGGTCTCTTCGGTGGTGCCGGTGTAGGTAAAACAGTAACGATTCAGGAATTGATCAACAACATCGCACAAGAACACGGTGGTATCTCCGTATTCGCAGGTGTTGGTGAGCGTACACGTGAAGGTAATGACTTGTATCACGAGATGAGTGATTCCGGCGTTATCAACAAAACAGCGATGGTCTTCGGACAAATGAACGAGCCTCCAGGCGCACGTCTTCGTGTAGCCCTCACAGGTCTGACCATGGCGGAATACTTCCGTGATGAAGAAGGCCGTGACGTGTTGCTCTTTATCGATAACATCTTCCGTTTCACCCAAGCAGGTTCAGAAGTATCTGCCTTGCTCGGACGTATGCCTTCCGCGGTAGGTTACCAACCAACGTTGGCAACGGAAATGGGTCAACTGCAAGAACGTATCACTTCGACCAAAAAAGGTTCCGTAACATCCATCCAGGCTATCTACGTGCCTGCGGATGACTATACTGACCCGGCTCCAGCAACGACGTTTGCCCACTTGGATGCAACGACGAACCTGGAACGTAAAATTTCCGAGATGGGTATCTACCCTGCGGTAGATCCGCTCGCATCAAGCTCCCGGATCTTGTCCCCTGAGGTTGTAGGCGAAGAGCATTACAACGTAGCTCAAGGCGTTAAACGCATCTTGGCGCGTTACAATGAATTGCAGGATATTATTGCGATTCTTGGTATGGACGAGTTGAGTGAGGAAGATAGAGCGCTCGTTTACCGTGCTCGTAAGATTCAACGTTTCTTGTCCCAGCCTTTCCACGTTGCTGAAGCATTTAACGGTATTCCGGGTAAATACGTTCCGGTTAAAGAAACGGTGCGCAGCTTTAAAGAAATTCTCGAAGGCAAGCACGACGATCTTCCGGAAGCAGCTTTCCTCTTCGTGGGTACGATTGAAGAGGCAGTGGAGAAAGCCAAAACACTGGTATAATCTGAATCCAGGATTGTCCTTATGAAGCGAGCTATCCTTCGGATAGTTTCAGGAGGGATGGAATTGAGCACCTTTTTGTTGGAAATCGTAACACCTGAGCGTCTGGTATATTCAGAACAAGTGGATAGTATCACGGCTCGTGGTATTGAAGGGGAACTGGGCATTCTGCCTGGCCATATCCCTATGGTTACACCTTTGCAGATCGCACCGATCTATATCAAAAACGGAAAAGAAAACAAACGCGTTGCTATTGGTGGCGGGTTTATCGAAGTCCGTAAGGATAAGGTTGTTGTACTGGCAGAGAGTGCCGAATTCCCGGAAAGCATTGATGTGGATCGTGCGCGTGCAGCGAAAGAGCGGGCAGAACGTCGGCTCGGCAGCCAAAGCAATCAGGACCACTTTGATCACCGCCGGGCAGAGATTGCTCTGCAAAAAGCGGTTAACCGGATCAACGTATACGGTAAATAAACCTATTCATTGGAGCCTGGCGGCTTAGTCTGCCGGGCTTTTTTGAGTTTTCGGAGCATTATCTTTTCCATTTACAGTAAAATATATGGACATTTTCTTCGGTTGAAGCACTTGATTTAACGGAAAATAAAGTTAATTGTATTCACCGTTTATGGGCAGTTGAATAGAATGTAGGACTAAAGTCTTGGCGATAATGATCACTGGTGGAACCATTTTTAACGACGGAAATCTAAATTATTTCCGAGGAAATGACAGGATCGATATCGAAATAACGCTCTTTTATGTCGTTTTAGTCACAAAATCCCGGCATTTTGAATTTAAAATATTATCAAAGTGGAAATCAATGTAATTGACAATGTATGATGAAAGAGCCTATATTCCATAGAGTCAGCAGATGCAGGAAGCTGCGTTGATGAATTCCATAGTCATTCACAGCCAGATTGTTGCTGCTCCGTGATTGGGCATCCAGATTTCCTGCATAGCAGGAGTAAGTCTGACAGTAGGCTCAGTGTGTTGTGTTCAAGTCGTTCCATTGTTTTAACAAGTTATGGATGCCAGGCATAATTATGCTGATCGCTGCAACAAATGTGGAGGTAATGAATATATGGATACTGACCTGACGAATCAGTTGAACCAGACATTAAGTACAAATGGCTTAGTCTCGATTATCGTCTCTCTTTTATGTATAGCGTTGTCGTGGTGGGCTTTGCAGAATCTCAAGCTGGATTTAATCATTAGGCAGCCACGAGGAGCACAGGGAAGACTGTTACATTTACTGTTAGCCATTATACTTGGGCATGCTGTATCAGGCTTTGTCACTGACTATTTGTCATGGACACAAATGTTGCGCCATTTGTTTTAATTTTGAGATGGTTGGTTAATCATCTGTTAGGTTCTTCAAGCAGTGTAATGTCGAATAACATCGATTAATTGTGTTAACAATTAGAGTATGAGTTGTCGGCAAAGAAATTAAGAAAAAAGTGTGACGTGAAATTGAATGAATTTGAGATGGTTTATGTAAAAATGCTTGTATCGTACAATTCATCAATGTTATGATGGAAGTTAGGGAATTCATAATTGTTCACTTATTTTGTGGTTATAAACGGGATATCCGGTTGAATCCGGCTAATAATCATCCCAATCTGTCTGTTCAGATGCTTGCTGGCCTGTAAGGCATTACATTTACAAGTCGGAGGGCATCATGCAACGCACGTGGTATCATCGATATGGATCATAAACCAATTCTTTTCTGAATAGACATCAAGGGCATTATTTGCCAGGCTATGTCGAAATTCCACACACAGCAACAGTCTTTTCTATTACAGAAGGGCTCACGTATTCCGGAATGAAGAAAAGGGAATAAAAGCGCGGAGGGAACCATGATGAGCAAATTTATCGTCCGCGGTGGCAAAAGGTTGACCGGAAGTGTCAAAGTTAGCGGCGCTAAAAATTCTGTTCTTCCGATCATCGCTGCCTCTCTCTTAGGGGAAGAAGGACAAAGCGTTATTATTGACGCTCCTCCTCTAGACGATGTGATGACGATTAACAAGGTGTTGGAATCGCTGGGAGCGGGTGTTACATACCGGGACGAAGTGATTACCGTAAATGCGGAGAAACTTACTTCCTGTGAGGCACCGTATGAATGGGTAAGTAAAATGCGGGCGTCTTTTCTGGTCATGGGGCCATTGTTGACGCGTATGGGTCATACAAGAATTTCGCTTCCTGGTGGATGTGCCATCGGTACACGGCCTATTGATCAGCATTTGAAAGGTTTTGAAGCCATGGGCGCTGAGATCAGCTTGGGCCAAGGCTATATAGAAGCTCGCAGCCAAGGACGGTTGCGTGGCGCGAAAATTTATCTGGATGTGGCTTCCGTAGGTGCCACTCAAAATATTATGATGGCTGCAACATTGGCTGAAGGTGTAACTGTTCTGGAGAACGCGGCAAAAGAACCAGAAATCGTGGATCTTGCCAATTTCCTGAATGGAATGGGCGCAAAAGTACGGGGTGCCGGAACAGGAGTCATTCGCATCGAAGGTGTGGAGAAACTGTCTGGCGTGAAGCACACCGTAATTCCGGATCGGGTTGAAGCAGGTACCTACATGGCTGCTGCTGCAATTTCCGGTGGTGATGTGTATATCGAAGGTGCGATTTCAGACCACTTGGGTTCTGTTATTGCGAAGATGGAAGAGATGGGTGTAACCATTCATCCTGACGAGAATGGCGTTCGCGTTATTGCGGATCGCCCGCTCAAGGCTGTGGATGTAAAAACATTACCATACCCAGGCTTCCCTACTGATATGCAATCCCAAATGATGGCGCTCTTGCTTGCCTCTGAAGGAACCAGTGTTGTAACAGAGACTGTTTTTGAAAATCGCTTCATGCATGTGGATGAATTCCAATTGATGAATGCGGAGATCAAAGTTGAAGGACGCTTGTCCATCATCACGGGCAATGCCAAGCTGAAGGGTGCAAAAGTAACAGCTACCGATTTGCGTGCGGGTGCCGCACTTATTATCGCGGGTCTTGTTGCTGAAGGTACAACGGAAGTGGGCGGTGTTCATCACATCGACCGTGGCTACGTACATCTCGCTGAGAAGCTTAACGGTCTTGGAGCCGATATTTATCGTATTTCGGTTGAAGAGCCTAAGCTGGATGCAGTTAAAGCATCGAATGAAAAAGTCGGGGAAGAAGTACCGCTTTTCAAAGTACAACCGACTTGGGCTTAACCTCGAATAGGACAATGGACGTTGCTCTTGTAGTATGAATCGCACATCAGTTGTGAATTGCGGATATGAGAGCATACGTACTGTCATGTAATTAAAGATTAAAAGCTAAGCCATCCGGCTTGGCTTTTTTTGTGTTTAACGATCAACTGGATCAGTACCTGATTCTATTAATAGCTGGTCCTAACTTATATAGCATAACATCGTATTCTGTACCAATTCTGAACAGAATGAAAGAGCATGCTTTTTGAGGGACGGGTGGTTCCATATGGAACGGGATTCCGCGACAGATCAACGTTTTTCAATAATACATAGCAGGAGTAAGTTAGAAATCGCCACATATGGAATGCCTTCGTTTCTCTTAAATCAGGTTCTATCAGATCCAACCAGCTCATACCCTAAACTATGGATTTGAACAAAAGGACCGGCGCTTGACCGGCCATGGACAACGGAGGGTTATATCAAAATGAAAGAAGCCCGTGTGCAGGTTAAGGTACCTCTTGTCCCTCGTCCACTAGTGAAGGAACCAGAAGAGATTGCTGGTGATTTCGGTGTGGAAAAAGACAAGCTTGCTTCAACGAACATCAGAACTGTTCCAGAAGAGCCCATAACAACATCTCCTAGACGGCCTGGCTCGAAACAGGAGTCAGCTCAACACACTGCGGCACGGATACACATGCCTGTCATTGAATTAGACCAGTTTCGTCGTGTGAAGCGCCGCCGAATGCGTACGTTCGGCCGAGGTCGCAGATGGGGTAAGAACAACACTCGCTGGCAGCCAGCAGCGGCTGTATCGGCAGTACTGGCGCTTGCGCTGTTGATCCCCGCCATTCTGGTCTGGCCGCGGACGAATGATCCTATTAAGCCGATCCCTGTCCCGCCAGGTACAGGCAGTGTAACGACTCCAGCACCTTCTCCAGCTGTACCCGTTACCTACCCTGAACCTCAAGTAAGGGTGTACCTGTCTGCAACCGGTACGACGATGAATCTTCCGCTTGAAGATTATGTTACCGGAGTAGTCGCTGCCGAGATGCCAGCTGAGTTCAGATTGGAAGCTCTGAAGGCACAGGCCATTGCTGCAAGGACATTTATTGTGAGAAGGTTGGCAGCAAACGATACAAGTGGTGTGCCTTCAGGAGAAGCTGATGTAACGGATACCGTGAGTCATCAGGTGTTCATACCACCAGAACAAGTGAAAGCGGACTGGACGCGTCTAGGGAAAGCGAAGGAATGGGAGAAGCTGCAACAGGCTGTCCGCGAAAGTAAGGATGCCGTCATGACATATCAAGGCAAGGCGATTACCGCATCCTTTTTCTCCACAAGTAATGGATATACGGAAAATGCAGAGGATGTCTGGGGGAACCCTGTACCCTATTTACAAAGTGTAGCGAGTCCGTGGGATAAAAACCTGGCTCCGGGCTTTGAAGAAACCATCACGATGAAGCGCAGTGAGATTCTCCAAAAGTTGAATCTGGGGGTGAATGCCATCCCTGTGAGCGCGCAGCAGAACGGTGGCTGGATGGAAGTATTGTCTACAACGCAAGGCCATCGGATCAAGGAGATACAGATTGCTGGTAAAACGTTTAGTGGGCCGGAGGTTCGAAAGCTGCTTGGGCTGAGATCCAGCCAGTTCAGCTGGAAGACCGATGGAAACGAGGTCCAGATTACAACGTATGGATATGGTCATGGAGTCGGCATGAGCCAATGGGGAGCCAACGGCATGGCACAGGAGGGTCACACCGCGACCCAGATTCTCAAACACTACTACACCGGCATCTCCTTCGGACAGGCATCCAAGATGCTAGCCTCCAAATAGGCCAACATGGAAGTCGGTATCGTCCAGGCCATTTGATTTGACCAAACGTTAGTCTATTAGCAGTAATGGGGTCACTGATAATATAAAGCGAGGCATCGCAGGCAATCTATGAAGTTGCTAACCTAAAATCAAAACCCACCGTTTGCTCTACCAATGAACTTAAAACTATAAAGCCATTTTGAATCTAACAAACTCAATTTATAAGGATTGGCTGTTAAATCCAATCCATGTATTTCTGTCCACCACCCCTTCCGGAGCTTTCAAGACTTGGCTATATATGCGGAGAGTGTGCCAGACGTACGGGGAGCGCAGGAGACAGAAAAGACCTGTAGAAACGAAGTGTCCGCCTTTACTACCGGATTTCACCTTTGAAGAAGGTAATAGAAGAAATCCGGTAGTAACCAGCGGTCGAAAGGTTTTCTGGCCCCGAAGCGGCGCACAAACTGAGCGCATCTCCTAACTTATATAGCACTCTTTGAAAGTTCCGTGAAAATAATTAGAGTCGCGCGTGTATAAAAGAGTTGCACCCGGTAACACTTGTTACTGAGGTGATCATGATGAATGAACAAAACAAAAAAACAGTCCAAGGAGAAACTCCTAAAACAACTCAAGGAGTACCGGCTAGCCAGCCCTCTTCATGGAAAAGAGCAATGTCCAAACGTTGGGTCTTCCCGGCAGCCTACATCGCAGCAGCAGGCATTATACTAACCTTAGTGTGGGTCTATCAGGGCACAGGCGAAAAAACGCTGAACTCCGACCCTACAAGTGGGGTAGTAGAAACGGGCGCATCGGGTACAGAAGGAACAGCGGTTAACGGAGAACAGGAAAGTGTGGAGGTTGTTGCAAAGTCGGAGAATTTTGTATGGCCGGTAGCGGTTCCGTCAGAAATTTCGGTAGTAAAACCTTTCTATGACAACGAAGCTTCAACTGAGGAACATGAAGCAGCGATGGTGCAGTACAATGACACATTTATTCCGAACACGGGTGTAGATCTGGCACGCGGTGATAACAAAACGTTCGAAGTCAAAGCAGCACTCGGCGGCAAAGTTACCCGGGTCGAACAAAATCCGCTGACAGGTCAAGTTGTGGAAATCACACACAGTGATAACCTCAAGACCGTATACCAAAGCCTAGCTGACGTCAAAGTGAAGCAGGATGATGAAGTGAAGCAAGGAGATGCAATTGCATCGGCTGGCGTTAATGAACTGGAAAAAACGCTGGGCAATCACCTTCACTTTGAAGTTTACGAAGACGGACAACCGGTTAACCCGCAAGGATATCTTCCGGAAAAATAAATGATTTTTACCGCAGCAACATGACGGGCAGAGGGAATTCTCCTCTGCTCTTTTTGTGCTTTTCAGAAAATAATGGGACCTTCGAAGCTTGTCACACCTTTAAACCGCGAATATATAGGCATGCTCCTCATATAATGTACCAAACTATCCACACAGTAGGGAGGCGGGAGCGTGCACGATTACATCAAGGAACGGACCATCAAAATTGGTCGCTGCATTGTTGAGACGAGGAATACGGTCCGTACCATAGCCAAGGAATTCGGCGTGTCAAAGAGTACTGTGCATAAGGATCTGACGGAGCGTCTGCCGGAAATTAACCCTGATCTTGCTGACCAGGTGAAACACATTCTGGAGTATCACAAGTCCATCCGTCATTTGCGGGGCGGTGAAGCGACCAAAATTAAATACAAAAAAACAAGCGGTAAAAAACGCGAGGTGCTGGCTTCCGCTAAATCGTAGGGACCTGCGGAAAGACGTAGGCCAAAAAGCTCACACATGCATTGAATCCCTCCCCTGAAGTATGATATGTTAAAAGCTGGTACAGGATCGAATTATGACATCTTATCAGCCCGATTTTTACATATATATGTTGCACTTTGTCGAACGAGCGGTGACGTGATAAGGGACTCTTTTTCACAGGATACGCTGACCAAATAATATCACTTTGGGGGCTCTTTTATGTTTAGCAAGGATATCGGTATTGATCTTGGCACGGCGAACGTGCTTATTCACGTGAAAGGAAGTGGGGTTGTCCTCGATGAACCTTCCGTCGTGACCATTGAAAGCGATACGAAGCGGGTCCTTGCTGTTGGGGAAGAAGCGCGTCGTATGGTGGGGCGTACTCCAGGTAACATTGTTGCCATTAGACCGCTGCGTGACGGTGTTATTGCGGACTTCGAGATTACGGAAGCAATGCTTAGACATTTCATTAATCGTGTGGGAGCAAGAAGCTGGTACAGCCACCCGCGGATTCTGATCTGTGCACCAACCAACATTACTTCCGTGGAGCAGAAGGCTATCCGTGAAGCTGCTGAGCGCAGCGGTGCCAAAGAAGTATTTCTGGAAGAAGAGCCGAAAGCGGCAGCGATCGGTGCGGGAATGGATATTTTTCAGCCGAGCGGCAATATGGTCGTGGATATCGGCGGCGGAACGACTGACGTTGCAGTCCTGTCAATGGGCGACGTAGTCACCGCCTCTTCTATTAAAGTTGCAGGGGACAAGTTCGACGAAGCGATTATCAAGTTTATCAAAGCTAAATACAAGCTCATGATCGGTGAACGTACAGCCGAAGATCTCAAGATTGCGATTGGTTCCGTGCATCCAGGCGGACGTCAAACGGAGATGGACATTCGCGGTCGGGATATGGTATCCGGTTTGCCTGTTACCGTAACGGTGTCGGGAAATGAAGTGCAGGAGGCGCTATGGGATTCCGTGCAATCCATCATCGTTGCAGCCAAGTCGGTATTGGAGCGGACGCCACCAGAATTGTCGGCGGACATTATTGATCGAGGTGTCGTGTTGACAGGGGGAGGCGCTTTGCTGAACGGACTGGATGAACTGTTGTCCAATGAATTGCATGTACCGGTGTGGGTTGCAGAGGATCCGATGCATTGTGTCGTGAAGGGGACTGGCATTATGCTGAATAATTTGGATCAAGTGGTTAAGAAAAAGTTCTAATCTGCCGATATAAAAAGCAAAGGTTCGCCCAAGCTCGGGAAGCAGAACGGACAAGCAGCCATCCTGTGATGCAGGGCGCTTGAGGAGAGGGGTTAATTCATGTTAAGAGGTCTGTACACCGCTACCGCGGGAATGATAACGCAACAACGCCGCCATGACACCGCAACGCAGAATATTGTAAATATGAACACAACGGGATATAAACAAGTGAACAGCGTAAGCCGTTCTTTCCCTGAAATGCTCATTACTTTGGTAGGCGGAGATGCCAATCTTCCGACAAAGCGGCTGGGCAAGCTGAACACGGGTGTGTTCGCTGAAGAAAGTTTGTCCATGAATTTGCAGGGAGCCATTATGGAAAGTGGGCAAAAGAGTGATTTTGCCATTTCGTCCAATCTGGCCGTGAATGATCCACAGACAGGACAACCTGTCCCGTTTGACGGTTCAGGCAAATTTGTACGAGCAGATGGCACAGTAACCTACCAACCTCAGGCGTATTTTACGGTACAGGATGCAGAAGGCAACACAAGATATACGCGTGATGGTCACTTCGAGGTTACAGGAACTGGACAGCTGCTCAGCTCAACAGGTTCACAAGTTCTGGATAATAATGGACAACCTGTTGTGTTGACAGGCTCGGTAGACCAATTTAAAGTGGATGAGCAAGGTCGTCTTGTCAATGCTGAGACGGGTGCACCCACAGGAGTTACATTGGGAATCAGCGTCATCAATCAACCCAACCAACTGGTACGTCAAGGCGATGGTAATTTCAGCCTGAATGATCAGAATGGAGCTACCGCTCGGATGATGGCTGCCGGTGATAATGTGCAGATCCGTCAGGGCTACCTGGAAGGTTCGAATGTGGATGCATCACAGGCAACTGTAGATATGAACGCAGCATTCCGTGCATATGAAGCGAACCAGAAGGTCGTACAATTCTACGACCGCAGTCTGGATAAAGCCGTCAATGAAGTTGGGCGTGTATAACGCCGACATAATCATATAGCCGCGTAGCGGAGAGCCAAACGCCCTTTGCGAAGCAAAGCAGAGAGGCTCACGTGAAGCGAAGACTATGCGCAGCCGAGCTTATGCGAGGATTGCGCAGCATTATCCCAAGCGCAGCGACGGTCTCGACAGCCCTTTGCGGAGCAAAGCAAGGAGAGACCACGCGGAGCGCAAAAGCGTAGACGCAGCCGAGCCTGTGCGAGGATTGCGCAGCATTATCCCAAGCGCAGCGACGGCCTCGACAGTCCTTTGCGGAGCAAAGCAAGGAGAGGCCACGCGGAGCTACCTGCCGCACAAAGAGCGTGCCCAGCTAATATTTAGCCATGTTAAACCATGGCGTAAATATTAGCTGGGCAGTCGCGGCGCACACATACCACCGTCGCTTAGCAAGATCGTACCCCACGCACCCACTCCGCCTGTTTCGGGCGTCCAGAGGGCAGCGCCATCTGGGGCCCTCCCTACCAGGGAGGGTTTGGGAGGGTGAAAACAGGGAGGGTAACCACCGTATGAATAATTCCATGATTAGTGCAATGGTCTCCATGACCGGAATACAGCAGCGTCTGGATGTCATTTCCGATAATATTGCCAACGTAAATACGGCAGGCTATAAGAGTAAGCAAGCAGCCTTCGAAGATGTACTGACACGTGTGCAGCAGCAGCCGGACAAGTACAAGCTGGATGGACGCTCGACCCCGATGGGATACAACCTCGGGTTTGGCGTACGTTTGGCTGATGTGACAAAGGATATGACTCAGGGTACGCTCAATGAGACAGGCAATCCTACCGATCTGGCGATTGAAGGCAATGCGATGTTTGCCGTTGAAGCAAATGGTGAGAAAATGTGGACGCGTCAGGGTGCATTCCATTTTGTTCCTGACACGAGACCCAAAACGAATCCCAATGCACCAGATATGATGGTATTGGTCAATGGCGAAGGCTACTTTGCATTGGATCGTCAAGGTAATCGCATTACAGCACCGAATAACAGCAAGGTTGCTTTTGATGAAAAAGGCAATCTGTTGATCCGTCGTGGCAATGAAGCCAATGCAACGATTGGAGCCCAACTGCAACTCGTAGATATCGAGCGCCCGGAGGGGCTTGTGCAGTATGCGGATAACCTGTTTGGTCTGAATGCGGGCCTAACCGAGGATGATGTATTTGGAGCCAATGCAGCTACACGCGAAGCGACAGCCATGATCCATGCAGGCTACATTGAACAATCCAACGTGGATTTGACACAGGAAATGGCTTTGCTGATGCAAGGACAGCGGACTTACCAACTGGCGGCACGTGCGCTGACATCCAGTGATTCCATGGCGGGTCTTGCCAACAATATGAGAGCATAAAAGGTGAATGTGATGACAGATACACAGCAGCAGAACAGCAAGCCGGATAAGACGAAAGTCAAGAAGAAGAAGAGTGGATGGCGCATCGCAAGATGGTTTCTGGTTCCGGTCCTGCTTGTTCTTGCCCTCGCTGGCGGATTGGTGGCTGGCTACGTGGTACTGGGCAAACAGGATATCGGTTCCGTATTGCAGTGGAGTACATGGGAACATGTATATGATTTGGTGTTCGCTCCGTAGATGAACGATATATGCGAAAACTCCTGCGCAGGCAGGAGTTTTCTTTTTGGCGTTGAAAACAGTATAATGATGGATGACGTTTGACGTCAAAAGAGGCCTCCCCTGCGAAAGACATTCGTCATCGCGAAGAGAGACCCCTTATCTCAACCTTCACTACTGCAGTCATGAAGGATATAACTAGTGTTAACCCAAAAAGTGTTTTTCATACAAATTAAAATTAAAACCCATTTATATGAGCATCGACTTCATAATAGGGGTGTCCATTTTAGCGCTGGAACCAGTGAAGGGGACGGAATCGATTCTGAAGAAGCGAAGCGCTCGCCTTTGTTTCCAAATGTTATACATTTAAAAATAGTTCAGTAAACATTCGGAAACAACAGCGATCGAAAGAACGATCCGTAACCGTAACGGCCACCATCCGCACACACGGCCAACTATTATTGAGAAACCTCATATAAACATCCCGAGAGGAGATTATACTGTGCTCGATATCAAACAGATTCAAGAGATTATTCCACACCGTCCCCCGTTTCTGCTGGTGGACAAGATTGTAGAGTTAGAGGACGGCAAACGTGCCGTTGGTTTGAAAAATGTAACCATTAATGAACCTTTCTTCATTGGTCACTTTCCAGAGTATCCGGTAATGCCGGGTGTGTTGATTACAGAAGCACTGGCACAGGTCGGTGCAGTAGCCATTCTTAATTTGGAAGGCAACAAAGGCAAAATCGGCTTTTTGGCGGGACTGGACAATTTCCGATTCCGTGGACAAGTTGTGCCTGGAGATACCTTGATGCTGGAAGTGGAGATTACGCGTCTCAAAGGTTCAATTGGTAAAGGCAAAGCTACAGCCAAAGTAGGCGATAAAGTGGTAGCTGAAGGCGAGATCATGTTCGCACTGTCTGACCCAAGCTAATGATTGTATAGTTCAGCAGTCAATTGAATTTTATATAGAAGGAAGGGGTTTGCAGGAATGGAACAGTTAAGCACAACAGCAGCACAAACATTGCAGCAGTGGTTGGAGGATGCTTCGATTGATGAAGCGACGAAACAGGAGCTTCGTGATTTGCAGGATCAGCCGAAAGAGCTGGAGGATCGTTTTTACAGAAATCTGGAGTTTGGTACAGGTGGATTGCGTGGTGTGATCGGAGCGGGAAGCAACCGGATGAACCGTTATACCGTGGGTCGTGCAACGCAAGGGTTTGCCCGTTATTTGTTGGAGCAGCATGGCGACAAAGAAGGTAAGCCTTCTGTAGTGATCGCACATGATTCCCGTCATTTCTCACCTGAGTTCACACTGGATGCTGCCCTGGTTTTGGCTGGAAATGGTATTGTGGCTAAGTTGTTTACTTCCCTGCGTCCTACACCTCAGCTTTCCTTCAGTGTACGTCATCTGCAAGCAACCGGCGGCATTGTGGTGACGGCGAGTCATAATCCTCCTGAATACAATGGCTACAAAGTGTACAACCACGAGGGTGGTCAACTGGTACCACACGAAGCAGAGAAGGTCATTCAATACATTCAGGAAGTTCCTTCCCTCGCGGATGTGAAAAAGCTAACGCAGGAAGAAGCCGAAGCCCAAGGATTGCTCGTATGGCTTGGGGAAGAGGAAGATCAGGCATTTGTTGATACAGTTGCTAGCCTAAGTCTCAGTCGTGATCTGATTCAATCCGGCGTCGGCCGTGATTTCAAAATCGTCTTCACTCCACTGCACGGAACAGGTAATGTGCCTGTACGTCGTGTGTTGGAACAGATCGGTTTTGAGCAGGTTCACATTGTCGCAGAACAAGAACAGCCTGATGCTGAATTTTCCACAGTGAAATCCCCTAACCCGGAAGAGCGAGAAGCATTTACGCTCGCAATGAAGCTGGGTGAATCCGTGGGTGCAGACATTCTCATTGGTACAGATCCGGATGCAGACCGCATGGGTGCGGTAGTGAAAGACAATGATGGCAAGTATTTCGTACTGTCGGGTAACCAATCCGGAGCCATCATGGTGCATTATGTGTTGAGCCGTTTGCAAGAGACAGGTAAACTGCCGAAAAACAGCGCGGTTGTCAAAACGATTGTAACAAGCGAGATGGGGGCGGTCATTGCCGAGCATTACGGTGCAGAAGTAATGAACACCCTGACAGGCTTTAAATATATCGGTGAAAAAATGAATCAGTTCGAAGCAACCGGCAGTCACACGTTCTTGTTCGGTTATGAGGAAAGCTACGGCTACCTGGCAGGCAGCTACGCTCGTGACAAGGATGCAGTTCTTGCTGCAATGCTTATTGCTGAAGCAGCTGCTTATTATAAGAACCAAGGCAAAACGCTCTATGATGTCCTGCAAGAGCTGTACAGCCAATTCGGATACTTCCTCGAGAAGCTGGAGTCCCGTACGCTGAAAGGCAAGGATGGCGTAGCTCAAATTCAGGCGAAAATGACCGACTGGCGTTCCAATCCGCCACAAGAAGTAGCCGGCATCGCTGTACAAGATGTGCTGGATTACTCCCTTGGCTTGGATGGCTTGCCTAAAGAGAACGTTCTGAAATATATTTTGGCAGACGGATCATGGTTCTGCCTGCGTCCTTCGGGAACAGAACCGAAGATTAAAGTGTACTTCGCCGTGCGCGGAGAGAGTCTGGAAGACGCCGAAAGCCGTATCGATCGTCTGGCGACTACAGTGATGACGCGTGTAGACGCACAATAAATACGAATGCAGTACTGAGCAAGAACATGAGAAAGCCTCTCCGCACCGTAAGGTTGGTTGGCGGAGGGGCTTTTCTTTTAGGTAAAAAGGGTGAATGTCTACGTCTATTTTGGATGAATTGCGGATAGATGCACGTTGGTTAACACAAGCTGTGTGTATCCGGTATTTATTCACTATGTTGCAATGAAAATCATGAGCTGAACGTGTATTTGGTTCCAACACTTGAGGAGGTACATGTAGTGCGTCAAAAATGGCTTTATTGGAATACCGCTTCCCGGAAGTGGCTGTGGATTGTTGTCATTATTGGTTTGATTGCTTCCATCCCTGTCATCAGTGATCGGGTGCAGACGGAATCTTCCGCCAAAAAGGTGGAGCTTGTCTTCAATTATCGGGGTCTATTGGATATCTCGGCGTATCAGGCCCATCCGCAAGACTTCATGAATGAACAACTGACTCGTTTGAAAGATGCCGGAGTGACAACCATGGCGGTGTTCGAAAGTACACTGGATGAGTTGAAGAAGTCCCGCCGTCTGATGGTATATAGCGGGCAGGACCTTGCAAACATGACCCAAAATGTCATTCCTTCTAATGATAATTACACGTATGTGCTATTCACAAATGAGGAAAATGCACAAACGTGTACCCCTATCATTGAACAAACGTTCGCCGATCGGGAGATACCTGTGGTTCCATGGGAATATGAAGGTCGTAGCGGCTTAATATTGCAGACTCCACCGGAGAATGCGAACATGCAGCCTTTGCAGCCAGATCCGGTTGCCGTGAAGATGCTGCGTGATAAAGGATTTTACATTTTGCCACGGATTGCAGACAGTGTTCCTTACAATCAAGAATCCATGGAACGCTTGCTTACCTTCTTCGAAGAGAATGGGGTAAAGCGCATCTTGTTTGATGGCGATGCTGTGAAAGGGTACAATGATAATGCAGAGATGAAGAGTCTCGATATGTTTGCCCAGTTGCTGAACAAGCACCATATTGGACTGGCTGCTATTGAGAATTTGAAGAAACCGCAATCCGGTTTTGAGACTCTCTCATATAAAATTGACTACAATGTAACTCGTCTGTACTCCTTAAGTGACGGGGATGCCAATCTGGATGTAGACACCATTGCTGACCGTTTTGTTTTGGCTACCAAAGACCGCAACATTCGTATGCTTTATATGAATGCTTCGCCAAGTCGGAATACGGCCAAAGCCATGATTACCAATCCAATTGATAATCTGATCAACAGTTTGGGTGAGCCAGGTCATGCGATTGAACGTATGGGCAAACACGGCTTTGAACTGGGACAAGCTGAAGCGTTCACGGTTAAAGATTCTTCCATTCAGCGTTATGCCAAGCTGGTTGCACTGATTGGTGCAATCGCAATGATTACGCTTATGGTTTCCTATTTTGTTCCACTGCTGACATTGCTGGTATTTGCTCTGGCTCTGGTGGGAAGTGCCGGATTATTCTTGCTCAAACCGACGTTGCTGGAGCAAGGCATTGCCTTGCTGGTCGCAATTAGCGCGCCAACCATTGCGATGGTGCTGGCGGTTCGTACAGTGAACTATCAGCAACAGCGTCAGCCAGACGCCTCTGCGGGTCGCCGGTTGGCACAAACGATATTCTTATATGTAAGAACATCGATTCTTTCGTTCCTGGCGGTGCCTTTTGTCATCGCATTGCTTAACAGCATTACGTACAGTCTGGTCATCAACCAGTTCCGAGGCGTAAGTCTGCTACACTTTGCACCAATGGGGCTTGTTGCGATTTATATTTTGTTTTACCGTGGTTCGGGTACGTTCTCCATTAAACAAATTAAGGATATTCTTCGTACACCGATTAACGTATTGATGGTTGTATTGGCACTGGTTGCTGCTGTGGTTGGATACTATTATTTGAGCCGTACAGGCAACTCGGGTTCGGTTACACCATTCGAGATGTTCCTGCGTGTCGTGTTGGAAGACACGTTTGGTGTGCGACCAAGATTCAAAGAATTTATGCTGGGACACCCGCTGTTTATCGTTGGCGTGTTCGCCGCTTTAAAATATCGTAAAGTCATCTTTGTGCTCATTATTGCAGCAATTGGACAATTGTCCATGGTGGATACGTTCGCGCATATCCATACGCCAGCTGTGTTGTCACTCATTCGTGGAGTGATGGGATTGGGACTTGGCTTAATCTTCGGTATCGTTGCTGTGGGTGTGTGGCAAGTAGCGGAAGGATGTTGGAAAAAATGGTCACCACTTCTCAAAAGTTAGTCATTTCGGGATATTACGGATTCCGCAACAGCGGAGACGAAGCGGTACTAAAGTCAATTTTGACGGCGCTGGAAGAGGAGAGTCTCAGATCGAATGTCACGATTGAGCCGATTGTGCTCTCCGGTGACCCGGAGTCGACCACTTCAATGTACGGTGTACGTTCAGTACATCGGATGAAATTGAAGGAGGTTCGCGAAGCGATCAAGGAAAGTGACGGTTTAATTAGCGGAGGAGGAAGTCTGTTGCAGGATGCAACCGGACTGAAATCCATCCCTTACTACCTGGGTGTCATCAAACTGGCACAATGGTTGAAAAAACCAACTTTTATCTATGCGCAGGGCATTGGACCTGTAAATCGCAAAATTTTCAATCCAATGATTCGTTCGGTTTTCAAGGCCTGTAATTATGTATCTGTGCGTGATGAACAATCCGCTGAATATTTGCGTGGGCTCGGATTGCAGTGGAATCAGATTCATGTAGTCCCTGACCCGGTGATGGGTCTGCCGTTGCCTGAAACCAAAGCGGAAGAGGTAAGTTCAGTGAAATCGAACATTGAACGTTCAAACTCAACTGAAACTCCATTTGAAGAATCATCTGAGCAATCATCTTCTTCCGAGAAGCTCAAGCTTAATGCTCAAGGTGCAAGCGTTCATACCAAACTCCCTGTGATCGGTGTTTCCGTACGTTTCTGGGAGTCGGATCGTAAAGAGCTTACAGCCATTGCTGCCGGATTGAAGAAGTTATGCTCCAAAAAGGCCGTTCACTTGCGCTTTATGCCATTTCACTTGCCTATTGATGAGCAGGCTTCACGGTTTGTCATGGAAATGCTCGGTGATCTGGGGAACAAAGGTAGCGAAGTCAGCATTACCAAGGATCTCACCGATCCGCAGCTGATGCTGCAGGAAGTAAGCAATTGTGATGTCGTTATCGGCATGCGTCTGCACAGTCTGATCTATGCAGCATCACAGTATGTTCCACCCGTTGGTATCTCGTATGATCCGAAGATTGATCAGTTCATGCTGCGTCTGGATAGTGAAACCGTGGGCAGTACGGATGCGCTGGATGGGGATAAACTGGCGAAGACGGTGGCTAGCCTGTTGGATCAGCGTTCACAGTGGCTGAAGGAACATGAAGAAAGCATTACCGAATTGAAGCAGGAAGCCAAAGTGCCTGCTCAGCAAATTATTAAATATTTAGGCCGCAAAGGGTGAAATAAGATGAATCAGACCGGACCAATACCTACCGTTTCAATCTATGGTATTCCTTTTTCCAAACTAACGATGAAAGAAACGGTGGAGGTTCTACGCGAAGCAGTGCTTACAAAGCAGCCGCACCAGGTCATTACAGCCAATCCCATCATGGTCATGGCCGCGCTGGAGAATCCGACGATGATGAAGGTTATGCAGTCTGCTGAAATGATTGTTCCCGATGGAACAGGCGTTGTATGGGCTGCCAATTATTGTGGGGAGCCTGTGGCAGAGAGGGTGCCTGGATTTGAGCTTTTACATGAATTGCTGCGTGTTGGAGAAAACTATCGGTGGGGCGTGTATCTGCTCGGTTCCACACCCGAGGTGATTCAAGAAACGGCAGTTCGGTTACAAGAGCAATATCCGGCGATTCGAATTGTAGGTTATCGCGACGGTTATTTTGGTCCGGCTGAGGACGAGCAGGTTGTCGCTTCCATCCGTGAAGCTGCACCTGATCTACTGTTTGTTGCACGTGGGGCAGACACGCAGGAACCTTGGATTCACAAGTATAAAGATGCGCTTCAGGTTCCTGTTTCCATGGGGGTTGGAGGCAGCTTTGATGTGATTTCGGGCAAAACCAAACGGGCACCCAAACTGTTCCAAAAGTTAAGACTGGAATGGTTTTATCGCCTGCTTCGCGATCCTAGTCGGGCTGGCCGAATGCTTGCGCTTCCGAAATTCGCTGTCAAAGTGATGCGGGACAAAGAAAACGTGACTAAAGTCCGTTAAAATTAGGCTATTACGAGTAAAATGCACGTTTTTGCTAAAAATTGAGGTTGGCATTTCGCCTGTGATCAGCGTATAATTCATTCCGGATTACATGTGTCGTACTGCTTGAATTAAAACGTTACACTGAGCAACTACGATAGCAAGGCAACCTTTCGATCGCTGTTATCCCCAGATTTCTTTTATTACCCTTTTATAAGGGTGAAATCAGGTGATAAAGGCGAACGCTTCGCTTCTTCAGGTTTTCCTTGCTCTCTTCGTTATCGTGTAACAAGTATTCAAAAATGACTAACAATAATTTTTTATATATAGAAAGAGATCAGGGGATTTATAATTTCTTACAGGTATTATAATTGGGGGTCGAATGTTCAAATGGTAGCGATCTTTATCATTGGATTTATCGTGTCAATGGGACTGGCTCTTGCCCTGACACCGCTTGTCAAAAAGTTCGCAGTCAGAATCGGTGCAATGGATACGCCGAATGCGCGTAAAGTGCATACTCGGATTATGCCACGTCTTGGTGGTCTAGGAATTTTCCTGGCCTTTATCATTACGGTTGCTGCATTGCTTCCTTTTGTGTCAGCATGGTTTACGACAAGAGATATGAGCTTTGTCAGTGCTTTTCTGATTGGTGGATCGATCATCGTACTGATTGGTGCGTTGGATGACCGTTTTGAACTGTCAGCCAAAGTGAAGCTGCTTGGACAAATTGTTGCTGCTGCTGTAGTCGTATTCGGATTTAACATCCGTGTAGACTTCGTAAATATTCCTTTTCAGGATGCGTACTCCTCACTGGAAGCTTGGGTGTCCATTCCGCTGACGATTCTCTGGATTGTTGGTGTAACAAATGCGATTAACCTGATTGATGGTCTGGATGGTCTGGCTGCTGGTGTATCCGGTATTGCCATTGGTACCATTGCCGTGATGTCCTTCTTGATGGGTAATATGATGATTGCCTTGATGTGCCTTGTGCTGTTGGGTAGTATTGTTGGATTCTTGTTCTTCAACTTCCACCCGGCCAAGATCTTCATGGGAGATACCGGATCACTATTCCTTGGTTTCTCTCTGGCCATGCTGTCCATGCTTGGATTCAAACAAATTGCTGTCGTGTCCTTCATTACACCGCTGATCATTATCGGTGTGCCGCTCTCGGATACCTTCTTCGCGATCATTCGCCGTGCGGTACAACGGAAACCGATTTTCTCACCGGATAAAGGTCACCTGCATCACTGCTTGCGTGAGCTTGGATTCAGTCACCGTCAGACGGTACTGATCATCTACGGTATTGCCGCATTCTTCGGTATACTTGCGATTATCCAATCGTCTGCTGCGATGTTCGAAGCCAACTGGGTAACGTTCGTCGTGATCTGTATCATGATGTTCTTCCTTCAGGTGGGAGCAGAAGTCATCGGACTTGTAAGCAAAACCAGAAGGCCCGTCATTAACTTCCTAATGCGCATGCGCGTCAAGATGAACCCGGAAACCCGTTCGAAATCCTAAATAGAAACGCTCGTTTACTGATATTATTGAATATTCTTTCAGGCCCAAACCTTGTCCCTCGTGGACAAGGTTTTTTGTTTATTTTGCTGTTTTTACTAAATAATTGGAACCTTTCGGCCGATATATAACGGTAACTGACTTAAAAAGAGGAGAGATGATTGCATGCAGCGTACGAAGAAGCCGATGATTTGGCTGATGATGGTGGCACTGGTTGTATCTCTAATACCAGCAGGCCTTGCACCAGTCGCATCGGCGGCAGGACAGACGAGTTATTTTACTCCTGATAATGCTGGGAACGTCCAATTGAAAGATACAGTAGGTCTCAAAATGAGTGGAACTGGCTTGGATGTGCTATCGCGTTCAACTGCGTTTGTTGTAACTAGCAGTGAACAGGCGGTAACGGGTACGTTCACTAACGTAACAGGCTCTACATTGGGTGCCAACGTTCAACTGATGAATCTGAAGGATGGCACTTGGGTTCCAGACAGCACGCGAGTAGCACCAGCGGTTGTAACGGTTGATCCAAATCGGCCAGACAATCGTTTTAAAGCAACACTTACCTTGTTTCCCGGTATGAACAAAGTAACGTTTACCGGTTCCCAGGGACCAAGCGAACGTTCTGAAAGCTTCTATATCTTGTATGACTCTGTACCATACATTGAAAAGCTGCAAGTTTTGGGTGGAGCCGATAACCTTGATCTGAATGAAGGATCACAGGTTGTTGTAGATACGGGTGATGTGACTATTCAAGGTGTAGCCCACAACTCCTCTAAAGTAACAGTAACTTTGAATAATGGTGAGGCATTACCAACATCACTGTCTCAACAAGACGGTACATTTTTCTCGCCAATGCTTCGATTGAAGGCAGGCAAGAATGATCTTGTCGTCACTATTGAAAGCGGCGTAGACAAAAATAAATACACTTATTCTCTGCTCTACTATGATGAGGAAAATCCGTTCTCTCAACTGGATTTGAAGGAGGGTTCAGGCGGACTGTCGCAGAGTATGCTCTCGGAAAGACCTACTTATGGAGGTGACCCTTCACAAGCCAGTGTGACTGTTGAATTACTTTTGCCGGATGATAAAACAAATGCTGTTCCTGAAATCTCGGTAGATGGCGCATTGAGTGGCATTGTTCCAAAAATCGAACCCATTCCTAGTGTGGGAATCAACACGTCTTCATATGCTCTGATTTCGTTTGAAATTCCATCATTGAAGTTTACAGAATCAGGAACTGCCCCTGATACTACGATCGATCGCTTGCAAAATCATTCGTTGAGTGTGAAGTATGGAAAAAACACAGCAAGTGTAAATATGAATTTTCAATATCTAGAGAATGAAACGGTCATTACGGATTTAAGGTATCTTAAAGACTACAGTGGTACTGGTGTAGCACCAGAAGGGGTACCTCTTTCGGGTTCAAGTGTCACTTCTGCGGATTTTTATATCCTCGTAGAAACCAGCAGAAATCCTAATGGAAGTGTGTTGACAGCCGAATATCTTCCAAGAAGCACAAGCCCGATTGAACTGTCACCACCGATACAAGTATCGCCAACTAAATACATCTATCAAATCAAAGGCTTCAAAAACGGAAATCAAACCGTTCAGTTCAAATTTGCTGGATCAGCATCCAGCCGAAACGCAACGATCTCGTTTGCATCCAAAAACTATATTTTTGTGAGCAACCTGACGGATGGTCAGACGTATGACATGAACTCCAAAAAAACAGATAAATTGTTGGTTGAAGGTAAGTACGTTGACTTTGCAACATTAGATAGCAACTACTTTGTAGCAGAGATTTTCGCAAACGGTGTAAAAGTGTATTCGACACATCCTGCAGCGAACACGACTCAAAAACAGTTGACTTTGGGCGCTGATGGAAGCTTCAAAGACGTTGAAATTGATATCGACGGGGACAAGGGACCTCTATTCTTCGGGGAAAACCGTATCGTATTAACGGGTACAGGGACTGGAGATAAAGGCCAGCTGAATGAAGTAACCAAAGAATTGCGCATTTACATTAATGATAATAATGTATCGACAATCAGCAATTTTCAGCCGGCACCAAGTAAAAATCGCTCCACATTTCTTGATCCGTATAACCCGGATGATCAATGGGTGAAAAACCTGTTTAACCTGTCCACGGATTTCACATTTGCCGACAAGAAATACACGACCAGCCTTAAAAATTTTGACTTGGCAATACGTGGTGCAGGGGCTACTCGAATGAGCCTGAGTATGGGTACTCAAACTATTTTTGACGTGAATATACCAGAAGGATCGGCAGGTAATACAACTTGGGAAGACCCAACAATTTCTCCTGAGTATGCGCTGAACAATGGTAATGTTATTGTGGATCGTGCCGGAAGTCAGAAGGACTTTGTTGTGCGATTGAGAGACCTGAAAGCTGAGACACCAGGAACATACATCTACACACTGGATCTGTATAACAAAACAGGTGCGAAAACTAGTCAGAAAGTAGAAGTGGTCAGAGAAGCTGCAGGTTACCGTATTATAGCTCCGCAACCTACTTCAGGTAGTCAAATTGTTGTCAACAAAAACTTTGTTCATTTTGATATTGAGGCAGAGGGAGCAACTTCCGTTATTATTGATAAAGAGACAGCTAAAAAGCTTCAAGGAACAGAAACGGACCGTTTTGCTCTTGATTATGTCGGACTCAAATCCGATAAAGTGAACAAAATTAAACTAACAATTGATCGTAATGGTGTAAAAACAACGAATACAATTGAAGTGTACTATACTAGTGCTACCGGAGTGGATTCACAGTATATGGCTCCTAAAGTAGCCACTAAGTACTCTGCCTTCAATAAACAGCTTGAGCTAAGCTTCCCGAAAGGGACGGTAATGGAAAGTTTAGACACCAGTGGAATCGCAAAGTTTTATCCTAATAACAAACTGTTGTTTGGTATTGCAGATCCGAATACCGGTATTGTGGAACGTCGTAACGATTACGGAAGTATTGTTGGCTTCAAAACAGAAGATGGAGATCCCAATCCATTAAGCGTACCGGATGATTATTACAGAAGGTTCTCGGCGATCACGGGAGATTCTGTGAACTTTAGTCCGATTTCAGACATTTACTGGATTAGTGGAGGTTTAGGGGAGTCGGGCACAAGAGGCACTGACAACTACAAAGAGCCAACAAATGGGATAGGTCCATACACTATAGATTCATTGTATGGTAATCCATTAACACCTACCGAGCGCAAAATCAAACCATCACAACGTGGTACATTGACATTGACTTACGATTCTAATGTGGTAGATGACGCGGGCTCCACGATTTCGGTATTCTACTACTCTTCAAGTAGAGAATGGAAACGCATTGGTGGAGAAGTGGATTCCAAGAAGCATACAGTAACCGTTCCGTTCGATAATTTCGGGTACTATAAAGTCATGAAGCTTAGAAGAAGTTATAACGATATCACGAACCACGGTTGGGCCAGAAATATTCTTAATGCATTATACGCCAAAGGATTTATGGCACCATTGCGTTTTGAACAATTTGGAACAGATGATCGTACCTCCAGAGGAGAGTTTGCCACACTTTTGGTAAAAGGATTGAATCTTCCTATTACTTCTGATAGCAGAAGAACATTTACAGACGTGGCGCCTGGAACAAGTTCATTTACTTGGGATTATGACAGTATTGAGACAGCCGCCAGAGCGGGTATCATTACAGGTTTGACCGATGGTGTGTTTGGGCCGGATCGTCCTCTCACACGTGAACAGGCAGCGGTCATGATAGCGAGAGCACTTGAGCTCAAGTTAGCTGCAAATGACAACAAGCTCCAAAGTGCATTGGCCAAGTCTTTCATCGACTCGGGCAGTATGGAGAACTACGCGGGTCCTGCTGTGCAAGCCGTTACCAAAGCGAAGATCATGGAAGGATCTCCTGTAACAGTTGCCGGTCAAAGCAAACCACAGTATGCATTTAACCCGAAAGGAAACCTGACTCGTGCAGAAGCAGGTAAGATCGCGGTTGAATTGCTCAAGAAGAGTACCAAAGTATTCCCTAAAAACTTGAGTTAATTTATGTGATAGCATCGATGCATTTTAGGAAGGACCTGTCCCTTGCGCTAAAGGGGCAGGTTCTTTTTATGACTGTTATGTAACTGATAAAGAACACTTTTATAATAGTAGGAATCTGTTTTTTACCAATAACTATTTTTGTAATTTGCTAGAGTTTAAGATACAATAACGGTAAATACACAATGATCTAGAGGGTGAAGTTAGCTAATGAAACCGATTTATTCGAGAGCCCAGCTGGGCTACATGAAGGCAAAGACACAGTTCGAGAAGCAGGCAGTCATTCTGGAGAAAAAGTTGGAAGATACACGTAAGACGGAGGAGATCTCTCAGGAAGTGATGGAAGGGCTTGTACAGACTACTGGCTTCCATGATGCGTATAACAATCTGGTTCTGGCTGAGAATGAATTGATTGAATGGTCTCACACGACGATGAAGCATGAGAAAACGTACCGTGAGAACAGACAACCAATCGATGATATGTATCTGAGATTGAACAGCGATCCGCAGATGCGTGCTCAAATTATCGATCTTGCGATGAAAATTCGCTAACCCTATATAACCAGAATAGTACGAAAAGCATCCCAGAATGGGATGCTTTTTATTTTATTTTTTGTGGATTTTGTCGCTTCATAGTGTGAAACTCTGGGTATAAATAAACGTTGGCAACATAGAAGAAGCACCTTTTACATTTGAAAGAACGCAGTAGGATCAATGTTTTAAAAAGGTTTTGAATGGCTTTCGCACCCGCACTGTAGCTATACATAAATAAATTCAAAACTTTTTTTGTGTAATCCGCAACTTTTTGAAATCTGCTGCGTTTAAGATGTAGAGTCAAAAACATTGGGCCTGTTACCAAGATTGACCTCGTGAAGAATCTTGTCTATTTATTAGAAAAAATTGCTTTACGACTCGGAAGACCCATTGTATAATACGTAGGTAGGATTAGGAAACTACTCTATTTTCGTATGGTTCTGCTTTACAACCTAGTTTACAAGTTTCTGTGATATGCTCACAGACATCATTTATATTAACTTGCTCACAACTCTGGAAAGGGGGTGCAACAATATATGAGGAATACGAGCGACCCTATTAAAGAAAATTCAAATGTTATGAACACCCAAGGAGGAGAAAAAAAGGTTATGAAGAAAATTTTATCCGTAGCATTGTCTACAGCAATGGCATTCTCGATGTTTGCATCTGTAGCATTCGGTGACACAGCAGTTTCACCACAACAACAGTTTGATGCATTGAAAGCAAAAGGTATCTTCTCTGGTTACCCAGATGGTACTGCAGGTTTGGATAAAGACATGACTCGCGCTGAGTTCGCTAAAGTCATCACTAAATTGCTCGGTCTGAAAGAGATCACTGGAACTCTTTCTTACACTGACAAAAACTACACAGCTAAAAACTGGGCTGTACCTTACATCGAAGCAGTAACTGCTGCGGGTATCATGGAAGGTAAAAACGTTGAGAAGAAAATCTTCGACTTCAACGGTAAAGTAACTGTTTCCGAGATGGCTACCATCTTGACTCGTGCACTTGACCTGGAAATCCCAGCTGAAACTAACAACAATGCAGCTGATTGGGCTAAAGGTTACGTTCAAGCAGCAATCAACGCTGGTTTGATCGATTCTAAAGCTAACTTCGGTGCTAACGCTTCCCGTGAATTGCTTGTAGGCGCTGCTTACGCAATTGACCAAGCGCAAAGCTTGAAAGTTACAAAATACGAAGTAAGTGAAGGCGGTAAAGTCGTTACTTTCACAATCAGTGACGGCGAAACTGTAAAAGTTACTTTGGATAAAGCTCTTGAAGCTAACAAAGAAACTGAAGTGAAATTTACTTACAAAGATAAATCTTTCACTGAAAAAGTTACTTATGTTGTAGAAGCTGCAACTAAAGTACAATCCGCTTCTTCTGTTAACTTGAAAGAAGTAGACGTTGCTTTTGACGGTAAAGTAGATAAAGCTACTGCAACTGACAAAAATAACTACTCTGTAGATAACAACTCTAAAGGAATCAAATCCATCACTTTGTTGGCTGACGGTAAAACAGCTCGCCTGTTGTTGAACGAATCCAGCAAATTCACGCAAGGAACAACTTACAAAGTAGTTGTTAAAAACGTGAAGTCTTCTACAGGTACTGTATTGCCACAAGGTGAGGTTTCCTTCACATCTGCTGACAATGTACTGCCTACCGTAACAGAAGTTAAAGCTCTGGGAACTAAAGTTATCAAAGTAACTTTCTCTGAGCCAGTTGTAGCTCCGTCAAGCAGCAACTTCCAATTGGATGACAAAGCATTTGTCGGTTCTGTAACTCCAGGTGCTAACCAACGTGAAGTAATCCTGCGTGACTACACAGGAACAATTTCTGAAGGTGCTCACAAACTTACAACTTCCATGATTGAAGACTTCGCTGGTCTGAAATCTTTGGCAGCAACTACTGACTTCACTGTAGCAGCTGATACTGAAGGTCCTAAAGTGACTGAAATCTCCGCTACTTTGGAAAAAGTAACTGTTACTTTCGATGAAGAGATCGATCCAGCTTCTGTAACTAACGACAGCTTCTACTGGAAGAATGGCGATAGCAAAAAGACTGGAACAGTGACTCAAATTGCTTCCAATGTATATGAAGTAGTATTTAACACAGATAACCGTCTGCCAGGATATGAGTCCACTTTGTTCGTAGAAGTGAAAGACTACTCCGGTAACGCTAACGCTGTTAAAGAACACAAAATCAACGCAACTGTTGACTTGGTTCGTCCACAAGTAGTTGAAACTACTTTCGGTGATCGTGCTAATACTTTGACAGTACGTTTTGACAAAGCTGTTAATGCAGCTGACAAAAAATACTTCACAGTTAAAAAAGGAAATGATGTAATCCCAGTAAGCAATGTTTCACAAGCTGATGCATCAGGTAAAATCTTCTATGTGAATTTCTTTAACCCGCTTGCTAGTGGTACTTACAACCTTAAAGTAGCTGATGTTCAAGATACTACTGCTTTGAAAAATACTCTTGTAGAATACAATGGTACGTTTGTAGCTAACGATACTGCTAATCCATCTATTTCTTCTACAGATTATAATCAAGCAAACCGTAAACTGACATTGAATTTCGGTCGTGAAATGGATCTTGCTACAGTTCAAGTTAAAGGTAACTACTATGTGAAGTTCCAAAAAACAGGTGGTTCTGCTAACTTTATCTCAATTCCAAATGAAGTGACTGTTAATCCTGTAAATGGTGGTAAGTCTGTTGTACTTACATTCCCTGAACATATTGATGGAACACCAATTACATTTGGTCCTAATGGTTCTATCCAAGAAGTAAATGTTACTGGATTGAGATCTAAAACAGGTCAAGTTGTAGCTTTGGACACTACTAAATTGGATGCGGCAATTGCTAACCAAGTTCAATGGACTGGTACTAAACAAACAGATGCTAGAACTTTTGAATTGACATTCAACAAAGTTATTGCTAATGCTAATGTTGGAGATTTCCAAATTAACGGTGTGTATCCATCTTCCGTGAGCATTGACGACAACGTTGTAACGTTGAAAACTTCTAGCGATCAAGTTAGTGGCGGAGCAGTTACAGTGTTTGCAAATAACTCTATTGAGACTTATTCCAACACTAAATTGAATTTGCCGAGCAACACAACAGTTACCGTTAGTAATGCTGTTGCACCGCGTGTAGACAAAGTTTCTACTAGAACAACAGTAGGTGGAAAACAACAATTTGATATCACATTCGTGAACAACGTTGCTTCTGCAACATCTTTGGTTGGCGATGTAACTAGTGATGTAGTTGTTAGAGATGCTACAAAAACTAACACGCCTGCTTTGCAACCAGGAACAGATTACAAAGTAACTGCTATTGTTAATAACAAAGTAACTGTGGAACTTC
Source organism: Paenibacillus sp. NPDC057886 (assembly GCF_042796655.1). Taxonomy (NCBI): domain Bacteria; kingdom Bacillati; phylum Bacillota; class Bacilli; order Caryophanales; family Paenibacillaceae; genus Paenibacillus; species Paenibacillus sp. NPDC057886. Next base: position 101,778 of record NZ_JBHVMZ010000002.1, on the reverse strand, counting down.
AAACAACAGAATTTGACCAAAAAGATTTAACAGTAAAAGTAGAGAATGCTAAATACTTGGTTGCAGCAAATAGTACTGTAAAAGCTGTTAATTCTGACACTTACACAGTAGTTGCTCCTTCTGGAAATGTTGTTGATGATGTTAAATTAAGTGCTACTACATTTGCTGCAGCTACAGATGCAACATATGCAGAAACTGCTGCTGTTAATGGTATTAAATTGGTTGCTAAAAATGCAGGAGCTACTTCTTTAACTAATGTAACTTGGACAGAAGATTCTGCAGCAACTGCTCCTGTAGCAGCAACTGCAACTGCAATTGTAACTAATGCAGCAACTAGTGCTCAAGCTATTGCTGATGTAATCAATGGCATTGAAGCTCTACCTTATAAAGCTGTAGTTGAGGGAACATATGCTGCTCCAGCTCAAGGTGCTGTTGTAGGTACTCCTTTCACTTTCACTGGTGGAGCGGCAGCAGCAAACGGTGAGTTGAAACTCACACTTAGCAAAGCTGTTAATTATCCAACTGGTGTTGCACCTGCAGATTACAAAGTAACTATCGGTTCTGTAACTTATAGTGCTACTTTGAACACTGTTGCTGGTACTTCTGTACTTGAAGTGAATACTGCTGCAGCTACTAAGGCGTCTCTGAATAACAAAAACATTCAGTTCAATATTGCTGATGGTGGTTCTGTTAAAACTGTAAGCTTCGCATTGAATCTTCAATAATAACATGCAATTACAGTAAAAGGCTGGGGATAACTCCTCAGCCTTTTTGCTGTTTATAAATATTTTATTCAAGTTGAGTATATCTTAGGAAACTAGGGTTTGGTGATCTAGGATTTGGAAAGATCGAGCTACTATTATATTGATGTTCTCACAACAGCTAATGAAGGATATAAGATTGTTATGTATTAAAATGAGTATACAAATACCAACAACATCGTAACTTTCTCTCCCTTTCAAACGTTTATACTATATAGAAACAAGCAACTTATGGGAGGTTTGGAAGTGGATCATAAAAAGGTCATGACGACTTTGTTGGCAAGCATGTTGTTGATCAGTTCAAGTGGAGAAATTGCAACAGCTGCGAATACGAATAGCGTATCGGGTGATTCATTACACGGCGGTTATACAATCCTGAAGAGATCTGAGAACATGGCAAGAACCTATTCTGTGAGTATGATCGCATCCAAGAATGAAACAAATGTAGAAAATATTAACGTGGATGCTTTAGAAGTAAATCTCGAAAATGGAACGGAAATTCCCCAAATCAATAAGCAGATCGAAATACCATTTACACAAGCATTGGATAAAGCTAATCAAGAACAATATGCATATGACCTCGTGATCAAACAACTTGGAAAAACAAATACCCCAACGTTGATTCCAATGATTGACTATACTACTGCAGTTGAAGGAAACAGAATTATTGTAACTTTCTTAGTAGATTATTCAGATGAATATGCTGTACAAGTTAGAGATTCTTTATTTATTCGCGCAAATGGAAACCCAGCATCACAGTCAGAGGTGTATACAACAACACGAAACAATCCAGTAATTGCGGAATCTCCTAAGGTAAATCTTGAAATTGGAACGGAAATCCCCCAAATCAACAAACAGATAGAAATACCATTTACACAAGCACTGGATACCACTAATCAAGAATTATATGCATATGACCTAGTGATCAAACAACTTGGGAAAACAAATATCCCAACATTGATACCAATGGTAGACTACACTAGTGCTGTTGAAGGTAACAAATTAATTGTAACTTTTTTAGTAGATTACACCGATGAGTATTCCGTACAAGTTAGGGACTCCTTTTTTATTCGTGCCAATGGAATTCCAGCTTCACAGTCAGAGGTGTTCACGACAACAAGAAATGTTCAATTAATAGAGGAATAAGCAGATCCTCATTTTACTTGCCTAAAAACCAACAACATCGTAACTTTCTCTCCCTCTCAAACGTTTATACTATAAAGCAACAAGCAACTTATGGGAGGTTTGGAAGTGGATCATAAAAAGGTCATGATGACTTTGTTGGCAAGCATGTTATTCATTAGTTCAAGTGGGGGGATCGCAGCAGCTGCGAATACGTCGACGAGTTCAAATAAAACATCGAAAAACAATGCAACTAACAATACAACGAAGAAAGAACAAACATCCACAGTATCAAAAGTAGTACATACATTGGCCAACGTTCCAGCAGTGAAAGTCACTGCGCGGAGTACCGTGAAATTAACTGACGTAAATATCTTGTCTCAAGATGATGGGAACACAGTGACATATACGTTAACGTATCAAAATAATGACAGCAAACCTATGATGATGCTCGATTATTGGAGCAAAGTGAAGACCAAAGGAGGGACAAGCTTCTCTCCCAAACTGATCGCCAAGGATCAGGAGAAGAAGACGGTGTCTCCGGGTTCCACCGTAGATCTCACATACGTCATGAAGGTTGGACACGAATTGAAGCTAAGCGACCTGAACTTCCTCATCGTAAAATGGGATTTCAGTAAACCCAACTATGAAAGCACATTGGGGAAATTCAACGTTCCTGCTTCATATAGCATTACAACACCCGTAGGCAAGACAAAAACCGTTCGTTTGAGTGATTCAGCCGTCAAGGTTAAGGTGTCCGGAATCAAAGTATATCCGGGTGAAGATAAGAAGCAATACGTCAAAGTTGGTGTGAACCTCAATAACATTAGTTATAAGTTGTTGGATAATCCGAATATCAAATGGATTTTGCGTACACCGAGTGGTACGAACTATCCATTAACCCCGGACAAAGATAGTACGGGCATCAGCATTCAGGCACAGGCCAATAAAACATTGAGCTTAATGGCCTCTTTGCCCACAGCGTTGAAACTCGAAAGGTCCGAATTGCTACTTGTGGAAGAACAAGGTGAAGAGAAGACGGCCCTGCCGGTGGCTGCACTGCAACTGCCAGAAGCATCGCAGACGAATGTAGATACGGCAGCGAATCAACCGAATATCATCTCAATTGATGGACAACCTGTATCCACCCTTCTGGAATCCGCACGTGTTCGTGCAGAGGATGAAGAGTATGATCTGACTATGCAAATTGTCATTAAGAACCAAGGTAAGAAGGAAGTTAAGGTTCCTAAATATGCATTAGAGATTCGAACAGGGGATGGTACAGCTTACCCGATTGAGACGAAGGCATTGGATGATCTGAAGCTGAAGCCAGGTGCGACGAAGACCATTAAGCTAATCTCTACCATTCAAGGTGATGGGGATACCAGTAAAATCAAGCTATATGTGATGACACCGACGACCAAGGATGAGAGCAAAGAAGGCGAAACAGGCGCAGGTGCAAGTGCTAACGGTTTTGAGTTTTCTTATCCGGTAGGCATCTACGCTATTCCTGAGTCCGTAACAAGCGGGGATGGACTTACGACAGAGACGGTAATTAAGAATAGCAAAGGAACATTCGGTGTGTCTGTCGGCTCTCTTCAACGCCTGCCATGGACAGACAGTGATATTATTGCTGCCAAGGTAACCATTCGTAACGCATCGGCCAAAACGGTTCAGTTGCCTGAATTGGAAGCCATGTTTACCATTGATTCTGCACGGATTGATGGAGATACGAAGCTGGTTCGGGCACAAGGTGGTAAGTTGCTCGGCCCAGGTATGACAACAGAAGCTTATCTCTTGACGAAAATTCCATCTAATCTAAACATGAGCCGTCTGGAAGTGACTTTGTTGGAGAAAGTAAGTGAACAAGAAACGAATGATTGGATTACGCTCAGTACATCCGGTTTAATCCAGCCACTTTCTTATGTAGGTGCAGGGAAGACCTTTACTCAAGGTACTGCCGAAAAAGAAACCGAGCTGGGTGTACGCAGAACCTATGTATATCCGGGATCTTCGTCCGATATTGTCTATACCGAGTTCGAAATGACGAACAAATCATTGCGTCAGAGTGGTCTCGCAAAATTGGTAGGATACTATAAAACAGCAGATGGCCAGTATTACAAGGCAACTGCTAAACAGGCTGATCGTGTACCAGGACCGGGTCAGAAGAGTGTTGTGACCTTCTGGGCCAAAGTACCGAAGAGTGTAACGTCAACATCCGATATGCGACTGATCGTGGGTGAAGGTGTAGCTGACAACAAATTTATATCCGGTGAAGGAGAAGCTACCGCTTATGTTAATGCGATGGCATTTGAAGTGCAGCCAAAAACATTACAAGTGCTGACTTCTCTGAACGATATTGACTTGTACCCATACAAATTCTCTGGCAGCAATATCAGAGCGTATCTCACAGGTGGTACATCGGTACAGATTGAGATGATCTACTCGTTAACCCAGGAAGAAGCAGTAGATAGCGGCGAATACGGACACAAATTGATTCTTTCTCTCACAGATGGATCGGGTAAAGTGTTTGATAAAGAACTCACGCCGGGAACCGATCTGAAAACGGGTATTAATCAGACGCTGAACTGGAGCATTGATGATACGGTATTTAATAAAATCCGAGGTGGATCGTATCGCGTTGCCCTGTATGATGTGTTCGAGGGACAACGGATTCGCCTTGCAGAACAAGGGTACAGTTACGATGTATCCAAACTGCCAAAAGAAGAACCAGAGTTTCCGGAAGAGGGTTCCGGGAACAACAATACAAAATAATAAGTAGATAGATTCTCTATACTACTATACTCAGAATACAGACTTAACCTCGTTTCCGAGAAATCGGGAGCGAGGTTTTGCTTGTCCCCACAACATTTTTTCTCTATAGTTAAAGTTAATAGATTTCCAGAGGAGGAAAATAAATCACATGAAACCTTATATGAAAGTATCCCTGGCTGCGCTCGCGATTGGTGTTGGCGTGTGGGTTGGGTCTGTATACAGCAATACGGCAATAGGTGCAGGCACAATTCAACCAGGAACAGCAGATGATCCTGTAGTCACTAAAAGTTATGTAGACCAACAAATTCAGCAGGCGCTGGGGGGCAAGATCTCCACGGGTAGTGGTAATACCAGTAGTGGTGCAGACAGTAATGCAGGCAATGGTAGCAATACTGGCTCAACTGGAAATGGAAACTCAGGTAGCACTGGTGGCGATACCACGCTTCCTCCACTAGTATCCGGTGCTTCAGATGCCCTTGAGATCGTTACGGTGAAGCCGGGTCAACAGTTGATTGGTGCAACTGGCGCGGAGTTCATCGTACGTAGCGGTAAGGCTGTGATCGTCAGTGAGGGTACGAATGGTGTAGCCGATCTGACGGACGGGGTAGACCTGACGAATGGTCAGGAAGCGCCGAACAATCACCTGCTCTCTTTTCCAAAGGATGGTCGAGGCATTACAGTTCTCGATGGCAACAAATACAGTCTGACCGTTATGGTTCGCGGTGGATATTCTTTGAAGTAGTTTGAGCATTATAACCTGAAATTATTCAATATTACGTAATAAGATTGCTGAGATTAACCAGTTCTAACAAACATTAATACGGCTAGCCAGCCTTGTTCCTGCTCACTCTATAACTGTACACAACCAATAACCGGAGGTGCAGGAATCATGGCTAGAAACAACCGCAAAGTGGTACCCGAAAGTCGTCAGATGCTGGATCAAATGAAGTATGAGATTGCCGCTGAGTTTGGTCTGAATGTGGGATATGGCGGTAGAGGTCTTGCTGGTGCAGATACTGAATTTGGTTCTGAGCTGGGTGAGGTGAGTGATCACTCCTATGGACAGTATAAAGGCTGGGGCCATCTGACTTCCCGTGAGAATGGATCGGTCGGTGGAGAGATTACGAAAAGGCTGATTCGCCAGGCACAGCAGCACTTATAGGGTGTTTTCCTTTATCCGCAATCGTTTGACACGTCTTGACAAATACGTTAAGATGGCATTTGAGGTACGCAGCCTTTTCCGCTAGGGAAAGGTTGATTTTTTGTTGAGGCCATTACCTGAAAAATCCTTATCTTCGTAACTGCGGACCTGCGTCCTTATTCCGCCCGGAAAGCTTTCGAGGGTACAGTGAACGAATCAACGTAAATGTTTTGTTCGGGCAATCGCCATACTACTCGTTATGGGAGGTTGAAACTTCAATGTCTATTAAAGGCCGACATCTATTCACATCGGAGTCTGTAACTGAAGGACATCCGGATAAAATTTGCGACCAGATCTCGGACGCCGTATTGGATGCGTTCCTGACGAATGATCCAAATGCTCGTGTAGCGTGCGAAGTTTCCGTAGCTACAGGCCTTGTGCTTGTCATCGGTGAGATCAGCTCTGCTTCTGAATATGTTGACATTCCGTCCATCGTTCGGAATACGGTTAAGGAAATCGGGTACACTCGTGCCAAATACGGTTTCGACTATAATACTTGTGCAGTCCTGACTTCTCTGAACGAGCAGTCTGCTGACATCGCACAAGGCGTTAACGCAGCTCTGGAGAACCGTGACCCGGAACAAATGGCTCGCGAGACAGAGAACATTGGTGCTGGTGACCAAGGTCTAATGTTTGGTTTTGCAACGAACGAAACACCTGAACTCATGCCTTTGCCAATCGCATTATCCCACCGTATCGCTCGCCGTTTGGCTGAAGTGCGTAAAAACGGTACATTGGAATATCTCCGTCCGGATGGTAAAACTCAAGTAACGATTGAATACGACGGTGACAAACCAGTACGTGTTGATACAATCGTCGTGTCTACTCAGCATGCTGAAGAGACCACACTGGAGCAGATCCAAAAAGACATCAAAGAACATGTAATTTTGCCTGTCGTTCCAGCTGAATTGCTGGACGAGCAGACTAAATATTTCATCAACCCAACTGGACGTTTCGTTATTGGCGGACCTCAAGGAGATGCAGGCCTGACTGGACGTAAAATCATCGTAGATACCTACGGCGGTTATGCACGTCACGGCGGTGGCGCGTTCTCCGGTAAAGATCCAACAAAAGTAGACCGTTCCGCAGCTTATGCGGCTCGTTATGTAGCGAAAAACCTTATTGCTGCAGGTCTTGCCGACAAAGTGGAAATCCAACTCGCTTATGCGATTGGTGTAGCCAACCCGGTATCGATCAACGTAGATACATACGGAACAGGCAAAGTCAGCGAAGAGAAATTGGTTGAGCTTGTGCGTAACAACTTCGATCTTCGTCCGGCTGGTATTATCCGTATGCTGGATCTGCGTCGCCCAATTTACAGACAAACGGCTGCTTATGGTCATTTCGGTCGTACAGATCTCGATGTACCCTGGGAGCAAGTGGACAAAGCAGACCTTTTGAAAGAGCAAGCAGGTCTGTAATTCAAAATGGTTGAAATTAATAAGAGCCTTGATCCCTTAAAAGGGGTTAAGGCTTTTTTTTGTGCTTAGCTGACCATTACGATTAAATGTTTTTTGTTACGTTATTTTCCATATTACTAAAGGAAAACGCTCCTAAACCCGATATACACAATGAGGTCTACATAATAAAATTAGGGACATTTGATACGGATGAGGGGGAAGAAAAAGGTGAGCATATTAAGATTGGCTCGTAAAAGCATGATTGTCTTATTGGTTTCACTATTGGCAGTCCAAGGCAGTCTTGGATTCCTGAATGCGGAAAATAAGGCATATGCAGCAGAAGATCCGCGTTGGGATGAGATATTTATTGAATCAACCATTCCAGCAGTTGACGCTAAGGAAGTAGACGGTAAGGAGCCGCTGGTTATACATTTTAAGGAAGCAGTGAGAAAAGCAGAGAGTGACCTTACAAAGTTGTATATCCTTCGTTATCAAGATGGTGAAGCAGAGGAAATGATCTTCATTAATAGTGAGGATATTCTAATCCGTGACCCTTCTGCCGATCCGGCGATACCTGCGAGCAGTAAGGGAACTGGGACTGAGGTGACTATTAAACACAAAGAGTTGCCAGGTGGTACATATTATGTGATGTATGATGTAGGAGCTTTCGTCACTGCAGCGAACACCATAGGAATAGGCTCTCCGTCTAATCGCCTATGGAAGTTTACTACAAAGGGAATAGGTACGGCGAAAGCAACAGCGTTTTCTCCGACGAAAGGGGCTAATTCGGTTCCTCTTGCTTCGAATATTCAACTGACATACAGTGAACCGATTAGAGCTGGAGCAGGAGAAATCCAGATCATGCAGGGCAATACCCTGTTTGAGAAATTCAATGTCAAGGACTCCAACCGGATTCGTATAAGTGATAGTTCCATTACAATTACGCCGTCCAAAAACTTCGAAAACAAGGCTACATACTCAGTCATTGTTCCAGAAGGTGCATTACGAGACCTTAAACAAGGCAATGACGTATCGGCAATCCAACAGGGGGAATGGACTTTTACGGCATTCCAATCCGATCCGGCTGCGTTGACTGTAGCGACTTTATCCCCTGCCAACGGAGCAAGTAACGTTGCTTTAACTGGCGATTTACTTGTAACGTTCAACAAGGACTTGGATCAGAGCTTTATTGGACGGATTACGCTGAAGAATGCTAATGGTTCAATTATAGCGACTACTCCTTCATTTATCAGTTCTAACAAAAGGCAGCTGCGCATAACCCCAACCACCAGTTTGGCTAGCAATACGAGCTATACTGTAGATATCGCAGGCGGGGCTTTGCAGGATACGACAGGGAACTTGTTCGTTGGTCTGAATGGCGCAACGTCATGGACATTCCGGACGCTCAGCCCGGATACAAAGGCTCCTGTACTTAAGACAGCGAAAATGCATAGCAATAACACTATTCGTCTAACGTACGATGAATGGTTGTACAGCACTAATTCACTCAGTAGCAGTTATACAGTCACCGTAAATGGAGAGAATCGGAACGTTAGTTCCACCTATATTTCAGGTGATAGTGTATATGTTGTATTGGATACCGGTGTAGCGGTAGGACAGGTCGTGCGGATTACTTATGCGCCTGGTACAGGTAATCGGCTTACAGATCAGTCTCTGAATGCTGCAGCTGCTTTTGGTGCACGGGATGTGGAGAACAGTTTGGACTCCGTCATGTCCAAGCCGCGAGAAGGTAGTGTATATTACAGTACAATTACGTTGTATTACCCTGAGACGGTATACATTACCTCAAGTGATGCAGTGAGACAATTCAGTGTAACTGCCGATCAGTCAGCTGTAGGCATTAATAGCATATCGGTCAATAATAGTTCCGTTGTGACATTGAATCTCAGTCGGTCTATTACGGATGGTGAAGTCGTTCGTGTTGCGTACACGCCAGGTTCATGGCCTGTAAAAGATACTCGTGGACAGGCTCTTGCTGGATTCAGTGGCTTCTATGTCCGAAATACGATTGATACCAAACCGCCTGAGTTCAAGAGCGCTGAGGTCAGTGGGAATAAATTATGGATTCGATACAATGAACCACTGAAAACGACGAATAAGCCGCTCAATAGCCAATATTCTGTTCTTGTGGATGGCAAGCCAATCTACGTAACGGATTCCATCATTGAAGATGATCTGGTAACGTTGACACTGGCATCGGCCGTGAAGGATACACAAAATATATCGTTATCGTATGTACCTGGAGCCCTGCGATTAACGGATCTGAATAATAACCCTGCGGGCTATCTCAATCTGACTCCAGTAACGTACACCTACGGAAATGGTAAAATTCTGTCGGCCACGCTCCAAGGAGACACCGTTCAGATAAACTTCCGTGATGCAATTCAGTCTCAGGCGGCATTAACGGTAGCTCAGTTCAGTGTGGTGCTTGGCAATTCATCCACAACTGTATTGTCGGCTTCAGCTTCTGGATCTGTGGTGACACTGAAATTAGATATTTCATCATCTACTACAGCTAGCCAGACAGGAACCGTTAGTTATATGCCTGGTGCAGTCCCATTAAGGGACTCGTCGAATGTTACTATAGCAGCATTCGGGCCTCTTACGCTGCAACAAACGAGCAATAGTTCGGGTAGTGGTGGTCAGACGGGGACACGTCCTGCCTGGTTGGAGGAATTAGATTCTTCGAGTTATGGTCAGTCTTTACTTGTGATGAACAACAATACGGCTTCTGCCGTATCTGCGGTGTCACGTAATAATCGTTCGACTCGTCAATTTAATGTGGATGCGACCAAGTTGATCCAGACTTTTGAATATGCTTCAACCGTCGGGAAAATGAGTCAGCCTGTTGTGATTGAGATTCCAGATAGCGAATCCTCTGCGTATGTTGGGTTCCCATTGAATGCACTTATTCAGATTGCGGCAAGTCATCGAACGGGTACAATCGGTGTAAAATATGGGGATCGGCTCTGGACTGTGCCGCTGTCTAATCTGAATTTAGCAGTTATGAGCCAGAACGTTGGGGCGCCAATCAACACAAGTACAACGACAGGAGCTGCAGCCCCATCCTTGTACGTTCAGTTAGAAACGGTTCCTGTATCTTCATCCGGTTCAATCGAAGGTTTGATTGCAGGTGCAGGGGCGCAGAAGCTTGGCAATTATACGGATGTATATGTGTTTGCTAGTAATGGAAATGCTGATCAACGTGTGGAGCAGAATATCAAAAGCCAGTTGGCCATGCAATTGTCTGCAAATACACCTAGATTAACATCCGGATTTACGTATATCGATCCGGTTACCTTTATGTTATCTAATGTACCAAGTTCTTTTAAAAGTACTGCTGGGGGTGTGGTTGTCCAAGGACAGCTGAATGGCAATCAATCAGTAGTTCCTGTTAACCACATCGTTAGTTATCAGGATACGTATTCACACTGGGCTAGTGAAGTTATTAATGAGCTCTCTGCTAAATGGATTATTAGTGCGTCGAATGGTTCCTTCTATCGGCCAAATGAGAACATTTCACGTGCAGAATTCGCAGAATTGGTAGCTAGAGGTCTGGGGCTGAATGGAGAGCAAAACGCAGCAAGTCGTTTCCGGGATGTACGTAGTGGCAGTGTTACCAGTGCCTATATCGGTGCTGCAGCTGAAGCGGGAATCATTACAGGCAATACCGATGGTACCTTCAAGCCGGATCGTCCAATTACGCGTGAGCAGATGGCAATCATGATGGTCCGTGCCTTGAATTATGGAGGTCAGCCAACTGCATTGAATTCTTCAGCTGCATCAACATTAGCTAAGTTTAAGGATAATAAAAAAATCCAATCCAAGGATTCTGTCGCCAAAGCGGTGCAGGAAGGCATTATTCAGGGAATGACTTCAAAGACATTTGAACCTCAGGGGAATGCATCTCGTGCACAAGCAGCAGTAATGCTGAAACGTGTTCTGGATAAGTTAGGATATTTGTAAAAACGAGATATTAATAGCACTCATTTTATTCAGGAATGGTAAAGGTAACGATATGTAACAAGGTTGGAACATTTCAAGAAAGTTCATTTCTTGAGGTGTTCCTTTTTAATTTTGAAAGAGGAAAATGTTTACATTATTGTAGTTGGAGTGGTACGCTAGTCAATAGTGAGAGAATATGAGATTTACATTGTGATGGCATACGGAATCGTTAGGGAGGCAAAAGATAAGATGAAAATAAAGAAATCACTGATAGCTATATTAACTATAATGGCCGTAGTAGTAAGTATTTCGGGGGCTGTTTATATCGACGCTGCTAATTCTGCACAGAATGAAGATGGAGAGAAAAGAAGTAACACCACCTATCCAGTAAATCAGGCAGGTCAGACGTACGGAGGGAATTCTGGCGATTATGGAAAGGAGCCTGTAGGTCCAGATCTGGTATTGGCTGAAGCCACTAATGGGGCTATTGGTTATGTTTTGGAGTCTGATTTACAGGGTCCAGATCACAAAACCCCTGAAGAAGCTTTGCAGTGGCAGAGCCAGCAAAAGAAGGATCAAAGCATACCCGTGTACGAGAAAGATGGAACAACAATTATCGGTGAATTTATCATGTCGAGATCGTCAGGGGAATAATAGCATCATGTCAAATGGAGTTACATGTAAGAGTTGATTGGGTTCCGGGATTGGTTTCAAAAATTAAATCTAAGCCAAGTAGACTTCTGTTGTGCTGAACTAGGCATAGCTGAAGTCTATTTGCTCTATACGTTATTCGTATAACATAATCATAAGTTGTCGCATAACCCAATAAATACCTGAATTCAGGCTCCGGGCGTAACTTTTTCCACAAAAAGTAGTCTATTAATAGAAGAGTATACTAGAAATCTCGCTATCTGCTGCCATGTGGTAGAGATCGTGATATCTAAGATTGATATACAAGATGGGAGAGACGTTTCAAACATGCTGGGGAAACAAGGGAAACGGCTGAACGACGTTAAGGGTAGCAAGGCGAAGAAATGGGCGATTGTGACGCTGGCAGGCGTGATCTGGATTGCACCGGTTCTGGGAGCGGGACAACAGGTCTGGTCGGGAAGTTCATGGCAGTCAGTAGCCGCTGCGGCATCTACAACGACAAGCAAACTGAGTGAAGAAATTCTGACTTCGGGTGCGAAGTTGATGAAATACAGTTATACAACGACACGTTCCGGCTCGAAGGTGAACGTATTGGCGGACGTCATTCAAGTGGATTTGCAGAATCCTTATGTGAAGCTGGACGTCATGACAGGTAAGGGCGGCAATCTGAACAGTAAACAAAGCACGGGTGGCATGGCTAAGGAAACCGGAGCAGTAGCCGCCGTGAACGGTGATTATTTTAATGTATCCGGAGAACTTGCCCCAATAGGTGGACAGGTCTCTGACGGGGTCCTCGTATCTACACCATCGGAATTGTCAGGCATGTATGCCCTCACCGTAACCAAAGACGGCAAGCCGATGATTGATGAATATTCATTCGATGGCACTGTGAAGGCGGATGATGGTTCAACGTTTGCTTTGCGTGGGATAAATAAAGAGGACTACACAGTTGAATCAAGCTCGGTGAAATACAGCCACGCCAATTCGATGTATATTTATACACCGGCTTGGACGTCCACGAAGCGGCCTAATGATCCTTCCACAACACCAACCGAGGTACTTGTGCAGAACGGTGTGATCACCCAAATTTCGGATAAAAAGGCCTTAAACATGACGGTGCCGGCAGATGGGTATATTTTGCGTGCGCATGGAACGGCAGCGACATGGATTATGACCCACCTGGCGGTTGGGCAGACGCTGAATGCGGATTACAAGCTAAAAGCCAAAACAACCGGGGAAACCGTTGATCCGAGCAACCTGCAAATGATGATTGGCGGTCATACCATTCTGGTAAATGGTGGCAAGGCGGCTACTTTCTCCCGCGATATTGTTGCTTCCGGCATTGGTGGCATTCGTGCGAGAACAGCGGTCGGCTACTCTCAGGACGGTCGGTATGTCTACATTATTGCAGCGGAGAAAAACAGTAACAGCAGCGGCTTGTCGCTGACTGAACTGCAATCCTTCATGACCAGCATTGGTGTATGGAAAGGCATGAATCTGGACGGAGGCGGCTCCACAACGATGGTAACTCGTCCGCTTGGCGAGGAGACAGCAGGGCTTACGTTCAACACGGAGTACGGTACAGAGCAGCGTCAGGTCGTAAACACGCTGGGCGTGTTCTCTACGGCGCCGGAAGGCAAGCTGAAGGGCTTTGCCGTGAGTGGCAGCCAAACGTTGCTGGTAGGGCAAGAGGGCAAGTATACAGCCAAAGGATATGACACCTACTACAACCCGATTGCGACAGGCGATATCAAGATGACGTGGAAATCGAGCAACAACGGCATCGTGAGTGTGAGCAATGGAACGATCAAAGGTGTGAAACCAGGTACAGCGACACTGACTGCAACAAGTAACGGTGTTTCATCTTCCATTAAAGTTACCGTGCTGGGCGGAAGTGAACTGGCTTCGCTGACAGCAGGGTCTGGCTTGGGATCGCTCCAAGCGGGCACAACGATTTCCATTCCGGTAACGGCGAAGACCAAAGACGGGCAAAGTGTAACGGTTCCGGCGGACTCGCTGACTTGGGAATTTATCGGTTTCAAAGGTAAAGTGGTTGCAGACCAATTAACCGTATCCTCCGTGAACTCTGGCGCTCAAGTTGGCTACGCAATCGGTCGTTATGACGGCTACAGTACCGTGGTTGTGCTCTCCGCTGCCGCAAGTGAAACGATATGGGAGAACTTCGAGAATGTAAGCTACCCGATCAACTTCACGACCAACGCAGCAGGTGTAACCGGATCGGCTTCCGTGACAGCTGGAACAGGTGAAAAAGCGGGCTCCAAGGTGCTGCAGCTGAGCTATGACATGACCGCAGGAATAGGTAAAATGTATGCTTATGCCCAATTGAATGGTTCCACTGGTAAAGAGGTATCTGCAACAGCGACATCCATGTCAATGGATGTTATGGGAGATAAGAGCCTCAACTGGCTGCGTGCCGAATTTACCGATGCCAATGGCAAAACGGTATATGCCGATCTCGCTAAGGCAATTGATTGGGATGGTTGGAAAAAGCTAAACGTGGACCTGAATGGGCTGAATATTTCTTATCCGGCGAAGCTGAAACGTGTTTATGTGGTGAATGTGGAAGAAGGTCAGGATGAGCGTTCGAAGGCAGGCACGGTTGCTTTTGACAACATTGCTTTCACCATGCCATCCAAATCCAGTGAAGTGGGCTTGCCTACAGGAACTGCTTCATTGGTGCTTGGACAGAAATCTATGACCGTAAACGGAACGAAAAAGGCAATCGATTCTGCGCCAGTACTGAAAAATGGTACAACATATGTTCCAATCAAGCATGTATTGGATGCCTTTGGCGGACAGGCGAGCTGGGATAGCAAAAATCAACGAGTTACCGTCGTGCGCGGTGGCAAGCTGATTGATCTGGTTGTAGGCCAGAAAGAATTCATTATCAATGGCAAAAGACAAAGTGCAACAGTAGCACCTTACGTATCTGGTGGTAGGACTTTAGTCCCTCTCAGACTCGTTTCAGAGCAGCTTGGACTGATTGTAAAATGGGAACAGAACACGAAGACCGTTACCATCTCATCGTGATATGGTATGATATATACCGGAAACGATAGAAATGGAGTCGAACAAACGTGGATTTACAAGCCGATGCCATAGACCGCGTCATAAAAAACGCCATACAAGTCATGGAAAACAGTAAATATCAAATGTTTGAGATTATGGACTCGACTCGGAATGAGCTAAAAACGCTGAACGAGGAGTTGAAGTCGGTTCTGAAGGAGACGGCGGAAACGATCGAGAAAGTAGATCAATTGGAGCTCAACTACCGCCGCTCCCGGATCCGGCTAACTGAGGTTAGTCGTGACTTCGTCCGTTATTCCGAGCATGATATCAAGCAGGCGTATGAGAAAGCGACGCAGTTACAGCTGGATCTAATGATTTACCGTGAGAAGGAAATGTATCTGAAAGCCCGTCGGGATGATCTGCAGAAGCGTGCCAAGAATGTGGAAGCTTCCGTGGAGCGCGCCGAGACGATCGGTTCCCAGATGGGGGTTGTACTGGAGTATCTGTCGGGTGAGCTGGGTCAAGTGACCCGCATCATTGAATCCGCCAAAAATCGACAAATGATTGGTTTGAAAATAATTTTGGCCCAGGAAGAAGAGCGGAAACGTATTGCCCGTGAGATCCATGACGGACCTGCACAGATGCTCGCAAATCTAGTGCTTAGGACGGAAATTGTAGAAAGAATGCTCATAAAGCAGGATTTTAAGATGGTCCAGGCCGAAATAGTAGATTTGAAAGGCCAGGTTCGTTCGAGTCTTGGAGAAATGAGAAAAGTTATTTTCAATTTGCGTCCTATGGCACTGGATGACCTGGGATTGATTCCAACGCTTCGGAAGTACGTGCAGGATTTTGAAGAAAAAACAAAAATCCGCTCGCTTTTTGAAACGAGAGGCAAGGAACACCGTTTGTCTTCGGCAATGGAGGCTGCGATCTACCGCCTTGTGCAGGAAGGTCTGTCCAATGCTGCAAAGCATGCTTATCCCACTTATGTTGTAGTGGAAATTACATACCAGGCTCAGCTCGTTAAGATTGTCGTGCAGGACAATGGGCTTGGGTTCAAACCGGAGCTTCTTGCGAAGAAGAGCAAGGATCATACCCACTTCGGTCTGATTGGGATGAGAGAGCGGGTTGAACTGTTAGAAGGAAGAATAGAGATCGAATCCGCGGAAAATCAAGGAACCAAAATAGTGATTCATATCCCGACAAACGTGGATAAGGGAAAGGAGTAGCAGGATGGAAAACCGTGATACTGGTAAGGCATCAATTAAAGTTCTTTTGGCTGATGATCATCAGCTGTTCCGTGAAGGTCTGAAACGCATTTTAAATATGGAGGACGACATTGAGGTCATCGGCGAATGTGGCGATGGGATTCAGGTGCTCGAATTCTGTAATCAGGATAAACCGGACATCGTATTGATGGATATCAACATGCCGGTGGAAAACGGGGTTGAAGCGACGGAGAAATTGCGTGAGCTGTTCCCGGATGTCAAAGTGATTATCTTGTCTATTCATGATGATGAGAGTTATGTGTTCGAGACACTTCGTAAAGGTGCTAACGGATACCTGCTGAAAGATATGGAGGCCGAGTCCCTGATTAATGCGATTCGTTCCGTTCATGAAGGGCATGCATTCATCCACCCTAAAGTAACGGGCAAACTGATCATGCAGTTGCGTCGGATGACGTACCTTAATGAGACAGGGGCAATGAGTGAGGGCGCTTCGAAAGAAGCAGGCGTTAAATTTGTCGCTGGCGACAATAATCCGCTTACTCGTCGTGAGGCCGAAGTTTTGCGTCTAATGGCTGAAGGTAAGAGCAATAAAATGATTGGTGAGTTCCTGTTCATCAGTGAAAAAACGGTAAAAAACCATGTCAGCAGTATTCTGCAGAAGATGGAAGTGGACGATCGTACGCAAGCGGTTATCAACTCGATCAAATATGGTTGGGTTACCCTCTAATATACGATTGTATTTAGATGCAGTTTGATTTTAGCAATTATAGGATTCTGTTTACTCGCGCCCATTCCAAAATGTTGGACTGGTTAGCGGGTTAATGGACTTTATTACTGCAAATAAGCAAAGTGTGAAGTTAGGAGAACTTATGTTCAAGCTTCGGCATGAATGAGTGAACGACCTGGCCTGTCTTCTTCGTCCGGTGTCGATCAGAATGGAATATGCGCGTTTAGAATTTGCAAGTGTAACCCTTCGGGGAATGCAGCATATACTGCTGTATACAGGGATGTTCGCCATGGGTGAGCATGACCTTCCGAGGAGGTGCAGTTGCCATGGTTGCTCATCTGACTATGATTCTGCTCATATACTTCCTGGCGGCAATGGCCGTTCATGCCATGCACCAGCGCCATCTTTCCCGTCCGGACCCCGAAGGCTACGAGCAAATTATGCTCATTCCTTCCAATCAGGAGCAGCGGATTGAAGGCATTGTAAGAGCGCTTTGCCGGGAATTATTTTACCGTGGAAAGAGCTTCACATTGACGGTTGTCGCTGATCGTACAGAAGCGGAAACGGTTCGTATTATTGAAAAGCTTATGCTTAGGCAAGGAATGGAGCTATCCTACCTGTCTGCTGTCCCTTCCGATATGGAACAGGTGACTCAGACCGGGAACCGTGCTATTCGTCTTATCGATTTGCGTGATCCAAAGCAGTAGTGCTATGTGCCCGAGTTAAGCTTGGATTCCATATGTTCGAGGTTGAAGATTACAGCGGATGCTGTAGTCTTTTTTTGTCATTGTAGCCAAGCTTGCTGTTAAATTAAATATGGGTTTTTATGCAATCTATGGTTATTGACCCGGTTGGAGCCTTGTTGAGATGACAGGACGAACCTTTTTGAATTCAGAACTCTTAAGTTAAAAGTATAGACGATGCAGATTGGAAAAAGTTTCGATTGGTCAAAGAAAGATTATCGCTACTAATTGAATTGGTAAAATGGGCTTTTGGAAACTAAACGACTTGTGGGACGACTCCACAATTGATATAGTGATAATACAAATGGATATTGAATAAATGAGATATGGACATGAAGCACATGCTCCGACGAATAGTCGGTTGGCATGTGCTTTTTTGCGTTTTGGGACATGGAGGATGAGGGAGGAGAGCGGATGAAGGTTGGGTTGTATGTGTGCCGAGTGAGAGAAGAGTGGAAGATGGTGCTGTCACTGGATATCCGAGTGGATGTAGCGTGGTGGCTTGAGGGGGTGAGCGGACAAGGGGTGTTGCGATGGTTGTTGTTAGGCAGGGAGTTACCTTTAAGTCAGGCCTCGTGGATGGTAGAGAATTTTGAGATGGAGCGAGGGATGGATCAGTGGGGAGAGGAGCACTGGCAGGCGTATATGCAGCGCAAACTCGTTTTGATTGAAAAGGCATCGGGCGAGCAAGAAGCCAGGGGAGTGATTGGAGGCAACGAGGGAGTTACTGCGGGGAGGGTAGAGGTGGGCGGGATGCCAGAGGCGTATCCCGCCGGAGAGTGGGCTCAGCTGGAGCGGGGCGCGGCCCTGCTGGCTGAGCGGCTTCTCGGCCGCCAATTGCTGGCGGCCGAGGCAGAGGCGCTGCTGGCGGACACGGCGCCGCAGCTTGCCTCGGTTTGGCGCGCGGCTGCGCAGCTCGCACACCTGCGTGGGCGGCTGATCATAGCAGCCGCCCTGGAAGGGACTGCCACGCGGCGGCAACGCCTCGCGTGGCTTGGTCGCGCGCAAAGCGCGCCCCGCTGCCGCCGATGCGGCAGCTTTGCCGGGCAGCGCGTGCCCTGCGCTGCCTGCGGCTTGGCGGCGTGCGCCTACTGCGAGGCTTGCCTCGCGCTGGGGCGCAGCCGTGCCTGTGCGCTGCTGCTGCGCAGCACCGCGTCGTGGCACGGCCGTTGTCCCCACCGAGGGCGGACTTGCCCGGTGGGGGCTTAGCCCTGCGCAGAGCGCGGCGGCTGCCGCGGCGCTGGCGTTTTTGGCCCGGCCATCCGCAGGGGATGGGCCGGGGCGGTTTTTGCTGTGGGCCGTGACCGGGGCCGGCAAAACCGAGATGATATTCCCGCTGCTCCAATACATATTGGAGCGTGGTGGACGAGCGCTTGTCGCTACGCCGCGCCGGGACGTCGTGCTGGAGCTTGCCCCTCGTCTCGCGAAGGCGTTTCCTGACATCTCACTTGCTACGCTATACGGAGGCAGCACCGAGCGCTGGAAAGACGCGCAGCTCACACTCGCGACCACGCACCAACTGATGCGTTTTTACCAGGGATTCGATCTGGTCATTATCGACGAACTCGACGCATTTCCCTACCACAATGATCCCATGCTCGCTCATGCAGCTGCGTCTTCATGCAAGCCTGATGGTCATTTTGTTTATCTGTCTGCTACACCACCAGCTAGGCTGCAGCGGGAAGCAGCGCAAGGGAAACTCACTCACGCCAAAGTTCCGGTACGTTTCCATCGCCATCCCTTGCCCGTGCCACGTTTACTGAAAATGCCTACCGTCGCTGAATGTATTCGGAAGCGGGAACTGCCCGCTACTCTAAAAAAGAACATCCAAACCTCTTTGCTGCGCGAAGCTCAGGTATTTGTATTTGTGACACGGATCGCTCAGATTGAGGCATTTGTAAATCTCATGCGTCGCATGTTTCCGCAAATCCATATCGAAGGAACATCATCCCAAGATCCTGATCGTGCGAGTAAAGTTATTGCTTTTCGCGAACGGACCATACGTCTGCTCGTAACCACCACTATCTTGGAGCGGGGCGTCACCATTCCGCGCAGCGATGTATTCATTTTGGATGCGGATAACGGCCTCTTCGACGAAGCTTCTCTGGTACAGATGGCGGGTAGAGCAGGCCGCTCCATGGATGATCCTGCAGGAAGGGTAGTCTTTGCATCATCCCGTCGTACACGTTCTCAGGTAAAAGCGGTGGCACAGATCCAAAAGATGAACACCATCGCCCGCCGCAAAGGCTACCTTCACCCGCCAATACATTAATAGATACTGAGGGAGGCAACAATCGAATGTCGAACTGGCTAAGCAGCATCACTGACCACCTGCACCAACTCACCCATCGCCTGCATGGATTACTCGCCCCACCCGGAGCGACTTGTCTAACCTGTGGTACACGTGCGATATTGTCTCCGATTTACCCCGGCATCTGTCCGCGTTGTGTGCAGCAAATTCCATGGATTCGTTCCATCCGCTGTATGCGTTGTGGTCGAGGGATCGGCTGCCCGGACTGCGTCCGCCCTCACATGCAAAACCGTTCATTCATATGCAACCGCAGCGCCGTGCAGTATAACGCTCTTATGAAGGAATGGATTGGGATGTACAAATTCAGAGGACACGAGCGCTATGCACCACTTTTAACGGCACTTATTATTCAAGCATTTCAAGCAATGAGTGAAGAACTCAACCCTGTTTTGGCAAAAGAAACCCTGGCTCCCGTGGCTCATCCCGCCACGCCTGCTCAATACCAGGTGGCTGCCAATTCACATCCACCCGGCTCGATTGCGTCAACCAACGCACCCGTTCACCGACCTGACGGGCACGCAACAATACACGCGCCCGTTCACTTACCTGCCGCGTTAGCGCCCGTGCATATACACGCGCAACACAACAGCCACAGCTCAGACGCGTACTACACGCACGCTCATCCCGGAGCAGCGACGCGCCACCGCCAGTCGCTGCTCCAAAACAATAAGCCGCGATGGCGGCCAGACGCCGTGACCTATGTCCCCGTCAGCGACGAACGCCTTGCCGAGCGCGGCTTCAACCAGGCCGAGCGGCTCGCAGCAGGACTTGCCGCCGCCGTCCGCCTGCCTGTTGTTGATCTGCTGCAGCGTCGGATCAACACCACCAAACAAAGCTTCAAAACACGCGGCGAGCGTATCCAGACGATGCAGGATGCATTTGCAATTCAGCCAGGTGGAACGGAGATGATGCTTGGACTCTATAAAGCCGCCTCTCAATCCATTCAAAAAAACTTGTATTCACAAGCAGCAAATTCATACGCGATTGGACAAGAAGTATCTTCGAATATCAGACCAACTTCACAAGGTTGGCAGATTCCTCCCTTAAGATTGCTAATAATCGATGATATTTACACAACGGGTAGCACCTTGGATGCTTGTGGACAGGTGATCTTGAATGCTGCATCTTCCATGAACCTTCCTATCGAGATTTACACGCTGACCTTGGCCAGATCCTGACCGGAATATATGCATATGCACTTAATAAATGACTATCGTACTCAAGTTATATGATGATAATAATTAATAACTTCTATATAGGGAGGGAAGGTACGTTCTTATATGTACAGCGTTATCACTTTTGTGGATTTTCATATACATACATATGATTTGTATATTGGTTGTTTGACGAAATTATGAACATGAATTATACAAGAATATTTTTACATGTAAAAAAGAGGAATTGGTTCTGCCGTGTAGAATAGATAGTTCTGCCGTTCACCATAGGTGACAGCACAGGGAGTGGCACAACATATCTTTTGAAGGGGAGAACAATGGTGGTTGCAGGAAAAAGAAAAAATGGGTTTTACTTATGGACCGTCCGTTTACTGGTGCTAATACTGGTATTCGGACAGTTTGGCGTGTACGGGGGGAACCGGGCACATGCCGCAACGGTTCAAGGAGGTGTACTTTCTTCTAGTAATGATTCTCAGTTTGTTCTGTATGTCCAAGAAGGTAAATTAAAATCAAATGTGAATCAAGTTGAATTAAGGTGGCAAAGATCTGAGAATATTCCAACATCAACGTTACCTTCCTTTAAAAGCCAGTTAATTGTAGGGGAGACTAACGATATTTCTCAAGTTTCTTTTGGGACATACCATTCAACTTATACAGGAGAAGTTAAGCATGCTTTTGTTGTTGAATTCAATAAACTTTGGGAGGAATATCACCAAGTAGATTTTGTAAACGGAGATTGGGTATTTTCTGAAACGGATCCATTAGGAAACCTGACTCCGATTGATGTTTATGACACGCAAGTCGAACCTTTGAGTCTGGTGATTAATGCGGAAACAGGTCAGGTTGTAGATTTGATTTCCAACATTAACCCATACTATCATTCAAATGAGGAGAATTATTCGTTTATTCCTGAAATAGTAGAAGTGGAAGAACCTACTATTCCAGTTGAAATCCCGACTGGATTGGTAGCTGAAGTGAGTGATGGTTCGGTTGATCTTAGTTGGAATAAATCAAATAAAGCAACTGCTTATGAAATAGAAGTGAATGGAATTATAAAAGGACAATCGTACATAAATATGTGGGTTGATAATTCTTTGAATCCGAACTCATTCTATGACTATAGAGTAAGAGCAGTGAATTCGTTTGGAGTAAGTGAATGGAGTAATACTTATTCAGTAAAAACATTATTAAGCAAGCCTTCTCTGAACGTTATTCCAGTGGCAAGGAAAAATACAATTCAATGGTCAACTATAGGAGATGCGGATTTCTACCAGTTGCAAATTGATGAGGATGAACCGGTTCAGCTGAATAATACGAATTCATATGATCATGTAGATTTGATTCCGGGGTCCATACACTCCTATAAACTTAAGGCCTTCTCATCTGAAAACGAGAGTCTTTGGAGTAATACCTATACACAACTTACTGTATCCGATTATGAGAGTGGTTTGAAGATCTTAGAAGCTAAATCCAACCAAATTAAAGTCAGTTGGCAGGTTGTGAGTGGTGCCACGGGGTATGAACTGGAGATCGACGGAAAATTAGTTGCAGTATCAGGCACATCCTATACGAAGACAGGACTTACACCTGATTCGCAGCATACTTTCCGGGTAAGAACCAAAAACAAACTGGAAGTAGGAAGCTGGAGCAATTCTGTATTGGGTTTGACCCAATTAGCGACCCCTGTACTTAAGACAAGTTCTTTATCATCAAACGACACTCAATTATTTTGGCAACTCATTAAAGGGGCTTCATATTATGAAATAGAGATGGATGGAAGCGTAGTTGGCAGATCTATTGATCCTACGTACATTGTTGAGGGTTTAAATCCGGGTGAGTCCCATAAATATCGCATTCGTGCTGTAAGTGATACAAACGATAGTGTTTGGACGGGAATCGTTTCTCAAGTTACGCATCCCGACGTTGTAGCTGGATTAAACGTTACTGCCTCTACCAATAAATCCATAACACTAAAATGGAGTGCTGTTAAAGGTGCAACTGCGTATGATTTAGAAGTGGATGGCGTTACTGTTTCTGTATCCGGTACAAGCTATATTAAAAGCAATCTTCTACCTGACACGGATCATACTTTTCGAATCCGATCCAAAAATGCAGCAGGCGTAAGCTCATGGAGCGAACAAGTATTGGGGTTAACCAAACTTGTAACGCCGATATTAAAAGGGAATCAGACGAATGCGTCAATTACACTGACGTGGGTTGCTGTCCCAGGCGCTACATTATATGAAATTGAAGCAGATGGGAATATCGCAGGGATCACAGATGAACAAGTATTTGTGCATTCTGGATTAGTTGCGGCGAGTGCACACAAGTATCGTATTCGCGCAATAAACGGTTCGAATTTAAGTGACTGGACCACGTTACTTAACGTGAAGACATTAAAATAAACAGTCCATTTTGAGGAACAGGTTGCGCATTGACGCAGCCTTTTTCTCATATTTTTGATATGATATTAAAAAGTAGACTTGAAAAGACGTTATAAAGTAAAGTATACGTAGTAGAAGTTTGAGAGGGGCGTTTTAGCAATGAATCTGGGTAATTGTCCTCGCTGCGGCAGATTATATGCGTTGAATTTTCGGGATGTATGTTCGAACTGTATCAAAGAAATTGAGCAGGAATACCAGACATGTGTAGACTACCTACGTGAGAATAAGGGTACCAATATACAGGAATTATCTGATGCAACGGAGATTTCGATTAAGCAAATTACCCGCTTCATTCGGGAGGGTCGGATTTCCATCGAAAACGCCCCGAATATGATGTATCCTTGTGAAATATGCGGAACGTTGATACGCGAAGGACATATGTGTGACTCTTGTAGAAATCGCTTAACGAAGGACTTGGCTGGGGCAGCACGTGAGGTAGGCCAGAAGGATAACGGCAATATAGGCGGACGAACCTACAATGCTGTCGACAAACTGCGCGATTCATAGGAATGAGGGCTTAAATACAGGTTTTGCTATAACAAATGTTTTGGAACGTACCGATAAACTTATTAAAGATTATCGGTTTTTTTTATTATCCTAATTGTTCGTTAACATAATGATAATGTAAAAATCCTAAGGTGAAGGAAGTGTAGTTCGTATGAAAATCAATGAACCGAATAGAATTGGTGCTATCAATTCCTATCAGAGGAACGTTGAATCCAATCAGCAGGCTGATGCCAAAAAGAGCCGCCGTAAGGACGAAGTATCCATTTCTCCGGAGGCGATGAAGATGCTTGAGGAACAAGGTCGTACACAGGATGCAGGCCGTACACAACGTATTCAGGAATTAAAGGAACAGGTAAATTCGGGAACTTATCAAGTAGACAGCCAGAAGCTTGCCGAGAAGCTCGCTCCATACTTTAAGAACTTCCCTAATCAATAGGAGGACACATGGCAATTGAATCGATAATTGATGTACTTGAACAGCTGGAAGCCGCACATGTGGATATGCTTGAGCTGGGAGAACGGAAGAAGGAAGCTGTTGTTGCTAACAAAGTTGATATACTGATCTCTCTAATTAATCAGGAATCCAAACTGCTGAAAAGGATTGAGTTGATCGAGCAGCAAAGACTTCAGGCAGTCCACCAGTTTCTGGAGGGGCGTGGTATTAAGTCCAAGTTAAATCTGACCATTAGGGAGCTGACGAGATTGGTTTTTGATGCCGCAGAGAAAAAGAGACTTCTTCAAGCTCAAACTTCATTAACAGATGTGCTGCAAAGGGTGAAATATCTTAATGAAGCCAATCAACAGCTTATTAAGCAGTCGCTCTCGTACATCGACTTTTTTATTGAGACAATGTCATTTCATTCTGAATCAGAAGCCACGTATCAGAATCCTTCAGAGAAGCCCTATGGTATGACTCGTTCTGGATTATTTGATACACGGGCTTAATAATGGGGGAAAAACAATATGGCTTCAACATTTCATTCAATTGAAACGGCCAAACGCAGTCTGATTACACAAACGGCCGCTTTAAACACAACAGGACATAACGTTGCGAATGCGAATACACCGGGTTATTCACGTCAAGTCGTCAACATGACGGCAGCAGATCCAATTGATGCAGTGGCATTTTACCGTACAACAGCACCAGGTCAGCTTGGAACGGGTGTAGAGTTCAACTCGATTATGCGTGTTCGTGAATCTTTTTTGGATGGCCAGTTTCGTAATGAGAATACATCACTTGGAGGATGGACTGTCCGGAACAGTACATTGGAAAAGCTCGAGACGATTATGAATGAGCCTTCAGATACGGGGATTCGTACAGTTCTAAATAACTTTTGGAACTCTTGGTCAGATTTGAGCAAAGATCCGCAGGATGTAACCAACCGCAAGATCGTTAAGGAAACAACGTTAGCGTTAACAGATGGTTTGAATCAAATCAGTCTTCAATTGGATGCGCTAACTAGCGACCTGACGAACAATGTTTCGTTAAAAACGACCGAAATCAATTCTTATCTGCAGTCCATAGCGGATCTGAACAACAACATTGTAAAAGTGGAGCAACTCGGAGACAATGCCAATGATTTGCGTGATCAGCGTGATTATGCCGTAGATCAGCTTTCCAAGATTGCAGGCGTTCAGATAACAGAACTGGATAGTGGATACCAGGTAACTATTGCAGGACAGGTAGCAGTCACTGGAGCTGCGGTTGTTCCTGTTACGGCTGATATTTTGGAGAACGCATATCAAGCGGGGACTTTAACTGGCGGCGAAGTCTACGGAATGATCCATTCCCGTGATCAATATGTAGCAGACTATCGCAATCAGATCAATCAACTGGCTAATACGCTCGCAACCGGGGATATTGAGATTACCATTCCTGCTGGATCCGTATTGCCTAGTGGTACGGTTCTCAACAACGTGACGTATTCCGATGCCAATAATAATAGGACGTTAACGTCAGATTTAAAAGTTACAGTTCAGGGTATTAATGGGCTGCACAAACTGGGTTATACGCTTAGCGGCAATACTCCAACAGCAGGCGGGGACTTCTTCACAACCAAAGACGGTTCAGGAACGATCACGGCTGGGAATATTACATTAAGTACAGATATCCAAAAAGATCCGAATAACATCGCGACTTCGATGCGTACTACCGGTACGGGTACAAGTGAGAGTGTAGTCTTGGGGAATAACGGCTTGGCGTTGGCCTTGGCTGGTTTAAAAGATGTGAAATTCGATTTTGGTTCAGGACTGTCCAAACCGACTACGGTAGATGACTTTTTTGGAGCGATTGTAGGACAACTTGGTGTCCAGACCCAAGAGGCTAAACGTCAAACCCAAAATGCTCAACTTCTCACGGAACAGGTCGACTTAAATCGTCAATCCGTAAGTGGCGTATCTCTCGATGAAGAAATGAGTAATTTGATTAAGTTTCAGCATGCGTATAGTGCAGCTGCCCGTTTTATGACTGCCTACGATGAATTGCTAAACAAACTCATTAACAGCACCGGTGTAGTCGGTCGCTAAGACGTAGAAAGGGGTAACCAATAATGGCTATACGCGTAACCTCAGGCATGATGAGCACACAGATGCTAAGCAACCTGAACCGTAACCTGAATCGTATGGACACCATGTCCAACCAGATTTCCACCGGTCGCAAAATCAATAAACCATCAGATGATCCCGTTGGTGTGACTTACGCGCTCCGTTACCGTGCAGAGTTGGCGGCCAACGAGCAATATCAATCAAACACGGATGCAGCGGTAAGCTGGCTGGATGCAACGGATTCAAATATGCAGCAAGCGCTTGATGTAGTGAAAAGGTTAAAGGAGTTGGCTGTCCAAGGTTCTAATGGTACTCTTCCGGATAATGGAATCGAAGCCGTCAATCTTGAAGTTGAAGAATTAAAGAAACATCTTGTAGAAATTGGAAACTCACAAATTCGTGGAAAGTATATTTTTAACGGACAAACTTATGATAAACAGCCTTATGAACTATCTTCTAACGTAACAGAGTATTATGACGTAGAGACGGATAATGAAGCAGTTATGTATTCTATCAGTGAGCAGGTGAGTTTTCAAATCAACACTTCTGGCTCAGATTTTTTTGGGGATAAAAGTGAAGCTGATAACATATTTAAAGTTATTGATAATCTTTCGACCGCGTTAGCAAGTGGTAACCAGGCCGCTGCACAACAAGAGCTAAAGAACATAGAATCTAGGTCAGTAAAAATGCAATCCAGCTTATCAGAAGTCGGTGCTCGTAGTAACCGAGTTCAATTGGTGCAGAATCGTTTAAGCGATGGGAGCTTGAATTTTACTACTCTTCAATCAAAAGTTGAGGACGCTGATGTTGCGAGCTTGATGATTCAGGCTTCGTCCGCACAGACCATTTATGAAGCAGCTCTTAAATCTTCTGCTCAAATTATGCAACCTTCCTTGATGGACTTTATGAGGTAATATTTGATTTTGATTATAGAAACACCGTAAGCTATGGACATAGAACAGTCCATAGCTTTTTTTACTAATTTAGGAGGATGGCAAAATGAAACAGAAAAATGAAGTAAATACAACTGGAGAGCAGATCGTAAAAGAAACTTATACGTTTCCTAAAGGAATTCCAGGGTTTGATGAACTGAAATTATTTGATCTGTTACAGCATGACGAAGTTTTTAGTCTCTTCAGTTCAGTTGAAGAACCAGCTGTAGCCTTTGTAACCGTAAATCCATTCGATTTTCATCCGAAATATGAGTTTGAACTTTCTCTTGAAAACGTAGAAGATTTGGCCGTAACAGATCCAGGAGATGTAGGGGTTCGTTGTATTGTCACTCTACACGATGAGATTCGAAACGCAACCGCAAACTTGCTGGCTCCAATTGTGTTCAATAAACAAAAAAAAATGGGCAAACAGATTGTGCTGCAAAATACAGAATACACAACTAAACATGCATTATGGGGAGATGAAGATTCTCTTAGCAAGGATGGTGACATCTAGTGCTGGTACTTACACGCAAAAAGGGTGAATCTATTGTCGTTTCAGATGATATCGTGCTGACGGTGCTGTCCGTAGATGGAGAGAATGTGAAACTTGGTATAACAGCTCCGAAGGATATTGATATTTATCGTAAGGAAGTTCTCGACGCGATTGAACAAAACAATCAAGATGCGGCGATGCATCTGGAAACACTGCAAAAATCGATAAAAGAGTTTAGGAAAAACAAATGATTCTACTCAAAAGTTACTTCAATCCTAAATGTTTGATAGAAATTAGAAAAAAAGTTGAGATAACTATAAACAAATTATGTCATGTCGTCGATATATATATTAAGGCGGTAATCTTCAGGGCGGCCGACCTGTGAAGACGCTAATACCACATGGATGTGGGCATATAACCATTTCAGGGAGGAAATAAACAATGATTATCAATCACAACGTACCAGCTTTGAACACTCACCGTAACATGACTTTGAATAACACTGCTGCAAGCAAAAACATGGAGAAACTCGCTTCAGGTTTGCGGATCAACCGTGCTGCTGACGATGCTGCTGGTTTGTCTATCTCCGAGTCTATGCGTGGCCAAATTCGTGGTCTGGAGCAAGCACAACGTAATGCTCAAGACGGAATTTCTTTTGTACAAACAGCTGAGGGTGCGATGAACGAAGTATCCTCCATGCTGACTCGTATGAAAGAACTGAATGTTCAAAAAGCGAGTGGTACTTATGGTACAGAAGATAAAGCTAACATTGATTCAGAGTTGACTGAATTGTCCGGTCAGATCGACCAAATCATTGACACGACTAAATTCAATGGTAAAGCGATCACTGGTGGTGCGGATATCATCGTTAGCGATGACGGTACTACAAAAATTGCTATTGGAACGATTGATACAAGTACGTTCAAAGGACTGACTGCAGCTAAAACTACTACAGATATTGAGACAGCTATTAAAGGGGTTTCCACTGAACGTGCGAAACTTGGTGCTGTTCAAAACCGTCTGGAGTACACTTCCAACAACTTGGGTACTACTGTTGAGAACTTGACTGCAGCTGAATCCCGTATCCGTGATACAGATATGGCTAAGGAAATGGTTGCTCTGTCCAAGAATAACATCTTGTTGCAAGCTTCCCAATCCATGCTGGCGCAAGCCAACTCTGCACCACAAGGCGTTCTTTCCTTGCTTCGTTAAGATTTACAATCAATTCAGAGGTCTTGATTTTCAAGGCCTCTTTTTTGTTGTGCTTGAAAGATGAATTTTGGGATTTCTCTATATTAGCCTAAATTAAGTCGAGCTTTAACCGATATATATAGTAATTGGAACTACATACCGGCACATTTTTAGATCAATCCATGATGATAATAGGAGGATGATATATGGATACGAAATTATCAACACAAACTTCATTAAATTCTATACCCTCAATTGGCCATTCGTCCGCTTCATCAACTGGATCTCCTGCTTCTGATTCAAAGGAAAACCAGAAGATTAGAACCTCTACTACAGGCAATGCTCCTATGGACCAAGAAAAAATAATTGCTGATCTTCAGAAAGCTATTCGTGCAATTCAAGGGCCTCAGAAGGCATTTGAGATTTCTATGCATGAACAAACTCACACAATTATGATCAAAGTGTTGGATAAGGAAAGTGGGGATTTGATTCGTGAGGTTCCTCCGGAAAAAATTTTGGATCTAGCAGCACGAATGATGGAAATTACGGGATTGATTATTGATGAGAAAATCTAAGGGGGATAACAAACTATGAGACTCACAGGTCTTGCTTCAGGTATGGATGTTGATGCAACGGTAGCTAAACTAATGAAAGCCCAAAGGTTACCATTAGATAAGCTTAATCAACAAAAGCAATTGGTTGAATGGAAACGTGAAGGTTATAGAGAAATTAGTTCAAAGTTCATTACATTCTCGAATACGAAATTAATGAATTTGAGTCTGAGTAGCTCAACTCAAACGAAAAAGGCTGAAGTTAGTGGAACGGCCGGTGTATTATCTGCTTCAGCCACAGGATCGGCAAGCACGGGTTCACTTGATATTAGTGTACAACAATTAGCTAAGGCGGCGAGTACTGTAAGTACTACTGGAATTGGTAATAAACCAGGATCCACTCTCATTTCCGACATTTCAACTGAAACGAAGATTACAATAAACGATATTGATATAAACATTGATGCTACAGATACAATTGATTCTATGATCGCTAAAATCAATAACAACAAGGAAGCTGGGGTGACAGCTGTATATGACCCAACACTGGGCAAGCTTTCTTTAACAAACAAAGCCACAGGAGCTGATGCACAACTCAGTTTTAGTGGTGATATTATTGATAAATTCAATCTGGCAACACCATCGGGTGGTCAGAATGCAAAGTTAACAGTTAACGGAATTAGTATGCAGCAATCATCTAATCGTTTCACATTGAATGGTGTAGAAATTAACTTGACAGGAGTTCACACTACTGGGCAATCATCCAAAATTGAAGTGGTACAGGATACTGATAAAATCGTAGATAACGTTAAACAATTTGTGACTGCATATAATGAAATATTGGCAGCACTTAATAGCAAGAGTGATGAAGAAAGGTATTTGAAATATACACCGCTAACTTCCGAACAAAAAGAGGGTATGAAAGAAGATGAGATCAAGCTCTGGGAAGATAAAGCCAAGAGCGGGATGCTGAAGAATGATAGTATATTAAAACAAGCAATTTCCGACATGAGATCTTCAATTATCGAGGATATTGATCTTGGCAATGGAAAAAAAATAAATCTTACCGATTTAGGTATTACTACAGGAACTTGGTCTGAAAAAGGGAAGCTTTATTTGGATGAAGATAAATTAAAGCAGGCTATCGCTTCAGACCCAAATATTGTTGCTAATGCGTTTAGTTCAGGGAAAATTGGTTCATCTGGAACAAGTCAAAGATATGATGCCACGGATGGTATTTATACAAGACTGCGGAAAATTTCTTCAACTTCTTTAGAAAGCATGGCTCAAAAAGCGGGAACTTCCAAAACAAACAGTGATCTGAATTCATCATTTCTGGCTACCAGTTTGATGGGAGTAGAACTTAGAAATATTGACAATCGAATTACGACTATGAACAGTCTTATGACAAGGAAGGAGACACAGTACTATAAACAATTCACCGCCATGGAAGTGGCGATTAACAAGTATAATAGTGTATCTGGCTCACTTACCAGGTTCTTGTCTTGATTATAAGGAGGGCTTATAATTGATTACTTCACCGTATCAAAAGTATCAACAGACGCAGGCGCAGACGGCCTCTAAACCCAAATTACTGATTATGTTATATGATGGAGCCATTCGTTTCGTCAATATAGGGATTGAGGGTGTGGAAGAACGGAATATAGAGAAGGCTAACAATAACTTTTGTAAGGCTCAGGCCATTATTAATGAATTAATTGCTTCTCTGAACTTTAATTACTCAATTTCTACCGATTTGTTGTCTATATATGAGTATATGATGAATAGACTTGTTGAAGCTAATATTAAAAAGAACAAGGATATAGCTATGGAAGTGTTGGAGCATCTTTCTGAACTAAGAGAGGCATGGTCAGAGGCAGCCAGATCACCCGGAATGACAGCGGAGGGCTAAACATGAGTATCCAGCAAATCCTCATTAAATTAACCTTATTAACTGACCAAATGGTAGCTAAGTTAAGTGAAGTGACATATGAAGAGTTGGAAAACTTTACTGGGGAGAGGGAAGTACTTGTTCAACAACTCTTAGTTCTCCAAGAGAAGCCGACAGAAGATGAAAAGGATCAGATTGTGTCTATTCTTAGTTACGATCCTCTGATAAAATCTCGTATGGAATTTTTTAAAAACGAAGCTTCAAATTTCCTGGAGAAGCAGGGGGCAATTAAAGCTCAGCAAGTTGCGTATCAGACAGCTTACATTCCAGATAGCCTGTTCATTGATGACAGAAAGTGACAACGAAAACCGAATTTTCATAGAAAATTCGGTTTTTTAATTTTTCTACTATACTAATGAGTTAATTTTCTGGATCATTTATGCCGATATATTAAATAATGGTTTTGGATGTTTTTATATTAGTCAAATTCTCATTTGAAACTAAACTCATAGAGGAAGAAGAGGAAGAAGGCTATCAAATATATCTAGGAAATTTTGAATATTTGCAAAATAAATTATAACCTGTTTCAAATATAATAATCAAAAAAAAGTGATTTAGGGAGTGGAATGATTATGAATACTGCAGCTGCGCTTGTTCCAAAATATATGTTAGATTTTAAGTGTATTGGATCTGATTGTGAGGATAGTTGCTGTATAGGATGGAAAGTGCAAATTGATAAAACAACCTATACCAATCTAACGAGTGTTTCACAAAAAGCTTTAAGGGATAGCTTTAAATCGGGTATTGAAAAGGTTGAAACCCCTTCAAGAACCAATGAACAGTTTGCAAGAATGAAAATGGATGGTAACACCGGATGTTGTTCCATGTTAGACGACCAAAAGCTATGTACTATACAAGCTTCGCTTGGAGAGAGATATTTGGCGCCTATATGTGCTACATATCCACGTAATATATTCTGGGTAAATAACGAGCAGGAAATCTCTGCAGTGATGTCGTGTCCAGAAGCGGCCAGATTAGCATTGTTGAACCCTGAAAAAATGGAGTTTACACATACTGAGGCCATGCTGCAAAAAAACGCTCAATCGAAAGGTCAGGTTTTTACTGATCAGCCAAATCCCACATTCATGAATTTTTTCTGGGATATCCGAATTTTCACTATTGAAATTATTCAAAATAGGAATTACAGTTTTCCACATAGGTTAATCATAATGGGTTTGTTCTGTGAACAACTGCAACGGTTAATCAATCAAAACCTAGAAAGTGAAAGTGATATTAAAGGTCTGATTGAAAATTTCAAAGAGATGATCAATAACAATGCGGAGTTACAGGACTATGGAACTTTTCCCCAGGATCATGAATTTCAATTTATTGCACTAAACAATATTATCTCTAAAAATCTTGGAAGCATAGGTTCAAATGCAAGATTTGCTTCTTGTGTGCAAGATTATTTGGATGGACTCAATGAGCACAAAGATTCAGACGATAAAATAGATTTAGTTAATTTTTATCAAAAGGGTTATCATTCTTATTATAAACCCTTCATGGATGAATATGAGTATATTTTTGAAAATTATGCTGTTAACTTTATCTATTCACACTTATTCCCTAAGAGTGAGAGCAAAAATGTTTATAAGGTATATATAGTATTGGTAAGTCATTATGTATTGTTAAAGCTCCTTCTCATTGGTATGTCAATTAAACATAAAGGATTAACAACAGATAAGGTCCTAAAACTTATTCAATCGTTTACTAAGATATCTGAACATACAAATGTATATGTGAAAAATATAATTGATTTTCTTACTGAGAAAGAATTTTCTTCTATGGGACATTTAAGTTTACTAATTAAAAATTGATTTAAACTAACTACTGTGGTAATGGTTGAGAGTTACTGGAGCTCAGATATGAGCTATAACATTAAAGGAGTATCCGTCTAGAAATTAAGCAACAATAATCTACAAAAAATACCAAGAAAACATTTACGTTTCCAATTGACAATGGATAACTTTGGATGGTATTATCTGAGTTGTGGGCAAGGTTAAGGCCGAAGCTTCACTTCATTTGATGACGAAGGGAATGTTAGTGCATGCAAGGTAAAGTAAAATGGTTCAACGCAGAAAAAGGTTACGGTTTCATTGAAACTGAAGACGGCGGCGACGTATTCGTACATTTCTCCGCAATTCAATCTGAAGGATTCAAAACTTTGGAAGAAGGTCAATCCGTTGAATTCGACATCGTCGAAGGCGCACGTGGACCGCAAGCAGCTAACGTAATCAAATTATAATCATCCGGACAATCCGACCTACATATATGGTTAGATGGTTACCAATTGAATTATCGCTAGCATCAGACTCCGGTACTTTCCGGGGTCTTTTTTTGTTTTAATAGATTCGAGATTTGCGGATTTGTTAAGGGATAATATTGGTATGGATTTGGTAGATTCAAGACATAGATTGAAGTTCATTTTACATCATAGATTGAAGGCTCTCGGAAACGGTTAATTACATCATCAAGCGCCTAATAAGACAGTCCATGTTAATGAATGATTGTGCCCCAAAATGGTGAAATATCGCGAAATATGGCGGTAAGCCTATGTTGGCTGATGTGGCTTGAACAGATGTCATTATTCGGTCACCGGGAGTTTTTACATGGCGCTTACATTCGTGTTATAATGAAGTGGCAAAGGAAAAGGAGGAGTGCCCTATGAATTTAAGTATTCGAGGTCAACAAATCGAGGTTACCGATGCTTTGAAGGATTATGTCGACAAAAAGTTGAGTAGACTCGAGAAGTATTTCGATGCACCCCTTAACTCTGACGGTGCTGTTACCCTGAGCACGACGAGAGGCTTGCATACAGTAGAGGTGACGATCCCTTTAAAAGGCATTGTGCTCCGGGCTGAAGATGAGAGTGACGATATGTACGCTTCCATTGACGCCGTGGTGGACAAGTTGGAACGTCAGATCCGTAAACACAAAACGAAAATTAACCGTAAGTTCCGTCAAGAAGGCAGTTTGAAAACACTTTTCGTTGAAGATCCGACAGGTACAGTAGCTACTGCTGAACTGGACGTGGATACGGACGATGATGATCTGGAAGTGGTGCGGACGAAACGGTTTATGTTGAAACCGATGGACGTGGAAGAGGCCATCCTCCAAATGAACATGGTCGGCCACAATTTCTTCGTATTCTCTAACATTGAGAACGAAGAAGTCAGCGTTGTGTACAAACGGAACGATGGTAAATACGGTTTGATTGAACAAGGTTAAACCAATGAATTGAAATGAAAAATGATTCCTTAATGATAACGAATGAAGACAGGGATGCTTTGGATTCCTGTATTGGATTAAACTAACAAGAGCCTCCATCCTTTATGGGATGGGGCTCTTTTGTGCGTGGTTGGACTGGAAAAAAGTCGCTGAAGCAAGTTTGTGAAACTATTTCCTATGCTACTGCGTCTAATAGATAGTAGGAATGAGACAAATCCGTGCAAATTGAATGCAAAATTTTCAGTGCTTGCGGAGAAGTCGTTAAAGATGTATTCTTTTTCTCTATATTGAGATTTTCATCCAAATTTACCACCAAAATTCGTTAACATGCCTTATCTAACCGGAAAATGAAACGATAGAATCTAGGGCTTCCGCTAACGACTATGATTTTTTGCACTTAAACTCCATCGGAGAGGCTTCAGAAGTTCAAAGAAGTGTGCCGTGGCGTGTTGCGGCGACCCTTACAAACTGTTACAATTTATGCAAGAGAATCATTGTCCTGATGGGGAATTGTCAACGAATGATCGCTAATCATAATCAATGACAGGCACAGCACCATGAACATGATTCATAAGGCTCGGTATTCGGCTTATTTCTAATAACCGGATCCGGTTGAATACCGAATCAGCTTCATGAGGGAACCTTGGCAAGCCTGGAGTTGATTCATCTTATATTATTATTTCTCATATAATTTGAATTTGATTTTTACACGGATGACGAAGAGGGCAGAAATGACCTGTAGAAGCGAAGCGTTCGCCTTTATCCCCAGATTTCTACCTCTGAGAAGGAGTTAAAGAAATCGGGGGATAACAGCGATCGGAAGGACATTCTGCCAGCTGAGTAATGGAGTGTAACCTTCAGTAAGCTCAAATTATATCGTTTGTCACCCCCGGGTAAGTGGATACATATCCATCCGATGGTGTCGCGTGGCGGCAGCAGGGGGTCTATTCTGTTTTGCACGAAAGGGGTATACCATGCTAGGACTTGTCAAAAAGATCTTCGGCGACATGAACGAACGTGATGTTAAACGTCTGATGAAGACAGTCGATGTGATCAATAAACTGGAACCACAATTTCAGGCTCTGTCTGATGAACAACTGAAATCCAAAACGGATGAATACCGTGCCCGTATTGAAAAGGGAGAAACAACGGACGAACTTCTTCCAGAAGCATTTGCAACTGTACGTGAGGCATCTCGTCGTGTACTAGGCAAACGTCACTACGACGTACAGATGCTCGGAGGCATTGCACTGCATGAAGGCCGGATTTCAGAGATGAAGACGGGGGAAGGTAAAACGCTGGTAGGAACACTCCCGGTATACCTGAATGCATTGACGTCCAAAGGTGTACACGTGGTAACGGTCAATGATTATTTGGCTCAACGGGATAGCCAGGAAATGGGACAAATTTATGAATTCATGGGCATGACGGTAGGGGTTAACCTGAGCGGTATGGACCATGCTTTGAAACAACATGCTTATGCATGTGATATTACGTACGGAACCAATAACGAATTTGGCTTTGACTATCTGCGTGACAACATGGTGTTGTACAAAGAACAGATGGTACAACGTCCATTGTTCTTCTGTATCATTGATGAAGTGGACTCCATTCTGGTCGATGAGGCACGTACACCTCTGATCATTTCCGGACAAGCTCAGAAATCGACGGACCTGTATTATGCAGCTGACCGTTTCGTGAAACGTCTGGTTCCGGAAGAAGACTTTACGGTGGACATCAAGGTGAAATCCGTAGCGTTGACTGAAGCTGGTGTGGCCAAGGCGGAGAAAGCATTTGGTATCGAAAACTTGTATGATCATGCCAATGTTACGCTCAACCATCACATCGTACAGGGTCTGAAAGCGAACGTAATCATGCGTCGTGACGTGGACTATGTGGTGAGTGATGAAGAAGTACTGATCGTCGATGAGTTCACAGGCCGTCTGATGGCAGGACGTCGTTATAGCGATGGATTGCACCAAGCGATTGAAGCCAAAGAAGGCATTGAAGTACAGAATGAGAGCATGACCCTTGCTACGATTACATTCCAGAACTATTTCCGGATGTACCGCAAGCTTGCGGGAATGACGGGTACAGCGAAGACCGAGGAAGAAGAATTCAAAAAAATCTACGGTCTCGAAGTATTGCAGATTCCAACCAACCGTCCAAATAAACGGGATGATATGGCTGATGTGGTGTACAAGAGCATTGATGGTAAGTTCAAAGCGGTTGTGGAAGAAATCGTGGCACGTCACAGCAAGAACCAGCCGGTTCTGGTTGGTACGGTCTCCATCGAAAACTCCGAGCGTATTTCCGATATGCTGAAACGCCGCGGTGTCCGTCACCAAGTATTGAACGCCAAATATCACGCTGAAGAAGCGGAGATCATCACAGGAGCCGGACAAGCGGGTGCAGTAACGATTGCAACGAACATGGCTGGACGGGGTACGGATATTATCCTGGGTGAAGGTGTAGCTGAAGTGGGCGGCCTTCATATCATCGGTACAGAGCGTCACGAATCTCGCCGGATTGATAACCAGCTGCGTGGACGTGCCGGACGTCAGGGTGACCCGGGTTCTACACAGTTCTACCTGTCACTGGGTGATGAGCTGATGAGACGTTTTGGTGCAGACAATGTACTGAACATGATGGAACGTCTTGGCTTTGAAGAAGACCAACCGATTGAGAGCCGGATGATTACCCGTGCGGTAGAGTCGGCACAAAAACGGGTTGAAGGTAATAACTTTGACGTACGTAAAGTCGTTCTCCAATATGATGATGTCATGAACCAACAACGTGAAATTATATATAAACAGCGCCGCGAGGTGCTCGAGTCCGAGAATATCAAACAGATCGTTATGGATATGATCAAGCCTTCCATTGAACGCATTGTGGAAGCTCATTGCAGTGACGATATTCCGGAAAACTGGGAACTGCAGGAAGTTGCCGACTACATGAACAGCAAATTGCTGGATGAAGGCTCAGTAACGAAGGATGATCTGTGGGGCAAGGAAGCAGAAGAGATTATCGACTACCTGTTTGAGAAAGTTCAGAACAAGTACAATGCACGTGAAGAGCGAATCGGTGAAGAGATGGTTCGTGAATTCGAGAAAGTGGTTGTGCTTCGCGCAGTAGATAGCAAATGGATGGATCATATTGATGCGATGGATCAATTGCGTCAAGGTATCCACCTTCGTGCCTACGGCGGTACAGATCCACTGCGTGAGTATCAGTTCGAAGGCTTCGAAATGTTCCATCAGATGATTGCTTCGATTCAGGAAGAAGTGGCAACCTATGTGATGAGAGCACAAATCGAGAGCAATCAGGAGCGTCAGGCGGTTGTTGACGAAAGTCAGATCTCCACAAGCGGCGAACCTACGGAGAAACGTCCGGTAAAAGTGTCTGACCAAATCGGTCGTAACGATGCTTGTCCATGTGGTAGCGGCAAAAAGTTTAAACACTGTCACGGCCAAGAGTAGTTAAACGACTCTCTTATATACCCTGTGTATAAGTTGGATCTGAATTTTTTACACCATAACGGAGAGTGCAGAAGCGGAGCTAAAAGCTTTCTGAAAGAAAGCTGCATCGGAAGCATACGCTTCGCCTTTATCCCCGGATTTTCACCTTTGAAAAAGGAAATCAAAAAATCTGGGGATAACAGCGATCGGAAGGTTGTTCTGTCATCGGAGTAGCAAGTGTAAATATTCTTTAGCTCAACTTAAATAGAATGACATGAACGGCTCCTTGCAGCCGGGTATTCCAAATGATCAAGTGAAGGATGCATAACCTGTAATTGGTGCATAGTTATAACTATGTGACCATGACTATGGAGAAGAGGATTGCCGATATAAAGGTAACCGAGACTCCAAGGTGAAGCATCGGATACTTGATCTGGAGGAATGCCCTGGATGCGGGGAGCTTATCTTAATGAAAAGAGGAATTGCACATGATCGATCCAAGCGTTAAGCAGGACCTGCGTGAAATAGGCAAGAAACTAACAAATCTTAGGGGGTCTCTTTGACTTAGATCTGAAGCAAGAGATGATTGAGAACTTCGAAGTGAAGATGTCCGCCCCGGATTTCTGGGATGATAATGATAAGGCACAATCCTTAATCGCCGAGTTGAACGCGGTGAAGGGATCTGTGGACCAATACACCAAGCTGCAGCAGGATTATGACGATGCGGTCATGATGGCAGAACTGGCTGATGAAGAAGGCGACGATGATCTGGCCGTTGAGATCGGCAACAGCGTGACAGCCATCGTGAGCAAGGTAGAAGAGTTCGAGCTACAGCTTCTCCTGAATCAGCCGTATGACAAGATGAATGCGATTCTGGAGCTTCACCCGGGTGCTGGTGGTACCGAGTCACAGGACTGGGGACAGATGCTGATGCGGATGTATACACGCTGGGCCGAGAAGCGTGGCTTCAAGGTTGAGGTGCTGGATTATCTGGCAGGAGATGAAGCAGGAATCAAAAGTGTCACGCTATCTATCAAGGGGCACAATGCTTATGGGTATCTGAAAGCTGAGAAAGGTGTCCACCGATTGGTGCGGATCTCACCTTTTGACTCCTCAGGACGCCGGCATACTTCCTTCGTATCTTGCGATGTGGTGCCTGAGATTGATGACACGATTGAATTGGACATTCGAACAGAAGATCTAAAAATCGACACGTACCGTGCGAGCGGCGCGGGTGGACAGCATATCAATACCACCGACTCAGCCGTACGGATCACTCACCTTCCAACAGGTGTGGTTGTAACGTGTCAGAATGAACGGTCACAGATTAAGAACCGTGAGCGAGCGATGACGATGCTTCGTTCCAAATTGTATGAACGTAAAATTGAAGAACAAAAACAACAGCTGGACGAAATCCGAGGAGAACAGTCGGATATTGCGTGGGGTAGCCAGATTCGGTCCTATGTATTCCATCCCTATAGTATGGTAAAGGATCACCGTACGAGCGTAGAGACTGGAAACACAGGAGCAGTAATGGATGGCGACCTCGATGGATTCATCGATGGTTATTTGCGCAGCCAGATTAAAGTAGATACCGATTAATCAAAAGTTCCTGTATAGACCCGATACGTGTAGGCGTATGCTGGTGTATACAGGGGCTTTTTTTTGAGCATATATACAAAAAAGGAGAGCAAGATGACATGCAACAGCAACAGCAGTTACACAATAACCGCAAGAAGAGGCTAACTACTCTCATTCCCCTGAACGGCCCATGGAGAAACGTTGTAGATACCGTATCCATCATATTAGGTTCGTTTTTGATTGCCGTGGCCTTTAATTTATTTTTACTACCGAACCAGATTGCTTCAGGTGGGGTATCCGGGTTATCGATATTGGGCAAACATTGGCTTGGGCTTGAGCCTGCATACACCCAATGGGCTATTAATATTCCGCTTCTGATCGCAGGGTTTCTCCTAATTGGCAAGCAGTATGGAATACGTTCTGTACTCGGCAGCATTGTACTGCCACTGTTTGTATATCTTACGAAAGATTGGGCTATTCCAACAACGAATCCACTGCTCGGTTCACTCTATGGAGGAATTGGGGTTGGTCTCGGGATTGGAATCGTATACCGGGGTAGAGGTTCAACAGGGGGCATGAGCATTCTTGCCAGGATCGTACAAAAATATAGTGGACTAAGTTACTCTCTTTGCGTGGTAATTATGGATGCTACGGTCATTATTATGGCTGCCTTTGTATTGTCATTGGAGCAGTCGCTCTTTGCTCTGATCGGGTTATACGTTACCGGAAAAGTCATTGATGCCGTCGAGATGGGGCTTGGTAACTCGAAGGTTGCTTATATTATTTCCAACCAGACCGAACCGATTACGAAGGTGATTCTGGATGATCTGGATCGCGGACTGACGAAGCTGGAGGCAAAAGGTGGCTACACCGACGATCAGCGAACCGTACTGATGGTGGTTGTTGGACAGAATGAGGTGCCGAGATTGAAAGCCTTGATCCGGTCCGTGGACCCGGGGGCTTTTGTCATTATTAGCAATGCGCATGAAGTACTGGGTGAAGGCTTTAAGCGTGGGGAATTGTAAGGTACAGCGAGTAGAGGAACTCTATAATTGAACTTAACATTCAATGATAACGGGAGCAGTGTAGAGGTCATTCGTTTAACTTATAAGCAAGTAAATAATATAATCTAAAAAAGCAGGTACTCCTCCACCAGACATGGCTGGAAAGGAAGTACCTGCTGCTTTTTGTTTTGTCTTTTGACTGATAATCACTGTACTACTGTATCTACAGAATCGGAGACAGCAGACGAGAGATCGCTTCTTTGAAACGGATCTTCACACTGCGTTTATTGTATTCCTCCAGCGTCATCTCACGGGAAACAAGAAGATCATGCTCAAACGTCTGCACAAGAGTAGTCGCAATCGCTTCGTCATACATAAATGCATTTACCTCAAAGTTCAGTCGGAAACTGCGGTAATCAATATTAGCGGTTCCCACGGATGCGACCATACTGTCGATAATAAGCGTTTTGGCATGAATAAAGCCGTTATCATAGATGAACACGGTTGCCCCCACTTTTAACAGCTCACCGATATAAGATAGCGTAGCCCAATATACGAAAGCGTGATCCGGTTTATTGGGGATCATAATGCGAACATCGATTCCTGACAGGCATGCAAGACGAATGGCTTCGAATACACTGGCATCTGGAATAAAATAAGGCGTTTGGATCAGAATCGAATGTTTGGCTCCATTAATCATTTTCAAATAACTGTTCTTGATGTGCTCCGTCTCTGCATCCGGTCCGCTGGATACAATCTGCATGGCAGTTGTTCCTGTGCCCTCAATATGAGGGAAATGTGCCGGAACGTACGGGGTATCGTGCTGCTTGGACGCTTCATTCCAATCCAGGAGAAAACGGGTCTGAAGCGCATGAACAGCATTCCCCTGAATACGCAAATGA
Source organism: Paenibacillus sp. NPDC057886 (assembly GCF_042796655.1). Lineage (NCBI taxonomy): Bacteria > Bacillati > Bacillota > Bacilli > Caryophanales > Paenibacillaceae > Paenibacillus > Paenibacillus sp. NPDC057886. The sequence continues at coordinate 59,898 of NZ_JBHVMZ010000002.1, read as the reverse complement.
GTATCGCGCCAGTAACCGAACTTGGAATTCAAACCTAGATATTCATCCCCTACATTAAACCCGCCTGTATATCCAAGATTGCCGTCAATAATGACGATTTTGCGGTGATTTCGGTAGTTCATACGCAGGTTGATCAGACTGAATTTGGATGGGAAAAAGACTTCAACCAAACCGCCTGCTTCGCGCAATTCTTTGAAAAAGCGTTTGGATACCCGCCGTGATCCCAGCGCGTCATACAGCAGACGAACTTTGACACCTTCCCGTGCTTTGCGGATGAGTGCATCCCGGATTCTTTTACCGAGTCGGTCACCTCTATAAATGTAATATTGCACATGAACATGATCCTGCGCTGCTTCGATATCATCGAGCAACCGCTGAAATTTGTCTGTCCCATCAGTAATAATCTCGACCGCATTGTCTTCGGTCAACAGAGCATCGTTTTGCTTCAGGTTCATATAAATCATGTCCTGACTACTCTCTGTCGCCTGATTACGGAACGGTGTTCGGTTGTCTTGAAGCTGTTCAAGCTGGGCAGCAATTCGTTCTTCAAGCCCGAGCTTCTTGCGCTCTTTCCACTGGAAAAGCCGGTAGCGCGTCAGATTTTGTCCTGTTAATAGATAGAGTACAAACCCGAACACCGGAACAAAGTTCAAGACGAGCAGCCAAGCCCAGGATGCACTCGCATCCTTTCGTTCGAAGAAAACGACCGCTGCAGCGAAAATAATATTCAGGCCCAGGAGTACAACAAGTAAAATGGATTCGATATGCACTGTAGTCCCCCATGTCTCATAATGACCATCATGAATCCATTCATAAACCCTTCATCGTGTAGATTGATTATGAATTAGACCATGGTTGTAATGTTTCCTATAATACGTATTTTAGCAGAAGTATCCGGGTTCGTCCGCAGATGTTGGAAAGATATGTTCGGAAGCGATGAGAATCCATGTAAAATTGATGATAGAGTGTTGTATTTATATAACTAGAGTCGTATAATAATACACAAATATGCATAGAAGCGACGGAATTGCTGTATGAAGGCTCATTGGGAGCAGGAGAACAGTATAAGTAGCGCATACGACAAGATTGGGGGAGCGAGAGTGAATAACAAATTAAAAGTGGCAATCGTCGGTTCCACCGGCTACGGCGGGGTGGAGCTGATTCGTTTTTTCCAGAACCATCCGCAGGTTGAAATTACTTCGGTAATCTCTTCATCCAGCAGTGGTGAGTCCATCGCAGATGGATTCCCGCATTTGACGGACGTGATTCTGAGGCCACTCGACGGCGTAGACCCGGCTGAGATCGCAAGTCGTGCAGATCTGGTGTTCACAGCAACCCCGTCTGGTGTAAGCGCGAAGCTCGTTCCGAGCCTGCTTGAAGCAGGTCTAAAGGTCATTGATCTGTCTGGAGATTTCAGACTCAAGGATGGAACGGTGTATGAAGAGTGGTATAAACATCCGGCACCATCTGCTTCATTGCTGGAACAGGCGGTATACGGCATGGCAGAGGTGTATGGGGACGAAGTAAAGGGCAAGAACTTTATTTCCAACCCAGGCTGCTACCCAACAGCTACGTTACTCGGATTGATTCCAGCTGTTGAGGCGGGATGGATTGATCCTTCCAGTATCATTATTGATGCAAAATCCGGCGTATCGGGTGCAGGACGGGGAACAAGTCTGATGAATCATTATGCAGAAATGAATGAGAATTTCAAAGCATATAAACTGAATAAACATCAGCATATTCCTGAAATTGAGCAAGTGCTGGGGAATATCACTGGAACACCAGTCACAGTAACGTTCACAACTCAACTGGTGCCCATGACGCGTGGGATCATGAGTACCATGTATGCCAATCTAACTGGCGAACACAGTGACCGTGAAATCGTTGATCTGTACCGCAAATATTATGAAAATCGCCCGTTCGTGCGTGTACGTGAGCCGGGGATCTGGCCTTCAACAAAGGAAGTGTACGGATCGAACTATTGTGATATCGGATTTGCAGCTGACCCTCGTACAGGTCGTTTGACCATTATTTCGGTCATCGACAACCTGGTAAAAGGTGCATCCGGGCAAGCGATTCAAAATATGAACCTGATGATGGGATGGGAGGAGAACCTCGGGCTGAACATGACGCCGGTATATCCATAAGGTTTGAATCATTGGGAGAGCGTCTAGACGCAATTCCGAAACCATGTGGGGTAGATCGGATCAGGCAAAGCAAGCGGACAATCGGCATGCAGCCGAACGCATAACGGGGGATAACATATGGGAACGAATGTAGAGCAAAAAGCTTTTACTATAGTTGAGAACGGAACGATTGTAACCCCGCGCGGGTTTACTGCTGGCGGACTGCACTGCGGGTTGAAAAAAACTTCTCGTAACGACATCGGAGCGATCCGCTGTGACGTTCCGGCAACTGCAGCTGCGGTGTATACAACGAACGTGTTCCAGGCCGCACCTTTGAAAGTCACACGTGAGAGCTTGAGCAATGGACGCCTTCAGGCAGTCATCGTGAACAGCGGGAATGCCAATGCGTGTACTGGACAACAAGGTGAAGAGGATGCCTACGCCATGCGTACGGCGGCTGCACGTGAATTGGGTGTAGCGGAAGAGGACGTTGCTGTCGCTTCCACAGGTGTCATTGGTGAACTGCTGAAGATGGACGCTGTACACTCGGGAATTACCGCACTTCCGGCACGTTTGGGTAGCGAAGTGAATGAGGCTGAACAGTTCTCCCAAGCTATCCTGACAACCGATTTGGTGAAAAAAGAAGCCTGCGTCTCCGTTGAGGTGAACGGCAAAACGATTACGATTGCAGGTGCTGCCAAGGGATCGGGAATGATTCATCCGAATATGGCGACCATGCTGGCCTTTATGACCTCTGATGCGGTCATTGGCGCAGAAGCGTTGCAGCGCTTATTGCGCCAGGCGACCAATCATACATTTAACATGATTACAGTGGATGGAGATACGAGCACGAACGACATGCTGGTAGCCATGTCCAGTGGTCTGGCAGGTAACGAAGAACTGACTGTGGAACATCCGGATTGGGAAGCTTTTGCTGCCGGATTTACTTATGTGTGTGAAGTGCTTGCCAAAGCCATTGCGCGCGATGGTGAAGGAGCAACCAAGCTGGTAGAAGTACAGGTAACGGGTGCAGTAAGTGATGAATCTGCGCAAGCTATTGCAAAGACCGTTATTGGTTCCAGCCTGGTGAAATCCGCCATGTTCGGCGCTGATGCCAACTGGGGACGCATTATTGCAGCCGTAGGGCGCGCAGGACAGCCGGTGAACCCGGAGACGGTTGATATCCGTCTGGGAGAGATATCTGTACTTGCACAATCCCGTCCGGTCGTATTTGACGAAGAAGCGGCGCTGGCCTACTTGCAGACCGATACCGTACGCATTGTAGTCGATCTGCACCACGGCGAGGGAACAGCCATCGCTTGGGGCTGTGACCTGACGTATGACTATGTACGAATTAACGCGGCATACCGCACGTAATAAGCAACTATTGATATTTACACGTTAACGGAGAATGCAGCTTTCCTATGAGTAGCTGCTTCGTAAAATATGTTGAAAATTATATATGAGATTTAAACTCATCCTTGGTGTTTGACAACTGGCGAAGCCAGTGGAGGATTCGGAATCGATTCTGTAGAAGCGTAGCGTTCGCCTTTGTCGCCGAGTTTTCCCCTTAGAGAAGGGGATCCCAAAAAACTTGGAGACAACAGCGATCAAAAGAACGATCCGGATTCGGAACGGTCAGCCGCTTTCTGACAAGCATCTATGAAGTGTTAAATCTGTTTAAATAAAATTTTAAAACGAAAGGAGTGCCCTCATGAATTCAACATTGCAAAATAAGAGTACCGGCACTGAGGCAGGTGCTGAGAAGCAGACGTTTGTAATGAAATGCGGAGGCAGCACGCTGGCGGCATTGCCTGAATCCTTTTTTGCAGATCTGCGTGACTTGCAGTCCCAAGGAACTCAGCCTGTCATCGTACATGGTGGTGGCCCTGCGATCTCGGATAATTTGGCGAAGCTGGGCATTGAGACTGAGTTTGTGAACGGATTGCGCAAGACAACGGAACCCGTGTTGGACGTTGTGGAGATGGTTCTTGCGGGGAGTATTAACAAACAGATCGTACGCTTAATCCAACGTGTCGGTGGACGTGCGCTGGGCTTGTCGGGTGTGGACGGTGGTTTGATCCAGGCGAAACCTGTAAGCAACCATGCAGAGATAGGTTGGGTAGGTGACGTAAATGGCGTTAATGCGGAGATTATTCAAGGTATCGTAGACATGGGTTATATGCCAGTAATTGCGCCGGTTGGCGTAGATGCATCCGGTCAGCGTTATAACATCAATGCGGATACAGCCGCAGGTGCGGTAGCTTCCCATCTCGGAGTGAGTCGGATGATCGTAGTGACTGATGTCCCTGGCATTATGAAGACCGTAGGAGGCGAGAAAAAAGTACTGCCATCCGTCTCCGTACAGGAGATCGAGGATATGATTCAAACCGGAGAAATCTATGGCGGCATGATTCCAAAGGTGCGTGCAGCAATAGCTTGTATTCACGGCAAAGTGCGTGAGGTCGTCATCGTAGACGGCAGCGAACCACAGATCCTGAGCCGTGTGCTTGGCGGAGAAACGATCGGAACCCGAATTATCCGTATGCAGTAAGGCGATCTTGTAATAACTAAGTAATCAACATTTTGTACACGGCATTTTTTATATAAGATGAACTGGACATGACACGAAAACGGAGAGTGCAGAACCAATCTGTAGAAGCGAAGCGTCCGCCTTTATCCCCGGATTTTACCCGCTATTAAGGGGATCGAAAAAATCCGGGGATAACAGCGGTCGGAAGATGGTACTGCAGTCGGAGTGGCCTTGTGGAAAGTAGGGTTAGCTTAAATGGTTTGCCTAGTGTACTCATACAAAGGAATAGGAGTGTGATAGGTGATGGCAAAAGGCAATGAACAGCCAGGTTCTGGCACAGCAGTAGCGGGCGTAGCAGCGACAGGTGCAGCGGCACAAACGGAAAGCTCTCTTTTCCAAACGTATGCGCGTTATCCAATCAGTTTGGTCAAGGGTAAAGGCAGCTGGCTATGGGATGATCAGGGCAATCGTTATCTTGATTTCATGTGCGGGTTGGCTGTAACGAGTCTGGGCCATGCACCCGAGAAAGTCGGAGCCAAGCTGAAAGCTCAGATTGATGAGCTGTGGCATGTATCTAACCTGTTCCAGATTCCCGGTCAGGAAAAGGCTGCGGCTTTGTTGACAGCAAATACGTGCGCAGACGCCGTATTCTTTTGTAACAGTGGTGCAGAAGCGAATGAAGCAGCAATCAAACTGGCGCGTCGCTATCACCAGAAGGTAAAAGGCACTGGGCGGTACGAAGTCATTACATTTGCCCAATCCTTCCACGGACGCACACTCGCAACCTTGACAGCAACTGGGCAGGATAAAGTAAAAGAAGGATTTTTGCCATTGCCAGCCGGGTTCGTAACCGTACCATTGCATGACACAGCGGCTCTGGAAGCTGCGATCGGACCCAATACAGCAGCGATTATGCTGGAGATGGTGCAGGCCGAGGGTGGGGTACATCCGGTCAAACCAGATTTTGTTCACCACGTGCGGAAACTGTGTGGAGAGCACGGACTGCTGCTGATTGTAGACGAAGTGCAGACAGGAATGGGACGTACAGGCAAACTGTTCGCGCATGAGCATTATGGCATTGAACCGGACATTTTCACAGTAGCCAAAGGCATCGGTAGTGGTTTCCCTGTAGGTGCGATGCTGGGTAAAGGTTATCTGAAGGATGCGTTTACTGCGGGCAGCCATGCAACAACGTTTGGCGGTACGCCGCTCGCTTCCTCCGTGGTCATTGCAACGATTGAAACCATGCTCGAAGATCACCTGCCAGAGCGTGCAGCTGAAATGGGCGATTACCTGATGAACTCTCTGCGGGAGCGTCTGGCTGGTAATTCGTTTGTGAAAGAAGTTCGGGGTTTGGGTCTGCTGGTTGGAATCGAATGTGCTGAAGCGGTAGGCGATATCGTGCTTGCTGGTCAGAAGCGAGGCATTCTCTTTGTATCCGCAGGACCGAATGTCATTCGTCTGCTTCCGAATCTGTATGTGAGCAAGGAAGAGATCGATGAGGCGGTATCCTTGGTTGCTACGTTGATTGAAGAGCATGTGGCTGCGAAGAACGCCTAATAAGGCTATATACAACCATTCTGACTCGGGGCCTTCATGGGCCTCGAAGCGGAACAAAAAGATGAATCATGAATCCCTGTAGCCGCGCGGTAAACTAGCGGAAGATGAAAGTGAGTAGCCGGATGGCAAAATCTCAATTTTCTACACTCTTCTGCCCATGCGGGTGCAGGGAACCGGAAATAAGGAGGACAATATAAACATGACACAAGCGCAACAGACGGAGAAGGTACAGAAGGTCGATCTTAGAGGCCGTGATTTTATTGAATTTACAGATTATACAGCGGAGGAAATCCGCTATTTGCTGGACCTTGCGATTGAGATTAAAGGCAAACAAAAAAACGGTGTGCCGTATCAGCCGCTCCAAGGCAAAACGATTGGACTTATTTTTGAAAAATCATCTACACGTACACGTGTATCTTTTGAAGTCGGCATGTTCCAACTGGGTGGACACGCGCTCTTCCTGAGCAAAAACGATATCCAACTCGGTCGCGGGGAAACGACACATGATACAGCCAAAGTCCTTTCACGTTACCTGGATGGCATCATGATTCGTACCTTTGGACACCATAATGTGACTGAACTGGCACAACATGCGGATGTCCCGGTTATTAACGGCCTGAGCGATGCAGCACATCCATGCCAGGTACTCGCAGACTTCCAAACCGTGCTGGAGCACAAAGGCAAGTTGGAAGGTCTCAAAATGGCTTATGTCGGAGACGGCAATAACATGGCGCATTCCCTTATGCTTGGTGCAGCCAAGATGGGTATGCATGTTGCAGTAGCGACTCCGGAAGGATATGAGCCTGACAGCGCAGTTGTAGAACAGGCGCGCAGCATTGCACAGGAGAGCGGCTCACAGGTGACTGTAACGTACAGTGCACAGGAAGCTGTGAAAGATGCAGATATCGTGTATACGGATGTATGGGCGAGCATGGGTTTTGAAGAGGAACAGAAGATTCGTGAACAAGCATTCGCTGCGTATCAGGTGGATGAGGAACTGATGAAAGGCGCGAAGCCGGATTATATGTTCCTGCACTGCCTGCCAGCTCACCGTGGAGAAGAAGTGAGTGCTGGGGTTATTGACGGTCCAAACTCCCTGATCTTTGATCAGGCGGAGAACCGGCTGCATGCGCAGAAAGCATTGATGGCTGCGTTAATGAGCGAATAGATGCTGTTTGCCTGAATGGGTTGATTTTAGGCACAGATTTCGCGATGATAGATTTAATATAAAATCTTAATAAGTTAAACTGAAACATACACCAAAACGGAGAATACAGAAAAGACCTGAAGAAGCGGAGCGTGCGCCTTTATCACCAGATTTGCCCCTTTTAGAAGGGGAATCAAGAAAATCTGGGGATAACAGCGATCGAAAGGTTTTCTGTATTCGTAGTGCTCAGTGGATGAACAACTTGTTTAACTTATCGCAACTGAACTTGGGGAGGACCATTGAACATGGCTAAGGAAAAAATCGTACTCGCTTATTCTGGCGGGTTGGACACATCTGTAATTTTGAAATGGTTGAAAGAAACATATGATGCTGAGATTATCGCATTTACGGCGGATATCGGACAAAAGGATGAATTGGATGGCCTCGAGGAAAAAGCACTCGCTACAGGCGCTTCCAAAGTGTACATCGACGATCTGCGCGACGAGTTCGCCAAAGATTTCATCTATCCAATGTTTCAGGCAGGTGCCCTTTATGAAGGACAATACCTGCTTGGTACAAGTATCGCACGTCCACTGATCGCAAAACGTATGGTGGATATCGCTCGTGCAGAAGGCGCTACTGCGATTGCTCACGGCGCTACGGGTAAAGGAAATGACCAGGTTCGTTTTGAGTTGAACGCAGCTGCGCTGACACCAGACATTCAAGTCATCGCGCCTTGGCGTCTGGAAGAATTCCGCAACCAGTTCCCAGGACGTGCCGAGATGATCGCTTACGCTGAAAAACACGGCATTCCGGTAACCGCATCGGCGGCTAAACCGTACTCCACAGACCGTAACCTGCTGCATATCAGCTATGAGAGCGGCGTGCTCGAAGATCCTTGGTTCGATCCGAGTGCGGACGAGAACAAAGACATGTTCCTGCTCAGCAGTGCACCTGAAGATGCGCCGGATCAAGCGGAATATGTTGAACTTGAATTTGAACAAGGTGACTGTGTTGCACTGAATGGTGAGCGCTTGAGCCCACTGCAAGTGATGGAGCAACTCAACGAGCTGGGTGGCAAACATGGTATCGGCCGTGTGGACATGGTAGAGAACCGCTTTGTCGGCATGAAGAGCCGTGGTGTATACGAGACACCAGGTGGAACAATTCTGTTCACGGCACACCGCAAAATGGAATCCATCACGATGGACCGCGAAGTTATGAACTTGCGTGATAGCCTGATCACACGTTACAGCACACTCGTTTACAACGGCTTCTGGTTCGCACCGGAACGTTTGGCGCTGCAAGCACTGGTGACGGAAAGCCAGAAAAATGTAACAGGTACCGTTCGTGTGAAACTGTATAAAGGCAACATCATTGGCGCAGGTGTGAAAAGTCCTGTCAGCCTGTACAATCCGGACATTGCTACGATGGAAGCTGATCCAACGCAAGCGTACGATCAAGGGGATGCAACGGGCTTTATCCGCCTGAATGCATTGCGTTTGAAAGTAAACTCCGGTGTGGAGCAAAACAAAAACTAATTTCAATATGCATATAGAGCATCACGATTATAACTGACAAGGCGGGCCGTTCTTGCACATCTGGCAGGAGCGGCTTTGTCCATGAGCGAAAGGGGAGTACTCACTGTGAGTAAGCTGTGGGGAGGACGTTTTACAAAACAAACCAATCACCTGGTTGAGGAATACACAGCGTCAATCAACTTTGATAAAGCGTTGGCCGAGGAAGATATTCAAGGAAGTCTGGCTCATGTAACGATGCTGGGCAAATGCGACATTCTGCCGGCAGAGGATGTAGAGACGATCAAGGAAGGCTTGATCACCGTTCTGCATAAAATCCGTGCAGGAGAAGTAGAATTCTCCGTATCGGATGAAGACATCCATATGAACATTGAGAAAAACCTGATCGATACCATCGGCCCTGTAGGTGGCAAATTACATACAGGACGCAGCAGGAATGACCAGGTGGCGACCGATATGCACTTGTACTTGCGTGAGCGCGTGGTTGGATTTGTCGGTATGCTGCACTCGTTGCAGGAAGCGCTGATCGGACAAGCCAAAGATAATCTCGATACAATTGTACCGGGGTATACGCATCTTCAACGTGCACAACCGATTCTGTTCGCCCATCACCTGATGGCCTATGTATCGATGTTCCAACGGGATGCAGAGCGCCTTATGGACAGCTACAAACGTATTAACGTGCTGCCGCTGGGTGCAGGTGCCCTTGCAGGCACAACGTTCCCGATTGACCGTCATTTTGTAGCGGAACAACTGGGCTTCGACGGTGTATACGAGAACAGTTTGGACGCGGTCAGTGACCGTGACTTTATCGTGGAGTTCCTGGCAGCCGCTTCACTAATCATGACGCACTTGTCCCGTCTGAGCGAAGAGTTGGTCCTGTGGAGCAGCACGGAATTTGGTTTTGTTGAACTGGATGATGCATTCTGCACGGGCAGCAGCATTATGCCACAGAAGAAAAATCCGGACGTTCCGGAACTCGTTCGTGGTAAAACAGGACGTGTGTACGGCAACCTGATCGGTTTGCTGACAGTACTGAAATCTCTGCCGCTCGCTTACAACAAGGACATGCAGGAAGACAAGGAAGGCATGTTTGACACGGTAGCGACGCTGGAGGGTGCACTTCAATTGTTCGCTCCGATGATTGCAACAATGACGGTCAACAAAGGACGGATGCGTCAAGCGGTCAATCAGGATTTCTCAAACGCTACAGATATTGCGGACTTCCTCGTGGGTGAAGGTTTGCCATTCCGTCAGGCGCATGAAGTTATCGGAAAAACAGTATTGTACTGTATCCAGAACGGCAAATATTTGCTGGATCTGACCATCGATGAATTCCGTCAATTCTCTCCGCTGTTCGATGAGCGTATCTATGACGTGCTGCAACCGGAAGCGGTTGTAAATGCCCGTAATGTGTATGGTGGAACAGCTTCGAATCAAGTGGCTGAGGCGATTGGGCGTAGTGAGAAGGTGCTTGAAATTACAGAGCAATGGATTACCAATCGAGGTTAATTTTAAGGTTTCCTTTTGAAATAAAACCAAAAAAGCCGGCAGTGAGAATTTTCTCAGGCCTGCTTTTTTTGTTATGTTACGAACGATGTTTCAGTGAATGAACGGTTCCGCTTAAGTATGGATTGGCGGGTTCCACCGGATATTTCTTTTATTTACGCTCACGCAGAGGCAGCCATTTCAATACATTCTGAATCTTCTGATCCCAATAGCCCCATTCATGTTCACCGGGTTCCTCCTCATAGGTCAATTGGAGATCGGTCTGCGCACAGGCTTCACGGAAGGATTGGTTCTGATCATACAGGAAGTCTTCCGTCCCACAGCATTGATAGAGCAATGGCCGAGGTCCGCTGCTCGCTTGGTTATCCTTCAGTAGTTGGAGCAGGTCGTTCTGCGAGCCTGCAATCTTCGGCCCAAAGATACGTTCCATTTCGGCCCGCCAGAGTGGGCTGGAATTCATATTATCCAGATGTGCCGTCATGTCGAGTGCCCCGGATAAACTTGCTGCCGCAGCATATTGATCTGGTTTACTCAGAGCTAGTTTAAATGCACCGTAGCCCCCCATAGACAGGCCGGCTACGAAGTTATCCTCCCTTTGATGAGATAAGGGGAAGAACGAGCGGGCGATTGTCGGCAGTTCCTCACTGATGAAGGTCCAATAAGATCCGCCCTCAACCATGTCCGTGTAGAAGCTGCGATGCACTTGAGGCATGACCACAGCAATCCCCAAGTCAGCGACGTAACGTTCAATGGATGTGCGGCGCAACCAGATAGAGTCATCATCCGATAGACCGTGCAGCAAATAAAGCGTGGGATGTAATCCCTGGCCGGATACGTTCTCCATGCCAATTTGATTGTGGGTTTGTTGTGGCAGGATGACATGCATGCTGGTGCTTAAACCAAGCGTGTCCGAGTAAAAATTACATTGAATAAGTGCCATGCGTTAAGTAACCCCTCTCATAATTCATTCTCGAAGTGTTCTGATTGATACAAGGGATGGGATCTGGAGCCGTCATGGCTCCAAAGTGTTTATAGTAAACAGGTTATACGTAAATCTCTTCCGATGCAACAACAAGGTTCGCTGTAAGGACGAAGGAAGTAAACGCTTCCGAAAATATGAAGATTTTTATATGAGAGCAATATTTATGAATAGAAAACGGAGGTTCGATTCACCACTGTTTTTCACCTTCTTTACAGCGTAACAATGTTATGTTACACTGTTTTCAACACAAAGGGGGGGCCATATATGACGGATGATTTGATCTCCAAAAAAGAATTGCTGGACCTGACGGGCATCTCCTACGGCCAGTTGTACCGCTGGAAGCGGAAGAATCTCATTCCGGAGGAATGGTTTATTCGGAAGTCGTCCTATACGGGACAAGAGACTTTTTTTCCAAAGCAACAGATTTTACTGCGGATTGACAAGATTCTCAATATGAAAGACGGATTGTCGCTGGATGAACTGGCAGACGTGTTTTCACCAACATTGGGTGAAGTGGAAATGTCCGCTCAGCAGCTGTTAGAGAGAAACATTGTTTCGAACATTTCGCTTGAGCTGTTGAAAGAAGCAGGACGGGAGCGGCCGCTGTATGCTTTGGAGCAGATCATGATGCTTTATGTACTCGATAAGCTGCTAATGAGCGGAGATATTACCCGCCAGGAGGGTACGTTACTGATCGATGTCATGTCCGAGCATTATTATCGTTTCACAGGCAAACCAAGCGAACTGGTGCTTATTCGCAAGATGGGTATCCCTTCATTCATGCTGGTAACGGCAGGAACAGAGCTTTATTTTGACAATGGTGTGAAGGTCGTTCTCAGGCAGCCAATGGGGACGTTTATGGAAGAGTTAAAACTCAAATTGGGATAAGGAGAGGATCATATATGGAGGAACGTAATTTGCGCAATGATCTGAACGTAGCGGGTATGAGCCAAACGGCAGGCGGGAATTTTCACCGGGTATCCATTGATGGCATGGCTAAGGTAAACGGTAACCTGGACTGTACCTCCCTGAATGTGAATGGAACATTGAAGATGCATGGAGCTTTGAGCGCAGAGAGTGCAACAATCAACGGTATGTGTACGCTGAACGGCCCCTTGATCAGTTCTCGTGTTCGTGTGGATGGTTTGACAACCATTAACGGAGACCTCCGAAGCCCTGAGCTCGAAGTTAACGGGAAATGTACTGTACGCGGACGGGTTGATGGGGAACGGATTGATATTGGCGGCGTGATCGATATTGAAGGTGATGTACAATGTGAGTCTTTGAACGTACAGGGCAATATTAAAATTAGTGGCTTCCTGAATGCGGGAACGGTAGAGATCAGGCTGCATACATCCTCTTCGGCCAAAGAGATCGGCGGGGAACGCATCGATATTCGTCGTAAGGAACAGACTGGTTTTTGGAAAAGTATTGGCCTGGGCGGTACCCCATCCTTCAAGACATCCTTGATTGAAGGGGATGAAATCGTGCTGGAAGATACCGAGGCTGATATTGTTCGTGGCAGCAAGGTTCATATCGGTCGTGGCTGTAACATCAGGTTGGTTGAATATTCAGGTGAACTAGAGGTTGATCCAGATGCCAAGGTGGGCAGCAGTCAGCGGATTTAAATTTGGATATGAAGAGAAAGGGATGTGATCGACTTGAATAACCATTTTGCTGGTTCATTGGATAAAAAACACGACATTAGCATCATCGGCGACGGCAGTTCTTCTGGCGGTGTGTACGGCAAGATCAAGGTAGTGGGGGATTCCTCATTTAATGATAATCTGTTCTGTGATCAATTCAAATGCACCGGCACATCGGTCATATACGGATCTCTTGAATCAACCGATATCAAAACTACGGGAACCCTTACCCTGAAAGAGCGGGCTTCTGTTGGCGACGAAGACCAGGAGAGCAATTATGCTTCTAACCTGTATGCAAAAGCTGAACATATGAAAGTAGTAGGCGAGCTTCATGTATCAGGCGATTGTCAGGTGGAAAGTATGAAGCTGAATGGCCGTTTTACGATAGCGGGTATGCTCAGTGCCGAACACATGACACTCAAAATTATGGGTCCATCCGAGGTCAGGGAAATGGGCGGTTCCATCATTTCAGTGAAGAGTTCGCGGGGAAAACTGCTGGAGGGTTTGTTCACTGGAAACAAGTCTATTCTCAAGGCCAACTTAATCGAAGGTGACGAAATTGAACTTGAGAACACAGAGGCCGAGGTTGTACGAGGAGATAAAATAAAAATTGGCCCAGGCTGCCGGATTGGTACAGTGGAATACCGCTCTTCTCTGCAAATTCATCCGCAATCGGAAGTTTTGGTGCAAAGCAATCGGTCCTTGGACTGATTATCCGCCGTAACTTTTCGGATATACTAATTCAGTCATATGAATCGGATGTGAATGGGAGAGATTGAGTACAATGGCTACACGTAAAAATAATATTGGATTGGTGCTGGCAGGGCTACTGCTGAGCATACTGATGGCTTCGATGGACAATACCATCGTGGCAACAGCTATGGGCGACATTGTCGGGAAGCTGGGTGGGCTCGACAAGTTCGTATGGGTGACCTCCGCTTACATGGTGGCCGAGATGGCGGGTATGCCAATCTTCGGTAAGTTATCCGACATGTATGGGCGGAAGAAGTTTTTTGTATTTGGAATACTGGTATTTATGCTCGGATCCGCATTATGTGGAACAGCAACATCGATCGTTGAGCTGACGATGTACAGAGCTATTCAGGGTATTGGTGCAGGTGCACTGGTGCCGATTGCCTTCACGATCATGTTTGATGTGGTCGCACCAGAGTCACGGGGTAAATTGGGCGGTTTGTTCGGAGCCGTGTTCGGCTTATCCAGCGTATTTGGTCCACTGCTGGGTGCTTACATTACGCAGTACGCGACATGGGAATGGGTATTTTATATCAACCTGCCGCTTGGTCTGATTGCGTTTGTGTTTATTGCATTTTTCTACAAGGAATCCCATCAGCATCAATCCCAACAGATTGACTGGCTGGGTGCAATCACACTGATTGGTGCGGTAGTCTGTCTCATCTTCGGGCTTGAACTGGGTGGCAAAACGTATGCCTGGGGCTCGTGGCAGATCCTCGGTTTGTTTGCCGGATTCGTGGTGCTAGCGCTGCTTTTCCTGTTTGCAGAAACGAGAGCCAAAGAGCCCATCATCTCCTTCGGGATGTTCCGCAACCGGGTCTACTGGTCCAGTAACGTTATTGGCATGTTCAGTGGTGCGGCATTTATTACAGCATCCGTGTACATTCCAATCTTCATCCAGGGGGTACTCGGTGGCAAAGCGACCAACTCTGGTCTCGTGTTATTGCCCATGATGCTGGGGTCCGTTGTGACGGCTTCCATGGGTGGGGTACTGATGACCAAAATCAAGTATCGCAACATTATGATTCCTACGCTGGCCTTGCTGGTGGTTGGTCTTGGATTGCTGACGACGCTGGATGAAACTTCGTCTCTATGGACGATACGTATATTCATGGTGATGATTGGTCTCGGTGTCGGGGCGTCGTTCTCGGTACTCAGCAATGCAGCCATGAACGCGTTTGAACCGCAAAGACGCGGAGCAGCTAGCTCCACACTTAACTTCTTGCGTTCACTTGGGATGACGATGGGTATTACGATCTTTGGTATCGTGCAGAGCCAGGTATTTACGCGCAAAATGAATGATGCCCTCGCTGGATCAGCGGCGGAAGCGGGGGGCGCTGGTGCTCCTGCAGGCGGCGTACCTCAGGGAGTGGATCTGAGCGATCCACATGCGTTGCTGTCGCCAGAGCTGAGAAAGGCAATTCCGCCTCAGGTGCTGGACACCATTACGCACGCGTTGTCTTCATCCATCGTGCAACTCTTTGCCTGGGCTGCGATCCCGGCTGCACTCGCGTTGATTGCTGCTTTCTTCATGGGTAATGAGAAGATGGTTATAGGCGAGGAGCAGAAAGAGTACACAGGCGGACATTAAAAGGTTTCAGTCTAATCAATAAACAATATGTATATTTATAAAACAAACCAAAGACACATCTCTCAGGGGACCCAGTATGGGAAAGGGAGATGTGTCTTTTTCTATTTGTTGTTACTTTTGCTGAGTTGCCTATCCTGTCTACGTAAGTGAAAGAAAGATTAAGGCTGCTTCGTGTCGCTGATGCCATCCTCCACAATAGAAGGTTCCTGAGGATCAGGCAGGTTAGTATGACCAGAGCGGGCAATCAGGCGATTCTGGGCTTTGTACGTGTCACGTGTAATGGTCTTGGATTCGACGACTTTTCCATCCACTTTTTTGGTGCGCAGCGTCTCCACAATATATCCCGGTTGACCGTCCTGGAGCACCTGCTGTGCACCGTCAGGCAGTACATTGCTCGATACATATTTGACGGGAGCACTTAATGTCTCGATTGTACGGGATTCCAGTGCATAACTGACGTTCTCCGGGAAGGTGCCGAAAAATTTGACCGTTAAGCTTCCACCTTCCACTTTGGCATGAATGAGCAGAGACTTGCCGGTATTGTTTTTGAACCGAAAATTGATGGAACCTGAGGCAAACGTGGCATCCAACCCCTTCGGCAAATATTTGACAGGCAGGGAGTGGTTGCGGCGCTCTACAATGTCCAGTCCGGTCAACAGGGCAGCGTTATAGACCGTGCTTGATACCTGGCAGATGCCGCCCCCAATGCCAGGGGTCAGCTGCCCATTCACGATGACCGGGGCTTCACGGAAACCATAGTCTTCTTCGGCCTTACGAATGACCTTCTCATAATCAAAAGTACCATTTGGCGGCAAAATCATGCCGTTAACGGCTTGCGCTGCTGCGCTGACGTTATGTATCCGGCCTGCACTGCTGTTTCCAAGGCCAGTAGAGAACTGAATGATCTTCCGGTCAATTCCCTCTTGGCGCAGCGAATCGAGTGTTACTTCGGGTTGCAGCGTATACAACGGCAGCTGAACCAACAGCGGGTTTGGCTTCGCATCATGGTCCAGTGGAGCGAAATCCCGGTGCAGTTTAGCCTGCATCAGGCTCGCGAGTTCATCCCAGGCGATCCGGCGGACGCCCTTTTCCATGATGTACTGAACCTTGTCGCTTGCGGTAATGCGGCGAACAGCGTTCGCGGGTGTACCGAAGGTTTCCTTTTCCCAGGCAGGGGTAAGCTGCTCTCTCAGTGATTTTGAATTGTACTTCAGCTTCAGGGACCACTCCTTGATGAAATGATATCGGGCGTAAGCACGCTCCCACAGATTGCCTTCATCCAATTGCTGCACAGCTGTCCGGAAATCGTCAGCACTGTAGCTTGCGCCTGTCTGGGCGGCCGTGAACATCATCGTTTTTGGTGCAGGATCGTCAACCTCCAGGGTGATCGGCCATGCCTCCATTTGTTTTAATCGTTCATCCAGTGCCAGTAGAACCTCCTTGCGTTTCACGCCCTCAACCGACCACTCCCCAATACGTACACCTTCCGGTAGGGCTGGTTGGTTCACGTACATATACAGCAATCCATAGGACGCGGAACCGATAAAGAGGATGGAGAATAGCACAATGACCGTCAAATGTATTTTTTTCATATCCGTACGCTCCTTTGTACTTCTGTTGTTCCGCAATTCGTAACACTTTCCATATATATGATCCAATGATGGAAAACTTTCGGGTACTCAATAGGTAACAAATTTGTTACAATAAAATTCATATGAATCCATGCTTCACCATCGAAAAAGGGGCGAAATGGATTTTCCCTGATGAAATTCAGGTCTTTTTAAAGGAAATGCCGGGATTGTGTCGAAATGATAATGGCTAACTATGCAACGGGAAGTGATGATGTGATAGAAATGCAGGACGTGTGGAAGACCTACGCCAATGGTACCCACGCATTACAAGGGGTGTCGGTGAAGATCGACCGCAATGAATTTGTCTATATCGTCGGTCCGTCCGGCGCAGGCAAATCGACATTTATGAAATTGATGTACAGGGAAGAAGTTCCGACCAAAGGACAAATATCCATTAACGGATTTAATATCGGAAAGTTAAAGCCACGCAAAATTCCTTATGTACGCCGGAATATCGGCGTTGTGTTCCAGGATTTCAGGTTGCTGCCACGCATGACGGCATTTGAGAACGTGGCATTTGCCATGGAAGTTATTGAAGCGCCGAAGCGTCACATCAAGAAACGAGTGATGGAAGTGCTTGATCTGGTGGGATTGCGCAGTAAGGCGAACCGTGAACCTTCACAGTTGTCGGGTGGGGAACAGCAGCGTATTGCCATCGCACGTGCCATCGTGAACAATCCGTCTGTTATTATCGCGGATGAGCCTACGGGGAACCTTGATCCGGAGACGTCATGGGGCATTATGCAGCTGCTGGATGAGATTAATTTTCGCGGGACAACCATTGTCATGGCGACCCACAACAAGGATATCGTCAATACGATGCGTAAACGGGTTATTGCGATTGAACGGGGACAGATTGTACGGGATCAGATGAGAGGGGAATACGGTTATGAATTTTAGTACTCTCTTGCGCCATTTACGTGAGGGATTCAAAAACGTATTCCGCAACGGCTGGATGTCCGTGGCCTCCATCATGTCCATTATCGTGTCACTGCTCATTCTGGGCGTGTTCATGCTGCTGGTGCTCAATGTGAATTCCATGGCCAACCAAGTGGACAGTCAGGTCGAGATTAGTACGTTTCTCGAGCTGAACGTGGATGAGAACCTGCGTAACACGCTGGAGCAGGAAATCAGTGCGATGCCTGAAGTCAGTGAAATTCGTTTTGTCTCCAAAGAAGAAGGACTCAAAGAGTTCCGTGAACGTCTCGGAGAAAGTGCAGACAATGTGCTGAGCGGTTTCGATGTGGACAACAATCCACTGCCGGAGACCATTGAAGTAGAGGTCATTGAACCGGAAACCGTCACTTTTGTGGCGCAAAAAATCGAAGCATTGAACGATAAACACCCGGAGAAGCCGATCATGAAAGTGAACTACGGCAAGGAAACGGTGGAAGTGTTGTTCAAATTTACGAAGCTTGTCCGGAATATCGGATTTATTTTTGTTGGGGGACTGGGTTTGATGTCCATGTTCCTGATCTCGAATACGATTCGCGTAACGATTCTGGCCCGGCGCCGGGAGATCGGTATTATGAAACTGGTTGGAGCAACCAACACGTTTATTCGTTGGCCTTTCTTTGTTGAAGGGGCGTTGATTGGATTGATCGGTTCGGCGATTACGGTAGCGGTACTATTCTTCGGTTACAGCCGCTTGATGGCCACGATTGGTCAGGATGTATTCATGCAGATGCTTAACCTGATTCCACTCGGCGATATTTGGCTGTTGTTTGGAACATTGTTGATCGGACTGGGTGTGCTGGTTGGTATTTTGGGAAGTACATTGTCCATCCGCAAGTCTCTTAACGTTTAATCGAAATAGAATGGCAAAGCAGGTTCACAACTGAACGCTGTTTGACGATATGTAGTAAAGACGGAGCCTTTAGGTAAAGAAAGCAAAGAACATGCTGTTCACCACCTGTGCAGGTTGCTTTCTTGTGAATTCATAGGATGGGGGATCACATTTTGAAAAAAACAGCTTCGCTGCTGGCCTTAACGTTATTGGCCAGTTTGACGCTTCAACCTTCTGACGGATATGCCAAGAGTAGCATTAGCGACATTGATCAGCAGATTCAGCAACTGGAGAGCAAAGCGGCTTCGGCCAAAAAGGAGCAGCAAAAGGCTGCCAGCAACAAAAAGGAAGCCCAGCATTACAAGAACAAGACCAATGCTTACTTGAAAGTAGTCATGGAGCAGATCAATGTGGTTAGTGATGAGCTGGCAAACGTATCCTTGCAGATTGAAAATACGGAAGAGGATCTTCGGACAACAAAAAAAGATCTGCAAGCCGCAGAAGAACGTATCGTTGCAAGAGAGAAATTGCTTGAATCACGTGTACGGCTGATGTATACAGACGGTGCCGTTTCTTATCTCGATGTGTTGTTAACTTCAACAAGCTTCTCTGATTTCCTGACTCGTGCCGATTCACTAAAAACGATTGTGGATCAGGATCAGCATCTGCTGGATGAACACAAAAAGGACAAGCAGCTCGTCGTGGACAAAAAAGCAGAACTGGATGTGCAATATGCAGAAGCCAAGAGTCTGTATGCGCAGAAGAAACAGCGTAAGTCCCAACTAAATGAGAAGGAACAGGAGAAGCAAGTGCTTCTCGCTTCCTATGATGCTAAAATTGAAGAGTCGGAAGAGCTGACGCAAGAACAGGAAGACGTATTGATGCAGATTGCCAGCAAGCGTTCGGCCCTTCTGCAAGAGAAAAATAAATTGCGTGAGCAGCAAGCGGCGGCGGCGGCCAAAGCAAAAGCAGCAGCTGCTGCACGTGCGGCGGCAGCTGCAAAGGCGCCGACCAAGGTCAGCTCCAACAGCAGTAGCAGCACTTCATACTCCAGTGGTAACGGCATCTTTGGCATGCCAGTATCAGGTGCACGTGTATCTTCCGGTTTTGGACCTCGTATTCACCCGATTACGGGTGAAGTAGGTAAAATGCATGCAGGTGTAGACTTTGCTGTTGCTCAAGGAACATCCGTTCATGCCGCTTCAGGCGGGATCGTCATCATGGCTGAATGGTATAGCGGATATGGTTACACCGTCATTGTTGACCATGGAGGCGGATTGTGGACGCTATACGGTCATTTACGTGAAGGCGGATTTAAGGTTAGCAAGGGTGACACGGTAAGCCGTGGCGACATTATTGCTGAATCAGGCAATACAGGCAACTCCACTGGGCCGCATTTGCACTTTGAAGTACGTGATAATGGAACAGCAGTGAATCCATTTAACTATTTGTAGTTTTTAGCTAACCGTTGGAATGGAACAAACATATTCCGTACAAGCTAGGCATATACTAAGCTGGCATGTTCAGGGAATGATTCACAGAACAATTGAATTTGACACGCTTCAATACTAAAGGCGGTGACAAACGGATGATGAAGAAAAGATCGGCCCTGCTGCTTGTCATTGTAGCCCTTCTCGGAGGCAGCCTGCTTACGCTGGTGCTGATGAGCTCCCCTGGTTTGGCACAGACGACACCTGGCGAAGGATTGCTCGCCAGCGTTACTGGCAGTTCGCAGCAGAAGAACGATTTGAAGAAGATTGAAACCGCGATGGATTTGATCTCAAGCAACTATTATAAAGACGTGGATCGAACCAAACTGATTGATGGTGCGATCAACGGCATGATGGAATCCCTTGGTGATCCGTACTCCAACTATATGGGGCAGGAAACAGCAGCCCAGTTCGAGGAGTCGATTGAAGGTTCATTTACCGGAATCGGCGCAGAGGTATCCTCACAGGACGGAAATGTTGTAGTAGTATCACCGATCAAAGGATCGCCTGCCGAGAAAGCGGGTATTCGCGCGAAAGACATGATCATGTCCGTGAATGGTGAATCCCTGCAAGGTTTGGAACTGAACAAAGCCGTTAACAAAATCAGAGGTCCAAAAGGCAGTGAAGCGAAGGTGCAGGTCAAACGTGCCGGATCTTCCGAACTGATTGAATTTGTCATTGTACGTGATGACATTGATCTGGAGACGGTGTACGCCCACATGGAGGATAACGGTGTTGGTGTTATTACAATCACCCAATTCTCACTGAACACAGGAGATCGCTTTAAAGAAGAACTGGCGAAGCTGGAGAAGCAGAACATGAAGGGCCTGATCATTGATGTTCGTAATGACCCGGGTGGTGTTTTGCAGGTCGTTATTGATATTGCAGAGCAATTTGTTCCGAAAGGCAAAGTTATTGTTCAAGTCGAAGACAAGAATGGTAAAAAGGAACAAAGCAAATCGAACGGATCAGGTAAATCCTATCCAATTACGGTATTGATGAACAAAGGAAGCGCGAGTGCGTCGGAGATTTTGGCCGGTGCATTGCAACAGTCGGCAGGCGCAACGCTGGTTGGAGAAAATTCCTTTGGTAAAGGAACCGTACAGACGAGTTATGACAAACAGATGGGTGATGGCAGCCTGCTGAAAATCACCATCGCGAAATGGCTGACTCCGAATGGGGACTGGATTCATGAAAAAGGCATCAAACCGGATATTGCGGTGAACCAGCCGGATTACTTCTCGGTGGCACCAATCAACAAAGAAAAATTACCTTTGAAATACGACAGCAATAGCGCGGATGTGAAAAGTGCGCAGACGATGCTGAGAGGACTTGACTTTAAGCCGGATCGTGTGGACGGATACTATGACCAGAAGACAGAAGAAGCGGTCAAAGCATTCCAGAAACAAAAAGGCATTCAGGCAACAGGCCAGATTGACGAGAAAACCGCTGAATCACTGGAAGCGGCTCTGATTGAACGCATTGCCAATCCTCAATATGATGCACAGCTGAAGCGCGCGATCGAAAAGGTCTCAAAGGATATTTCGTCCGCAGTGTCGAAGCCATAAAGAAGGCTGATTTTCAGCCTTCTTTTTTTCTGAACCGGCTGAAGGAGAGGGGTGACCGTCCACAATGGAATGGGCTTGGCCATGGTTGACCACATTAGGGGAAGCATTGTTGCAGTTGTTTATTCAGCCGTTTTATTATATTGCGGTAATTTTGATTGCTCTCGTTTATCATCGTCAACTCTTGCAGGAACGTAAATTGTTCCACGTTCGTCTGCAAAGCTCGATAACACAGACCATTCGTGCAGTGCTTGGAGGTATTCTGATCGGTGTAATGGTCTCCGTCGTGTCGCTGTTTCTTGGGGCATATCTTACACTGGGCAGCCTGATCTGTATTTGGGCAGCTACGTTATTCTTGGCATTATTCCGTATCCGATATCTATGTTTTGCTTATGCTGCAGGTTTGCTTGGCGTGTTGCAGTTTGGTTTAAATATGGCTTCCGGCTGGCAGCCGGAAGGATGGATGGGAAGTGTCACTGAAGCATTGCGTGCGCTGGATATGCCTGCACTTCTTGTGCTCGCAGCTGTATTACATATCGGTGAAGCACTGATGGTACGCATGCAAGGGGTATCCATGGCATCGCCTTTGCTCTTCGAGGGTAAACGCGGCAAGCTCGTTGGAGGATACCAGTTGCAGCATTTCTGGCCGATTCCGCTGCTGATTCTAGTTCCAGTTACGGGCGGGGCCACATTGCCATGGACCGCCCTGATCAGCGGAGGAAATGGCTACATGCTGGTTGCGCTGCCGATTATGCTGGGATTCGGAGAAGTTACGCAGAGTATGCTCCCTGGGAAAAAGGTGCAGATTTCCGCAAAGCGATTGCTGCTATACGGGACAGGGCTACTTGTACTCAGCCTCCTGGCTGCGTGGTGGTCTCCACTCATGGTTGTCGCAGCCTTGGCTGCTTTCATTGGGCATGAATTCCTGGTGTGGTACAGTGCCTTCGAGGAACAAAACCGCAGCCCGCTATTTGTACACCCAGAGCACGGCCTGAAGGTGCTGGGCGTCATTCCTGATAGTCCTGCGGAAGAACTGGGGATTGAAGCAGGGGAGACCTTGTACAAGGTGAATGGCGTATTGGTGCATTCGCCTGAGCAATTACATCGCGCTTTGCGTATGAATCCGGCCTTTTGTAAGCTGGAAGTACGCAATCATCAGGGTGAGAGCAAGTTCATGCAACGGGCGATCTATGAAGGTGAGCATCACCAGCTTGGGGTACTCATGGCCCCGGATAATCATGAAGCCTGGGCGCTCCGCTTACGTCCGCTCACCCTGTTTCATATCGTAAGTCTCAAGTTGTTCGCACGACGTCGGAAAGATCAGCTTGATGTTGAAGCTCCACTAGCACTGCCGCCCGCCCCAGCGGGGGAGCAAAGATCTATAGAGATGTAATGAAAAAAGGGTATTTCCTCCGCCATATCAGGCGAGGGAAATATCCTTTTTGCTACTTTTTCAACATGAAAATGGCGATTTGAGTCCGATCACGCAAACTAAGCTTGCCGAGAATATCCGTAACATAGTTTTTGACCGTGCCTTCGCTCAAGAATAGTTTTGCGGCAATTTCTTTATTGGACAGCCCTTCCGATATAGCCTCCGCAACAGCCAGTTCCATGCGGGTTAATCCGTAAGAATCAATGGGTTCATGTGACTGAGGTGCTGCAGCAGGACGGAGCAGACTTGCGAGCTTACGAGCAATATCAGGATGAATCAACATATCCCCGTTATGTACAGTCTTGATGCCCTGAATGATCCGGTCAGGGGGCACATTTTTGAGCAAATAACCGCTGGCCCCGTTTTGCAAAGCCTGGATAATATACTCATCATCGTCAAACGTGGTAAGCATCAGTACACGAACGTCAGGGAAACGTGTCTTAATGATTCGGGTACCTTCAACTCCGTCACAATCGGGCATGCGGATATCCATAAGTACAACGTCAGCAGGTGTTCCTGACTCCAGCAGTTCGAGAGCTTCTCGTCCGTTAGAAGCTGTACCTGTAACGTTAATACCGGGATCGAGTCCGAGAAGGACTTTGAGACTTTCACGGATAAAGGAATCATCATCCGCAAGCATCAGCCGAATCGACTGAGGGTGGACAGAATGGCTCGAGTTATTTAATTCATTCAGGTCAGACATGAGCAAATCACTTCCTTTTTCAGATCAGTTCAGCTTTGTTCGTCATGGGCAGTCGTGTAATCACCGTATAGGGATAGTCCGACTTGATTTCCAGTTTCCCACCAACCAACTGTGTGCGTAGGCGCATTCCTTCAAGCCCTATGCCGAGTCCTGTAGACTCTGCTTTTACGCTCTGGTTAGCACGAGATCCTTCATGTCTTCCTTTCGTTTGTTCCTTGGTGGAAAGGGTATGGATCTTCCCATCGTTGCTGATGGCCATACAGATTTCTCTTTCTCCAAATGCCAGTTCCACAGTAATCGTAGTGGCATTTCCATGACGGAGGGCATTGGTCAGGGCCTCTTTGGCATTTTTGTACAAGACAATCTGCATACTGGGATAGAGTACATGTGAATGCCCACGCACTTCGTAACGCGTCTTCACACCCGTTTCCCGGCCAACGTCTTCAAGCAGACGATCTAGTGCGTAGGCATCGGATATATAAGAGCTAGGCTGCAATTTGTGGAGCGTGGTTCGCATGTCATCCATACTGGCAGCCAATTGATCTCGAATCTGCTTCACCATTTCCGTGCCCTGTTCCGGATGTATTGGCAGGGTCAGAAGGGCTGCCTCAGACATCAGTTTGGTGCGAATCAGGCGGTGACCGATATCATCATGAAGCTGCCGGGATATCCGGGTACGCTCCTCAACCTGTGCAGCCCCTTCAAGTTGCTTCGTGAATTGCAGCAATTGTTCGCGTGCCTCCTGAAGCTCGTAATGTTTACTGCGCAGCTCATCATACACCTGTTCAAGCTGCCCACGGCTGCTTGCAGTTCTAGACCCCTGCCAAGAGAGTGCTGCGGTGATGAGCAGGAGCAAGTTACCTGTAACCCGAGCGATTGTCTCTTGGGTGAAGGTAAAAGGAATGGCAGGGTTTGGGTGAAGTGCAAGCCATGCATGAAGCTCCTCTGGTGGGGTGTAATACCAATGTAACGCGATATTGCTGGCGATAAGCTGAATTGCGAGCATTAACCAGCGCTGGGCCCCATCCAGTCTGTACATGTACACATAGAGCGCAGATAAGGAGAGGAAAAACATAAATGGGCCATATAGAGCGATCAGCCAGCAGCTGAAGAGAATTTCGGCCGCGATCAGCAAACGCTGCATACCTGAACGGGTGAAGTCTTTCGACACCGCGAGTCCAATTGCAATGATAATATACAGAGTATAGCTATCTTCTTGTTCCAGTGGTAGCACCAGAACGTACAGGACAGCAGGAACTATGAGTAAACCGTATTGCAGCAACCGCATCGGCATATGTCAGAGACATCCTTTATTTTAGAAGTGAAGGTATACCTTCCGGTAATCTATGTGGATTATATCATAGGCAGTTTTCCCAACCGAAGATGACTTAAGTCACCTTTGTTTCATGACCTTTCGTACCTTCGCAGAAGATCACAATTCGTTACAATACAGATATGAAATCCAGTCCCAGGAAGCTGGACGGAAGAGGAGTGTATAATCTATGGCTATGCTTGAAGTGGATCATGTCGTGAAACGATACGGTAGCAAGCTGTCGGTGGATCATTTAAATCTGAGTGTAGGCAAAGGTGAAATTTTTGGATTGCTTGGACCCAATGGAGCAGGGAAAAGTACCACCATTAGCATGATTGCCGGTCTTTTAAATATGGATCAAGGTGAAATTCGGTTGGATGGCATATCGGTCAAGGAGCGGCCGCTTGAAGTGAAACGCAAAATCGGGCTGGTACCACAGGATCTGGCTCTATACGAAACGATGACCGCTGCGGAGAATGTAACTTTTTTTGCCCGGTTGTATGGACTCCGTGGAAAAATGCTTAAAGAAAGAGTGCAGGAATCCCTCGAATTTGTAGGTTTGCAGGACAAAGCGAAGGATGCCCCATCGACTTTTTCTGGTGGTATGAAACGCAGGCTGAACATTGCGTGTGCCATTATGCATCGGCCGGATTTAATCATTATGGATGAGCCAACAGTGGGCATTGACCCGCAATCGCGGAATCATATTTTAGAGTCGGTCCGTACGCTTAATCAGATGGGATCAACCATCATTTATACAAGTCATTACATGGAGGAAGTAGCTGCAATCAGTCACCGGGTAGCGATTATGGATCAGGGGCATATCATTGCCTGCGGCACCGAAGCAGAGCTGAGAGAACGGGTTGCATCTGAGGAAAAAATAGTGCTCACCACTTCGGGCATTGGTCCCGATGTTGTGGAGGAGCTAAAGCTTCACCCCCGTGTGCGGGCGGTAGAAGTATCAGAAGATACATTGACCGTTACGCTGCCTTCCGCGCAGCAGGATCTGCAAGATATGCTCTTCATTTGCAGCAAACATGAAATCTCTATTCAATCGCTCAAGGTCGAAGAGCCTGATCTGGAAACGCTCTTCCTCAATCTGACCGGACGTACGCTTCGGGACTAGGAGGATCTCAGATGAACATATGGCATATTTGCATCTTTGAGTTGAGACGGATTCTGAGAATTCGCTCGGTTCTGCTGAATCTGTTTATTCTGCCGCTGCTGCTCATTTTTATATTGGGTACTGCACTTTCCAGTACAATGGGGACGGCAAAAGAAGCCATTCCTGACCCGGTGAGAGTAGGGATCATTCAGACTGAAGGAAATTCCGGTTCCGGTGCGATCAGCAAAGCTTTAAATACATTTGTGACATCTCCGGCGGTAGCCGAAATGATGAAGGTACAGAACATACCTACGGAAGAAGAGGCAGTAAGTGCCCTGCGACGTGGTGACCTGGATTTTGCCGTAATAGTCCCATCAGATCTGGAGAAGCGGATCATGAAAGGGGAAGAGGCAAGGTTGCAATGGATACTGGGGAAAGATGGAACGCTCAATGTCGTGGGTCAGACTTTGTTTACGCGGTTCACGGATGAACTGAACAGACAGGTCGCTGCGGCGAAAGTGTTAGGTCCTGACGCAGTGGCTGCAATGGCTGAGCGTTCACAGACCAATAGCGCGAGCTCTTCATATATAGCTGTCAGCAGTCCCGGAGAAGTGGGCACCTCTTATAGTGCTTCACAATATTATGCGGCCTCCATGCTAGCCATGTTCATGCTTTACTCGGGCATGACAACCAGCAACAGCCTGTTTGGTGAGAGAGACAAAAAAACGTTAACTCGCTTACAGGCAGCTCCAATCGGCAATGAGATCATTTTTGCAGGGAAAATTGCAGGCAACAGCCTGATTGCTTTCATGCAGGCCATCATCATTGTACTGATGACGCACTGGTTATATGGTGTGAACTGGGGCACACATCCCTGGCTAATTGTTTTGATCTGTGTGCTGATTACGCTGGCTTCCATGACTCTCGGCGTGATTGTTGCCCTGGTTTGCAAAAATGCCGCATCGGCAAGTGCCGCTCTCCAAGGCATCATTATTGCCATGACATTTATTAGCGGTGGATTTACACCCATTGCCATTGGTTTTGTACAGCGAATAAGCGAATTTACAGTAAATCACTGGGCTCTGCAAAGTTTTCTGCGGATGATGCTGAACGCTCCCGTAAGTGAGATTATGTACAGCATCATGATGCTTGGTGCGGTATGTGCGGTAATGGTGGCGGCAGCGGGACTGATCTATAGAAAGGCGGGATATCGCTATGAATAGCCTGAATATTGCCTGGTTGATGATCCGGCGTACGATATTGCGCAAACGGGGTTTCATCACGTTCTTTCTTCTTCCTTGCCTTGTCGTCACAGGAACAATTGCGCTGTTTGGGAGCGAGGAGGGAACACGTGCGGTCATTCCTTATGTAAATGAGGATCAGGGTGCAGCAGGCAGATGGATCTTGGATGAGCTTGGTCGCAAAGAGGAATATCTACTCAAGCCCATGAACAACGTTGCGGAAGTGAAGGAAGCCATCGCGCAGCAAAGGGGGAGTTCCGGACTTGTTATCCCAGCGCATTATACGGAAAACTTACTGCAAGACAAACAGCCTGAAGTCCAACTGGTAGAACTTCGTGTCAGTGAAAGCTCCTATACGCTGAGAGCTGCGGTTGAAGGCATGGCGGAGGGACTGAATCAATCTGCTTCGGCAGTATTGGCAGCGACAGATGCGGCTTCGGGTGAAACTCGTGATCCAGCTTTGGCCCAAGCAAAATTTAAAGAGTTGTTACTTGAACTGGGCAAACATCAAATTTCGGGTGAAGCAACTGAGCTGCAGATGTATCCCAAACCGGGTCTGAACAATGTGACCGGATTTACGATCATGTTCATGATGGGTCTATTGACCAGTACAGTTGCTGTTATTATGGAAGACCGCAGGCAGCGTACGATGACAAGAATCTACACGGCTCCGGTCCGCGCTTATGAAATCGCACTGGGCAATTTTCTGGGGAGTTTTGCGATCGGTTTGATCCAAATTGTTTTGGTACTGGGGATTAGCAGATGGGTGCTTCATTATGAGGCGGGAATTCCATTTGGCATTCATCTTCTCATTCTGGCCGCATTCATGCTGGTCTCCATGGGAATTGCGAGTACCGTTGCCGGCTTGATTCGTGAATCCAAAAATGCAAACATGCTGAATTCACTGATTATCACACCGACGTGTATGATTGGCGGCTGTTTCTGGCCGCTGTCGATCATGCCGGATTACATGCAAAAACTCGCTAATTTTGTTCCGCAAAAATGGGCAATTCAAGCGGTGGAAACAATCTCTGCTGGCGGTACGTTGTCGGACATTGCACTACCGCTGCTGATTCTGTTTGGCATGGCAGCCATTTTGCTGACGGTGGGCTCTGTGATTCTTCGTCCCAGCCAGCCAGGCGTAGATGCATAATATGTGAAATCGTTTGTATGATGAAGGTAATCACATCGTGTGCCATTATTGTAAAACGAAGAAAATAAGGGATCTGTCGTTTAGCAATAAAAATTAGAATTATAAACAAAAAGCACGTTCTGCTGAATCAAATTCAGTAAGAACGTGCTTTTTATAATAGAGCAAGGATGCTTCATACGAAATATCGAAGTTTTAAGGCTGGAGTTGACGCAAGACGGTGATTTCCACACGTCTATTTTTTTGCCGCCCTGCGGCGGTGGTATTATCGCCAGTTGGGCGGGTATCCGCGTATCCGGCATATTGAAAACCGTCAGGGTCAAGCTTTTCTTTGTCGAGAAAAAATCGCAATACAGACAGTGCGCGTGCACCGGAAAGCTCCCAATTGTCTTTATAGGTAGCATTCGCCCCGACAGGAACGTTATCCGTATGTCCTTCAATGCTGACAACTGTGCTCAGATCACGGAACAGGCTTGCCAATTTGCTCAGTGTGGGTGCGGCATCACTTTTGAGTGCGGCCTTTCCCTGATCAAACAGGAAGCGGTCACTGAGTGTGATGGAGATGCCTTGCGGCTTGTCCGCAACAAAAATCTGATTT
The DNA here is from genome assembly GCF_042796655.1 of Paenibacillus sp. NPDC057886. Taxonomy (NCBI): domain Bacteria; kingdom Bacillati; phylum Bacillota; class Bacilli; order Caryophanales; family Paenibacillaceae; genus Paenibacillus; species Paenibacillus sp. NPDC057886. Next base: position 30,497 of record NZ_JBHVMZ010000002.1, on the reverse strand, counting down.
TCCAGTTTATTGTCCTCGATATACTGGGTAATCACATTGAACAGATTTTGCAGCTCCTGCTCCTGTGATCTGAATTGCTCTTCCCGCTCCGTAAGTGGCTGATCGTCATCTTCTGGCGTACCTGTCTCGGAGCCGGAAGGTGATCCTTCACCTTCTCCGGGGTCTTCTCCCTGAATCTCGGAAGGTGGATTTTTGGTAATGGCTTGTCCTGCTGTACCAGCAATCCCTTCACCTTGATCAAGCAGGGAATTGGATTGGTTAAATGTATTTTGCAACGATTGAGTAACCACATCATATTTACCAGAATCCAGATGGCTCATGGCATACATGATCACAAAAAAGATCAGTAGCAGGGTAATGAGATCGGCATAGGTAATCATCCAGCGATCTCGATGATCTCCAGGTTCACGTTTTCCGCGCCGTTTACTGCGCCGACTCATCCAATCCCTCCTTCACTACAGGACGTGTGATCTGGCGGTGAGTGAGTGTGAAGGACTCCAGCCGTTTACGCACGAGCTGAGGGTTCTCTCCGTTTTGGATGGATAGTACGCCTTCGAGCAGCATTTCCATCGTCTGAATTTCGTCTGCTCCACGGGATTTAATTTTGGAAGCAATGGGTAAAAAGATAAGATTGGCACTTGCGACCCCATAAAGGGTTGCGGTAAAGGCAACAGCAATTGCTGGTCCGAGTCCGGTAGGATCGGTCAGACTGCCGAGTACCTGAATAAGTCCCATCACCGTACCAATGATACCCATCGTTGGAGCATAACCGCCTGCTGATTCAAAGATTTTGGCATAACCTTCATATTTTTGTTCGACGGAATCAATCTCCATCTCCATGATCTGGCGAACAACATCCTGATCTGTGCCATCGACAACCATCTGAATACCATCTTGTAAAAATGGATGCGGATGGTCCATCACTTTTCGTTCCAGTGCAAGCACGCCTGAGCGGCGAGCGATTGAAGACATATCGACAAGTTCTTCAACCCACTGGCTTGAGTCATTGTTGTTACGCCCAAAGGCCATGCGGAGGGCAGCGGGAATCGTACGCAGCCGATGTGCAGGGAAACTGGCAACAACTGCGGCAATTGTACCACCAAATACAATTAGAGCAGCCGTCTTTTGCATCAGACCGGATAATTGACCACCTTCCCATAAAAAACCGCTAATGACTGCGGCAATCCCGGCAATAATGCCGATAAGTGTCGCAATATCCATAAATTAACCCACTCCTATCTTTACTTCGCGATTGCATCACTTGCACAGACGAGGTATAATTAAACGGGAACAAATATTCCTATTAATATAAGTTTTCCCATATGTAAATTCGGGGAACTTCGACAATATATAGTGACTATTATTTTAGACGATAGGGTGAGATACGGCAATGAGCGATATTATAATGAGCGACAAAACGTTCGAAATCGAGTCAGAGTTTTCTCCCCAAGGTGATCAGCCTGCAGCCATTGAAGAATTGGTGAAGGGTGTTCAGGAGGGGAAGAGATATCAGACGCTGCTGGGTGCAACCGGTACGGGTAAGACGTTCACCATTGCACAGACGATTGCCAAGCTGCAGCGTCCGACGCTAATTATTGCGCACAACAAGACGCTGGCAGCGCAGCTTGCAAGTGAGTTCAAAGATTTTTTCCCTAACAACATGGTTGAGTATTTTGTCAGTTACTACGATTATTTTCAGCCAGAGGCCTATATTCCTTCCTCGGATACGTATATCGAGAAGGATTCGAGTATCAATGAAGAGATCGACAAGCTTCGCCATGCGGCTACAAGTTCATTGTTTGAACGCAGGGATGTCATCATTGTAGCGAGCGTGTCCTGCATTTATGGTTTGGGTTCACCACATTCGTATTCCAGCATGTTGCTGTCACTTCGGGTAGGCATGGAGAAACCGCGGAATCAGATTTTGTCTCGTCTGGTGGAGATCCAGTATCAGCGGAATGACATTAACTTTGTGCGGGGGACATTCCGCGTTCGTGGGGATGTCATTGAAATTTTCCCTGCATCTAAGGGTGAACATGCGATTCGGGTTGAATTGTTCGGAGATGAGATTGAGAAAATTACGGAGATTGACGTGTTAACCGGAGAACTGGTTGGCGAACGTGAACATATTGCGATCTTCCCGGCGTCTCACTTTGTAACCCAAGAAGAGACGATGAAGGTTGCGCTGGTGAACATTGAGCGTGAACTGGAAGAGCGACTTGAAGTGTTGCGCGAACAGGGTAAACTGCTGGAAGCTCAGCGACTGGAGCAGCGTACACGTTATGATATCGAGATGATGAAAGAAGTTGGATTTTGTTCGGGGATTGAGAACTATTCCGGACCGCTGACCTTCCGTGAACGGGGCGATACACCTTACACGTTAATGGACTATTTTCCGGATGATATGTTGATTGTGGTCGATGAGTCCCACGTGACTCTTCCACAGATCCGTGCGATGTATAACGGTGACCAAGCACGGAAGACTGTACTGGTTGATCACGGATTCCGTCTGCCATCTGCGCTTGATAACCGTCCGCTTAAATTCGATGAGTTCGAAGGCAAGATGGATCAGATTATCTATGTATCGGCAACGCCAGGTCCCTATGAGATAGAGCATACGGATACGATGGTACAACAGATTATCCGTCCAACCGGTCTGCTTGATCCAATTATTGAACTGCGTCCGACGAAGGGACAGATCGATGACCTGATTGGTGAGATTAACGACCGGATTGCGAAAGACGAGCGTGTGTTGATTACCACTCTAACGAAGAAGATGTCCGAGGATCTGACAGATTACTTGAAGGAAATTGGAATCAAGGTACGGTATCTGCATTCCGAGATCAAGACGTTGGAACGTATGGCGATCCTGCGTGATCTCAGGCTGGGGGTTTTCCATGTGCTGATCGGGATCAACTTGCTCCGGGAAGGTCTGGATCTTCCAGAAGTTTCTCTGGTAGCCATTTTGGATGCCGACAAGGAAGGTTTCCTACGCTCGGAACGTTCACTGATCCAAACGATTGGCCGGGCAGCGCGGAACAGCGAAGGTCGAGTCATTCTATATGGTGACAAAGTGACGGATTCGATGGATAAGGCGATTAAGGAAACAGAACGTCGTCGTGCAATCCAGATTGAATATAACGAAGAGCATGGTATAACGCCACAGACGATTCGCAAAAAAGTGCGTGATGTGATTGAAGCAACCAAAGTTGCCGAATCAAAGAAAGACTATCTTACAGGCGCTGCCGAGAAGATGTCGAAGAAGGATCGTCAGTCGCTTATTCAGCGCCTAGAGGCAGAGATGAAAGACGCAGCCAAAAACTTGCAGTTTGAGCGTGCTGCTGAACTTCGCGATGCATTGTTGGAACTACGCGCAGAATAAGCTTATGAAGGCAGACTGTAGAGATATAAGATAGAGGCACAGTAATGAATGTGTCGCAGCAAGGATAGATCTGCAACAAGAGAACGGCCGGGTGGCCGTTCTCTTGTTGAGTAAAGAAATCAGTGATATCTATCGATAATTAGACATGTTGAAAACCTGAAATCAGGTCTATACTGATAGAATAGTTGAATTTGGTTAAAAGGTTTATAGGAAAACAATTGGAAGTCGTGTACCCAGGAGCCGAGCCGAAGGCAATGGCGACCTTCGCGAACGAGGCGAAGTCGTGAGCGTCCGGTGTTTAAGGGGAGCCGAGCCAAAGGCAATGGCGACCATCGCGAACAAGGCGAAGCCGTGAGCGTCCTCTCGTTGTAGAGCGGCCGTTCAAGAGACCGGCAATCGGCCGGAATCTTGGACGAGGCTGCGGGTACACGACAACCTTCACATAGCAAGACCCGACCATTCACCACGCACCGCCTGTTTCGGGTGTCCAGAGGGCTGCGCCCTCTGGGGCCCTCCCTTGGAAGGGAGGGTTTGGGAGGGATCGAAAAAGACTTTGATTTTGAAAGGATGAATACCATTGGCGAGCGAGAACATTGTCATCAAAGGCGCGCGAGCGCATAACCTCAAAAACATTGATATCACCATCCCGCGTGACCGTTTTGTCGTATTGACCGGTCTGAGTGGCTCAGGCAAGTCCTCGCTGGCTTTTGATACGATATATGCCGAAGGACAGCGACGTTACGTGGAATCATTATCGGCTTATGCACGGCAGTTTCTGGGGCAGATGGAGAAACCGGACGTTGATTCCATTGAAGGATTGTCTCCGGCCATCTCCATAGATCAGAAAACGACAAGTCGTAACCCGCGTTCTACCGTCGGAACCGTTACGGAAATCTATGATTACCTGCGTCTGTTATTTGCACGTGTGGGACATCCCCATTGCCCGGATCATGGTGTGGAGATTACTTCCCAGACCGTAGAGCAGATGGTAGACCGCGTGATGCAATACCCTGAACGGACCCGGCTACAGATTTTGGCACCGATTGTCTCTGGGCGTAAGGGTGAACACAAAAGTGTGTTTTCCGATATCTCCAAGCAAGGTTTTGTCCGTGTTCGGGTGAATGGGGAATTACGTGATCTGTCCGAAGATATCCAATTGGAAAAGAACAAGAAACATACGATTGAAGTCGTCGTTGACAGGATTGTGATCAAGGAAGATGTGCAATCACGTTTGGCCGATTCGATCGAGACTGCACTTAATCTGTCCGGGGGACAGTTGCTGGTGGATATTATGGGTGAAGAAGAACTGCGTTTCAGTTCCAACTTTGCCTGCCCGGTGTGCGGATTCAGTATCGAAGAGCTGGCGCCGCGCATGTTTTCGTTCAACAGCCCATTTGGAGCCTGCCCGGATTGTGATGGATTAGGTGTCAAAATGATTGTTGATCCGGACCTACTGGTGCCGGATCGCAGCAAAACAATTGAAGACGGTGCGTTTGATGCGTGGACAGGTGGCACATCAACCTATTATCCGCAGTTCCTCAAGTCGGTATGCGAACACTTTAACATTCCGCAAAACGTACCTGTAGAAGATCTCCCTGCTGAACAAATGAACAAGCTTTTGCAGGGTACAGGTACGGAGAAAATTCGTTTCCGGTACGAGAATGATTTTGGACAACGGAAAGAAGCACTGGTTACCTTTGAAGGTATTGTGAATAATCTGGAGCGTCGTTACCGTGAGACAGCATCCGAAGGTATCCGTGAATTCATTGAAGGTTATATGAGTGCCAAGCCGTGTGGAACATGTAAAGGACAGCGACTGAAACGTGAAAGCCTTGCTGTTACGATTAACGATCACAACATGGCGTATGTGACAAGTTTGTCCATTGGAGAAGCTGGCCGTTTCTTTGATTCGCTGCAATTGAGTGAGAAAGAAGAAATAATCGCCAAACTTATTTTAAAAGAAATCAACAGCCGTCTCGGCTTCCTGGTAAACGTAGGACTGGATTACCTGACTCTGAGCCGTGCTGCAGGAACGTTGTCCGGTGGTGAGGCCCAGCGGATCAGACTGGCGACACAGATTGGTTCCAGTCTGATGGGCGTGCTGTATATTCTTGACGAGCCAAGTATTGGTTTGCATCAACGGGATAATGATCGTCTGATCTCCGCACTCGCTCATATGCGGGATATCGGTAACACACTGATCGTGGTTGAGCATGATGAAGATACGATGCTTGCTGCAGACTACATTATCGATATTGGTCCGGGGGCAGGTATCCACGGTGGTACTATAATGTCGCAGGGAACACCGGAAGAAATCATGAATGACGAGAACTCGTTAACGGGTCAATATCTGAGTGGGCGCAAGTTTATTCCGGTACGTACCGAACGCCGTAGTGTCGGGGACCGCTGGCTGGAAGTGCGTGGAGCGAAGGAAAATAACTTGAAAAACCTGAATGTAAAAATTCCGGTGGGTGTATTTACCGCAGTAACGGGTGTATCTGGCTCGGGTAAATCGACGCTAATTAATGAGATTTTGTATAAAACGCTGGCTCGTGATTTGAACCGCGCACGGGTACGCCCAGGTCAGCATAAAGAGATTCGGGGTCTGGAACATATCGATAAAGTCATTGATATTGACCAGTCACCAATCGGACGGACCCCACGTTCCAACCCGGCTACCTATACAGGCGTATTTGATGACATCCGTGATCTGTTTGCACAGACCAATGAAGCCAAAGTACGCGGATACAAAAAAGGCCGGTTTAGTTTCAATATTAAAGGTGGACGGTGTGAAGCATGTCGCGGGGACGGCATTATCAAAATTGAGATGCACTTCCTGCCAGATGTCTACGTGCCTTGTGAGGTCTGCAAAGGCAAACGGTACAATCGCGAAACCCTTGAAGTCAAATACAAAAATAGAAATATTGCAGATGTGCTGGAAATGACGGTAGAGGATGCAACGCAGTTCTTCGAGAACATTCCAAAAATTCATCGCAAAATGCAAACCTTGCTTGACGTGGGTCTAGGCTACATTAACTTGGGGCAGCCTGCAACAACCTTGTCCGGTGGTGAAGCACAACGCGTGAAGCTTGCTTCCGAGCTGTATCGTCGCAGCACGGGTAAAACCATTTATATTCTGGATGAACCAACGACGGGTCTTCATGTGGATGATATTGATCGCTTGCTGAACGTCCTGCACCGTCTCGTGGATTCCGGAGAATCGGTACTGGTTATCGAGCATAACCTGGACGTTATCAAAACAGCCGATTATATCGTTGATCTGGGTCCAGAAGGTGGCAGTGGTGGCGGAACCATTGTTGCAACAGGTACGCCAGAGGATATTATTAAAGTGGAAGCTTCCTATACCGGTAAGTACTTGAAACCAGTATTGGAGCGGGATACGGAACGAAGCAAGACGTTACAATTAACGGAGTAAATGCTCCGGTTTACTGGTTGCTTGTGAATATCTAAGTGAATAGCTAACCCTTCTTTTTACGAAGTGTGAGGCATCGATGTATGATCTGATGTCCTCTTCTTCCGAGGAGAAGGGTTTTGTGATATTTTGCCGTTGTGCCAATCTCAATATGATACCCGGTGAAAGTGTTTACATATGCGGTAGAGCAAGCATTCCATCAATCTACTGCCAAACTGGATTTTTTTCATTTTTCTGGATGATAGGGCTTGCATTACAAGCAGGGTACAGATAACATAGAGGAAGATATTAGGGTATGCGTTAGCATTCGGCATTTTGCATCACTTGAATCGGTTCTGGGTACAAGTTGTAAATGAGAGCCTCATCTCAATTTACTTCTTGCTGATTGGAATTCAATCATTGGATTTATGCAAAGTGCATGTTCAACTATGGTGAGGAGGTCTGTCTATCCATGCTGTTTGCAGAAGCTGTCGCGGCGAGTACTTCGAATTTTAATGCGTTTGATATTTTTGTCATCTTGTTTACGATCCTGATTTTCATCGGAGTGGTCCGATTGATTCGCGCACCGAAGAAGAATTTGTTTGCTATCGGATTTGCAGTGGTCAGTCTGCTGGTATTCCTTTTGACGGACTATGCCATGATTACCGGTTGGTTTGGTTCGTAGAGACACCGCTGAACTTATTTGAAAACAGCAATTAGAAGAACAGACAAACACTTTCCAGGGAGTTAAGGAGGGTGTTTTTTTGTGTTTTGCAGAGTAGTTCGGATAATACGGTCTTCTCTATAGAAATTAGGTCTTAAAGCGATTGTGCAGGAATAATTTGTATGTTAAATTGGAGGATACCGGTATTGCAGATAATAGAGAAAGAGATTCAGCAATGGATCGTAACGTTTGGTTGCATAACGGAGGATATGTAGAGAGGGTTAGGTGAGAGAATGAGAGTGTTGGGGAAAAAGGGCGTAGCCATGCTGATGGCTGCTGTACTCTCGATCAGTGTTGCAGCAACGGCTGGAGCAGCGGAGTCTTCATCAGGAATGCAAGCCAAAGTGGTAGATGGACAAGTATATGTTAGTTCAAAAGATTTGGTCAAAGCGCTCGGAGGTAGTGGGCAATATGACGCCAAATCCGGAACGTTTCAGTATAAGGGTAGTGAAGCAGTCCCGAAAGTAATTGAAAAAGTATCTCCGTCTGTTGTAGGCATCATCGGCAAATCTACCGAATCACAGGATGGCGTCACATCCGATCGCTATAACCTGGCTCATGGCACAGGCGTGATCATCCGCTCCAACGGCTGGATTGTGACGAATGCCCATGTGGTTGATGGATTAATCAATCCGTTGGTCGTGACGACCGATGGCAATACATATAAAATCACCAAAACATACAGTGACCCGCTAAGCGATATCGCTCTGATCAAAATTAATGCCAAATCTCTTAAACCGGCGACCTTCGCCAAAGCTTCACAAACCACCGTTGGAGAAACCGTCATTGCCATCGGTACACCGATCTCCTTCTCTTTGCGTAACTCGGCGACAGTAGGCGTAATCAGTGGTCTTAATCGGGGCGTGGAGGCCACCTATCGGTTGATTCAAACAGATACGGCCATTAACCCAGGCAACAGCGGCGGACCGCTGGTCAACCTCAAGGGTGAAGTCGTCGGTATTAACTCTATGAAATTTTCAGCAGTGGGTATCGAGAGCATGGGATTTTCGATTCCAGTAGATACCGTTCAGTATATTATTAATCAGTTCTTTGAATACGGGAAAATCAAGCGTGCAAGCCTTGGCCTGCAACTGGAAGAGAGCTGGTCAGCGATTGTGGGCCTGCCTACAGATGATCCTTTGACGATTACGGGCGTGCTGTCAGTTCAAGCAAAGAAAGCTAAAATCAAAGAGGGGGATGTGTTATACAGTGTGGCAGGCACACGTGTGTCCTCTGTGGTGGATATCAATGAGTTGCTCAAAAAGTATGTGCCAGGACAAAAGGTCAAACTGTTGATGCAAACGGACGGCGATATTGTCACTCGTACGGTGGTCCTTGCTGATCGAGCGGATATCCAAGACGATGAAGATGAGCAGTTCCCTGTAGATGAAGACCAATAAAGCCCGGCGAGCAATCCGGATCCAGAGAGGACGAATGAACGGAATGAAAAAATCATTTTTACGTGTGCTAAGCACGGGTGTGTTAGCCGGGATGCTGAGCATTGGAGCGACATTGCCTGCGTGGGCATCCGATCTTACGACAAGTGAGCTGCGGATCACAGCAGGTAGTACGAGCGCCTACATCAACGGTAGCAAGCAGGCAATCGCCAAACCATATAAATTCAAAGGGGTTACGATGGTTCCTGTCGGTGTATTCAAGAAGGCTTTTGGCAGCGAGATCCGACTGGAGAAGAATGATGTGGTTAAAGTTAAGGAAGGTCCGCATACTGTCACCTTAACGATTGGCAGTTCGATTGCCTGGGTGGATGGAGTCAAAAAGGAGATGGGCGCAGCCCCAAAAATGGTGAATGGGGTGCTCATGGTACCACTCCGCCCGGTAGCTGCGGGGATTGGCGCTACACTTGCCCCAAGCAGCTCAGGAGAAATGGTCATTCGTTTATTGCAAACGGATGAATCGACGGATGACGACGAGGGCGGCATTAATCTGGATGAAGGCAAAACGAGAATTGGTAACAGTTATTACGGCTGGTCCATTAATTATCCATCAGACCTCATGATTCTGCAAACGGGTGAGCAGGAGCGTATGATGACTTTTGGCTCGGAGGACAGCAGTTATTATCTTGAAGTGTATGTGAGTGACCAGGATGTGAATCTGGATTCGGATGATTTGTTGCAACAACTTGTTCAGGAAGCGAAAGAGAACGGAGATACAGTGCTCGATCGGGAATCGATTGCCAAAGGGAAGACACCTTATGCCCGGATTGTGGTTAAAGATGCGGATGGGGTGTTATGGGAAATGCGCCAATATATCAATGATGGTCGCCAATATGACGTATACCTCGCGGATTATGGAGCTCTGAATTACAAGGATCTGAGCAAACGTGCAGCGCTGCTCAATTCATTCCAGCCTACTTACGTTCAATCGGATCGTACAATCAAGGATCTTTCAACCGTGGATGAGGGTATGCGTTCTACCTGGAATGACGATTATGGCATTGAACTGAAGATTCCAGCAGGCTGGTCCATGGACAACACCCAGATGATATACGAAGCCAAGGATGGTGCATATCTGCAACTGCGTGTTACATCTGCACCGAAAGGTGCGACGGTCAAAGAGTGGAGCGGCCAACTGGACAAGTGGATGCGTGAGACGTTCACGACGGAAAGTTATGAGCCGATAGGTTCGTATACGATGGATGTATCAGGCGAGACTGCCGAGGTGAATGAGTTCCGTTATAACTTTGGCGATGGATGGCAGACGGAGTTCGATGTTCTTTTGCAAAAAAATGGCTATCGTTATTATGCAGAGTATACGTTCCCTGAAGAGCAGACAAAGGACCGTGAATGGTTTAAGAGTATCATGAAGAGTGTTGAGATTGATTTTGATACCGTATCTGATAATTTCGGACAGCTGGATGAAGACCCGTATTTGACGGATAAAACAAAAGCCGTGACACGAACGTCCAAACGTTATCATTACAGTGTTGATATTCCGCGTTACTGGACGCCATACAATGATCGATTTGAGTATTCTCCTGTCGTGTATACCTTCACAGGTGGTCAATTCTCTATTGCCGCGAGTGAGGACAAATCCATTGAAATGACCGTCAGTCAACTTAGAGAGGCGTATGCGGAAGCAACCAAAACGCGTAAAAACTTCAAATTGCTTAGCAGTGAGGAGTTGACGTTTGCGGGTGTACCTGCGTTTTCCTTCATCTATCATGAAGTGGATAATGGTGTGCCGTATACCGGACGACAGATCGTATTTGAACAGAACGGAACGACGTATACCATTACGAGCGGGCTGAATGACGCCAACAAGACGGAAGTCCAGGCAGCAGCGCTGGAAAAAGCCGTGAACTCATTTACTTTTATCAAATAATGCAAAGGCTGAAATAGCAGAGATGCATGTTGCCGGAGGGTCACAAAACCTTCCGGTTTTTTATTTTTTATATAGATACTGCAACTGGAGTGGTCTATGTAAATTGAACCAAACATTTACACTGGAACGGAGAGGACAGAAATAACCTGAAGAAGCGAAGCGTTCGCCTTTATCCCCCGGATTTTCACCTTTATAAAGGAATCAAAAAAATCTGGGGATAACAGTGATCGGAAGGTTGTTCTGTTCTCGGAGTGCCAAGTGTAATATTTTTTAGATCAATGTATGTAGTGTGCATCTATAGGTGCGGAGATGGAAATGAAAATGGTAAACGGTTTTTTCAGGAAAGCGTAGAAGAGTCGTTGCAGAAGTGGTACACTATACTAGTTCAGGAGTTATGACTGCTGTTCTGAAAAATAAGAATGACTGTAGGCTTGGGAATCAGGCAATACAGACATAATGTATAGATATAGCGATACAGTGACAATGCAGGCTTTATGGAATCAAGGAACAGGATTTAGCTTACAGGGTATAGGGATGAAATCCGGCTATGCCGGTTATGGGGAGGATACACATGAAAACAGCAACAATACGAAGAGAAGACGTTGAGCTTCTGGCACCCGCAGGTGACTGGGACTGTATGCGTTCGGCGGTAGCGAACGGTGCGGATGCGATTTTCTTCGGAGTCGAAAAATTTAATGCACGGGCACGGGCGAACAATTTCCGTATGGACGAACTTCCGGAGATTATGGCGTTTTTGCACAGTTATGGCGTAAAAGGTTTTTTGACCTTTAATATATTGATTTTTGAAAATGAATTGACGGATGCCAAAGAACTGATCGACGCTTGTGTCGATGCAGGTGTGGACGCCGTAATTGTACAGGATTTGGGTCTCGTCAAAATGATCCGCGAGATCTCGCCGGATTTCCCGATTCACGGTTCAACCCAAATGACGATTACGTCACCGGAAGCGGTGGAGTTTACGAAGCCGTTTGATATGGAACGTGTCGTGCTTGGACGGGAGAACAACCTGAAGCAGATTCAGAAGATCGGAGAACAGGCGAAGTTGCCGATGGAAGTATTTGTTCACGGTGCATTGTGTGTGTCCTATTCCGGGCAATGTCTGACTTCTGAAATGTGGGGCGGACGCTCCGCCAACCGTGGGGAATGTGCACAGGCTTGTCGTCTGCCGTACGACCTGATGGTGGATGGCGAGCATAAACCGATGGGCGATGTAGCGTATCTGCTGTCTCCGAAGGATCTGGCTGCGATTGACTTGATGCCGGAACTGATCGAAGCGGGCGTAACTTCCTTCAAAATCGAAGGACGTCTCAAAACGCCGGAATACGTGGCGAACGTAGTTAGTAAATACCGTAAAGCGATCGACCGTTATTTTGATGGAGATAACACTCCGCCGAGTAAAGAAGAAGTTCGTGAATTGCAGCAGAGCTTTTCTCGTGGATTCACGCATGGTTTTCTGGACGGAACGAACAATAAACAACTGGTTGACGGTACGTTCCCGAAAAGCCGTGGTGTCTATCTGGGTCGTGTAGACCAAGTATTGCGTGATGGTGTCGTCCTGAAGCTCGATGCACCAGTGAAACGTGGAGACGGAATCGTATTTGATGCCGGAGATCCGACGAAGAAGGAAGAAGGCGGACGTGTCTACGATGTACGTCGCAAAGGCGTGAAGCTTGAAGGCGAAGCGGAGGAAGGCTGGATCGTGGACGTCGTACCAGGCCGTAGTGACGTGGACCTGCGCCGCGTGAACGTTGGCGACAAAGTATGGAAAACGAATGATCCGGCATTGGATAAACGTCTGCGTCAGAGCTTTGAAACCGAGAAGCCTTATCGCATCTTCCCGGTAAACGTAAAAGTCATCGGCAGCCCAGGGCAGCCGCTTAGCACATGGTGGACGGACGTGCAGAAGGGCACGACGGTCCGTGTGAATTCCGAGATGGAACTGGATATTGCCCAGAAGCGTCCAATGACGCACGAACTGCTCGAAGAGCAATTCGGACGTCTGGGCGGCACTGTGTTCCAGCTGGAAGAGTTGGACGTCAACCTGCATGGTGACGTCATCATTCCGATGCGCGAGTTGAATAACATTCGCCGTCAGGCGGTGGAACAACTCGCGGGCGAGCGCCCTAAACCGCCCGTCTACGTGAAACGGGCGGTGGAAGTCTACGGCGATGCGGTTAAACCGGCATCGCCAGTTGCTCGCGGTCATGCGGAGCTGACCGCGCTCTGCCGCAGCCTGCCACAAGTGGAGGCAGCGCTGGAAGCAGGTGTCGGCATGATCTACGCCGACTTCGAGTTTATCAAGCAGTTCCCGGCAGCAGTGGAAGCTGTTCGCGCCGCAGGTCGCAAGATTGCGTTGGCGACACCACGCATTCATATGCCTGGCGAGAACGGGTATCACAACAACATCCTGCGTTTGCAGCCGGATGCTGTGCTTGTACGTAATACGGGTGCACTGTACTTCTACTTGCGCCATCGGATGGAGAATCCAGATGCGAAGCACCCGGAATTGATCGGTGACTTCTCACTCAACATTGCCAATCACAAAGCAGTGGAACTGTTCCTGGAAGCAGGTTGTGACTGGATTACGCCTTCTTATGACCTGAACATTCAGCAAATGGTTGATTTGCTGGGACACTCCCGTACAAATCAGACGGAAGTCGTTATTCACCAGCATCTGCCGATGTTCCATACCGAGCACTGTGTGTACTGTACGTTTATGAGTGAAGGAACGGACTTTACGAACTGTGGACGTCCATGTGAAGATCACCGGGCTTCCTTGCAAGACCGGATCGGCATGTCCCATCCGGTACGTGTGGACGAAGGCTGCCGTAATACCGTGTATAATGCAGTGGAACAATCCGGTGCAGAATATTTGACCAACTTTATGGATTTAGGTGTATCCCGCTACCGTGTGGAATTCCTGGAGGAAACTCCAGAGCAGGTGCGCGAGGTTATTGATCTGTATAACCGTGCTCTGCGTGGCGAGATCAGTGGTACACAAGTTTGGAAAACACTGAAAGCAACGAACCAGCTTGGCGTAACGCGTGGTCAACTGGTGAAATAATAGATCGAAACCGGAACAAACAGCAACAGGCATGAAGTATGAAGCAACCCCAATCTCTGCTTTACGGAGCTCTTGGGGTTTTTTCTATAAAAGAGACTTGAACTATACCGAGATCAGATTCATATGTGGTATCTTGTTTGTCAGAGAAAAGTTTGTATCGGTGTGTGAAATTTATAAATTTTTGCGAGAAAACTACAACATCATGATATAGGAGGCGAAGGACCGTGGCGCCATTCACGATGATGGATATCAAATTGCTGTGCGGGGTCACGGCATTCAAACGGGGAGAAGCGTATAACCAATCTGGCAGGGTGACCAATCTGGTCGCCAGTCAGGATGAACGTCATTACGAAGCTGTGGTTCGAGGTACAGAACGATACAAAGTAACGGTTGATCTGGATGATGCAGGTGAGGTTGTTGCCGGATGCAGTTGTCCGGGCGATGGGAGATATTATGACTATTGCAAACATGTGGCTGCCGTTTTACTGGCGGTCCATGAATGGGGAGAACAGCGCGACACGGGCCCTCAAACATCGTCCAAGCCGGTGTCTAAACCTGATCGTGGCTCCAGCTCCAGAGTAGGAACGCTGGTGGAGGAGAATGAGTGGGAGCGCCCAAACTCAATTCCAAATACCAACTCAGTATTGAATGTGGGGTCACATTCGACCTCATCTGCTCACGCCTTTACAGCGGGGCCTTTGCCTTCCAATTCCAAGCTTGATGACCATTCGGATTTGGATCGTCCGTCCGTACATTTCGCTCAAGCTGGTCGTCCAAGCTCGGCCCCTGGATGGGGAAGATCAGCAGATAAACCTTCGTACCGCACAGCGGATCAGATTCTTTCCATGTTTGCCAAAGAACGCAGCCCCTTACATGCAAATGATCGTAAATACACTGCGCCTGTAACCCGGTCTTCATTGCGGGAGGAGCTGCAGCTCCAATTTATATGCAAGCTTGTGCAGGTTCACAAAGGCGGAGCCAAACTCGCGCTTGAACTGAAGGTAGGAAATAAACGCCTGTATGTAGTTCAGAAAGTGAAACAATTCCTGAACTGCATTGAGAATGGTGAACCGATGTCGTTTACCAAGCTGTTTTTCTACGATCCTTCGATACATTATTTTAGTCCCCAGGATCAGGCGATCCTGTCTATGCTTATTCGGATGAGGCAAAGTGAGGAAGCATACCGCGAATCCATCTCGGGTTACTTGGGAGCTTCAGACGGAAGAGATATATTGATTGCTCCTCTGGTTTGGAAGCCTCTACTGGATTTGCTGCTTCAGGCAGATAGCCGGATGGAGGGAACAGGGTTAGCGAATGGACCGCTCACTTTGGGCGAGGGGGCACTGCCTTTATTTTACCGTATTGCGCAGGGGACTAATGAAGGTTATCAGCTTGAAATCTCCGGACTGCGTGAGCTGATTCTTCTTCCAGCATATGATGCTGCCGTGGTGGAAGGGCAATTGCATATGTTGGAGCCGATGCAGATGCGAAGTCTGGAGGATTTGAGCAGAGCGCTCACTTCTTATGGAATTAAGGAAAGTATCGATATTTCTGCTCAACAGGTAGATGAATTTGTGCAGCATGTAGTGCCGGAACTACGTACACTTGGACATCTGTCCATCGACTCCCAGGTGAGAGAACGTATCGCAGAGCCGGAGCTTGCGCCAAAGTTGTATATCGATTTCTACCGGGAACGGATTACCGCGCGTCTGGAGTTTGATTATGGTGTAATGGTGATTAATCCGCTGGCCGAGTATTTGATCGATGAGGAAGAGAAAAAGGTGATTTTGGTACGTGACCGTCATGCGGAGCGTAATCTGATCGACCGACTAGATCGCTCTTTCCTGGAACGGGATGGTAGTGTATGGGCAAGTGAACGAGAAGATGCGATATACGATGTGATGTATCATCTGCTGCCGGAGCTTGAGAAGCAGGTGGATATCTATATCCCGAATGCGGTGAAGGCCATGGTGCAATCCTATCCGACACCGCCGAAAGTTCGGGCAGATCTGGGCAAAGGCTTGGATTGGCTGGAGATCTCATTCGAGATGGAAGGTGTAGACGAGCAGGAGCTTCAGGCGATTATGCGCAGCATTGTGGAAAAGAAACCGTATTTCCGCTTGCGCAGCGGTGTGTTTGTCTCTCTCGAAAATGAAGGGGCGGACAGCTTCGCACACATGGCGGACTCGCTTGGACTTGCGTCGGGCGATATCAAGGACAGCCATATTCGGCTGCCAGCAGTTCGAGCGTTGCAGCTTCCTGGCCGGGACGAGGTTTCGGGACATGTGAAGTGGGGCGGTTCCCTGAAACGTTTCCTGGATGATCTTCGTGACCCCGAGCGGATGGATTTTGCATTGCCGGATGCGCTTGCTCCTGTGCTGCGTGATTATCAGGCCAGTGGATATCAGTGGCTGCGTACACTCGCATTTTACCGATTTGGCGGTATACTGGCGGATGATATGGGACTTGGTAAAACACTGCAAAGTATTGCCTATATCGCGGCAGAACTGAAAGAAAAGCCGCAACAGCACAATAGCAGTCTTGATGATGCGAGTCAGACTGTCGATGAGGGAACTTTCGGGAGTAACATCCCAGATGAAGTACAGGTCGGACTGTTGGACCAACATACTGCTCATCCTCCAGTACTCGTCGTTGCACCAGCTTCTTTAACATACAACTGGGCGAATGAATTTGCCCGATTTGCGCCGCATTTGCGAGTTCTGATTGCAGCGGGTCAAAAAGACGAACGTGCAAGTATGCTCGCAGGTATGGATGACGCAGATGTTATTGTGACTTCCTACCCGCTATTGCGTCGTGATCTGGACACATATCTCGGAAGAACGTTTCATACGCTTATTTTGGATGAAGCCCAAGCGATCAAGAATTCTTCTTCCCAGACAGCTCATGCTGTTAAACAGATTCAGGCACCACGTCGCTTCGCTCTCACAGGAACACCCGTGGAGAACTCACTGGATGAGTTATGGTCGATCTTTGAAGCCGTATTCCCGGGCTTGTTCCCAAGCTATCGCAGATTCCGGGATCTGCCTCCTGAGCGCATTGCGCGAATGGTCCGTCCGTTTATTCTCCGCCGTCTGAAGAAAGATGTGCTGGAAGAACTGCCGGATCGTATTGAAACCGTTCAGCGCTCCGAGCTGAAGGACGAACAGAAGAAACTGTATGCCGCGTACCTGTCACAGCTTCAAGATGAGACATCCAAGGATATGGAAGAGAACGGTTTTCAGAAGAACCGTATTAAAATACTTGCTGGTATTACACGCCTGCGCCAGTTGTGCTGTCATCCGGCTCTCTTTGTGGAGGGTTATCAAGGGGATTCCGGGAAAATGGAACAGCTGCTGGAGACGATCCAGGATTGTCTGGCTGCTGGCAAGCGGATCCTCATCTTCTCCCAGTTCGCTAGCATGCTGAATCTGATTCGACAGACGCTCGCTGCACAGGGGAGAGATTTGTTCTATCTGGATGGTCAGACACCTGCCCAGAGTCGGGTAGAAATGTGCCGCAGATTCAACGAAGGTGAAGCTGAGCTGTTCCTGATCTCCTTGAAGGCTGGCGGTACCGGATTGAATTTAACGGGTGCAGATACTGTTATTTTATATGATTTGTGGTGGAATCCCGCCGTGGAAGAACAGGCCATCGGACGTGCCCATCGTATGGGGCAGAAACAAGTCGTACAGGTTATCCGCCTCGTTACGGAAGGAACAATTGAAGAGAAGATTTTGGAGTTGCAGCAGCGCAAAAAAGATTTGATTGCCGAAGTCATTGAACCCGGAGATGGGGGATCAACTACTTTATCCGAGCAGGATATTCGGGAGCTGTTGATGGTATAATGAAGTCCAATCATATTGGAGTCTGCCATCATTAAATATATTAAATTATGACTCTAGCAAAGGAGTGGGCTCAGCATGCGCATCCGTAAAGCAATTATTCCAGCAGCCGGGCTCGGTACCCGGTTCTTGCCTGCCACGAAGGCGATGCCCAAGGAAATGCTGCCAATCGTCGATAAGCCGACGATTCAGTACATTATTGAAGAAGCTGTGGCTTCAGGCATTGAGGATATCATTATCGTAACAGGTAAAGGTAAACGGGCCATCGAGGATCATTTTGACTATTCATTCGAGCTGGAGCAGAACCTGGCTGGTAAACAGAAGTGGGATCTGCTGAATGAGGTTCGCAAGCCCTCCGAGATGGCAGACATCCATTATATTCGTCAAAAGGAACCGAAGGGTCTTGGACACGCCATCTGGTGTGCCCGCAAGTTTATCGGAAATGAACCATTTGCCGTCCTGCTGGGGGATGACATTGTAGAGTCCAATCATCCTTGTCTTCAGCAGATGATCGAAGTCTATGATGAATTGCAATCTCCGATCGTAGGTGTACAGCCAGTTGATTGGAGCGAAGTGTCACGTTACGGGATTGTGGACGGGGAATTGGTCTCTCGCACCGAAGATCGTGTGTACCGCGCGCGTCGTTTGATCGAGAAGCCGAAGACGGAAGAATCACCTTCCAATCTGGCTATTATGGGACGTTATATTCTGACGCCGGATATCTTCGATATCCTTGGTCAGCAGTCTGCTGGCGTGGGTGGAGAAATCCAGTTAACGGATGCCTTGTCCCGTCTGAACGACCAACGACAGATTCTCGCCTATCACTTTGACGGCCTGCGTCATGATGTTGGGGAGAAACTTGGTTTTATTGAAACCACGATTCATTATGCCCTTCAGCGCCCGGATTTGCGGGAGGATTTGTTGAAGTATTTGGAGCAGATTGTACAGAACAAATAGAGAAGTCGCTATTATTAAACCCAGCCGAAAGTTAAACACGGCTGGGTTTTGATTATTTTATGGAACAACGTATTGAAATATCATGATTTAACCAGGCCAATGAACGATCACTTGCCCGATGCTTTACATATACATAGATTAATATGAAGAAATGCTGTTAATAGCAATAACGGAGGGATAACATGAAGGTGATTCCGCTGTTTATGGATGGCGCAGCTATATTGGAACCTAAGGTTTATGGCGATCATCGGGGATATTTCATGGAAAGTTATAATGAGCGTGTTCTGTATGAAAATGGTATACATCATGTGTTTGTTCAGGACAATCAATCCCTGTCCGCCGAAGCTGGGGTTCTTCGCGGACTTCATTACCAGCTTCAGCCCAGTGCACAGACCAAGTTGGTCAGAGTTATATCCGGAGCCATCTATGATGTTATTGTAGATATTCGTACCTCGTCACCAACCTTTGGACAGTGGAAAAGTGTCATTCTCAGTGAGTATAATCAGCGGCAGTTGCTTGTCCCCCAAGGTTTCGCTCATGGATTCTGTACACTGGTGCCCCATACACAGGTGACATACAAGGTGGATGCATACTATTCGCCTGAACATGACCGGGGTATTTTGTGGAACGATCCAGCGCTCGGAATTGATTGGCCTGTGTCGGATCCCATTCTCTCCGAGAAAGACCAGAAGCACCCTTTACTTCAAGGGGCGGAACTGAATTTTGGCTAACTAAAACAGGCTTCTCGGATCGTACAGTATCTGGGGGCAGAAGGAGAGAGATAACATGAAACTGCTCGTTACTGGAGGGGCTGGATTCATTGGCAGCAACTTTGTGATGTATATGCTTCGTGAGCATCCTGATTATGAAATTGTTAACGTGGATTCCTTAACGTATGCGGGCAACCTTGAGAATTTGCAATCCGTAGAATCGAATTCTCAATATACGTTTATCCGAGCGGATATCACTGACGTTCAGCAGATGGAACAAATTATCTCCCAAGGGATCGATGTAATCGTCAATTTTGCGGCTGAGTCTCATGTGGATCGCAGCATTCTGTTCCCGGATATTTTTGTGCGCACCAATGTACTCGGAACTCAGGTGTTGCTGGATGCGGCGAAGAAATATCAGGTTACCAAATATGTTCAGGTGTCTACGGATGAAGTATATGGCTCACTTGGTCCAACAGGTTTGTTTACAGAAGAGACGCCTTTGATGCCGAACAGTCCTTACTCTGCCAGTAAAGCGGGTGGGGATTTGCTTGTAAGAGCGTATCATGAAACCTTTGGTTTACCTGTAAATATTACACGTTGTTCGAACAATTATGGACCTTTCCAATTTCCGGAAAAGCTTATACCGCTTATTATATCTCGTGCATTAAATGATAAGACTATTCCTGTCTATGGCGATGGGCTTAATATTCGTGATTGGCTCTATGTGGAAGATCACTGTAGTGCTATCGATCTGGTCATTCATAATGGCAAGATTGGAGAGATATATAACATCGGGGGAAATAATGAACGTACCAATATATATATTGTTGAAAAGATTCTAGAACAACTGGGCAAACCTTCAAGTTTGATTCAATATGTACAGGATCGACTGGGCCACGACCGACGTTATGGAATTGACCCGACCAAATTGCATACTGAGCTTGGCTGGAAGCCCGTGCACAATTTTGAGACAGGGATTAAGGAAACCATCCAGTGGTATCTGAACCATCAGGAATGGTGGACACGAATTCAATCAGGTACGTATCAAGATTATGTAAGACTTCAGTATGGTGATCGAATGGGTGATCCTACAGAATGAAGTATAGAGTGATGGTGACAGGGGCTGCGGGACAGCTCGGATACGATGTTGTAAAGATATTTCAAGCAGGTGGTCATGATGTTATGGCCTGTGACAGGGATCAATTGGACATTACCGACCAACAGCAATGCAGAGAAACCATTAACGCTTTCCGGCCTCACATCATAGTTCATTGTGCTGCCTATACAGCCGTTGATCTGGCCGAGACAGATGAGGATATGGCGTACACAGTCAATGTAACAGGCACTAGAAATATAGTAGTTGCTGCAGAGAAAGTGAAAGCCAAACTGATTTATATTAGTACCGATTATGTATTTGATGGCACCGCAACGAGACCTTATCAGGAATTTGATCTAACGAATCCGCAGACTGTGTATGGCAAGTCAAAGCTTGCTGGAGAGAGACTGGTCGAGAGTCTCTGCACGCGATGGTTTATTATACGAACATCATGGGTATTTGGAGTACACGGCAGTAATTTTGTCAAAACCATGCTGGATCTTCTGGAGAAGCGTCCCCGACTTCAGGTGGTTCATGATCAACAAGGGTCGCCCACATATACTGTGGATTTAGCCAGACTCGTGAGTAACCTTTCATTAACTGAAAAATATGGCATCTACCATGCCTCTAATTCTGGAACATGCACCTGGTATGAATTTGCACAGGCCATTGCGGAAGAAGCAGCCAAGCAATCCGGATTCAAACAGAGTGCTGTTCTCGAGCCTTGTACCACCGAGCAATTCCCACGTCCTGCTCCTCGACCTCAATATTCCGTAATGGATCATCTCGCTATTCGTACAAACGGTCTGCCACCCATGAGAGCTTGGCGAGAAGCTTTGATCGCATTTCTGAATGAATTGAGTGTACAACAAACCGAATAGATGGCTTTTTATCCATCCGAAATACTGCATCCCTAGATTTAACAGCCGCCTTCGGGCGGCTTTTTGTTTTACACCTCTCCAATCAGGGTAGTTAGCTATCAAAAAGGAAAAAGCGCACATGCTTCGTCATATCATGATCATCATACTCTTTTTCTTTCCTACCACCCTACTAAGGATGTGAACGCCATATGAAACGAATTGCCGCCGTCATTACACTACTTATCGTAACCGTGGGCACACTCTTTTTTGCCTATGACAGTCAAAGTGAGGAGCAGCACGATGGGTTTACGGCCTATCGACTGATTGCCCATGCGATGGGAAGTATCCGTGAGCAGCCTTACACCAACGCCTATGAGGCGATGATTGCCAATTATGAGAAGGGCACACGTGTGTTTGAGATTGACTTTATGCTGACTTCGGACCGCAAAGCAGTAGCCAGACATGAATGGACCGCCAACATGAGCAAAATGCTTGGACAGGACGAGGAGTTACCCGAAGACAAACAGGCTGGTGCGCTGACACATGATGAATTTATGAATACGCCCATTCTGGGCATGTACCAACCCATGGACGCTGACGGCATTATGGATGTATTGGCCAAGTACCCGGATATGTATATCGTAACCGATACAAAAGAACAGAAGGACGAAGATATTCAGCAGGTGCTGAAATCACTCGTGGACGCAGCAAAGAAACATGACCCTACAATTCTTAATCGGGTTGTCGTTCAGATCTATAACGAGCCGATGCTCGAAACCGTGAAAGAAATCTACGCGTTTCCTTCTATTATCTATACACTTTACGCTACGCAGGATACGGAAGCCCAAGTTGTTGATTTTGTACAAAAGAATGATATCGATGCCGTAACCATGCCGGAATATAAAGTAAACCAGAATTTCGTTGCCAAGCTGAAGCAGGCAGGAGCCGTCACCTACGTGCATACCATTAATGACACCGACCAGGTAGCGAACTATGAGAAATGGGGCGTGTATGGTGTGTATTCGGATGTATTGACCGAGCAGGAACTGGATGAAATGAACACACGTTTTGCCTGGAAGCCGTGAGTATTAAATTATGATTCAAAGGGATGCAGGGTCTCTACTTGAGACGTTGGAGCTCTATTCATTATATGGGTGTTCGTATTGGCACCAGGCGCTGACTTAAATTCTATTGCATCTCATCCCTAGCTTTTAAAATTACAGGCTTCTCCTGCAATTCCAGGGAAAAGTCTGTGATTTTTTGTTCCCCTTTTTATACGAACATTGACACTCACTCCCTGCTGACTTAGACTTAGTTTACAAGCTTTTTAGGATGCAGAAGAACCTCTGGAGGAATGTTCGTTGATAGACATGATTAAGCAGTGGAGACATGTATTTAAGCTAGACCCTGACCGGGAAATAACGGATGAAGCACTCGACCTGATCTGCATGTCGGGAACCGATGCCATTATTGTTGGCGGGTCTTCGGGAATTACCTATGACAACACGGTGGACCTGATGTCCAGAGTACGTCGCTACGAGCTGCCCTGTGTGCTTGAAGTATCTGATCTGGAGGCAGTTGTGCCCGGTTTTGACGGATATCTGATTCCGATGGTGCTGAATGCAACGGATAGCAAATGGATGATTGGACAGCACCAGCAAGCCATCGAGCGTTACGGTTATCTAATACCATGGGACCTAGTTATTGCAGAAGGTTATATTGTCCTTAATGCCGACTCCACTGTTGCCCGAATGACCGGAGCGGATACGGAGTTGACGACTGATGCTGCGGTTGCTTACGCCCAGGCTGCGGAACGTTTGCTTAACCTGCCTATCGTATACATGGAGTACAGCGGAACATTTGGAGACATGGAGCTGGTTGGAGAGACGCACAGACAACTCACCAAGGCGCATCTCATCTATGGCGGCGGGATTGATAGTCCGGAGAAAGCTGGACAAGCCGCTCAGGTCGCAGACACCGTTGTGGTTGGAAACATTGTGTACAGTGATTTGCACAAGGCGCTGGAGACGGTCCAAGCTGTGAAACAATCCGTTTAATCGGTTTAGTTTACCATTCCCCCAATTTCCCCTCCTGATCTGTTAAAATAGAACTTTGACCTTACTAATTAAACAAGTTGTATAAACGTAATGTTGTTTACACTACAACGGAGACAGCAGGACCAATCTGAAGAAGCGGAGCGTTCTCTCTTTCAACAACTGAAAGATAGTAATTGCAGTTCAATTGTAATTTCAACTACCCTTAAATATAAGCTAAACTAATTTTTACACGAGAACGAAGAGGACAGAAATAAGCTGGAAAAACGAAGTGCTCGCATTTATTACCGGATTTTCACTTTGAAAAAGTAGCTCGAAAAATCCGGGAATAACGGCGATCGGAAGATTATTCTGTCATCGTAGTGACGAGTGTAACCCTTAGTACAACTTATATCGATTTCAACCAACGAAAGGAGCATGCATGCATGCAACCTGTAAATATACATGATGCCGTTGCACGGCTTAACACCCCTCAACGGCAAGCCGTCGAGGCGACGGATGGACCGCTGTTGATAATGGCTGGAGCGGGCAGTGGAAAGACCCGGGTGCTCACACACCGGATTGCCTATCTTATTGCAACACGGAAAGCACCCCCGTGGGGCATTTTGGCTATTACGTTTACGAACAAAGCGGCACGCGAGATGCAAGATCGGGTATCCCAACTGGTTGGTGGCTCTCAGGGTCGTGACATTTGGGTATCGACGTTCCACTCCATGTGCGTGCGTATTCTGCGCCGTGACATAGAACGCATCGGCTTCACCTCTAATTTCAGCATTTTGGACTCATCTGATCAATTATCTGTCATTCGTAGTTGTATGAAAGACCAGAACATCGACACCAAGAAATTTGAACCAAAAGCCGTTCAATCGATGATGAGCACCGCGAAGAATGAATTGATCAGTCCGGAGCAATATGAGAAGCAGGCTGCTGATTATTTCGAAGGCATTGTGGCGAAGGTATATAAGATGTACCAGAAACGGCTCAGAGCCAACAACTCGCTCGACTTCGACGACCTTATTATGGCGACCATTCAACTTTTCAAAGAGGTACCGGAAGTTCTCGACTTTTACCAAAAGAAATTTCAGTACATTCACGTGGATGAGTACCAGGATACCAACCGTGCGCAGTACATGCTTTGCCGCATGCTCGCTGATAGTCACCACCGCATCTGCGTTGTAGGGGATAGTGACCAATCGATCTATCGCTGGCGTGGAGCGGATATCAGCAACATCCTGAATTTTGAGAAAGACTACCCTGAAGCAAGTACGATTTTGCTGGAGCAAAACTATCGTTCCACTTCGAATATCCTGAATGCAGCAAATGAGGTAATCGGCCTGAATACTGGGCGCAAACCGAAGAAACTGTGGACGGACAAAGAGGGTGGCTCAAAGATCAAGGTGTACCGTGCGGATTCCGAACATGATGAGGGATACTTTGTAACCTCCGAGATTAGTAAAAACGTGAAGAACGGCAAATCCTATCAGAATCATGCCATTTTGTATCGTACAAACGCTCAGTCCCGGGTTATAGAGGAAATTCTGATCAAGTCTGATATTCCGTATCAGATCGTTGGCGGCATCAAGTTCTATGATCGTAAAGAGATCAAGGACATTCTGGCGTATCTGCGTCTGCTTTCCAACCCTGACGATGACATCAGTCTTACCCGGATTATTAATGTACCAAAACGCAGCATTGGTGATACAACGGTAGCGAAGCTGGCAGCTGCGGCAGGAGAACGGGGGATTTCAATATTCCGTGTACTTCAGGTCGTCGACGATCTTGGTTTTGCCGGTCGAACGCGGAATGCGCTGGTGGAGTTCTATGACATGATCGCCGCACTGCATCAGATGGTTGAATATCTTTCTGTGACCGAACTGACCGAGAAGATTCTCGAGATGAGCCAGTACCGACTAGAGATGCAAAATGAAAACACACTCGAATCCCGTGCACGATTGGAGAACATTGATGAGTTCCTGTCCGTTACCATGGAATTTGAGAAAAATAATGAAGACAAAACGCTCGTTTCGTTCCTCACCGATCTTGCATTAATTGCGGATATCGACAGCATGAACGATGATGAAGAGGATCAGAGTGATGCAGTTACCCTGATGACGATGCACAGTGCCAAAGGTCTGGAATTCCCTGTCGTCTTTATCGTTGGTATGGAGGAAGGAGTTTTCCCGCACAGCCGCGCCTTTATGGATAACGAGGAGCTGGAGGAA
Source organism: Paenibacillus sp. NPDC057886 (assembly GCF_042796655.1). Lineage (NCBI taxonomy): Bacteria > Bacillati > Bacillota > Bacilli > Caryophanales > Paenibacillaceae > Paenibacillus > Paenibacillus sp. NPDC057886. The sequence continues at coordinate 4,808 of NZ_JBHVMZ010000002.1, read as the reverse complement.
GAACGCAGACTGGCTTATGTGGGCATTACGCGTGCGGAAGAACAACTCTTCCTGTCTTGCGCGCAAATGCGTACCTTGTTCGGACGCACAACGGCGAACCCGCCTTCACGCTTCCTGGATGAAATTCCAGATGAGCTAAAAGAAGATACTTCAATCGCTCGTGACCGCTACCGTCGTGGTAGCAGCGCAGGAGGATCATATGGTGGTCGTGGACTTGGTGCCAGTGGAGGGAGCAACTTTGGTGGCGGAGCAAGCAAGCTGTTTGATCGTCAAAGCCAAAGCGGTTCTTCCGCTTCGTCAGTTACTTCCTCACGGGTTACCATGAGTACGTCGTCCAGCACATCCAGCACGCCTGCCCCGTCGTCGGCATCTAAACCGGTCGCTGCCGGAGCTGGTTCTGACGGATTCAAAGCCGGAGATAAAGTACAACACGGCAAATGGGGAACAGGTACCATTGTTGGGGTGAAAGGCACAGGTAATGACACAGAGCTTCAGATCGCATTCCCTGCCCCGGTTGGCCTAAAACGTCTGCTTGCAGGCTTTGCTCCAATTACCAAAGTGGAATAGATATTCATGAACGAACGCAGAGCTTGCTCTGACGCTCGTTCTACATAGATCCAAATTATAATAACGGAGGGATGGCCCTGTATGGACCCGATGCACCGGATGGAGCAACTCGTTACCGAGCTGAACCAGCATAATTATCAGTACTACACGATGGATCAGCCGCAGATCAGCGATAAGGAGTATGATCTTCTGTACGATGAACTGGTTGCGCTGGAACAGGAGAGTGGCATGGTTCTGCCCGATTCTCCGACACAGCGTGTGGGTGGTGAACTGCTCAAAGGGTTTACACCGCATCGCCATTTATCCCCATTGTGGAGTCTGGACAAAGCCCAGAATATAGAGCAGCTGCGAAACTGGAATACTCGTGTGCTCAAGCTGGTCAATGACTACAACACCAAAAATCCGGACAATCCGTTGCTCGAACCCGGCTATGTGATTGAACTGAAGTTTGACGGTTTGACCCTGAATCTAACGTACACAAACGGTGAGTTAGTTCAAGCCTCTACGCGGGGAAACGGAACCGTAGGCGAGGGCATTTTGGCTCAGGTTAGAACGATTAAGTCGGTTCCCCTCAAAATACCGTATACAGGCGGCACGATTGAAGTCCAGGGTGAAGGCATCATGAACCTGTCTGTATTGAATCGATATAATGAAACGGCAGCAGAGCCGCTCAAAAATGCCCGGAATGCCGCGGCAGGAGCGCTGCGCAACCTGAATCCAAAGACTACTGCTGAGCGGCGGTTGAATGCCTATTTCTATAATGTAGGTTATTCGGATGATATTCAGTTTGCCAACCATCAGGAGATGATGGACTTTCTCCGTGAGAATCGATTCAAAGTTAATCCATCCATTACGTATTTCCATGAGTTTGATGATGTGATGGAGCAGCTTGCAGCGATACAGGAGAGCCGAGGTCAGCTGGACTATCTCATTGATGGAGCTGTTATCAAAATCACAGACATGCGTACCCGTGAGGCACTGGGCTACACGGATAAATTCCCTCGTTGGGCGGTAGCGTACAAGTTCGAGGCGGAAGAGACCACGACCGTTCTGAACTCCGTTGTCTGGAATGTGGGTCGTACCGGCAAAGTGACTCCACTTGCTCGAGTTGAACCGGTTGAGCTAGCTGGAGTGACGGTACAGAACTGTACATTGAATAACGTGGGCGACATTGAGCGGAAAAATCTGAAGTTTGCCTTGGGTACACGTGTCTTTATCCGTCGTTCCAATGATGTCATTCCTGAAATCTTGGGCAAAGTGACTGAAGAGAGTGACGGCGAGGAAATTGTGTTCCCTGAGCAATGTCCGGCATGTGGATTCCCGCTGGAACAGCGTGGAGCGCATTTGTTCTGTAACAACAAGCTGGCGTGCAAACCGCAGACGGTGGCCCGGATTTCTCATTTTGCTTCCCGTGATGCAATGGACATCGAGACATTCAGCGAAAAAACGGCGATTCAGTTGTACGATGAATTGAACGTGCGTGAGCCCGCTGACCTGTATACATTGCAATTCGATGATTTGGTGAAGCTGGAGCGGTTTGGTGAAAAGAAAGCAAACAACCTTATTGCTGCACTGGAGCAGAGCAAGGATCGTGACCTCGCTTCGTTCCTATATTCACTGGGTATTCCGAATACAGGTAAATCGACTACACGTATGCTGGCTGACCATTACCGCGACCTGCATGCCATTATGAATGCAACGGCAGAGGAACTCGTTGAACTTCCAGATGTAGGCGGCATTGTGGCCGAGAGCATTGTGACTTTCTTTGCAGACCCGTTTACACAGGCGGCCATTGAGAAGATGCTGAATTTGGGCGTGAAAGCTCAGGCGCCTGAGGCACCAGCAGCGATTGTGGAAGATTCCTTCTTCAGTGGCAAAACGGTCGTGCTGACTGGAACGCTGCATCAACTCACGCGGGAAGAGGCAACACAACGACTGGAAGCACTTGGAGCGAAGGTGACGGGCAGTGTATCCAAAAAAACAGACCTTGTTATCGCCGGAGAGAAGGCTGGCTCTAAACTGACCAAAGCTCATGATCTCGGCATTCCTACCATTGAGGATGAGGACGAACTTGTACGTCTTTTGAATCAACAGGGATAGATCGTGAATGTGGAGTAGACTATGATTAGATCGCAGTGTTACTCGAGCAAGTAATAGATAACTTAAAGACCCCTGTGCCACGAATAAGTGGAACGGGGGTCTTTTGTTTGCACATTTATTTAAACTCAACTGTATATCGGCAGTAACTCAAATCAGGAACGCGTCTGTGAAGCACCAGTAAGCCATGCATCCTTGTCGTATCCTCGTTCTTCCCAGTAACCGATATGTTCGCTGTCAATCAGTTCAATACGATTCAGCCACTTGACGGACTTATAGGCATACATCTGGGGAATGACCAATCGTACCGGACCGCCCAGATCTGCCGGGATCGGTTTGCCGTCATGCATGACAGCTACCATAATATCCTCCATCTGTGCCTGATCCATCGTAATGGCGTCCGTATATACACCATCGCCGGAGTAGAACTTGACGCTGTGCGCTTCGGGTTTTACTCCGGCTTGGGTCAATAGTTGCTTAAGAGATATGCCTTCCCAGGTGTTCTTATATACAGACCAGCCTGTAACGCAATGAAAGTCACTGACCTGAACGGTACGTGCAAGCTGCACGAACTGCTCCCAGTTCCATACTTGCGCCCGTTCAACGAGCCCATCGATCCGGAATGACCAGTTTGCATTGGAAAAGGAAGGTATCGGTGTTACCGTATATACGCGAAAATGACCTTCTGCTCCGCCTCCCACTGGCGGTGAAGAAGCAGGCAATGCTTGTGGTAAGGGCACCATGTGATTGGGATCGTTCTCCAGCATGCTATCAATACTGTTGTCTATATTGAGGTTCCGTCCAACCCATGATATAAAAGTAGGCCCCAAAGTCACAGCTAGCCCCACGCCTACAGCAGACCGAATAAATGCCCGCCGTGTATACACGGGTTGAGGTTTCTCTTCTTGATGGAGAGGACTTTCCTTAGTGGTACGTATAGATTCGGTAGAAACTACCGCTGCAGGTGTCGTATTTTCATCAGGAGCATCAGTTGGATGCACCATATTTCTACCCTCTGCTACAACTGTCGTTGTTTTTACTGCACGGCGTGCAGGATCTTTTAACCATCTCGTTCTCGTGATGGAGTGGTAGATAATATAAGGCAGGCCAACCCAAGTCAGCAAATCATGAACCAGAAGCGCGGCATTCGACCATCTCGGCCCAGCGAGCTTGAACTGCCATAACACAATACCTGATAAAAGCCACCCTACCAGCAGTGCAAGAACAACGATTGTATTTGCTCTCTGCCATGGCCTATTACGAAGTTGTTTCCAGTGCTTTCCGGCCAAAATTAAGTAATACACCACTGGTGCCAGCATAGCTAGCCCGACGATAATATGTAGCCACTTTAACCATACGCGTCCAATCCCGAGTAACTCGCGCCAGAAACCATCAACCAACATAAGGCCTGTTACCGCGAGGATGACAACAATCCAGGCATTCCAGGCATGAATGGAAACGAGTTTTTTACCATAACCCTTTCGAATGTTCTTCAGCCATTGCTTCATATGCGTTCACCCCATATAGGTTATTGATCAGAGCATCTTTGATATAAATGAAGCCGATTGTGTTTAGAGAGCGGGTTCTGAATTAGGTATCATTGACATTGATTATTGTGTCATTGACTACCTGAACGGGAGTATCATATTCATTCCTTATTCTATATTATATATACCTTATTATAGAGCGTTTGGATCACTTGCATCAAAAGGAAGGGTGAACACATCACCTTCTGGATTCATATAACCACCTGTCGATTGATGTAGTTGAGAGGAGTCTCAGTTAGCGGGCGATGTGGATTATAAAGTATTTATATAAAGGTTGTTAAAAAGTGCTTGCCAAATGAATTAGATCATGATATATTATTTCTTGTCGCCTCAAACGAATGATTGTCGAAACGCTTTGAACGCTGACGAAAAAAAGAGTTGACAGTTAGTTAGTCAACATGATAAGATAAAATTCCTGTCCGGTTGACAAGCATCAACGCAAACGGACAACAAGTTCCTTGAAAACTGAACAAATGGATAGTAACTTTTGATTCATAATGAATCGTCAGTTTCAAAATGAGCTTATCGCTCTTTTCAATACTTTATTGGAGAGTTTGATCCTGGCTCAGGACGAACGCTGGCGGCATGCCTAATACA
>NZ_JBHVMZ010000001.1:1603127-1652392 GCF_042796655.1 Paenibacillus sp. NPDC057886 | reverse complement strand
TTAATTTTAATTGTGCCTGTTGTTGATCTGTGAAACATTTTATTGTCATCTCAATCCTACCACCGCTCATGTTTTCTTCATTATAAACAAAAAAAGCCCTATAAGATGACCTTTTTCAAAGTGTCTATCTTATAGGGTACATTTTAATTACTGGTTGGCCTTTTTTTGTGGTCGTTTTACGATGAGGGGAGCCGGGAGAACGCAGCGGCTTTAGGGGAGAAAACCTCGTACAAAAAACTGTTCTCCCACGACCTCCAAAAAACCATGTTTGAGCTGGTAGAGGCGGTAGACCTCGTATAACAAGCGAAGCTATGGATTTGGAACAACATGTTCCCATTTCCGATTAGATGAATATCTAAATGTGGGTAGTGAGTCTCTTATGAACGATTAACAGACTACAGGATGGATTATGATCAAGAGACCAGCTTCAACGCTAGGAGGTATTTCCACTGGAACTGTAATCCCATTTGAAATGGATAAAACAAGTTCGTTAACAAGCACTTTAGCAAAGAAAAGGGAGGAAGCTGAATGTGATTTTGGATCAAGGGAGGGGAAACATATGCAGATACCGTACTTAGTGCTGATTTGTCATTATTAGGGACAAGAACTTGTACCGATTACCGTTCTGGACAAGAACATATTCCTATTGCCGATTAGGCGTATATCTATTCGTTATTTTGCCCGTTAATCCATTCAACTAACGGGCAGTTTAGTTGAAAATCATTCACGCTGAACCGTATTATAAGTAGGTCGAAAGAACCCAATATGTTTCCACATTGGGTTCTTTTCTTATCCATTAGCAGCAGTCGAACTCTGCTCGCGACGGCGTCGGCTCGCTTGGAATGCTACCGCGACGACGAAGACACCAGCGATAAAAGTGATTATGCTTGCTACCTGGAGAGCCGATTCAGCTCCAGTGGTGAAGGAGTTGATGATATCGATTTGCTGAGCGGTAGCCGCAGCGACTGCTTCGGCTACCGTGCGAGGGATCGGATCGGCGTGCTGAAGACTTGTCGGCAAATGCCGGGTGAAGCTTTGGGTCAGTACGGTTCCGACGATCGCGACGCCGAGGGCGCTGCCGAATTCCCGGGTTGCAGATTGAAGTCCTCCTGCGACGCCAGCCTGCTCCGTGGGTAGCGCCGCCGTGAGTTCGGCTGTTAGGCATGGGAGTGCAAGCGCGAAGCCGATTCCGATAAGGACGAGCCAAGCTGCGTAGGCGAGATATGGCTGAGTCGCGGCGTAGCTCAGGCCGAACAGTCCGATGCTAATGGCGAGGAAGGCAACGGACAGTGTTGTGAAAATGCCGATGCGTCTTACCATGTCGGGAACGAATCGTGCGCCGAGCAGCATGGGCACCGTCATAGGCATAATCGCGAGCCCGGCTTTCAGGACGGAATACCCGCGGCCGTACTGCAGGAGCGAAGCGTTAAGGTAGAACAAGCCGAAGCTGCCGAAGAACATCACGAGCATGCCTATGCTGGCTGTGCTGAGCATGGGGATGCGAAATAGGCGAGGGTCAAGCAATGGGTGACGAACACGAAGTTCGACCATGACCCAGGCGACACCGAGTACGGCACTGACCGCGAAAGCGACAATGACGACGTAACTGTTCCAACCGACCTCGGGCCCCTCGATGATGCCGATTAAAAGAGAGATGGTTGTTGTGATAAGCAAAACGGTACCTGCAGGGTCAAGGCTGCGTGGACTACGGCTGCTGCGTCGTACGACAAGGGCCGTCCAGAGAGCGCAGAGAAGCGAGATAGGCACGATGGCCACGAACAGAGTTCGCCACGAACCGATAGTCAGCAGCGCTGCGCCGCCTATGTTGCCGACAAGGCCGCCCATGCCGGTCATCACTCCCCAGATAGCGAGGGAACGGCTACGCTGTTTGGGGGGTGATGAGTGAACCAGTACTCCAACACAGTTTGGAAGCACCAGCGCTGCCCCGGCCCCGGTGATCGCACGGCCGAGGAGCAGGCTTGCTACGTTCACTGAAGCGGCTGAGATTGCCGCACCGGCTGCAAACGTGATGAGTCCGACGATTAGCACGCCTTTGCGCCCGAATCGGTCCCCGGCGGCGCCGCCTGGTATGACCAGGCAGGCGAAAACGACGATATACGCGTCAACGATCCATAACAGCTCCGATGAGCTCGGGTGCAGCTCGCTGGTGGCGAGCTGTGGAACCGCCAGATTGATGGCAGCGATGAGGCTTACGACCAAAATGGTGCACGCGCACATGCATGCCAGAACTAGTCCTGGGCGCTGTGTCGAGTTTAGGGAACCGGGAGACATTAACTGTGGGGTTCTCATTATTGTCCCAAGTCCTTATACGCGCCAGCTGTGATGTCTTCCGCCAGAGTCGGACCGGCAGGCTTCCATGCGAGCAGTTCGCTGGTCCACTCGCTGGAGCCGGTCATGGAGAGTTTGAAGAAGCTGCCGACAAACCCAAAGTGAGATTGGGCCTCCTCTGGTGCGATGGATTTGACTGGAATGCCGAGTGAGTGCCCGATGGCTTCGGCGATCCTACGGGTAGTAATCGCTTCCTCCCCGACTGCATGCAGCCGCGATCCGGCAGGTGCTTTCTCGAGTCCTAACCGGATGAGCTTGGCGGCATCGGAACGGTGTACTGCAGACCACGTATTGGAGCCATCGCCGATATATCCGGACACGCCCTGCTTGCGTGCAGCGTTCACTAGAAAATTAACAAAGCCCCAGTCTCCGATTCCGTGAACCGTAGGCGCAAACCGTATAATGATGGTCCGTACTCCGCGACCAATATAATCGAGAGCGAGGTTTTCGGCACCGCCCCGGGCAGAGTCTGGCCCTACAGCAGGGGAAGAGTCTGTCTCCAGTACGGACCGCCCCTGAACCAGACCGGACATGCCGTTGGCGACCATGAAAGGCCGATCGGTACCCACGAGAGCCTCGGCGAGAGTCTCGACTGCAGCCCGCTCAGCGCGATCCGACTCCGCCGGATTTGCCCAGTCGTGTTTGTTCGCCAGGTGGACTACAGCATCAGCTTCGGTTGCTCCCCGACGAAGAGAGTCGAGGTCATCAAGATCCCCGCGCAGTACAATCGCCCCTTTAGCTTCGAGCGAAGCAGCGGAGGCGTCCGACCGAGCCAATCCGAATACCTTGTGTCCCGCTCTCAACAGCTCATCAACAGCGGCCGATCCGATCCAACCAGTTGCTCCAGTGACAAAAACTTTCATTTCTTTTACCTCCTATGCAGCCATTGTGGGCTGCAATTTCGATTTTTTTTTGTGGTTGCTCGCATCGTCAGGATTAGCGATAACGTTCATCTTTGTGATTTCGAGACACCGTGTAACTTAATATACTAGAAACGGAACACTGTGTCCAGTAATTATTTTCGAACAAAAAATAGGTGAGAGAATCTGCGGCAAGGGTAACCCGTTTGCTTCCATTAGGGAGCGGTCCCGCCGTAATCAGTATTTTTGTCGCGCCACACGGCGTGGGGATGCGGATCAGAAAAGATGATACCGCAGCGCATTGAGAATTCGATCCACACGGACGGGCCATCAATGCGAATGTAATCTCTTGCTTTGCTCATAGACTTTGAACATGAATAACCAACGTACGTAGAGTCGAGTTCGCCCTCATAACCAGCGAGAATTCTCGCAGCGTTCTCATCGTCGACGCTGCTGACATACGTCTTGATCGCAGCTAGCAGCAGGGCTCTCTGGCTCACGCGCAACTCGGAGCCTCGAATGCCTGTAACCGTATTTGGGAATGCCCAATCTTTTCCGGGACCTAACAAAACATCGCTGTACTTGTCGGAAAGCCTGGCCACGGCCAGCTGGCCGTCGTCGAAAGAGGTAAGCAGTGCCTCAAAGGCGCTCTGCGCCTGCTGCTGAGGCTGGTTGTTAACGCCATTGTACTCAAAAGTCGAGAACGGCTCGATGCCGCGAAACGAGGGTGTCGCGCCTACAAGAGCACCGTTTATGTACGTATTAGCGACAGCGAGATGATGTCCGCCGAATTGAAGCTCCCACTTTCCATAATCTGATGGTGCACCGAGGAAGGACACGTAGAAATTCTCACGCCCGTAGTCGCTCCCCCCGCCGTTATCGCGGAGATGGTCATCGGCGTTAAGGATCTGTTGAATCTCGTCATAGCCGTTGTTCTTGGAGGAGCCAGTAGCCGCTGATAACAGAGCGTTAAGCGCTGTCCATTGCTTTCCTGAAAGCGTGCCAACCCGTAGGCCACGACGACGGCGGCGGCCGAGTAAATTCTGGGGCAAGTTTGACCAGTTCACTGCGTTCCTTAGAGAATAGTGCTGGTTCAAATCGCGATGTTGGTCATCCGTTAGCGTAGCAGCGAACGCTTTCGCAAGCTCGACAATTTTACTGCTCGAGGTAAAGAGGCTATCCGGCGTTTTAGTCTTAAATATGCGCATGGTGATCGTAATCTCCTTTCTTAGGCTCTCTGTTATAGTTTCGAGTCACCTTGTATCGAAATGTAACACATACGATACATCGTGTCTAGAAACAATTAATAGACAAAGAGCACCGTATCCATGTATATTTAGGGTATGGACATGAACAAAGAACAATATCATGGTGGTCGCCCCCGAAGCGAGCAGGCGAGAAAAGCTATATTGAATGCAGTTGACGATCTCTTAGTCGAGGTTGGTTATGCGGCAATGACGATGAAGGGTATCTCTGAGAGGGCAGGAGTGTCCCGGCAGACTGTGTATCGTTGGTGGTCACACAAAGCGGAGATCTTGTTTGAAGCCAGCGCATCTGATGCGGAGGAGGAACTTGCGATTAGTCCCACAGGGGCTCCGCTAGACGACCTCGCTGCTTACCTGGAAGCACTCGTGCGCTTCCTAGCGCACTCGCCGGCAGGCGCTGCCTATCGTGCTCTCTTAGGCGAGGCGCAGCACGATTCTGCCGTGGCGAAGCTGCTCTCCACAAAGGACCCGCTCGGCGACAGCGCTCGGGTCGTGATTAAGCGCGCGCTCGGAAAAGACATGCTGCCAATCCCGCTCGATCAGGCTACTGCCCTGTTGATCGGACCGAGCTTCTTCTGGATTCTGAGTGGCCGCGATTCCACTAAGCTTCTTCCGCGGCAACTGGCAGAGGACTTCATCCACAATCTTCAGATGCAATAACCGTGGTGATCATTAGCTATCCTGAGAAATGCATAGACCGGGATACAGAGCTCCCACAATTTCATTACCGAAATTTAAAGAGCGAAAGACGCCTCTTCAGGCGTCTTTCGCTCTTTAAATTCTACACTGAACCTTACCACACATGACGCTAATTTTTTGGTGAGAAGAGCATTAAAAATGGCGTGAGTGCTTTAACTATAATTTATAAATTATGAAGAACGTAGACCAACGGAAGCGTGAGAGCGTTTTTCATGTGCATAGATGAATTAAATCAACTTATACATAATACATGTCAATCATCGAAGCTCATACCATTGAAGATATCCGTATAGCATCTTTTAATATGTTAAATAGTGTTACGAGGTTACATAGCACGATGTGTGATAATTTCACTGTTAAATCTGCTCCGACCTTTGATAATCTGAGGGGAACATATGAAGAATTGTGGTGCAACTACCGCAATAAAATTTTGAACAGTGTTATAACAAACGATGCTTCCTACGTCTTTCTTTCGGTCTATGGTGCACAAGGGTACCTTGATGAAATGGCTCTGGAGAAAGGAACCAAGAAGTTTGATCTTATGCAGTACTTTGATGCAAGTAATTTACCAGTTATGAAAGAGAAGTTCCTTGAAGTGATGGATGAATATCTAGACGAGTATGATAAGGTCGGCAGAGAAGTCGAACGTTTTACAACCTTCGAGCAGCTATATGCCCATTATATGAATCATTGACCTTACATCCAAAGTTCGTAATGTAGACAATCTATCTGACAAAATAGGATTTTTTAAAGGGCCCTGAAGAATTAGTTTCTTTACGGTTGTACTAATAACAGAAATATATTTGATTTAGGACAGGGATTGGCTCAAGGAACCAGTAATGCAAAAATATTATGGACTCACATGGTAGAAGAATTGAGTGGAATTACGTTCTTAAAGCGGCAGTATCATCTATTACAAGGCTTCTTATATTATCTTGTGTCAGCTGATAAAAGTTCCGTTGAAGAAATTTTGGATGAAGCAATAGAACACGATACTCTTTCAGCAGTCTTTCCATCTCTTCATAATCCGTCTTATAAGTTCAAAAGAAGATGGACTAGCTGTAGCCTTTGTGCGGTGCTTGTGTTAGTCACCATCATTATATGGTTTGGCACCCGTCGTACCGGTCCTGGACTGACACCACAGAACATCGCTTCAGTCAAGACGGACACAATAAAATTAGACGATTAATGAAGCCAATTGAATAAGTCCGTTAACAAAGAGGGTACTGCACTCCAGATTTCCTGGGAACAGTACCTTCTTTGCGGCCTGTACATTATTGAATCCCATTCGATTGTAGCCTGTCTCGCGAAAACGTAAAGTGAAATAACGATTGTGCTAAACAGTGAGCATTAGTTGAATGAAACGGTGACAGTCTAGGACTTTATTTTCTGGTCACTAGCTGTTGCCGTTTCATTTTTAAGAGCCAGTCTAAACTATTACTTTACCCAAGCGGGGTTTCGCCATCATCAACGCCTTCCGATGTTCCTCCCCAGGTTTCACCCCATATGCGCATTTCCCGAAGTACAGGTATGTACGCCCTTCCTTTATCTGTTAGCGAATACTCAACTGTAACAGGTGAGGTAGGGAACACCTGACGGTTGATGACTTCATGCTGCTCAAAATGACGCAGGACATCCGTTAAAGACTTGATGCTGATGTTGTCTAAATGTCTTCGCATCTGATTAAATCGCTGAGGGCCCAGACTAAGTAAGGTGAGTACCAAGATAGCCCATTTTCCGCGAACAATCTCCAACGCCTCGCGAATGGAGATGAGACATTGTTCGTCCTCTTTGCTTATATCCACAAAATCATCCCTTACTATAGTATAGTTAGTCTAATTTATAGAGCTATATAAAAATAATGTGTCTACTTTAAAGTATACACTTAATAATTTATAGTAACAATAAAGCTTATTTAACTGCTAGGGTTGAATTTGTTTTGAAGGTCTACTGCTAATTATTTAGAACATCTTGTGCCAACATGGGGCAAGGTAATTACGAGGAGGAGAGAAGCATGTCCGTTGAACAATCGTCACAGAAGGTGGAGGCGCAGTTTTTTGATGTTATTCAAGATCGAAGATCTGTAAGGTACTATGATTCCGAAGTAAAGATCTCACGGGAGGAAATGAAGGATATATTGCAGCTAGCTACACTGGCTCCTTCTGGCGCCAATCTCCAGCCGTGGAGGTTTCTCGTCATCGACTCGCAGGAGCTAAAACAAAAACTGCTTCCGATCGCCAACAGCCAGCAGCAAGTGATTGAGGCTTCAGCTGTCATTGCGGTACTTGGAGATTTGGAAGGCTATAAATTGGCCGAGAAAGTTTACGAGATGGCGGTCGATGCGGGGTACATGCCTGAAGAGACAGCTAAATCATTCGTGGAGCGCTACCAAAGACTGTTCGCGAGTATGCCTCCAGAAAATGTACTCCGAAAAGTATTTATTGATAGTGGACTGGTATCCATGCAGCTAATGCTTGTCGCCCGTGCAAAAGGCTATGATACGGTCCCGATGGGCGGCTTTGACCAAGTAAAATTTGTAGAAGAGTTTGATATTCCGGCGAGATACGCTCCTGTTATGCTTATCGCCATCGGCAAGGCGGTAAAGCCCGGACACCGGACGGTAAGATTACCGATAGAAGATGTCGCTTTCTTTAATGAATTGCCTAAGGATTGATATTAATCATTCATGTAATATAAAAGAAGCTAAAGGATATGAAATGCAGCTCCAATTGTTAACCACTACTAACAATTGGAGCTGCATTTTTGAGTTTTTTGCGGAGATCAAGAAACTTCGTAATGAGGTGGCACCTGATCCTTATTGATCATTAATGAGGATGTCCCTGGACATTTGCGCTGTGGGGCGGACCACTATTTCACTTACATCCACGCCAGTTGCAAAGACATAAAAATAGAGCATGCAACTGTAAAGGGGTTGTACGCTTAGAATTTGCATCCTAAACGTACAGGATAGTTCCAATTTAATACGTTAGCCATGCTTAGAGCCATAAATTTTTCTTCACCAAGTGTGGAGATGCAATTAAACATTGCATTTCCTGAAAGGGGATTTATGGTACATTAAAAGTGGTTAAAATTTGAATTGTAGGAGACATGGTTAGGATGGGATATTTAGTAAAACTGCCAAAAGCTGCTGTCTTTGGAGCTGCAAATGGCGTAATGTTCATGACTTTTTTTGGAGCGCTTTGGTCTTCAATTGGTATTATTGGTTCAAATAAACTGGGAGCTCCTTGGCTGCTTGTTCTTTCAGGTATTGTGACATTAACGTTGCTAATCGGAGCTATTTCTCTATTTGGGAAAGCACGTAACGTGAACCATGTCACTACACCGAAAGAGAGGGAAATGAGGAATAAAGTTAATCGGAAATTTGGTATGATCTGTGGTTTAGAAGGTCTGGCAATCTTGATTGCAAGTGTGCTTTGTAACTTATTTGATCGCTTTGAAGTCTTTTTCCCGATCATGGCTATCATTGTCGGAGTCCATTTTTTTCCTTTAGCGCGATTGTTTCGAGAGAATTTTTATTATGGTACAGGTATAGTGCTCAGTATTCTTAGGCATCATTTCTTTGTTTATACCACTGAATACCACTTTGGGCGATGTATCTCTGATTGCGAGGTCTACTTTTATCGGTTTCGGTTCTGCTTTGACGCTGTGGGTGACAGGTTTAAGGATCTGGATAACCATGCTCAAGCAATTGAAGAAATAGGAAAAGGATATGCTCTGCTGAATCAGTTCACTTCATGGAGTCCACGAGACTCTTTCAGGGTAAAGAAGTCGTATTAAGGCCAGTATTCAATTAACGGGAAACGATAGCTCAATAAAATCAAGAAAGCAGCAGATCATTGAGATCTGCTGCTTTTTATTAAGCTAACGGGCAGGTATGATTTTATCGCAAGTAAAAAAAATATTAATAACTCTGAAAGTTCGAAGATACTTACCCCAGAGATTGGAGATAGGGAAGAACTCGCTCAATGATGCACCTCGAATTAAGGACAGATCGTCAAATGAAAAGGCGTTGCCACGGTAAACAATGAACTGGTTTGTGAAACTGAATTAATGTTTGCATTTAGTTCGATTTACGTTTTAAGCTCACGGGCAAGATGAATTATAAATCGAGTCAAAAAAGGGCCATTCGCGAAGGATGGCCCTAAACTTGCCGTTACAGACGGCGCAGAGATGCGTATCATTACCGTACTTCGGTATCTAACAATGATACATTTTGTCACGGACGAATCTTCTTGTTCCTTAGAGGCCGGAAAAAGGCGCGGATATCCTCAGCCAACGCCTCGGGTTCTTCCAAGGCGGTAAAATGGCCTCCGCGGGGCATCGGAGTCCAGCGGGTAATATTCAGGCTGCGGGAAGCCCAAGCCATGGGAGGCAGCAGAATATCTGCCGGGAACAAAGCCAGACCCGTCGGGACTTCTATACTGGCCAGCGGCGGCAATGTATTTGCATTTTCATAATACATCCGGGCTGATGAACCTGCTGTGTTGGTAACCCAATAAATCATAATATGGGTAATCAGTTCATCCGAACTATACGTGCTCAGGAGGTCGCCGCCGCAATCGCTCCAGGCCCGGAATTTCTCCATTAGCCAGGCAGCTAAGCCTGCCGGAGAATCGGAAAGGCCGTAAGCGAGCGTCTGCGGACGTGTCGTCTGCAGCGACATATAACCGCCTTCTTTGGCTATCCATTCTGCGGCGTTTTTCCTGTATTGGCGTTCTTCTTCGGAAAGTTTGTCCGGCTCCGACGCAGCCATAAGATCCCGGATGATGCCGATATCCGTCAGGTGTATGCCAACTAACTGTCCGGGGTGGCTGGAAGCCAGGTAGCGGGTTACGCCGGAGCCGATATCGCCGCCGGCGGCACCAAACCGGTCATAACCTAATTCCTCCGTCATGAGTTTAGCCCACATTTCGGCGACGCGAAAATTGTTTACGCCGGCATGCCCGGGACGGCCGGAGAAACCGAAGCCGGGTAACGAAGGGACGATGACATCAAAAGCGTCCGCCGGGTCTCCTCCATAGCTGGCCGGATCGGTCAGCAGTGGGATGATTTTTTGATAACGCAGATAGCTGTCCGGCCACCCGTGGGTGAGAATTAAAGGCAAAGGTGCGAGACCTTTCCCGCGTTCATGAACGAAATGTACATCGATTCCGTCGATTTGACAGCGGTACTGGGACAGCTGGTTCAGGACCGATTCCTTGGCGCGCCATTCATAATGGTCCTTCCAATACGAGATGAGCGATTTTAAAGCCTGCAGATTCGTCCCCCGTTCCCAATTGGAATTGGCGTTTTCCAGCTGATCGGGATAGCGGACACGGTGCAGCCTGTCTTGCAGGTCATCAAGGACTTGATCAGAGACATGAATGTGAAATCGTTCAACAGCCATAGCGCTGCTCCTCCTTTTATTCAGTGGATCCACAACGCTATTATATCCTTCGGGCTAGCGTGCTACACTGTTATAAATGAAGCATTTAACTATACGATTTGATAGGTGGATGACGAAGATGCCTCAAATAGACCGATACAAAAACCGGACCGTAAACATAGAATTTGCTCCGGTGGAGAATTTTACGGAACTGCCTTATCCTGAGCGGCTTACGCTTATTTTTATTACGTCTGGAAGCCTTAAAGGTACTCTCAACGAGCGACCTTTATCGATAAGCGCCCCCGGCATTCTTTGTCTAGCAGACGGGGACAAGGTGGAGGTAACGGGAAAATGCAGCATTGCTGCCCAATCTTTCAGCTTTCATCTGGAGTTTTTGAACTCGACTGTTCTTTCTGAAACAAAGTCGTTTCCGGCAGTGCCAAGGATTCATACAGGCCTTTCCCTATTTCAACGAGAGCAGGGCTGTTATGGTGTACCCCGTATAACCGAAACGGCTTATCCGCTGCTATATGAATGGTTTTTTGTGCTGGGCACGGAGGTTCAAGCACAAAGCGACTCCCTTTGGGTGTGCAGGATCAAAAGATACCTGATCCAGATTTTAGGCCTGCTCGAGGAATTGAATCAGCAGAGGGAGCACTCGCCCGTCGATGCTGTGCTGGATTACATCCATACGCATTACTCGCGGAAGATTGCCTTGCAGGAACTAACGGATTGCGCCCATCTGAACCGTGTATCGCTGAATAAACGGTTTCAGGAAAGGTGCGGAAATACAGCGATGGGTTACCTGATTGCCTATCGGTTAAAGGTTTCGCGTGACCTTCTGACCCATACCGATATGAGCCTGATAGAAATTGCGCGTGCCACGGGGTTTGAGTATGATACTTATTTCATCAAACAGTTTACGGCCAAGCTGGGGATGTCTCCGACCACCTATCGGCTGACCTCCCGCAAGCTGGCTGGGGCTTTATAGACGAATGCCCTTAGGATTCCCGGTGCCCAGACATAGCTCTATTTTTTTCGACCATGTCTGCTGTTGTTCGATTCTAGGGTTACTCTACCCACCTAAAGTAGAATCTACGCTTTGAGGTGCGCTGAAATCAGTAAGCCATGGAAAAGCGTTAAGGAGCAGCCTTTATCGAATCATAGAAGTATTGAGGTTGTATTGCTCGAATTAGTTGTGGCAGAGCCAAATTGTGTCAGTAGGAGCTCCAGAAACTAATGGGGAAAAAACTTTTTCATTCAGTCGCCAGATGACTTTACCACAGCCTACATCGTTAACTCATGAAGTTGCCGTGGCTCCCAAGAAAACTCTTTATTGAAGAATTGGATAGGTACGCCGATTAGTCACCTGCATAATTCACTATCACAACTCTCTGAAGACAGTTTGTATCCATTAACTTTGTTTGAAGATAGAGTGGATCGAACGACGTCACAAGCGAAGCTGTATAAGACTGGTGAAGGGCGGGAACACGGTAAATTGTCAGATGAGAAGAACTCTAGTGTTGCATTCAAGTACAATTTTGATTACAGCAGTTCTTCCAGACATTGAGTATTATCATTTAAGTAAAAATGAATCGATACTTAATAAATGCGAATGTCCTTATCAGCATGATAGTGCTAAAGGAGAAATTCAATCGATGATATCGTACACACCACAAAGGGTAGGAAACGGTCGAGGGACAAGAACATTGTGTCATTTCGGATTAGGTAATTATCTAAATAGTATCATGATGGAGAATATCGAACCACACTAACCGAGCCAAATACCGACAACACAACTTTGTTTGTTCTTACCATATTTTAATCTCCTGTAACAGAAGCAGGGGGCGCATCTGTCGTTCGACCGGCCTTAAATCCGGAAGCGAGCAGCAGGACCAAAAATCCCACGGCGACGCCCCACAAAACGAAGGCGTTTGAGCCGACCGCGTCCAGTCCTCCGAAGTACATCACTTCCCGCAGCCCTTCTGCCGCGAACCGCAGTGGCGTCCACGAATAGATCCAATCTCGCGTCGTCTGCGACAAGAACTCCGGAGCCATGTTCAGCAGCGGCATGGAGAAGAACATCAGCAGTACGAGCAGAGGCATAGCCGGAAATCCGATCCAATTGAGCAATGAAGATTGCAACAAGAAGAACGCCGATCCAGCCAACCATAAGAAGAACCAAGTCTCCCTCGCGTTCGCTAGTTCCATGCCGTACCACGACAAAGCCATCCATACGGTGAAGCCTGACGCTATACCAACGGTCGCAAGTCCCACGATAGCTTGCAGCGCACTTACTGTCCATCTCCTTGAACCCGCGGCGACCGCCTTCTGGCTAGCCAGAAACAAAACTATCCCGGTCACCAGACTGCCGATCCACATGATCTGGGTCAACAAACCTGGAGCATTCCCCGACGCATTATTCACTCCCGGTGGATGCACGACGTCCTCCTGAACGGTCACCGGTGTCATTAAAGCTGTAGCCGATTCAACAGGAATTTGCTCCGTTTGCTGCCCGATCTGCTCAAGCAGCAGCTGCAACAGTTCCTCGCTTATCATTTGCATCGCTTGCCTCATGGTCTGTCTTACGACCAACGAGGCTTGGCTGTTCATCCCTTCGTTGGCGATGATCTTCACATTAGGATGAATCGGTGAGGGAGTTGCTAACGAGAGTAAACCGCTGCTCAGATCCGGCGGAATCACTATCACTCCGTAATATTCGCGTTTATCCAATCCTTCCCGAGCCGTTTCCTCGGAATCCACGATATGCCAAACGAACGGCATTGCCGGGTCTGACACCAACTTTTCCCGAATCATTTCCCCAACCGAAATCGTTCCTCCAGTCGACAGATCCGCCGGCCGGTCAAGGATAACGAGGGCCACCGGAAGCTCCTTGGGCTTCGATCCCAGCACCGATCCCATCATCGCTACCCCGAATACGGTCAGCACGATCAGGACGAGCACTAATCCGAGCCACATCATTTTTTGTGTCAATATTTTCATGATTATCTTCCCCTCATCACTTCATTGCAATGAACAAAAATAGCGTTGCTGAAGCAACGCTCCTGTATACATCGGACTTTAAAATTTTCCATTCAAGTACATTCGTGAAGCGAAAGACATCACCGTAAATAAATTCGGCGATGCCTTTCTTGCGATTCAGCTACACAAACTTCAAAATCTACTGTTCGTATTTTTTCGTTTTTCTTCCGGCAGAATGGCCTCGATTACGTCCCAATGCTCAGCGATCTTTCCATCCTGTACGCGGAACAAATCGTAGAAAGCAGTATGTTGACCATCAAATTGACCTTCACTCACGGTAAGAACAAAATCGCCTTGCCCGATAACTTGATGGATATGAGTATATTGAAACTCAACTTTTTTCTCCTTCAGAGCCTGCAAAGCAGCGTGAAGACCAGAAAGGCCGTCTGCAATATGAGGACTATGCTGAATGTAGGTATCTCCATCAAAGTAAGAGGCAAGCAGGTCAGGGTTCTTCCCGAGCAAGATGTTTTCAACATAGCTTTTGACAAATGCTTTGTTGGCCTCCGTCTTGTCGATATCCTTAATCGTAACCGGTCCGTCTATCATTGTATGATTGCTTGGTGTCTTTTCCACCATCTCTTGCAAATTGTCCCAATGTTCAACGATTAGCCCATTCTCAAAACGGAAGATATCAAATACGATTTTAGGGCCGTGAAAATGATATACAGAATGAAGAGCCACATAATTTCCGTCAACTAAAGCCCGCTTAATGCTTACCTTTGTACCAATTTCCTTTAAATGATCAAGAGCACCAAGCATGGTTTCACGACCATCGAGTAAGGCCTGGTTGTGCTGAATATATTGATCTGGATGAACGTAAGCCGTAATCGCTTCGGGATTGCCGCTCTCAAAACTTTCCAGCACAGCGACTGCCTTACGAACAAGCTCATTTTGATGGTTGAATGTCATTGGTAAATCCTCCTTGAAATTTTTTTGGTCATTAGATAAATAATGAACAATACGTTGTTTATTTATCTGCTGCTTATTATAATAGTGGTTAATATAACGCTCAATATTCAATATTTTTAGCTATGATCGATAACAGACAACTTCATAAAACTTTGTCGCTTAACGACCTAAATAAATTTAGGGGGAACAAAAATAATGAATAAAAAAACCGACTTAAGAATACTGCGCACGAAACAATCGATTCGAAAGGCGTTTTATGAGCTTATTCAGGAAAAAGGATACGAGACGATAACGGTCCAGGATATTGCCGATCGGGCTATGATCAATCGAAATACTTTTTATCTCCACTACCAAAACAAGCCTGATTTATTAGATACATGCATGAATGAACTGTTAAGCGATTTAAAGGATGCAGTCGTTCTTTGTCCGATCAGCATGAATCTTTTCAGCATTTCTCTACTCGAGACAGTCATGCAAACTGTACTGGAGCATATTTCTCTAAATATGACCTTTTACCGTTCCATGTTAATTGAAGAGAATCGAATCTATCAGTTTCAAGCGAAAATGGAGAATATCATTAATGATAAATTAATTGAGGGGTGGAAATCTGCTAAGGAAAACTCCACACTAGCGATATCCAAGGAATTACTGATCGAATACCTCGGATCGGCTTTCATGGGGATTGTAATTTGGTGGATTAAAAACGATAAACCCCTTCCTGCAGATGAAGTTTCATCTCAGTTTAGTAAAATTGTTGCCTATGGACACTTAAGAGCTGCCGGCATCGCCGTAGAGGAATAAAATTAGCGAGATCACCAAACTCCATCAAATTGGCCAAGAAGAAATTTCAGGGGTATTGACTGCAGATATAGTAATTGTTATGATTTCAGCCGGGAAAGGGAGTCATGTTGAGTTAGGAATTGCACTGGGAACAGGGAAAAAAATTATTTATATTCCTCAACAAACGAATTAAATGAAATCGGAAGCACATGTACGTTTTATCATATAGATTCAGTAGAACAGCGGACCGGTCCCTTAGATGATTTTAATAAATTCAATCTGTCTTGAAAATCAGCTCCGTTAAGCTAACGGAAAACGATAGCACAATAATACGAAGAAGCAGCTGATCCATGTGATCAGCTGCTTTGTCATCTAACGGTGTGTTATAATATCCAATCTTTCGAATTGTAAGACAATTCCTGAACATATTAAATCCCTAAAAGTCCGTTCAAGCCCAACTGGTAATGGTATCTACTGGTAAACGATAGGATGGATAGCCTTCTTTGCTTGCTTTACCTATCGATAGCAGCATGACCGGCTGAAATCTCTCCTTGTCCATGCTAAAGACCTCCGCGATTCGTTCCTTGTCATAACCCGCCATTGGATTGGTGTCATAGCCGTGGGCACGAGCTACAAGCATCAGCTGCATCGAAATAAGACCCGAGTCCAGCATGTTTATATCTCGCAAAGCGGACGAAGTCAAGCTTGCATAATACTGACTTGCCTGCTGCAGCTGCATATCCTTGATGTCCTGAGGCATGTAGCCAAGTTCTACGGCTTTATTGAAAATTTCGTCCATATATTCAATATTGTTAGCATCGTAAAATATCGCAATGACAGCTGAAGATGTCAAAACTTGTGTCTGGTTGAAGGAGGCCAGTGGTGCAAGTTTTTCTTTTCCTTCCACGCTGTCGATCACGAGGAAACGCCAGGGTTGCATGTTAATGGCAGATGGGGCACGGGAAGCTTCAGCTAAAATTTCAATCATTTCCTCCCGACTGATTTTCACTTCGGGATCGTAGACTTTAACGGAACGACGTTCTAGGGTGATTTTATTGAAGTCGTTTGTTTTGTGGTAGTTGCCTGTAAGAATGCTCATTCAGGTTTCTCTCCTTTTTGGATTGAGTTTGGTAATGATGATACTCAACATTACTAGTCAGATGGTAAACTATAAAGTAAGCTTTATAGCAAGCGTAAGAAATGGGGGGATGATTATGAAAATAAGCGAAGTAGCAAAAAGTAGTGACCTTCCGATTTCGACGATCCGTTATTATGAGCAAATAGGCATTATCACGGATGAATATGTATTGAGGGATCAAAATAATTATCGGATATATGCGTCCGACATTCTTCAATATTTGAATACTGTTAAGCATTGTTTGGCAGTTGGCTTTTCGATTCAGGATATCAAATCCATGATCTCTAGAAACGGAATGTCGAAGGAGGAGCATGTGAGCCTGATACAAAATAAAATTGCGGAAATTGAAGCGGCTCAGCAAAAATTAGATGAATCCAAGCAGAGCCTGCATGACATCCTTAACTCAGGCATTTCTTGTGAAAAAGGGTTTGGAAAATATTAATGAATATTAGCAATGTCTTGCTAAATGGGAAATGTTATTTAAATAATTCAACTAACAGCGGGTCAAATGATCGGCTGCTTTTTTCTTTCTTTAAGATTCAGACCGGGGCATCATTTTCTGTGGCGAAGTTGATTACTTATTTTGCCCTGCAGCAAGGAATCGATCTCATCCTCCTTGTACGCTCCAAGCATTCTCGTGAACATTTGGAAAGGGAACTGCCTGGTGGAAATGCGATCGCAAATGACGTTGATAGTTGGCCCCAGTGCTAAAATGATTGTCTGAAAATAGGGTTTGTAATATGGATTACAGAAGAGGAAACTATGGTAGTTTATGATAGATGTAATAGACACTGCTAAAGTTTTGCTACACGAGGAACGATTATGTGCCGAGAGTGGAGCGGTTATTGTTTGCAGCATGGAAAGGAGGGGCAAAATGTCACCTTATGAGACGATGGAAAACATAACATCATTTTTGCCACAAATAAAGATATTTGAGTCGCTTCCGACAGAAATTATCTCTGAAATCGAGCAATTGGTAACGAGATCAAATACGTTTAAGCTCTCAAAAAACTCTATTCTTCAGACGCCCGGAGATGAAAGGAAGGGCTTGTTTTTTGTACTCGCCGGAAAGCTTCGCTTATACAAAACCAATTTGGCCGGCAAACAACATACGGTCTGCATCCTAACCGAAGGTGGCATGTTCGGAGAGGTTGACACTTTTTCATTGGGCACGAGAGGAACTTACGTGGAGTCGATGGAAGACTCGATTGTTTTTTCGATTCCGACTGAACAATTCGAACCGCTTTTAGGCAAGTATTCTGAATTGTCTTTACGATTTTTATCGGAATTAAGCAAACGCCTGCGAGATCAGGAGGAATTGGTGGAAAAATTGGTTTTTAGGGATCTACGCGGTAAAGTGCTTTACTTTCTCAACCGACTTTCAAAAAAGTTCGGCATAGAAGAAAATGGATACCGAAAAATCGATATTCCCCTGACCCATCAAGAATTGGCCAATATGATCGGTGCCACAAGAGAAGCAGTATCGCTTACCTTACAGGAACTATCCAATGAAGGTATTCTCGTGACCAGCCGTAGAACGGTCATGATTCATATAGAAAAAGCGATGAAAGAACTGGCTTGATTTCATGGCCTGTATGAATTTTCCTTCGACTGTATGCTTTTCAACGTAATCTAAATTACTGTCGAATTATTCATCTAGCGCTATGATAAATGTCGTAACGGAGTCGCTGCAAAATATGAAACTTACAGGAGGAGTCAACATGTCCAATCAACAAGTTCAACTGAATATACGATTCAAAGCTAAACCAGGGAAAAAAGAAGAATTCCGCAAGGATCTATATTCCCTTATTGAGGAGATGTCATCCGAGAAGGCATTCATTAGCGCCATTGTTTCGGACGATCTGGATCAGCCGGATGACTTGATCATTTATGAAACATGGCAAGGCACGAGAGATAGCTGGCTTGCGGAAGAATTTACTAAACCATACCGCAAGAATTACGAAGGAACACTGGGCGATTTAATTGTGGATAGAAGCGTCAGCTGGTTGCAACCGAAGGGCGAATGGGGAAGTCATATAACGAATGCGTGATGACGTTAAATCTTTAACGCTTTAAGGTCCAGGTGGATACATTAATTTCAATAGGAGGCATATAGAAATGGGGAAATTTGAAGGAAAAGTAGCACTTGTCACTGGAGGAACAAGCGGGATCGGGCTTACCACGGCGCAACGATTCGTTTCGGAAGGGGCCTACGTATTCATTGCCGGCCGCAGACAAAGCGAGCTGGACGCGGCAGTAAAATTGATCGGTGACCGGGTTACCGGCGTTCAAGGTGACATTTCTAATTTGAAGGACTTGGACAGACTGTTTGATACGGTAAAACAGGAGAAAGGACATCTGGATATTCTATTCGCAAACGCTGGACTTGGCAGCATCCTGCCCTTGGGTCAAATTACGGAAGAGCAGTACGACAAGACCTTCAACGTGAACGTCAAGGGTACTTTGTTCACCATCCAAAAGGCTTTGCCGCTGTTTCCAAATATGACGGGAACCATCATCATAACCGGTTCGACGGCGGGTACGATTGGCGACCCAGGGTTTAGTGTCTACGGAGGTAGCAAGGCGGCTCTCCGTCAGATGGCGAGGAGCTGGATAATGGATTTGAAAGGCACTGGGATACGACTTAATGTACTGAGCCCTGGCGGGGTCCACACGCCAGCTTATGATGATCTGTTTGGCGAGTCGCTAAATCAAGTCCTTGAATCGGCGAAGAATGTCGTTCCGCTAAGCCGCTTGGGCAAGACGGAGGAGATTGCCGACGCGGTGATGTTTCTGGCCTCGGAGGAAAGCAGCTATGTGAACGGCATTGAATTGTTCGTAGATGGCGGTATTGCTCAAGTCTGACTGTACATTAGAAGGGGATGAGTTGTCATCTGAGCAATTGATAAGCCCATGTATTAACTCAGGCAGAGGTGCTATTAATCTCTCTGCCTGAAAGGCCTCGAATCATGTCTAGGGATAAGAATATGGCCCAATGAAAGTCGCTTTTTTAGCGGCTTTTTATTTTTATTTGCACAAGTTCTTGTCCTGAGCAAAGAACAAGAGCGTTTATATTGAGCTATTCGCTGGTTTAGAAAAGGAATACTAGAAGATGACCCACTCTCGTTGTCGGCAGGTTATAGAGGAACAGCAACTGCAGGAGAATGAGATGGCCTTGATCGACTTTCCAATCAGCGCTGCAAAGTGATTAGGTAGTCTTCAGCCCATTTGACGATGAAGATATTAGTGGAATTGTAAATGTGCTTAGCCCTTATACCCGAGAAGTGAAGCTGCTTCAGGATAATGACTACAAATAGATCAAGGTTGAAGAGATAATTAAAGCATCTTTGTAGTTCCCTAGGAGGTTAGTTATTAAGCTAATAATATTCCCATGGAACAAGAACTTGTACCGATTGCCGGAATGGACAAGAACATAGTCCGATTACTGATTAGATGGTTATCTAAATACTGAGCAATGTATTTAAAACCTCAATAAGCAGCCTATTGCGGGACAGTTTTCACATTTCTTATGGATCAAACGACTCGAATTTTGTACGAAATTTCTCAACAAGCTACTTCTCAAGTTTGCCAAGTTAGTTGATTGTGTGGGTAGAAAAAAGAAAGCAAGCTGGCGGCATTTCTTGCACTTCTTGCTATTTGTGTCCTTCAATATATTAGGAATTGCATCTATTCTTGTCTTGAGCTAATGCTTACGTTCCCTATCCCTCTTTCATACTTGGCCTTCCCAAGCTACAAACTGTTTCACATGTTCAAATCGCCATTTATATCATACGTAGCGCCAACTTTTAAATGAGCAATCAGTAGCACAACCCCAAGCAGCAAACACTTGCCGTGCGGATTCATCCTCCGGTACAAAGAATTCGATTCGCGGGTAAGCTTGATAGGTCACAGCAAGGTGTAGTTGGTTATACCGTATAGGTTTACGTTCTGCTGAGCATGGCTGCCTTGCGAGGAAGTGTTTCGCCGTATTTAAATCCTGCTCAACTGTCCATGCCTCTCTATTCCAAAACTCGCGCAGCTCTGCGTATTTCTCCATCATCCTATGAAAACGCGCATATTCAGGGTCAACAAATAGTGCTGGATGGTTGCTCTTAAAGGCTTGAATGCCAACAATTCCATGGGATTCCCAGCGGGCCTGCGACTTCTTGTCAAAGGAAGAAGCCGTTCGGATAGGCATATCCTCATTGAAGTGAAGATCAATCATATTAGGCGGATTGGAGGCAAAATTGAAATCGGACAGACCAAACAAGTTACAGAAAGCCTCATTAAATCCGACGATATCCAGCACATCAGTCACGATCATCCCCGGATAAGGCAACTGATGCAGCATGGATCTGGCTTGGTCCAGAACCCGGTCCAATTGTCGGCCAGATAAGGGAAGGGGAATTGGCACATAACCTGCGGATAGAAGCAGATCATTCCGTTCTTCGCCTGTGCAATCCAAATAATTCGCGATGTCCATAAGGGTTTGACGATCAGGCAAGCGCCGTGAACGTCCTGTCAGCAAGTTTTTGTATGTACCGCAAGCCTCATCATTCAATTCCTGTTGGGTAAATCGCTTCATGTTCTGGATCCGGGAGGCAATCTTACCCGGGTTCTGTTGCCGCTGTATCCGAAGCCTTTCAATCATGTCTAGTACACGTTTTAATTCAGCAGCACTACTATCTTGATTCGATGTCGTCACGGTGTTCTCCCCTTTCAAAAAAACAGGTGTAGTTCTGCACTTGGGAAATGAAATTGCTGCGGATATACTACAAAGTATACCAACTCACCATGCGTTGAAAAAAGGGGGAATTATCATGATACGTGCGATTTTTGTCAACCCGCGCAACAAAAATCCATTCACTATTCAGGAAGTCGAAACACCGCAAGCTCAACCTTGGGAGACCATCGTGGAAGTTAAAGCTTTCTCGCTTAATCGCGGCGAAGTCGTCGATGCAATCCAGCGCCAGGAAACGAGCAGGCCCGGCTGGGATTTCTCAGGTGTTGTACGCCAGGAGGCCTTAAACGGGGTCGGACCGAAGAAAGGAAGCCGTGTAGTCGGTTTATTGCTAACGGGAGCCTGGGCGGAGCAAATCGCGGTACCTGCCCTGACTCTCGCTGAAATTCCAGACGAGATCACCTTCGAACAAGCTGCTGTCTTACCAGTTGCTGGCCTCTCGGCTCTATACGCCTTGCGTAAAGGAGGACTCTTGCTAGGCAAGCGAGTGTTAATTACAGGTTCAACCGGAGGGGTCGGTGCATTCGCTCATCAATTGGGTGCCTTATCTGGAGCTTATACAATCGGCGTTGCACGTTCCGAGTCCAAGGCCGAGCAAGCTATGGCTTTTGGCGCAGATGAAGTCCTTGTTGGGGAAGACGTGACGAAAGCCATCGCCACGAATGGCCCGTATGATTTTATCATCGATTCCGTTGGTGGAGGTACACTTGCGGCTCTTTTCCCACAGTTGATCCCACAAGGCGTCTGCGTATCCCTGGGTCATTCTTCTTCAGATACCTCTTCTTTGCACATGCTCGGTTTAGGCGGAAGGACGTTGTATAGCTTTTTTCTCGGTGAAGAAATAAACCGCCATGCGCCTTCGCAAGATCTTGCCATGCTCACTCGGTTGGTTGGAGCAGGGAAATTGCAGACGGGTATCGCGGTGCAAGAATCCTGGGAGCAGATTGATTCCGTGGCACGTCAATTAATCAATCGCGGTTTTACAGGCAAAGCTGTGCTTACGATCTAAATATGAACCTTGTGGTAAACCTCTACTCCAAGAAGAACTGGTACGTATCTTTGAATAGTTCATTAAGAAAGTAGTGCAAATACAGCAAGTTGATTTTAAAACATACGGCATTATTTAAGCGGCAGAATTTCGGATACTGAAGAAAGGCCTTCCATGAACTTGTGGATTTATAAAGTGGTTTTGCAAGATGGCCGGGATCGAAGTCATTCGACCACGGCCTTTTTTTGTGCTGAACCTTTCTTAAGTAACCGCAAACATATTGTACATTTTCATTCTTCGGCAATGAAGCTTATTCGCTGTCGAGGGACAAGAACATGTTCCCATTGAAATCGCTATTTTAGCGGCTTTTTATTTTTTATCGGTACAAGTTCTTGTCCCGATTGCCGGAATGGACAAGAACATAGTCCGAATGAAACGGGCTCATCGACCAATCGGCTATAGGAGCGTCAATACGTTCGAACCCTGCGACCTACACAGGAATAATGGATGATTTTCGCAAAGCCTTCGCGACTGCGAATAAGGTGAATCAAAGCTTGTTTAGCTTCAATTCCAAAGGAGCTTGCGAAAACTGTCAAGGATTGGGTGTTGTTTATGTGGACCTATCCTACTTCGATAGTGTGAAGCTCCCCTGCGATGTTTGCGAAGGCAGACGCTTTAAGGAAAAAGTGTGAGCATACAAGTTGAACGAAAAATCCAAGTTGGAAGTATTGGATATGACAGTAGAGAAGGCTCTTCATTTTTTTTAACTGAATGAGGTTGTACGCAAGCTCCAGGCAATTAATGATGTGGGCTGAATTATATTAAGCTCGGTCAACCGCTTAGCACGCTTTCGGGCGGAGAATGTCAGCGTATCAAGCTGGCGAGTGAACTGCACAAGAAGGGAAGCGTCTATGTGATGGATGAGCCGACGACTGGTTTGCATATGTCTGATATCGGTCAACTTCTGGGGATTATGAATCGCCTAGTGGATGCTGGCAATACGGTGATAGTTATCGAAGATAATATTGAAGTGATAAGTCAGGCAGATTGGCTTATCGATATGGGAACGGAAGAGGGCAGCAAAGGAGGTCAGATCGTATTCGAAGGTACACCTTCGCAAATCATCCGTATGGGGCAATCAATCACAGGTAATTATTTGAAGGAATCCTTGAATTATTCATAGGTAAAATGAGCTCCCAAACACTTCAGGCTGTCTCGTCATCGTTGGCGGCTGCTCACAAATGAATTCCTTTTTATGCACGGTCCAACACCTAGTGTAGTCAAACCCGCTAGGTACCAACTTGGTTGGCGGTATGCGTTACCATCTCATTCTTGCGGGATGTAGTGGAGCATTAACATATTTTTTGCTTTCACCACAATCATCGACTAACACTAGAATTATTTCTGACATAGTAAGTAAAAAAATATAATTTTGATCTTGAGATTACTCTGAATGACGTCTAATAGTTATTCAATAATCGAATACGGGCAATCCTTAAAACCTGAACTCTTTAGACTTCACAAATGGTTTGCCGACCACTTGGAGCGCATAAGTCAATATAGCTCAGAAAATGATGAGAAATATCGAAGTAATGGTTAGTCGCAGAAAAAGATCGTCCAAGAGGATTACTCTTCAGACGATCTTTTTCTTTCATTATTTACTATCAATCGATAAGTTTTAGACTGAAAAAGGGAGAACTTGTGAGAAAGTTTTGGTCTTTGCATGGTCTTTTCCGTACTATCCAGCCAATGATTATAAGTATGCAATAAAATTATCGCCATTTACGACATATCTTGTCATAAATTACGTCTATACTTAGATTATCAATCAACGAAAGGAGAATCCATTCATGTAGCCTTTTAATAAAAAAGCGGGCTAGATAACAAGCGGTACACGTGGAACAGGCAAAGGAAAAGAAGTCGAATTAGATTAGACTCACAATTTGAAAAGGAGACATTCCAACCTATGGATACAAACATTGCAAGTCCCTCTACAGAATCTGTACAGAAAGCAGGTATAAGGGAGTGGGTTGGACTGGCAGTATTAGCATTGCCTACATTACTGCTGTCCCTGGACATGAGTGTGCTTTACTTGGCGACTCCGCATTTAAGCAAAGATTTGGCGCCAAGCAGTGTCCAGCTTTTATAGATTATGGATATTTACAGCTTCATGATTGCCGGGTTTCTCGTCACTATGGGCACACTGGGAGATCAAATCGGGAGACGCAAACTTCTCATGATCGGCGGAGCGGCGTTCGGGATCACTTCTGTAATGGCTGCCGTATCAACCAGTGCCGAGATGCTGATCGCAGCAAGGGCTCTTCTTGGTATTTCTGGCGCTACTCTCATGCCCTCTACCTTGGCTTTGATCAGTAATATGTTTAAAGACCCCAAGCAGAAAGGGGTAGCACTGGGTGTTTGGATGAGTTGCTTCTCTGGGGGAGCGGCGATAGGCCCGCTCATTGGTGGTGTTCTCCTTGAGTTTTTTCACTGGGGTACTGTCTTCCTGATTGGTGTGCCGATCATGGTCCTGCTTCTATTAACTGCGCCAAGGCTGCTTCCTGAATACAAAGCCCCTGGAGCCGGACGAATAGATCTATGGAGCGTGAGCCTATCCCTGATTACTATTCTTCCGGTCGTGTATGCTCTCAAGGAGGCAGCAAAAGACGGACTGACAATTACATCCACAGCTGCTCTGGTTGGAGGGATCGTTTTCGGGATCGTGTTTGTAAAACGCCAACGACAGTTAGTGACACCGCTTATCGATTTTCAGCTTTTCACAAATCGTAATCTCAGTGTGTCGTTAGGAATCATGCTGCTAAGTACAGCCGCCATGAGCGGAATCGGCTTAATTGTGAGTCAGTATCTTCAACTTGTGGCTGGGCTGTCCCCACTTCAAGCAGGACTATGGTCAGTGCCTGCAATGGTGGCGGTAACAATCAGTTCGATAGCAGCGCCAATTCTTAGCAGGCGTATCAGTCCAAGCTATCTCATGAGTGCAGGATTAGCATGCGCTGCCCTTGGCTGCTTACTGCTGGCTAGGGTTGCTGATACAGCTGATTTCTCTCTATTGATATCCGGTCATATTCTCATGGTGTTTGGGATAGGACCGATCGGCGTGCTTGTAACCGAACTGGTTGTCGGTTCAGCCTCTAGGGAAAGAGCAGGGTCGGCGTCAGCTCTCTCGGAGATGAGCGGAGAACTCGGTGTAGCACTCGGAGTTGCGATACTCGGCAGCATCGGAACCGCCGTTTACCAAGAGATGATGAGAGATTCCGCGCCTGCGGGTCTGCCGGTCGAGGTAACTGATGCTATTCTTGACTCTATAACCGGGGTAACGACAATAGCGAAACAACTGCCAAACGAACTTGCAGGCGTACTTCAAATATCCGCAGGAGAAGCCTTTACGTCTGCTTTAAATATCGTTGCTATCATCACTGCAAGTTCATTTCTTCTGCTTTCCGTTCTTACACTTACCAAAATTAAATCAGTAAATGATACACAATAAAGGAGGTAACAACATGACAAAGGTACTATTCGTTAAATCTAATGATCGCCTGTCTGATGTAGAAATCAGCAACAAATGTATAATCAGTTTCTTATCAGCTATCAAGCGGCGGACCCTAACGATACCATCACGGAGTTATACCTATTTAAGGAAATATACCTTACTATGGACATGATGTAATTACAGGTATTTACAAAGAAGCTAACGGTATAGATGTAACAGACAAGGAGAAAGCAGGCGAGGATACAACCAATTAGTATATGAATGGTTAACCGCTCGCGGTGGCGATTATTCATCTGAAGAGATGCAATCGAGCGAGATGGCCCTGAAATATATGAAAGCGAACTTTCAACTTTGGGGAATCCATGATCCTCAGGTTGTCGTCATCAAAGGTCACGCGCAATATTTTGACCGTGCAGAAGAGATTATTGATAACGGTTTGAAGAAAACAGTCAAGACTGCAGCATTATTCTAGATGGACTAAAGAGTTAAACTATTATGTTAAACAGGTATGTTTTAAATATGACATAAGATGACATGATGAAGTTCTATAATGATATTAGATCAACGAGAGGAGCAATAAATCATGAGCCGAAAAATCATTTTAGATTTGGCAGTTACTTTGGATGGTTTCATTGAAGGAAAAAATGGTGAAGTCGATTGGTGCATTATGGATGCTGAACTGGAGTTTAATCAATTTTTAAATCAAGTGGATACCATATTGTATGGAAGAAAAAGCTATGATCAATGGGGGCTATACACTCCGAATGATGAAGATTCGGATGCTGACAAAGAATTTTGGGCATTGATTCATAGTAAAGAGAAATATGTGTTTTCCAGGTCGCAGCAGGGAACGGATCATAAAGCAGTATTTATAAACAATCATATCCTTGAAGAAGTAAACAAAATAAAGCAGAGACCTGGCAAAGACATCTGGCTATATGGTGGAGCAAGCCTGATTACAACGTTTATTCAATTAGGACTTGTGGATGAATTTAGATTATCCGTTCACCCTATAGTTCT
Source organism: Paenibacillus sp. NPDC057886 (assembly GCF_042796655.1). Lineage (NCBI taxonomy): Bacteria > Bacillati > Bacillota > Bacilli > Caryophanales > Paenibacillaceae > Paenibacillus > Paenibacillus sp. NPDC057886. The sequence goes on along the minus strand of NZ_JBHVMZ010000001.1, from coordinate 1,625,701 downwards.
CGGAGAAGGAAAACCACTGTTTACAGATATCAAACAACGGTTGAACTTACAGTTGGCTCATACAAGAGCGTTCTCCTCTGGCCTTGTACAGCTCACTTATCGTTGGGACGGTGGGGTCAATGGACGCCAATAATATCATCATTAAAGGTGCACGCGAGAATAATCTGAAAAATGTAAATGTCCGCATCCCGAAGCGAAAGATCACGATCTTCACTGGCGTCTCGGGTTCGGGCAAATCTTCCCTGGTCTTCGACACCATCAGTGTCGAAGCTCAGCGGCAGCTGAACGAGACGTTCTCCGCATTCATCCGCAATCGGCTGCCCCGGTTTAGTCAGCCAGACGCCGATCTCATTGAGAACTTGTCTACGGCAGTTGTCATCGATCAGAAAAGGCTCGGCGGCAATTCCCGTTCGACGGTGGGCACGATCACGGATATCTATGCAATGCTCCGGCTGCTTTTCTCCCGAATCGGCAAACCGTTCGCCGGTAATTCGAATGTCTTCTCCTTTAACGACCCGGCAGGTATGTGCCCGAATTGCTCCGGAGTCGGACAGGTGGTGCAGTTCGATGTGGAGAAGCTGCTTGACAGGTCCAAGTCACTAAATGAAGGAGCGATTCTGTTCCCTTCCTTTAAAGTGGGAGGGTGGTTATGGAATACATATGCCCTTTCCGGACTGTTCGACAACGACAAGCGGCTCGCTGACTACACAGAGGAAGAGTGGGATACCCTCCTGCACGGCAAAGAAAGCAAGATCGTATACAATACCAAAGGCGGCGCCATCGAATCGGATTACGAAGGTCTGCTTCCCAAATTCACACGCCTGTATCTGAAGCGGGACAGCAGCGAGATGTCCGAAGCTAAACGCGAATCGATTGACCGGTTCTTGTCCTACAGCGAATGCAGCTTGTGTAAGGGAAGCCGGCTTAATCAAGAGGCCTTAGGCTGCCGGATTAACGGATACAACATCGCGCAATGTGCGGCAATGGAGATTGGCGAGCTTGTTCGTATGATCGAAGCCATTCAGGATGCCGTCGCCGGACCTATGATTGACGGGATTCTAATCCGGCTGAGCCATCTGGTCTCAATTGGACTGGAGTATCTGAGTCTGGATCGACAGACATCAACATTGTCGGGTGGGGAATCGCAGCGCATCAAGATGGTTCGTCATCTGAACAGCAGTCTTACCGATATGATCTACATTTTCGACGAGCCGAGCGTCGGGCTGCATCCGCGGGATGTCCATCGTCTGAACGGCATACTGCGCCAGCTCCGGGATAAAGGGAATACCGTACTTGTCGTCGAACATGACCGCGAAGTGATGGAGATCGCCGATTACATCATTGATGTAGGACCTCATGCAGGTACACGCGGCGGTGAAATCGTCTACGAAGGCGACTTTGCGGGCTTGCTCCGCGCGGATACCTTAACAGGGCGTTACTTGAAGCAAAGTCTGCCTTTGAAAACTTCATCGCGTGTGCCCAAGGGTCGGATGACTGTGGCCGGGACCAGTCTGCACAATCTGAAGAATGTAACCGTCGATATCCCCGTCGGTGTACTGACTGTAGTAACAGGAGTTGCCGGTTCAGGCAAAAGCACCTTGATTAACGGAGCCTTCCTGCCCTCACACCCGGAAGCGATTGTCATTGATCAATCGGCTGTAGGCACATCCATCCGCTCCACTCCGGCTACCTACACGGGGATGATGGATGAGATTCGCCGGCTGTTCGCAGCCGCCAACAAGGTGAGTGCATCTCTGTTCAGCTTTAACTCCAAGGGGGCCTGTGCCAACTGTCAGGGTCTCGGCATGATCTATACAGATTTGGCGTTCCTCGAACCGATCAGAACGACTTGTGAAGTATGCGCGGGCAGGCGGTTCAGCGATGAAGTGTTAGCGTACAAGCTGAACGGAAAATCCATCAGCGACGTCCTCGCTATGACGGTACGGGAAGCTTCGGATTTCTTCAGCAAGAAGGAGCTGCTTAGTCAATTGCGAACGCTGGAGGATGTGGGACTCGGATACGTAACACTGGGCCAGCCTCTAAGCACCTTATCGGGCGGGGAATGCCAACGCATCAAACTGGCTGAAGAACTACATAAGGAGGGCAGTCTCTATGTCATGGACGAGCCGACAACCGGGCTGCATATGTCCGATATCTCTCGTCTGATGGACATTATGAACCGCTTGGTCGATGGAGGCAACACGGTGGTGGTCATCGAACACAATCTGGATGTGATCAAGAGTGCTGACTGGATCATTGACGTGGGTCCAGAGGGCGGGCACCGTGGTGGACAAATTGTATTCGAAGGTACGCCAGCCCAACTTGCAGCTGCAAAGCATTCGATTACGGGGATGTTTCTGCGAGAGGCAGAAGGCAAACATTAAGGATTTTCCTGAGGTTTCAGCGAAGAGGAATTTTCATGAGCAGTGTGGTACCCGCATTACAATACGAAGACATGTCTCAAGAAGCCAAGGATTTTGTAGATGAACGAATCAAAAATGGTAATCGAGTAACGAATATGGTTAAAACATTGTTGTATTCCATGCCGTCTTTTGATGCGATGGAATTCTATCCGGTGCGTAATGAGCTGCAAAAAATCATTGGCAGCCGCGCTATTTATTTTTACTGTTATGCGATCTCGACTGAAAATGAGTGTCTGGTCTGCTCCACCTATCATGCCAAGCTTCTCCGCGATCTGAACATCAGCTTTAATGAGTTCGAATTCACTAAAATCGAAAAAGTATTGATTAATTATGGTCGTGGATTGGTTAACAATCCAAACACCATTGATGAGTCTATCTACGATAAATTAAGAAGCGAATTCACCTCAGAAGAGATTGTGCTAATCACCACGGTCGGATGCAAAATGATTGCATCAAACATTTTCAATGAAGCGATGAAGGTTGATTTGGACGAATATCTGTTTGAAGTCGAGTTTGACAAAAATATATTACCTGCCAAGTCTTAATGGTTTTGCATTGAGATGTGGAGATTTAAAGAAAACATGATCGCCCTGTGGCGGTCATGTTTTTTTGTTGATTTAACACCAGTTGTTATTTGAATAGCCGTGCCTAAACGAAGATCTGTCCGAAGAATCGATCAGGGGAATCGAGGGGTTTTCGCATTTGGAGATCCTGTTTTACTTCCAGAAAATATCCGACGATAAAATTCAATATGAAGCCAGGCATCCAAGGAACAACAAGGAGTGGCCGGAAGTCGGAATTTTCGCTCAACGCGGGAAAAATCGGCCGAAAAAATTGGGCAGCACGATTGTCGAACTCGTCGAACGGAAACAGAACGAACTGATCGTAAAAGGGTTGGATGCGATTCAGGGTACGCGTCCCCTACCTGATGTACCGCGATACGCTGCTCCTGCAAAGGTATTAATACTATCAAAAACCATAATTGGGGAATTGATACTGACAATTTCTTTAACAATTTCGATTTCAAAGAAAAAGCGCTATCAATATTTAGGGATTTAGCTATTGACCCTTTAAAACTGAAAAGTTGGGCAAGAAGATCTTGGAAATCCATATGACTTTGAATATTTGCTGCAAACTCCTAAGAGCGAACGCTTGGTAGAGCTGGCTTGGCACGAAGCTAAGAACACCGATGGCCTGGTGCCAATTCGCGGGTAGCTCTGACCGGTTACCAAGAATCTAGGCTCCTAAGAATACCCAAGACCTTTTTCGAATTTGTCTCTAGGGCGACATCAAGTGCCTAAACATAAGTCCCAGCTTTAAGAGCAGCAGATGATCGGTATTCTTCAAATCCAGATTCAGCAGCCCCGAAATTTTCTCCAGCCTGTACAGCACGGTGTTGCGATGGATGTATAGCTCACGTGCCGTTTCATTCACTTGGCCGTTGTTGGCGAAATAGGCTTCAAGTGTGTGCATCATCTCGCTGGTGTATTCCTCTTCCTTGTCCAGCAGTGGACGGAATAAATAAGTGCAATACCTGATCATAACCTCCTGCGGAATATGCTTGAAGAGATAAATAAACTCCAGGTCAGCAAACATGACAACCGGTTCGCTTAAACCAAGCTCCGTACTGATTCTCTCAGCCTCCCCGCACTCCCGGAAGCCGTCGATGAACTCCTCCATGCCCGTTCTCCCTTTACTGATAAAACATGTTTTTGTTCCGTGGTCCCATGAATGCATCAAATCCGCATACAAACGTACCGAATCCTCATACTTCCTTCGATCCTTGGCCTCTTCTTCTAGAAGGGGGAAGAGTGAATATATGCGGTTCATCACATAAAAATGATGGGATTCCAAGGAGGACGTTTTGGGATGGTCCTGAAGCCTATTCTGAATCTCCCTCAGTTTGCGCCTCTGACTTTCATGGTCCCAAGCATCCGCTCTTGTGGAAGATACCATGCATACGTAGGGCGTGCTCCAGAATGTGCTTCCCAATGCTTCGGCAAATTCGAGCACCGTTTTCAGAGAGGCGTTCCCCTTTAAGTAACGTTCCATGGCCGTGCCAAGACGACTGCCTGCCGCAGTAGCCTCCTGATTCTGGATGACCTCCAGATGATAGGAAAGAATAACGGAAGCTTGGTGAAAAATGCCCTCCATTTCATGTGCTTCCAGCAGATTTTCAGTTTGTATCAGCAAGTAACCGTATGACTTTCCGTTTTTCAGCAGGGGGACCCGATACAACAGGTTGCTCGCCGACTTGTAAAACCGGTTGTCCTGATTCCAGGGCCAATCCCTCAACAGCTCCATATCGGAACAACGGGTCATGTTATACAAGGTCTGTCCTTCAGAGGTAACGATGGCTAAAGGAACCCCTAAAATGCATGTGATACTTTGAAAATAATTGGTGTACTCATCCGCCTGCATCGCAAAATCAACCAGCTTCTTCTGTGTTTCAAGCAATTCATTCAGCCGGCGGGTATCGCGTTGGAACTCGGATTGGTAGAGAGCGGTGATCTGCTCGGAGAAGGTGAATTGAAAGGGAAGCTCAATTAGGGGCAAGCCCAGCCGATCAGCTTCCAGCAGAGCTATCTCAGGTATTTCTGCCCAGTATCGACCAAGCTTGATGCCAAGCCCGGAGGCTCCACGTTCATTCAGCTTTTGAAGCAAATTAACAAATTCCTCGGGTGAATCCCTAATCGCATAAGCTGTAGTCAACAAGAGCTCCCCTTCTTTCATCCAGTTGATCACATCCGGCGCATCCATCAAATTGATGGAGCTGATCGTTCGAGAAATTCCTTTTTTACCGGCGGCCAACTTGCCTTCCGATAACGGGTACACAGCCAACGCATCTTCTATAGTTAAATGCATGTCAATCATTCCTCCTAAACGATACATATCTGAATCAGGTACCGGACACCACGTAACTTTTTAAGCAATTATATAGGGTCTTGGCGAATTCCTGCAATCCCTTTTGTTATATGTATGTAATGTAAGTTAACCCAAAACACCGAATGTTCTGTTTTTGAACCAACGTAAAGCGTATACCATTAGATAAAAAACCAAAATTGTGTCAGGAATATTTACACGTATATTTTTTGGCTATATGATAGGACACAACTTCAAAGAGAAGAGGGGATTCAGATGCAGCTCACCCAAAATCAACAGGCAGCGGCCCAAAAGGACAGCCGTTCCATGCTTCTAATCGATGATGTCGGCAAAATCTACCCCAATGGCACTGTAGCTGTGCAGCATGCGAATCTGCATGTGGGGGAAGGAGAATTTCTATGTTTTGTCGGTCCTTCCGGTTGCGGGAAATCTACCATTTTCAATATGATTGCCGGTTTGACGGAACCGACCTCCGGTCATCTGACCGTGCTGGGTACTTCCCCAAAGGAAGCACGCAAACAGAATGAAATTGCCTTTGTATTTCAGGAGCATACCCTGCTCCCGTGGGCCAAGCTGATTGATAATGTCACCATGCCTCTTACTTTGCGTGGCGTATCCAAAAAGGAGCGAATTACCGAAGGGGAGCGGGTTCTAGAGCTGGTAGGCCTGAAGGATTATATGAAGGTGCTGCCCCGTGAGTTGTCAGGCGGAATGAAGATGAGAGTATCAATTGCACGAGCGTTGATATCTCGTCCCAAGCTGCTGTTAATGGACGAACCGTTTGGTGCCCTTGATGAAATTACCAGGCAGACGCTGCAAAATGAACTGCTAAATATTTGGGAACAGGACAAGAAGATGTCGGTTCTGTTCATTACGCATAACGTATTCGAAAGTGTGTTTCTATCGACAAAAGTCGTGGTGATGACACCTCGTCCCGGTAAAATTTCGGATTTCATTGATATTCCGTTTGCTTATCCGAGGGATGATGAATTCCGGACCCAGCCTGAATTCGGTGAATATGTACGCAGCGTGTCCAATGTACTGAATCATTGATAGCCAGAAATGAGAGGAGAGGGAAGCAGCATGGAAGAGATGGTAGCTAATCCAGCCGTTGAAACGACACCAGGTATCCGAGCTTCTGGGAAGGACAATACCCGCAGCCATCATCCGGCAGAAGAGAGCCCAGTCACTGGATTGCTGAAAAAAATTCTGCCGCCAATCGTCGTATTTGTCCTGTTTATCGGCGGATGGGAATTAATCGTGCGGATACTCGGAATGCCCCCATATATCTTGCCCAAGCCATCCGATATTGCCGCAGCCGCTGCTGAGAACAGCGTAAATTTGATTACGTCCGTAAGCACAACCATTGTTGAGGCGTTGATCGGTTTTACGATCAGTGTAGTGCTCGGTATTTCATTGGCCATTCTGCTGGCCCTGTCCAAAACGGTAGAAAAAAGCGTATATCCCTACGCTATTATCCTACAGACTATTCCGGTCGTTGCGGTAGCGCCAATCATAGTGATCTGGTTCGGAGCGGGAATAAATGCCATTGTGATCATTTCATTCTTAATCAGCTTTTTCCCGATTTTATCGAATACGCTGATCGGATTGAACTCAACGGATCAGAACATGAAGAATTTATTCTATTTGTATAATGCAAGCAAGCTGCAAACCATTTGGAGGCTAAGATTTCCTGCGGCACTCCCGTACATTATGGCAGGACTGAAAATTTCGTGCTCCAGTTCGGTTGTCGGAGCGATCGTGGGTGAATACATTGCTGGCATTGGTGGCGGACAAGGCGGACTCGGTTACGGGATTACCGTTGCGGCAACCCGCCTGCAAACTCCTTATCTGTTCGCCTGCGGTTTAGCGGCATCCGCCCTAGGAATCGCATTTTTCCTAATCATCAACATGGTGTCGAACAAACTTTTGAAGTCCTGGCATGAATCAGCAATGAAATGATACCAGAACCGGGGGAGAGATCCAACATGTCCAAACATCATATGAACTTTCGTTACAAGAAATGGCTGCTGTCGGCTGCTTCTTTGATCCTACTGCTTCTGAGCGCATGCTCCAATTCCTCCGCTCTACAATCCGCCGCCCCGGCGGGAGGGGAAGCCGGAACAGATTTGAAGCAGGTGAAACTGATCGAGGGCTGGTACGCCAAAGGGGAAGATGGAGGCTATTTTGCGGCATTGCAGCAGAACTTTTATAAGGACAAGGGGATCGACATGACGATTCAGCCAGGAGGCCCCGAGGTGTCAACCATGCAGCTTGTCGCTGCAGGCAAAGCTGAATTCGGTATATCTTACGCGGATGAAATTTTGAAGGCGCGGGAACAGGGAATCCCTGTTGTCGGTATCCTTGCCGGTTTTCAAAGCACACCGCAGGTTCTGATGTACCACAAGGGGGAGAACATTCAGGATTTCACAGACCTGAACGGCAAAACCGTATACATCGGTACAGCGGTGCCTTACTGGGAATATATCAAGAGCCAATACAATCTGACAGATGTAAAAGAAATGAAGTATAACGGGCAGCTGGTCAATTTTATCAATGACCCGAGTTCGCTCAATCAGGGTTACATCACGAATGAGCCTTACGCACTTTCTCAGCAGGGGGTTGAGGTGGACTATCTGAAAATCGCCGATTCCGGTTACGCGAACTATGCAGACGTTCTTTTCACGACGGAAGATTATCTTAAAGAGCACCCTGATGTCGTTGAAGCTGTGGTGCAGGCAAGTCAGAAAGGTTGGAGCTATTATCTAGACAACTATGAAAAGGTAAACCCGTTTATTCAAACCTACAATCCCGATATGACGGTAGAAGCAATGAATTATGAAGCAGTGCAGGAAAAACCCTTTATTCTTAACAAGGAATCTGAGGCAAATGGTATTGGTTACATGACAAAGGAACGCTGGAGCACCCTGCAGGATCAGATGATCAAGGGCGGAGGATTAACGAAGACACTAGATGTTACCCAGGCGTTTACAACGGAGTATCTAATGAAGCCATAAACCTGAACCAAAAGTATTTGAAGCTTCAAATCAGAAATTTCAGAAAAAATGAGGGGACTTAATATGTTCAAACTTGGAAATCGAAAGAGCTATTGGCAAGTGTCCGAAACGCTGGTTGATCTAAGGCGAACGCAAAAGTACGGCAAGTCAGTAACCCTCCCTGCACAGCCGCAGGAAGTCATATTTGATCTCGAGCATACGGCAGTTATTGTCATCGATATGCAGAATGATTTCTGTACACCGGGTGGATGGCTGGATTCCATTGGGGTCGATACCTCTCCGCTCCTTAACCCGGTCAGCCGGCTTAACCGACTGATGCCCGAGCTGCGCAAAGCGGGAGTGCCTGTGATATGGGTGAACTGGGGCAATCGGGAAGACCGAATGAACGTGCCGCCATCCGTGCTTCATGTATACAATTCGGATGGGCGGGGCAACGGCATCGGGGACCCGCTGCCGGGGAACGGCTCCAAGGTGCTGGAAAAAGGCAGTTGGGGAACGGCAATTGTCGATGGTCTGGATTCGTCCCCCGATGATATCTATGTGGATAAATATCGCATGAGCGGGTTTTGGGATACACCACTGGACAGTATTCTACGCAATCTTAATATTCAAACGGTGTTGTTTGCCGGGGTAAATCTCGATCAGTGTGTCATGCATACACTGCAGGACGCGGCTTGTCTCGGATATGACGGCATACTTCTGGAGGATTGCTCGGCAACAAGCTCCCCGGATTTCTGCATAGAAGCGACATTGTACAATATCAAGCAATGTTATGGCTTCGTTGCGGATTCCACTTGGTTGGTAGAAGAGCTGAACGGGGCAGCGACCCCTATAGAGAGAAACAACTCGGAAGAGCTGGCATCGCTAGAAGGCTGAACGGAAGGATGGGATGACGCAATGAAGGACCAATGGAACGCCGTTGTCAACCAGGTAAACGTTGAACCGACAGGAAAGGGTAAGCTGAACGGACTCAGCTTTATGGTCAAGGATGTGTTTGCCGTCCGTGGCAATACAAATGGCGCGGGTAATCCACGTTGGCTCCAGACGCATGGGCCCGAGGCGGAACACGCGGAAACGCTCAACCTGCTATTGCAGCAAGGAGCTCGACTAACGGGGATGACGCATACGGATGAGCTGATGTTCAGCTTGAATGGTGAAAATGTTCATTATGGAACTCCAGTGAATCCAAGGGCTCCCGATCGTATCCCTGGCGGTTCATCGAGCGGATCGGCGGTTGCTGTCGCCGCTGGGCTTGCTGACTTCTCCCTTGGAACAGATACGGGAGGATCGGTGCGTGTGCCATCTTCGTACTGTGGAATTTATGGAATGCGTCCATCGCATGGCATTGTCTCCACGAAAAGCGTTATTCCACTTGCTCCCAGCTTCGACACTGTCGGCTGGATGGCACGTGATCTCGAGACGCTGTGCCGGGTAGGAGAAGTGCTTTTGCCGCAGACAGACTCGGGTACAGGCTTCAGCCGGGTGCTCATCGGTGAGGATGCGTGGGAGCTTGCTGACACTGAGAGCAAAGAGGCGCTTGCCCCTTACCTGAAGCTGCTGTGCAGCATGGCTGCGAGCCATGAAACGGTTCGCATCGCCCCGCAGGGTCTACCTGAATGGATGACCATGTTCAGGACGATCCAGGGCTATGAAATATGGCAGGAGCACGGGGCGTGGATTGAACGTGAGCAGCCGACCTTCGGGCCAGATACGGCCGGGCGATTCTCCTGGGCAAGCACTGTTGAACGTGCCGATCAGGAGAAGGCAGCCAAACGCCGAGTCGAGGTGTGCAAGCACATGACTGACCTGCTCAGAACGGATACGGTGCTTGTGATTCCGACGACGACTGGAGCGGCCCCGAAGCTGGGCTTGGGCGGGCCTTTAATTGAAGAACGAAGAGTGAAAACGATGCGTTTAACCTGCATTTCCGGCTTGTCGGGTCTGCCGCAGCTTACGATTCCCGCTGCGGAGGCACTGGGCCGCCCGGTCGGTATTTCGATCATTGCAGGTCCGGGACAGGATCAACGTCTGCTGGAATGGGCCACATCCGTTCTTTCAGTAGTAAATTCAGAAGTAAAGGGATAAGAGCATCATTCGATATATGGACATGAAGCTACGCGTAAAAACAATAAAATCGCAGGAGAAAGGGTGTCAGTTATGTTTCAACGATATGAAGGAACAGCGTGGGAGGAACGATTTTTGCCCCGTCTGACAAGCAAACAGGTCAAAGAACTGCCGAAGGATAAGGCGCTGGTTATTCTCCCAGTCGGAGCTGTGGAGCAGCATGGCCCCCATCTGCCCGTATATACGGACACTTTGATTGGGGAAGCGACCTTATCCCAAACGCTGGAGCGGGTGCGGGCGGATAAGGAGATCTGGCTGCTGCCTCCGGTTTCGTATGGCAAAAGCAATGAACATATCGGACTTCCGGGCACCATTTCCTTATCTGCGAGCACACTGCATGCCATCATGCTGGACATTGCAGAAAGTCTGAAGGCCAGTGGTTTTCGCAAGTTACTGTTGTTTAATACCCATGGCGGCAACGTGGATTTGCTAAATACGGTATCCCGAGAAATACGGATCAGAACGGGGATGATGGTTTTCTATCTCAGTCCCAGCAGTCTGAATGTGGCAGAGGATCTCCTGTCTTCCGAGGAGCTGGAATACGGTATTCATGGTGGCGATTATGAGACCTCTCTCGTGATGTCCATTAAACCGGACTGGGTGAAGAAGGAGTTCCTTGTCAAAGAGCTTCCTGATATGTCCTCTTACCGCTTTCTTACATTAGAAGGGAAAATTCGTTTTGCCTGGAAGATGGCTGATATCTCCGCTACCGGTATTGCTGGTGATGCTACGACGGCCACGCCGGAGAAAGGCAGCATTATTCAGGAACGAATCTCAACGATTTTGTCAGAGGCGCTGGAGGAACTGTGTGATTTTGAAATCACCGATGTCCGGGGGACTGAACCGGTTCAACAGCCAGCAGGAAGTACCCCGTGAAGCTCGTCAGTCTGAAACACGGCGATGGTGAACAAGCAGCGATTGGACATGCGGAACGATTCTTTCTTCTAGAGGAGATCAACAGGGCGGAAGGAAGCTCATGGCGCACCTCCGTTATGGAGATCTTGCAGCAAAGCCAGCTAGAGGAGCTTGTCCAGTGGTATCAGAAGCACGGGGACAGAACAGTTTCATCTATCCCTTTCATACCTTCAGAAGAAGCTATACCTGCTCCGCTCTTCCGCCACCCTCGTAAAATATGGGGAATTGGCATGAATTATGTGCAAAAAGCGATCGACCTCGCATCCACTCCTCCAGATCGTGAGCCGGTCTGCTTCATGAAGCCGGACTCCAGCCTGATCGGGCCGGAAGAGTGTATCCAGCTGAACGCTCAGGATGTGAATGTGACATCAGAAGCAGAGCTTGGCATTATCATCGGCCGAACCTGCAAAAATGTGCCGGAAGAACGTGCGCAGGAGGTCATTGCCGGTTTTGCCGCAACGCTGGATATGACTAACCAGGACATTCACGCACGGAACCCCAGATTCCTGCAGCGATCCAAGGTATTCGATACATTTTTCAGTCTCGGACCACAACTAATAACACCTGACGAAATAGGCGATCTGCAGAACCTCATCGTTGAAACGGTGTTGAATGATGAGGTTATTCATAGCAATACGGTGTCTCACATGATGTATCATCCATGGTTCATTGTCTCGTATTTTTCACAGATGATGACTCTTCATCCGGGAGATGTGATCATGACGGGCACACCCGGATCCGTCCGAATTCAGCAAGGAGATGTCGCCGAGTGTAGAATCAGTGGCTTTATGACGCTTCGAAATCCGGTAGCAGTAGTAGAGTAAATCATCCGTAATTTTCCTTGGGGAGTGGTAATGAGATGAACAAGTACAGACAAAAGGGAACTGTCGTTTTACTTGCAGCAATATTTTCCTTATCCACATTACTGGCGGCTTGCGGGAATCAGCCAACTGCTGAGAATGCCTCTGCTACGGGGGGAAGCGAGGAACTGACGGCAATTACACAGGTGACGAACTGGTTTGCACAAGCAGAGCACGGGGGTCTGTATGCGGCAAAGGAGCAAGGATATTACAATGAGGCTGGTCTCGATATGACCATCCAGGCAGGTGGGCCGCAGGTGTCTCCAACACAGATCGTGGCTTCAGGCAAGGCGCAGTTCGGACTGGCTACAGCGGATCAATTGCTGGTCGCTCGTGAAGAAGGAATCCCTCTTGTAGCAATTGCGACGATATTCCAGAAAAGCCCGCAGGGACTTATGGTTCATGCCAATCAGAACATGTCCTCCCTGGCCGATTTGAACAACCGCTCCGTATACGTGGGGACGGGCTCGGTGTTTTGGGACTTTGTGAAGAGTAAATACCAATTGGGTAACGTGAAGGAATTGGCTTATACCGGTTCTCTGGCTCCTTTTGTAGCCGATGAAACGGTTGCCATTCAGGGATATGTAACCAGTGAGCCGTACGAGATGAAGCAGCAGAATGTGGATATTAATTTCCTGCTACTGGCAGACGCCGGTTATAACCCGTATTCCAATGTGCTGTTCACAACGGAGCAGTATATTCAGGATCATCCTGATATTGTGCGCGGTTATGTCGAGGCTTCGATGAAGGGCTGGGATTATTACAAGACCAATTATGATACCGTGAATGACGTCATTTTAAAGGAAAACCCTGATTTTACGAAAGAAAAGCTGAACTATGCCTCAGAAGCGCTTATCCCGTTTGTATACGAAGGTGATGCGGCGACACATGGCGTTGGCTACATGACAGAGGAACGCTGGACGGAGCTCGGAAAGCAGCTTAAGGAGATTGGGGCATTGAAAGAGGAGCCTGATGTCAGCAAGGTGTTTACGGATGAATTCTTGCCGAAATCCTAAGAGATTCCTATGGAGATCAGTTTTACAAATACGGGAGGGGAACCGAATGAATGAACATTGGATAGCCGTATTGAAAGAACGCATGGATCCGGAATTGCTGCAGTGGGAGGAGGCGGCGCTTGCCAAATATTCGATGGATTATCATCACTTCTCTCCTGTGCTGGCCAGTCAGCTGCAGGGTAAGGTCGCCGAGTGCATCGCCAGTCCGCGCACCGAGGAAGAACTTGACGATCTGCTCTCCATAGCAGCAGAGCTGGGAGTTCCGCTAACCATCAGGGGGAACGGCACCGGCAACTATGGCCAATGTGTTCCGGTCACAGGCGGAATCGTCCTGAATCTGGCCAAATACAACAAGGTGCTCGAAATGGGAGAAGGCACGATGCGGATCCAGGCCGGGGCTAGACTCGGCAAAATGGAATCTACTGCCCGCAAGGCAGGTTACGAGCTGCGTACGATGCCTTCCACTTTTCAATCCGCGACGATCGGCGGGTTTTTATGCGGCGGTTTTGGCGGCATCGGTTCGATCAGCTGGGGGACGATCTGGGATGGGCTGGTACGTTCGCTAAAAATCAAGACCGTTGAGGTTCATCCCCGTACCATTGAGCTCCAAGGGGACGAGGTGCTGCCTTACCTGCATACTTACGGTACAATCGGCATTTTGTCCGAAGTGGAAATCAATCTGGCTCCCCGAGTGGAATGGATGCAGTGGGCCGTAACCTTTGACGGTTTTGAACAGGCTTTTCGCTTTGGACAGTCGGTTGCTGAGGACACTTCCTTGGTGAAACGGCTAATCTCCATCCATGAATGGCCGGTACCATCCTATTTTCTTCCGCTTGATCTCCCCGCTGACCGTGCTGTCGCATTACTGGAAGTGGATACGGCCAACGAATCCCAGCTTGAACGTATCCTATCGGAGTATGGAGGTCACTTGGCTATGAAGGTCTCTGCCGAACAGTATCACAAAGGTGTAGGTGTCTCCGATTTCACATGGAATCATACGACTTTGTGGGCGCGCAAGGCAGACCCCGGCTTAACCTATCTGCAGCTGAATTTTGATTCATCCTGTGCCCTTGAGCAAATCTCCTCTATGAAAAAGGAATATCCAGAAGTGATGAATCACATCGAGTTTGCCCGCCAAAACGGAAATTTGCTGATCTCTGGCCTGCCGTTGGTTCCGTTCACAACGGAGGAAAACCTGAATCAGCTAATGGAACGTTACGAGGAAAACCGGGTTAGAGTAAATAATCCGCACACTTGGGATTTGAAGGAGGGCGGGCGATCCTACGCGCATGATCGTTTGTGGGAAATTAAACATCACAACGACCCTAAGGGCATTTTGAATCAGGAAAAATTAAAGCGTTCGGCTGTTAGCGGTGTCTGATCAACGGATGATGGAAGAATGGCGCAACCTGCAGCAGTTAACGTGCCATGCGGATTTTAATAGTCAATCCGTATCTACAGCAAAGGAGCGAGTTGCATGAAATTTGGAAATGTGGTCATCCGGCGAAAGGTCCCTTGCACAATGCGCGACGGTATAACGTTGTATTCAGATATATACCTGCCGGACGAGACAGGAGAATATCCTGTGCTGCTGATGCGCCAGCCCTACGGAAGGTCGATTGCTTCTACCGTTACGCATGCCCACCCCGTCTGGTATGCAAGTAAGGGATATATCGTTGTAATCCAGGACGTCAGGGGGCGGGGTGAGTCGGAAGGCGAATTTAATCCGTTTGTTCAAGAAGCAGAGGACGGATTTGATACCATCAAGTGGGCAGCCGGTCTGTCCGGCTCGACCGGGAAAGTAGGCATGTACGGTTTCTCTTATCAAGGTCTAACACAATGGGCAGCAGCTTCCCTTCACCCCCCTGCGCTCCAGGCGATTGCACCGAGCATGTGTCCGGCAGACATGTATCATGGCTTATTTTACCCGCATGGTTCGTTCGCACTTGGCAACCATCTGCCGTGGGCTTTCCAGCTGGCTCGTGACACGGCACAAAGAGCGGGTGACTTCGAAACGGCAGAGCAATGCTCACGACTCATGCGCAGCCCCGATGAGATGCTTTGGAAAATGCCATTGAATGAAAGACATCCGATTCTGGAGCAATACTTTCCCGCATTTTATGATTGGATCGATCATCAAGCGTACGATGAGTACTGGGAGCAGATGAACTGGATCAACGATATCGTAAAGGAACCCGTGCCGGCGCTTCATATTGGGGGATGGTATGACGGTTTCCTCATGGGCACGTTACAGTCGTTCGAAGCTCTGCAAGCTACGGCCACGCCGGATTGCTTTCATCGGCTCATTGTTGGCCCGTGGGCCCACATTCCATGGGGGCGCAGAGCGGGCGGAATCGATCATGGCGAGCAGGCGGATGGTGGTCATCATCTGGAGCAGCTGCGCTGGTTTGATTATTGGCTGAAGGGCAAGGAAGACATGGAACTGCTTGGTGAACTGCCGATCCGATATTTTGACCAATTGAGTCATGAATGGCATACGGCGGAACAGCTGCCTTCTCTATTTGAGGATGGGGCTTCTCCGTCCGAATGGTTTTATCTGTCCGGGTCACAGACCCCGGCGAATGGTGCGGCAGGTGGGGGGAGACTCGAAAAGCATAAGGAAGATGTGGAGGAGGCTGTGCCGGATGTATTCGTGTACGACTCACGTCTGCCGATGCGTCTGGACTCTTACCTGCCGTCCGACCGAGCTGCCATTCAGGAACGGCAAGAGATTCTGGTATATACGGGAGGACCGCTTGCAGAGGATATCCCGATTTTTGGGTCCCCGGAGTTATCCGTGCAGTACCAAACATTGGGAGGTCCGACGGATCTGGTGGCCATCCTCACCACCGTATCCGAGAAAGGGACGGCCCGGCTACTGAGTGTGGGTCGCACGGAAATCTGCAGTGAAGGAGCAGATGCTTCCAATGAATGGAGAACAGCGCAGATCCGGCTGCGTCCCTTGGCGGCCACCCTTCCGGCTGGCTCGTATGTCCGGCTTGAGTTGACAGGCAGTGCCTTCCCGTTATTCGCCCGGCATCCGAATGGTGTTAGGGACGAGACGAACAGCACGGGAACAGGTGGGTTGAAGATTGCCACCACGGCTGTTCGCAGTACAGAACAGGACATATCCTGTTTGAGGCTGCCGGTAAAAAGATAAAAAGCGAAGCATAAATTAAAATCAATCAAAGTGAGGTTGAATGTATATGGTGAACATTCCAGGTCTGGTTGCTGGTAACTTTGAGAATTGTCCCGTCCACAAAATTTCCGCACAGGATACGAATAAGTTCATCCTGCTGTGCGACAGGGAGCAGGTTCCTTTCACTTCATTTGTGGAGATCTTCGAGGTTGGAGGCAGAACTCCATCCAATGAACACAGGGAGGCTTATGAATATTTTTATGTGTTAAAAGGGGAGGGGCTAGCCAAAGTTGGCAACGAGTATGAGACTCCGATCCGCCAAGGCTCATTCATTATCATCCCACCGGGCAACCATCACGATATTATTAACACGGGCAGCACACGTCTGTATTGTCTGACGACCATGGTGCCGGACGAGATGTTCTCGGATATGATCAAAGCGGGTCCAGCCACCGAGCTTGACGAGGAGGATCTGGCGGTGCTTCAGGCGCTGGCTACCGCACAATGAGTGCTGGGCTGCGTTTCATTAATGTACGCCTTCCGCACCGGGAAGACCTCTGTCTTTATGAACTAAAGGCGGAGGTTGGAAAATGGGTTAGTATCCGTCGGCAAGATCGTTTCCTTGATGCACGGGAAAGCGGTGCTTCCCGTCTGATGGTCCCGCATCAGGCCGGTTCGGATCTGAAACGGTTGGCAGACGCGGATTGCATCGATCTGCAGGGCGGCATGATGCTTCCTGGCCTGGTTGACTGTCATATGCATCTGGATAAGGCCTTTTCGCTCTCGCAGGTGTCGAACCGATCCGGCACACTTCATGAAGCCATTCTTAATTACAGCCAGGCTGTACAGACATTCAGCAAGGAGCAGCTAGCGGAACGCATGCTGACTGCCGCCAGAATGGCACTGAGCTACGGGACCACGACCATAAGGAGCCACCTTGACTTCCCTGTTCATTTGGGGAGAGAGGTGGCCTTTCGGACGATCGAGGCAGCCTTGGAAGTACGGGAGAAGTTGAAGGGCCGTATGGCTATCCAATATGCGCTCATGGTTCCGTTCCGAGGCAATCATGAAGCTGCGGATGAGGCAATCGAGGAAGCAGTGCGGATGGGAATTGATGTACTGGGTGGAGCCCCTCATCTCGCAGACGACCCTGAACGGGAGATTAGCAGGATTTTTCGGTTAGCGGAACGTTTCGGCGTACCCATTGATCTGCATGCAGATGAAAGTGATCATCCCGGAAAAAAAACCGTGCTGAGCATCGCAGAGCATACGATTCGCTACGGTTATCAGGGCAGAGTGACGGCAGATCATCTGTGCTCGTTGTCCGCAATGACAGAAAAAGATGCACAGCATGTGATGGCGAAGATGAAGGAAGCCGGTCTGAACGCGGTAACGCTGCCTGCGGTGAACCTGTATCTTCAGGGACGGGAAGATCGCGGCCTGGTAAGACGGGGCACAACACGCATTAACGAGCTGCTTGCCGAAGGCATTCCGCTTGCTGCGGCCTCCGACAATATTCAAGACCCGTTCCATCCGTTCGGCCGCGGGGATCTGATACAGATCGCCCAAATCACATCGTATGCTGCCCATATGGGCAGTGAACGGGATTTAGTACAGCTGCTGCGGATGATCACGGATATACCTGCTGAAATCACGGGCTGCGACGAGTATGGAATAGAAGAAGGGCATGACTGCAACTTTGTTGTCACGGATGCTTCGGATGTCACGCAGCTGCTATCAGGTACAAAAATGAGTCGCTGGGTGTATGCCTCCGGCAGATGGCAGTCTGCTCTGCATACAGCTCAGACATTCGCGTCTGAATTGGTAACATGATTAGACAACAAACAGGAGTTACCGTCAGTTGAACATAAGAGAGAAAGAAGGTGGCAAGATGGTTCCACAAGTCACAGGCACACAGACGATGGTAGTCAGTCCTCATTCTTTAGCCAGCGCAGCAGGATCGCGTATTTTGCAGCAGGGAGGTAACGCCTTTGATGCCGCCGTGGCGGTGAGCGCCTGTCTTGCCGTCGTATACCCACATATGACGGGAATGGGAGGCGATTCTTTCTGGTTAACCTATAGCACCGAAGAGAGAAAAGTAAGGACATATAACGCGAGTGGACGTTCGGGAAGCCGGATTACCGCCAGCTGCTTTGCCGGCGAATCAGCCATCCCGCAGCGAGGACCCCGAAGCGTCATCACCGTGCCGGGGATGGTGGACGGCTGGGATGCTATATTACAGGAATATGGCTCGATGACGCTGGCAGAAGTGCTTGAGCCCGCGATCCGTTATGCGCTGGAAGGCTTCCCGCTATCGCCGGACCAGCATGTCAATACGGCCGAGCGTTTCGATGTGCTGGCTGCTTATCCACAGACAGCCGCCATCTATCTGCCTGGAGGCAAGGTCCCGGAGCAAGGCAGCCGCTTTGTGCAGTCTGCTTTGGGAAGCAGCCTGCTTCAGGTTGCGGACCAGGGTCGAGACGTATTTTATTCAGGCAGTGTGGGTCAGGAGATTGTTCGCTCCCTCAAGGAGCAGGGCGGTCTGCTGACACTGGAGGACTTTGCGAGACACCGAGGTGAATGGGTGGAGCCGATCAAAGGGAGCTACCGAGGGCTTGATCTCTATCAGGTCCCGCCGAATTCACAGGGCTTTACCGGTATAATGGCGCTTCAAATTCTAGAGCAGTTTGATTTGGAGAGTATAGAGCATGGTTCCTATGAGTACTATCACTTGCTCGTGGAGGCGCTGAAGCTGAGCTTCCGTGACCGCGATCGTTATTTGACAGACCCACAATTTTCTTCCATTCCTCTGGACCGACTGCTATCCAAATCCTATGCCGCGAAGCTGGCGGCCTGCATCGATATGGAGCGAGCTCTGCCGATGAATACCCAGCCGGTAGGCCATGATACGGCATATGCGGCGGTAGTAGACAGCGAGGGTAATGCCGTTTCATTTATCCAAAGTCTCTATTTTGAGTTCGGCTCGGCCGTGGTTGGAGGAGACACCGGTATATTGCTGCAGAACAGAGGCTCGTTCTTCTCCCTTGATCCGTCGCATGTGAACAGGCTGGAACCGGACAAAAGAACCTTTCATACGCTGATGCCGGCGATGGCTTGCCGCGATGGGAAGCCGTATATCTTGTACGGTACTCAGGGAGGCGAAGGTCAACCGCAGACACAGACCGCGCTGCTGACCCGCATGGTGGATTATGGCATGACTCCCCAGACCGCTGTGCGTGAACCCCGCTGGGTGTGGGGAAGAACATGGGGAGAGGCGACGCAAGAATTGAGAGTGGAGGGACGGATCGCAGCAGAAGTGCAGCAGCGTTTACAGCTCGCCGGACACAAGGTACACACAGTTGAAGATTTTGCTAGAGTCATGGGACATGCGCATGCCATTATGATCGATGACAATGGTTTCCTGCTCGGGGGCACAGACCCCCGCTGTGACGGTGCGGCTATTGGATGGTAAACGAGAACCGGGGCGAAAGGTCTGGGAGTATACCGCGCAGGCTTTTATTATGGCTTTAGCCAGTTGAGTGCGTGAAACGCGCGAAACAAAAACCACCCGCTATGCGGGTGGAGGGATTGACCACTAAGACCATTCCGATAAACTTGAGATGTTCAGGCTGGGTGAAAGGAATGGTCTTTAATGGCAACCAAGAGCTACAGCCTAGCTCATACAAAGTGGATGTGCAAATACCACATTGTATTCACCCCGAAGTATAGACGGAAAGAGATTAATAATCAAGTGAGAAGAGATCTGATTGAAATTTTTAAACGCTTATGTAAGTACAAAGGTGTAGAGATCATAGAAGGTCATATGATACCGGATCATGTACACATATTGGTCGCGATCCCACCGAAAATTGCAGTCTCATCGTTCATGGGATATCTAAAAGGAAAAAGTTCGCTAATGATCTTTGAGAAGCATGCCCAGCTCAAATACAAATACGGGAATCGAAAATTTTGGGCAGAAGGATTTGATGTGAGTACGGTAGGTTTAAATGAAGCAACGGTAAGAAAGTACATTCGTGAACAAGAAGCACATGACCAAGCGGTAGATAAGTAGAGTGTAAATGTCGAGGGACAAGAACATATTCCTATTGAAGTCGCTAATTTAGCGGCTTTTTTGTTTTATCGGTACAAGTTCTTGTCCGAGAGCCTAGGAGGACATACAGGTGTATATTTCAAGAATTAATATTGAGAACTTTCGTATTTTAAAAGACCGAACAATATTGTTGAATTCAACGGGGGAATGAACGTGGTAATAGGACACAACAGTTCCGGTAAAATTTACTTCCATGTCAGATGTATAGGATACGGTAAAACGTTTAGCTCTCGTACTGCACAATTGTTGCTTAATAAGAGAATGAAAGAAAAATCGGTTGAGAGGAAACGTAGACCCGTAGAAAGTTAATTAGTCTGGAAAAAAATATATAGAAACATATATCAACCAGAATGTAGTACTAAGTAATTCATAGTTTGAAAGATCAAGTTAGATTGATCCTGAACTCTTTAATGAGAATGGTTATGACAACACACAATAAACAAAAAATAGAGAATCCCCATTCTTCAGGGATTCTCTATTTTGTTTTTCCCTTGTTGGGTCTGCATTCCAACGAGTGTATCGCAACTATAACCGGCTTTCTGAACTCGCTATCTGATTTGCCTAAAGGCGATCAAAGGGTAGTGCAGTATAACCCGGGCTAAATGCTTATGAATAAATTTTATTGAAGAAACAGATGCTTAAGCTTAGAAATTAAGCTTGTAGGAGGTCTGAAATGTCATTGAATGAATATGGGTTTGGGGCTGTACCGTCCCCGCCGGATGAAAGAGACATTTTATTTTCTGCTATTATTCGGGAATTCCCTGTGGAGTTAAATTTGGCTTCTATTCCTGAAAAATATGAGTCGCCTCATGTTACTCCGGTTAAAAGCCAGGGTAGTGAAGGAACCTGTGTTGGATTCGCCTGTGCTGTTGGCATGAAAGAGGCTCAAGAATCGAAGGAAGAAAATAAATACATTGAATTATCACCCCGATATCTGTATCAAAAATGCAAAGAGATTGATAACTTACCTAAAGAAGGGACTTACATTAGAACCGCAATGAAAGTTCTAACAGATCGTGGGGTATGCGAATGGCAATATTGGCCGTATATCGCGAATTCAGCTAACAATCCACACCCCAATGCTGATTCAAATGCTGCAGATAATAAAATTTTATCATATGCTAAGCTTGATTCACTAGATGCAATGAAAAACAGTATATTTAACAACGGACCATTTGTTATGGGTGTACCAGTCTATGACAATTGGACCGAAGCCAAGACAACTGGGATTATTCCTCTTCCAGGAGATTCGACGTACTGCAGTCATCATGCAATATGTATTGTTGGATATGATGATACTAATCAAAAGATGAAATTCAAAAATTCTTGGGGTGATTGGTGGGGAGACAAAGGTTTTGGTTACCTGAGTTACGAGTACATTAACCGTTATCTTAACCGAGAGAAAGGAATTGAAGCTTGGTGTGCATTAGACTTCGTTATTCGCTTATTCTTCGTAAATGATTCAGAACTTTCTGGTTGGATAGGTAAATTTAGTGGCACCGAAGACCAGTTGTTATTTTTTGATTCAAATAATGACTGGTGGCTTTGTTCAAAAACAGGAGACGGGAATGCGAAATGTAGTCCTATAGGAAATACAAATGGGTTTGGAGGAGCACCACGAGGTTGTCCAACCTGGATAGGGAAATTTTCTAACACTAATAACGATGAGATCTTATTTTATTTTCCAGGTGATGATAACTGGTGGCTCGGCTCTTACAATGGATCGGAATTAAAATGGAATCTTGCCGGTAACACTGTTGGTTTTGGACATGGGATCAACGATGGCCGGCCGTTCTGGGTAGGGGATTTCAATGGTGACGGAAGAGAAGATATTCTGTTTTATTTCCCAGGTGACGATAATTTGTGGCTTGGGGCATTTGAAGGTACGGAGCTAAAATGGCATTTCGTCGGTAACACCGCTGGTTTTGGTCATGGGATCAATGACGGTCGGCCGTTTTGGACGGGAAGGTTTTCTAATTCAACGATGGATGAGATCCTATTTTACTTCCCAGGTGATGATAACTGGTGGCTTGGCTCTTACAATGGATCAGAATTAAAGTGGAATCTTGCCGGTAACACTGTTGGC